>JBKHWS010000005.1:0-84295 GCA_046566385.1 Bacteriovoracia bacterium | reverse complement strand
CCATAATTAATAAAATCAAGAAGCAGGGCAATCGTTTCAGGTGTTACTCCAGAGAAGCCCTGAATCAGGCAGTTCGCACGGGCAAGCATGATGGCCCTGGTAACTTCGCGATTAAAAGGCCTGCCAACACCTGTGCAGTGAGAGCGGATGAGGTTGTATTGAAGCTGCTCAAGATCTTCTACTGCAATTTGTTTGGAGGCCAGTGCTCCAAATCCGGTATTAATTCCGTAAACAGGTTTACCCTTTTTGACGATATCAAGAACCACCTGTCGGGACTTTTTCATTTTCTCCCAGGCAGCGGATTCAATTTCCAGTTTTACCTGGCCAATTTTTGCTTTTGCAATGAAGGCTAAATCTTCAAGGGTGAGATTGGTTCCAGTTAACTTAAATACTTTTGCATTTTCAAACATATAAAAACCCTAACGAATCTTATTGATACGACTTTGATAATCATTATTGGGAGCAGAGAATATATAGGAGCCAGCGACCAGGTTGTTGGCTCCACTTTGGATGAGGTAACCAGCATTCTGATCATTAATTCCACCATCAACCTGAATCTGAAACTTGAGGTTCTTTTCGTGACGAACCTTGTCCAGGGCAATAACTTTATCCACTATCTCCGGAATAAATTTTTGTCCACCAAACCCGGGGTTCACACTCATGAGAAGAACCAGATCAATCTTGCTCCAGATATAGTCAGGAACAACACAAAGAGGAGTGGAGGGATTAAGAGAAACACCGACAGAAGGATAAAGTCCCTTGAGTTTACTGATAAGTCTGTCATGGTGAACAACCCCTTCCCAGTGGAAGGTAAAGTTGTAAAGACCCACGTCTTTAAACTGGTCAGCAAAGAAGTCGGGATCTTCAACCATGAAGTGAGCATCTAGTTTGTGTTTTGAAACAGTTTTCACTTTGTTTAAGACGGGTTCACCAAAAGTGAGATTCGGAACGAAGTGTGCATCCATGACGTCGAGATGAAGCCAGAGATCATCAATCTGATTCAGGCGCTCAAGCTCTGTTCTCAGTTCCAGAAAATCAGCCGAGAGAAGACTGGGCGAAATAATGACAGACATATTAACCCTTATCTGAAGTTAAAAGAATTTCTGATTTAATACCGTTTAAAAGTTCACGATCACTGCAGGGCTTTTTGCCTTCAAGTTGAACCTGGGTCAATCGTAGTGAACCGTCCTGACATCCAACAACTAATGAGCCCATATCATTTTTGGCCGTGCCTGGAGTTAGCTTCGCATGGTACTTAGTGGCCTCAAGTACTTTGAGACGTTTTCCATTCAGGAAGCAGTAAGTACCAGGCCATGGATCAAGTGCCCGGATCAAGTTAAGAATCCCGGTAATCGTTTTGTCCTTGAAGTTTAAAAGACCATCTTCTTTTTTCAGTGTTGGCGCGAAGGAAACCTGAGTTTCATCCTGAGGCGTATAAGTTACTTCATTATTTAAAATCTTGTGGATGAAATCGTTCATAGCGAGGGCGGCTTGAAACTTCAACCTGGTATAAAGCTGTCCGCCGTTCTCTGTGGGAGCAATTCTTACTGTATGGAAATGAACGAGATCACCTGCATCCATTTTCTTCACCATCTTCTGAATTGATACACCCGTCTCAGTATCACCATTCATCAGGGCGTACTGAATAGGAGCCGCTCCTCGATACTTTGGAAGAATGGATGTGTGGATGTTAAAGCATCCAAGTTTTCCCATGCTCAGCATTTCTGTTCCCAAAAATTGAGCAAAGGCCAGAACTACAATGAAATCTAAATCGAGGGCTTTAAGCTCTCTGAGCATCTCTTGTTCTTTATTGATATTTTCAGTCTGAAAGAAGGAAAGCTTTTTAGCCTTGGCAAACTCAATCACTTCAGGTGACTTCATTTCCATACCTCGACCCGCAGGCCGATCAGGCATCGATATGACCTTAACCAGATCAACGTGTGGATGATTACTCAGAAGATCCAGAGTCGGAACAGAGAAGTCAGGAGTTCCACAGAAAGCTACACGGAGTTTTTTCATCTCGCTTTCTCTTTCACCATTTTCTTTTTATAAAAATTCTTTTTGAGATTACTTAGTCTTTCAATGAAGACAATTCCATCCAGATGATCATTTTCGTGCTGGATACAAATAGACAATAAATCATCGGCTTCCAGTTCGTGGAATTCGCCCTTTAAGTCCTGATATTTTACATGGATGGATTTATACCTTTTCACTTCCTCATACACTCCGGGAACTGATAAACAGCCTTCCTCATAAGTCGTAGTTCCAGAAGTCCCGGTAATGACCGGATTGATGAAAACCATGGGGCTGAAATTGGACATGCGAACTTCATCTTTTCCTGCAGAGTTAGTAACAACCTCACGATCGTAATCGACATCTAGCACAAATATTCTATGGCTGAGGCCCACCTGGGGTGCGGCGAGTCCAATTCCAGGAGCGTGATACATGGTGAAGAGCATGTTCTCCACTAACTTCTCAAGATCAGGTGTAAATTCAGTAACCGCTTCCGCCTTTTTTGAAAGCACGGGATCAGGATATGTGACAATTGGGAGACTTTCTCCCTTTAGTTTGTAATTTTCCATATTCATGAGAGTTTTATAGCACACAGAAGGTAAAGCGACGAGTGCTTGTTTAGACCGAGAGCTTACGGTTTTTCATATAGGTCCAGAGCACAAAACTAAAGAAGAGAAAGGGGATAATTCCGGTTGCTACCCAGGGATTTACGGCACCTGAGTTACCAAAGGCAATGGCTGAGCTGTAAAGCACCCAAAAGACGACCGTAACCAATAAAGTTTGAACAACATTTTTTCCAAATGAGCTGGAACGGCGGTTGGGATTGAAAATAGTTGAGACTGGAATGAGGGCAAATACCAGACAAACCAGGCTCAAGAATAGTTTATTTAACAGGAGGATTTCGTATTCAGCGACATTGATACCTGTTTTGGAAAGACGGTTGATAAATTGTCGCAATTTAAAAAAGTTCAGGGTGGTGAGATCGGCTTCAAATTCCCCAAAATCCTCGGGCTCTTCTTCCAGCATCACCTTCATTTCTTTCTGGTAACTTTCCATGGGAAAAGTCTGAGTATCAAGACTCGATAATTGAGTCACATGAGAAAGTTCCCATAAGCCCTTTTCAATAAAAGTGGCTCTGTCTGCCTTTAAGATTTTTTCACTGGAGTGTTTAGGAGAGAAAAAATAGATCTCAATATCCTGAAGAGAGTTCGTCTTACGGTCGAAGTAAGAAAAAGAAGCGAAGTAAGCGGGGGTTTTATACCAGAATTTCCCTCCTTCAATAGAGCTTCTTGTAAGATATTTACCCTCTGATTTTTTACTTTTCTCTATCTCCTGCCTTTTCACTTTATTGGCAAACGGCTCAATAAAACCAAGATTGAGGAACTGGACACCAACTACACTCAGAGCACTTATACCAATCAGGAAATAGATTTTTTTAAATGAATAACCTGCGGCCAGTATGGATATTAATTCAGAATGGCCTTTTAACTTATTAAGAGAAAAAAGCGTCGCTACCAGGCAACAAATGGGAAACATCTTACCCATGAGATCGGGCATCTTTAAGGAGTACTCCAGGAAAACCCTGGTGGCTTCCTTGCCCTGGAGGAAGCCGTTAATCAGGTCAGCAGTTGAAATGAGAAGGAAGAGTACTGTTACAGCACCCACAAGGCTTTTGAACCATTCCTTAACAATTAACTTAGAGAGAATCAGCATCATTTGAGTATAAGTCTAAGGAGCGTTTTTGAAAACAAAAGGAGCAGGGGTTTGAAAACTATGGCCGCAAAACCATGCATGAAGCGGTTGCTTTCCCAGGAAGGAACAATATCTGAAGAAAACTTGTAATAGATTCTGACTATTTCACGTCCCGCTGATCTTTCGAGCAGCCAGTCTTTAAAATCACGGCACTCATGGGTAACTGGATGATCGTCACCAAAGCAAAAAGTTACGACATAACATTTCTTAGACTGAACATAAATCTGCTCATAAGCGGACCTGAAAACATCTGCATTTTTAAACACAGATTTTTTCAAATGTTTCCGGATCATTTCCGAGTTAACAACCTGATAGGGTTGGTTGGCAGAAAAAAGAACAAACTGCTCGAGGCACTTTTTGGAATCATCTGCAAACTTTGGAACAGCATCATAGATCCGGGCCATTTCAAAATAGAGATGGCTTATCATGAGCATCTCAGTAATTTCTTTTTTAGGATCAAAGTGACCGGGCTTAATTCCATAGATGTCTTTGGTTTTCTTTACGTCCGCCATGATCTGCATGTATTCAACGAATTTCTGAAGGGCAGTAGAGTAATCTCCGGCGTCCAGAGATTCTTTCCCGAATTTTGCAATTGTAATCCGGTTCTCAAACTTATGTTTGAGAACAAGCATTTTTTCCCGTTCTTCACGGGCCTCTTTACCTTTTACCTGGGCCATGTCCCGCTTATCGGAGACCTAGAAGCGTAAGTTAGAATTTTATGATGGCTGAAAAAGAAGTATCTACAAGTTTTTCTTCCTCGTAGACATAAGATCCTGACTCAAATTGTTCAGAATATTTCTGAGCGAACTCAACTCCAAAGCGTGGACCAATCCAGCTTACTCCCCAGCCTGTGCCTTTAAAGTCGGTGATATTGTCATAGAATCGGCCAACTTTAAGGAAGAAATCACTAAAGATGTTCAACTGAATAGCTGCTCGCCACAAGTATTCTTTTGAAACGTTCTTCGTATATTGAGTTCCGACATCACCAATCAACATAAAGCGGTCTGAGAGACTGTATTGAAATCCCCCAATGGCCCTCTCTTCTCCTGGTGTGGTTCTGGTGGGATCAAGTACCACCAGTCCCAGGATTGTTTTTTCATCTACGATATGAGTAAAACCGATGGAAGTTTGGTGATGTATTTTCTTTCTTTTAGGAAAGCCCCGAGGAAGATTATCACGAATGTAACTATAGCTGACGCCCAGGGAGGTTGCTTTGCCCATAGGAGCAGCACCATGAAGCACAACCCGTTCTCTTTCATAATTATTTTCATCTTGCAGGATGTAGGCCGTACCACCTTTTACCGGACCACTGTGGTCGGCTAAAAAGTACCCTTGAGAGAGGTTATCATCTGGAAATCCATCAGTACTGCGTGCAGCATCCTTATTCTGTAGACGCGTGTTATACCTCTGATAAGAAGCACTATTCCCGCTGAAGAAAGCACTGGCGGCTGGATTTAATACCGCAGCTTCGGTAGAAAGAATGCTCGCGACACCTGCACCTGCAGTAGATACTAAGCGCGTCGTCTGGAATTCACGGATTTGGGCCCAGGAATTCTGGCCCAGTAGAGTTAAGGCAGCTAAAATAAATACTTTCTTCATAAAGAAAAATGTAGAGAACTTTTCTCTCTTAAACAAGGACATTTATGAAAATCAAAAAAGCCATCATCCCAATTGCAGGAAAAGGTACTCGCTTCCTACCGGCCACAAAAGAGATCGCTAAGGAAATTATTCCAATCATTAATGTTCCCATGATTCATTACATTGTCCAGGAAGCTTGTGAAGCCGGCATCGAACAAGTCATTTTTGTAACGGCTTCGGGTAAATTTGCAGTGGAAGATTACTTTGACCGTAACCAGGAACTGGAAGCCTTTCTTGAAAGAAACAATAAAATGAAAGAGCTGGATCTCATCAGAAAAATTGGTTCAATGGTGGATGTGACAAGTGTCCGTCAAAAAGAACAATTGGGTCTAGGTCATGCCGTTCTTTGCGCACGCAATATGGTGGGAGATGAGCCCTTTGCAGTTCTTCTGGGGGACGACATTGTCATAAACGATACACCGGCGATTAAACAGTTGATGGATGTTTCTGTAACCCACAATGGAGCCACAGTTATTGGTGTAATGGAAGTGGATAAAAACGAAACGGACAAATATGGTATCGTTAAGGGCGAAATCGTTGATGAGAAAACCCTGCGCATGACAGGTATGGTGGAAAAACCAAAACCAGAAGATGCCCCTACCAACCTCGCTACTCCAGGGAGATATGTCCTTACGCCTGAAATCTTTTCAATCCTGGAAAGCATTCCAAGAGGGGCCGGTAATGAGTATCAGCTGACTGATGCGATCAACGTTCTTTGCCAGAAAAAAGATGTTTTTGCCTATCGCTTTGAAGGTGAACGTTATGACACAGGAAATGTTCACGGATATTTAGATGCGACCATCGATTTTGCCCTGAAGGATCCCGAAATTCGTGATAAATTCTTAGCATCACTAAAAGGCAGACTGGTAAAACACGGAATAAAGGTATGAAAAGACTTCTCGCTCTCGCGCTCACACTACTCATAACAAGTATTGCTCAAGCTTATGTTCCCACTGTTGAATCCTTATTCAGGCACGGGTCCAACCCTGACGTCAGTACGAATGGAGTTGTCTTAACTTTGCAGGTGAAAAAGATTCTTCCCGGGGATAAGGCCGTTACAACGGTCAATGACCTTGGACTTTTAAAAGACATCAAGGCAGAAGACTTCTATAAGATTTTTTTCACAAAAAATAATGAAACCTTAAAAATCAGCCAAACCAGATACAATAGTGGTAAGTTCAGTGAGTCTTCACTTACTCATAAAGTATATTATCCGAACTTCACTCCCTTCACGGTTAAGCCCCATTTGCAGGAAGCAGAGAAAGGAATTTTCTTCGGGCTTCTCTCTTCTCTGGTTTTGAATGACGGTAGCCACTTGGTGAATTACCTTAAGACTCTCGGAGTGCCGGTAAGACTGAACAGTGAACTCATCAATCGTGAGAAGGTGGAGTTTCTGGCCGAGTATAAAAGGTATCTTGCGATCATTTCCAAAGATAGAAACGCCAGAAAAACAGAAGTAAACCCAATGCGTCCTGAAGATCCGGCTGCTCGTGAACGAGCCGAAAAAATCATGGATTCTCCCATGTATGTGGATACCAATCAGGTTACGCTGACAAAAGATGAAGGAAAGCTTGCGTGGGTTGTGAACGCGGGGCCGTTTGAAGCCGTTGTCTCTTACAAAGAGAGAGATGTTCAAAAGATAAAATTTAAATCCGCTACAGGTGATTTCGAAATCATTTGCAAGGACTATGTACTCGCCAATGGAACCCATGCATTTCCTAAGTATCTTTTGATAAAAACTTTCAACGGGGAGCAATTCCAGCTTGAAACATTAAGTCTCCGTCACTTTGTAGAAAGGGAAGATGATCTTGTTAAAAGACATAGTAAGTGGGATCAGATATTAAAAGGTAAGGAATCATCAGAGGTTAGACCTGAGTTTCTGCTCTAAATGAAAGTAGCCCGAATCGCCGTAAATTTCCCTCAGAAAAATAATGGCCTTCTTTATTTCTATGATGAACCCTTGAACCGAGGTCAGGTCGTCGAGGTTCCCCTTGGGAAGAGAAGTGAGTTGGGTTGCGTTCTGAGCCTGGACGAAGAAGGCTCGGATGAATTTAAAAATACATCCATTGATAAGTTTAAAAGCATTAAAAGGGCCATTCCTGACTGGAAGCTGGATGAAACGGAGTTGCAGCTCTTTGAATGGATGGCACAATATTATCACTATTCTTTAGGGCAATTAATTTTTGATTGTTTGCCTCATCACCTGAAAAGGCCTCGAAATCTGGAGCAGACTTTTGGTGAAGGAAAGGACCTGGAGTTTGTACCGAACCCTATTCAGAAAAGTATTATCCAATCGATCAGAGAAGGTCTCGGGCAGTTTAAAAGACATCTTGTCCATGGAGTTACCGGGAGCGGGAAAACCATTGTCTACCTGGATCTCATAAAATCAGTCATAGAAAAAGGCCAAAGCGTTCTTTTTCTCCTGCCTGAAATAAACTTAACTCCTCAGTTCGTTCAGACTTTTGCCAGATATCTGGATGCCCCCATTCTTTCTTACCATTCAGAGCTATCAGATTCTCAAAAGTATCAGATCTGGCTTTCAGCAAGAAATATGGATAAGGGAAGCCTTGTTCTGGGGGTAAGAAGTTCTGTTTTTATACCAATATCAAACCTGGGTCTCATCATTATTGACGAAGAACATGACACATCTTTTAAGCAAGATGATCGATGTCCCTATAATGCCAGAGATGTTGCAAGTAAGAAGGCCCAGATACTTGGCATTCCAATTGTGATGGGTTCGGCAACTCCCAGCATAGAATCCTACTCATCTTTTCATCAGGAAGGTCAGTTACTCTTTGAGATGAAGGAGAGGGCCGGGGATGCCTTCCTGCCAGAAATAAAGCTTATAGATGCCAGATCAAAACAGAACCAAGATGAAGACACCTGGCCCCTTGTGAAAGAATCAGTAGATGCCATTGCAGGTGCCTTCTCGAGGAAAGAACAAGTTTTGGTATTTGTAAACCGACTAGGTTTTGCAAGTTACCTTCAGTGTAGAAGTTGTGGACAACAATTTAATTGCCCCAACTGTTCTATTGCTCTGAGATACTATAAAAGAAAAAATCAGCTCGCTTGTCATCACTGTGAATACAAAGAGCCTCTTCCCGGGCAATGCTCAGCTTGCGGGTGCCTTACTCTCTCCCAGAAAGGCTTCGGTACAGAAAAGGTTCAGGAAGTTCTGAATCGAATTTTCCCTGATAAAAAAATTGAAAGATTTGATCGGGATGAAATAAAAAATTTCAAGCAACTTGAAGAACGTCTCAGTAGTTTCCACTCCGGTGAGATTGATCTCATGGTGGGGACCCAAATGCTTTCAAAGGGACATAACTTTGAAAAAGTTAAACTTGTGTTGATATTGGGAATAGATAGCCAGCTGAATTTTCCAGACTTTCGTTCCTCAGAACGTGTTTACCAGACACTCACTCAAGTTGCAGGCCGGGCTGGTCGTTACTCTCAGGATGGAAAAGTTTTGATCCAGACACTTAATCCGGATAATTCTTTATTTCAAATCGTGAAGAACCATGACTTTCACCAATTTTATCAGGATGAACTCAAAATCCGGGAGCTCTGTGAATGTCCGCCCTTTAAAAGGCTCGCCATGATTCATTTTTCATCTCGTTTTCAGGATAAACTGATTGGACATGTAACTGAACATGTAGGAGTTATGCTCAGGGGCATGATCAGTCAGCACTTCCCTGATGTTACAATTCTTGGTCCAAGGCCCGCCCACATTGAAAAGAAGTCCAACCAGTTCACTTGGTCTATACTATTGAAGTCGAAAGATCTCTCCCAATTGCACAACCTTTTGAAATCGTTCGAAATGAACTATAAGTCTCTTAGCTCTGTTTCCTATAAAATAGACATCGATCCTTATACATTGCTCTAAAACCTTAAGTTTCTGAACATCCGGTCCGAATAGAAGTTGTGATGACTCAACTTCTGAGGATGTTATGAAAAAGCTTTCTATTCTAATGCTGTCTTTAATGACATTGCCCTCCTTTGGCCAAAGTATGTTCAATATTTTGATGGAACATCAAAAAACTTTGGAGAATAAAAGCACAAGCTCCTCAGCATCCTCAACTCCGGAAGTGGCCCCTTCAACAGAAACAATTTCTTCGAGCACAAAGAAATGTGAAGAGAATGACCAAACATCTATTCCTTTAAAAGCATTCACATCCCTGATTCAAGAGGAAAACGGCCAGCTTGAAATCCTGCATGATCCGAGAACGGGAAGCCTTAGTGTTTCCTCGGGGGATATGATTGGAAACTGTTCTTCAATGCTAGAATGGAAAATGAAGCAGCCTATAATTCAGGGTAAAAAAGCATATGCTCTGGAAGTAAAAATAAAAGAAGGCGAGAACTGCACGGATGCCGGTTGCACTTATAAGGTAGCAAAAGTTGAAAATGGTGAATTTAAAAAGCACGAGGAAACCATCTTAAAGCCAACATTAAAAGGGTTTGAAGAATGTCTCCAGAAATCCGGAGTCATTGTTAATGGTAAAGTTGTTAAGAGTGCAATTTACAACTTACCAGTTAATGAAAAGTTCAACGGCTTCGATCAGTCCGGTCAGCTCCTGTTTCTTTCACACGGTCCGACAAGTCCTCTTGTTAAGGCCAAGTATGGTAAGTTCGAGCATGTTGATGCCTGCGATTACTATGAAGCGGCTCATCCTGAAATCAGAAATTTATTAACTCTTTCAGATGCCGAGAAAGCAAGGCTAGACGCTGAGGCTGCAAAACTTAGAGAGTGTACAGTAAATGAGTATGGAAAACTTGCTGACTTCATAGAGAAGTATGAGGGATATGCAGATGAACTTGGTGAAGTAAGGGATAGGTTAATACTTGAAGCTGCTCAAAAAGCCGCTAAGGCCATCGAAGAAGGTAAGTATACAGATGAAGATTTGAAAGTCATTTCGGACTTTCACCGTTATGTTGTTCAACCTAAAGTTGATTATGCCGTAAATCTCTATGAAGAAATGCTTGATCTGGAAGGAGATGCGAAAAAGGCAGCCCAGGAAAGACTGAAGGCCGTGCTGGCACAAATTTCTACTTATAATAAAAAACCGTATTTTCTTTCGTCTCACACGTTAAAGCTCATTCAAGACGGTAAATTTGAAAATGCCGAGAAGTTAAACGACATGAAGCTTGTCATTGAGCACCACCAACGTCTGGGGGCCAAACAAGATAATGTTGTTATCACCCCAGCAGTAGCCGCGCAAAGAGTTGCTGCCGGAAAGTCTTCTTTTGCTGATACAGTGGTTAAGGAAACTGAACGATATGAAATTCGTACGGGTCAAGTAACAGGTAAATCAAAGCACTTTAATAATCTTGCAAAAAGAATGAGAAATAACATTGAAGTTCGTACTCAGAATTTCAATGAAGAAATTCAGCTGGAGATTCAAAGAGTCAGGCAGCCAAATGGTTACTGCTATAAGTACTGGCGGAATACACAGAAATGTATTCAGGATAGTATGCAGCGGATCCAGGAACTTCAGGCCCTGCTTCAGCACTATAACAAGGTTGATGAAGAGCGTGCAGCTGAATACGATGCGCAGGCTCAGGAGTACGGCGAACTGGAAGCTCAGGGACGTCGTTATATAGCTGCCCAAAACGGTGAGCCAGTTCCGGAAACGACGACAGTTGCAGAGCCGGTTGTGGAAGATACAACAAGACCAAATCCAAGACCTCAGGTCCAGGATCCAGGAGTTTACTCCTTCAATTTCAATCAGGGTCAGCCGAATCCGCAAATGTATCAACAGCAGGCCCAGATGATGCCACAAATGTATCAGCAACCGATGAATCCATATCAGAACAATAATATGTTTATGCAGCAAAGCCCTTACGGCTATCAATCACCATATATGGGACAGCAATCAATGTATGGTGGTAATTATGGCTACCAGTCTCAGGGAAGTTACAACTTCAACTGGGGGGGGGGAATGCAGCAACCTAACATGTATGGCGGATATCAACAGAACATGTATGGGCAACAACCCCAAGGCTACTGGAACAATCCTTATCAGGCCTATAACCATTACTCAATATACGGCCGTACTTGGTAAAGTAAAGCCCCGTCTCCGGGGCTTTACTTTAAAACTGAAGTGTAGCTCTTAAACCGCCACCGTGAACATTCTCAAGATCCAGATCATCAGCAGTGTTATTAAATGAATAATAATCACCTACGAACCAGTAGCCATAGTAACCGCTGATTGTAACGTTAGGATTCCACATATAATCAAAACCAAAGTCTAACTCATATCCGTAATCGTCATCTTGTTTCTGTGTAGAAGCAAAACGATAGTTCTCTTCATGGTGGTAAGCGTTCTTACCGGCCTTGGCTGTTTCAAGGGCCGTGGCAAATATAGCGGCAGCTTTCCATGTCCACTTATCGGTTTTGAAATTCCCGTAGAGCTTATAGAATCTGGCATTGGTTATTGAAGAATCAAAAATGGATCTTTCGCCCTCATTAAATGAAGGATAATGATAACGGAACATCAAATCAGCGATGTGAAAGTTTGGATGTAAGTAAGCAGCTTCAAACTTTGAGCTCGAGCCATCATCACCAGTGGCCTGACCTGCAAGAACACCAATGTCCCATTTTGGATTGAGATCATATGCTGCGTTCAGAACATAAGCCTGAGCAGAAAGTTGTGAATTTTCTCCGGCTGCATAGATATTCCCATAATCTCCGCTTTGAAGAGAAGCTTCAGCCGTTACTCTTAACTTATTCCATCTTTTAGCAATGAATGGCTCAATTACAGTAATCTCAGTGCTTCCTCTGTCGAAAGTCGTTGTCGAGTCACTGTCGTTATTTCCATTATAAAAAGCATTCCTTCTCTCAGAAGAACGTTTTGCATAGAGAACACTTACCAGAAGGTCGCGGTTTTTATTGTCATACTTAGCGATTAAACCAAGTTCTCTTACATCATAATTAGCTGCAGGTTCACCCGCTCTGTCGGCGTTATCACTTACACTCGAAATTTTCGCGTAATAGGGGATGACACTGAAATTTCCAATTTTCATTTCAGCTTCGATTCCATCATACATAGTCAGGAATCTATCCCAAGGATCCTCTCCACCATCAAAAGTGATACCCATTCCATAGTGTTTGGACATTCGGCCAATTTTTACCAGGGCCGTGTCAGCATACATTTCCATGTACATCTGGTTAACGTTAAGGGCGCTTCTTTGAGCAGCCGTTGTGAAGAAGTATGAGTTGTTAACCGAGCCGTCAGCAGAGTTAGCTGAGTCACCACCAGCAAAACCTCCACGGATATAACCGCTGGAAAGTTCACCTTTTAAAGTGACGCCATCATTGACGATAATGTTTGGATTAAGCCTCATAGTATAGGTTTGAAAAGTGGCATCACAATCAACAGTATCGATTCCTTGAGTCCCTGAAGTAACGGCCGGTGTTTTTGTCACATCATCGGAAGTACGACAAAAATTACTGATCAGATGGGTATCAACGCCGAAGACTCCCGACCAATCAATGGGAAGGGCATAGGCTGAATTGATGCTTAGGGTAGAAATAATACCAAGACTCATGAGACGGAACTTATTGTTCACAAGAACTCCTTAATAAATCGTCGACAAAACTAGTTTTAAAACTATAAAAAATCCCTTCCATAGTGTCCAATTATCCCGGTCAAAAAAGAGCGAATTATCTTTAGGATGGCTTGCAAAAACTATTGGCTTAATCTATAGTCCTTTGAACAATTAATGATTCTGTAGGGGTGTCGACAAGTGGTAAGTCAGCAGATTTTGATTCTGCCATACGCAGGTTCGATCCCTGCCACCCCTACCACCTTCATTAGATTCCTTTATCACTAGGAGTTCAGAGTGAGACGAATGGTTTTAGTCTCTGGTACCTCAAATCCAACTCTCTCTAAGAAAATCTCTGAATTTCTCGACGTTCCGCTTGTTAACCCCCAAATAAGACGCTTTGCTAACGGTGAGATCTATTGCGAAATAGAGAAGAACGTCCGTGGAGCCGATGTTTTTGTTATTCAAAGTACCTGTGCACCAGTGAATGAACACTTGATGGAACTCTTGATTATCGTGGATGCCCTGAAAAGAGCCTCTGCCAATTCCATTACCGCTGTTGTTCCGCATTATGGCTATTCCCGTCAGGACCGTAAAAGTGCTCCCCGTACCCCGATCACTTCCAAACTAGTTGCTGATATGATGACCATTGCTGGTTGCTCCCGGGTCATCACTATGGATCTACACGCTGGTCAGATACAAGGCTTCTTCAATATTCCTTTTGATAATATTTTTGCTTCACCTGTGATTCTGGAATGGGTTCAAAAGAACCTCGATCCAAGTAACCTCATAACGGTTTCACCTGATGCTGGTGGGGTTGAGAGAGTCCGTTACTATGCCAAAAGGATGAATGCAGATCTCGCCCTTATAGACAAGAGAAGGACTGGGCCGAATGTTGCAGAGGCCATGAATGTAATCGGGGACGTTAATGGTAAAGACTGTATTATCATTGATGATATGATTGATACCGCCGGAACTCTTGTTCAGGCAGCGAAGGCCCTGAAGAAAAACGGAGCGAAGAAAATTTATGCTGCCGCTACTCACCCTGTTTTTTCTGATCCTGCTATTCAACGGCTTGCGGAGTGTTCAGAACTTGAGGCCATCATTGTTACAGACACCATTCCTCTTGCTGAGAATGCAAGGAAGCTAGATAAAATTAAAGTTGTAACCACGGCCGATATTCTTTCGAAGGCCATTCACCGAACTTACAATCATGATTCGGTGAGCTCTCTTTTCATCTGATATGTTTCAGTTGGTGGTAGGAGTAGGAAATCCTGGTCCCAAGTATGCCGAGACCAAGCATAACATTGCCTGGATGCTGCTGGACCATTCCCCCTTGTTCAGGGATGCAATCTGGAAATCCAAATTTAAAGGTCTTTATGCCGAGACCACATTGAAGGGTAATCGGTTTTATGCCCTAAAGCCTCAAACCTTCATGAACCTTTCCGGTGAATCTGTCCAACCCATGGCCGCCTTTTTCAAAATTCCTCCACAGGAAATTCTGGTTATTCATGATGAACTCGATATTCCTTTTGGACAGGTCCACTTTAAAATGGGCGGAGGTCTTGCCGGGCATAATGGGCTAAAATCTATTGCGGCCCACTTGGGGACTGATCAATTTGCCCGCATGCGAATTGGAATAGGCCGTCCTCCTATTGGGGATGTTGCAAGCTGGGTATTAAGTCCATTTCAAGGGGATGAAAGGATTCAGTTGCCTCTCTTGCTCGAGAAATTGCATGACCCCCTCGTAGCGGCTATGGTAGATGGTTTACAAAAAGTTGGAATTTACAATAAGAAGAATCTTTTAGCTTAGGAGCTTAGTTTATGGGTATTAATTGTGGAATTGTCGGTTTGCCAAATGTGGGTAAGTCCACAATTTTTTCTGCGTTGACTTCAGCTCCGGCCGAAGCAGCTAACTACCCATTTTGCACCATCGAGCCAAACGTGGGGATTGATCATGTTCCGGATTCACGTCTTGATAAACTTTCTGCCATTGTTAAACCTGAGCGCGTAGTGCCTGCAGTAACAGAGTTTGTAGATATCGCTGGACTCGTAAAAGGTGCCTCTAAAGGGGAAGGACTAGGAAACCAGTTTCTCGGTCATATTCGTCAGGTGGGGGCAATTTGTCATGTTGTCCGTTGTTTCGAAGACGATGACATCGTCCATGTTGCCGGGAAGATTGACCCGGTTTCAGATATTGAAGTTATTAACATCGAGCTAGCTCTGGCCGATCTTGAATCTGTGACGAAAAGAATTCAAACCCTGGATAAATACCTAAAATCCCAGGACAAGAAAGTTCAGGAGAAGGCCAAGATTTCCAAGCCTATTCTGGAAAGACTTGTAAAAGTCCTTGAATCGGGAGAGCCGGCAAGATCTCTTCCACTGGATGCTGATGAAGCGGAGGCTATCTCTGATCTTCATCTCATCACCATGAAGAAGATGCTCTACGTCTGCAACGTGGATGAAAACAGCATCCTTGATGAAAATGAGCACGTTAAAAAAGTTAAAGAGATCGCTGCGAAAGAAGGATCACAGGTAATCACGATTTGCGGAAAAATTGAATCTGAAATCGCTGCTCTTGAATCCAAGGAAGAAAAGGATGCGTTCCTTCAGGATATAGGAATTGAGGAATCAGGTCTTTCAAAGATGATCCGCGCTGGTTACGACATGCTGGACATGAAAACTTATTTCACTGCTGGAGTGAAGGAAGTACGTGCCTGGACTTTTCCTAAAGGGGCTAAGGCTCCTCAGGCCGCTGGTGTTATTCATTCTGATTTCGAGAGAGGGTTCATCAAAGCTGAGGTCTACCATTGTGAAGATCTCTTCACTTATGGGTCAGAAGCCAAAGTGAAAGAGGCAGGAAAATTCAGAATGGAAGGCAAAGAATATGAAGTCAAAGACGGTGACGTCATTCACTTCAAGTTCAACGTCTGATTAATTTTAAAATTTTAAATTTTACTTATCAAAGCCGAGCTTGATATCAAATATCTGGTTCGGCTCCTTTGAGTCTGCGATCTGCTCTTTCTTGTCCAGCAACAATTTATAAAAGAAAATGTTCCGGAAAATAAGCTTAACGTAATTCCTGGTTTCCAGAAATGGGATGGACTCTATGTTCATGAGGATAGTGGAGTCAGTATCAAAATAAAGATTTTTCCATCTCTCTACCCGTGACTCACCGGCATTGTAAGCGGCCAGAACATAAACCAGGTTCCCGTCATATCTCTTCATCAGATTTTTAAAATACTTCGTTCCCAGTTCAATGTTGATTTTAGGGTTTGTTAAGTGTCGGTCACGAACAGAGCGACGAAATCTTTTTGCAGTTGTTGGCATCAGCTGCATAAGCCCTCTCGCTCCCACTCTTGACCGTGCATGAGGATTGAAAACGGACTCCTGCCGGATCAGTGAGAGGAGAATAATGGGGTCTATGTTTTGATTCTTCAAAGCATTAACCAGAACCTGAAAGTAAGGTTGTGGATAAAGCATTTCCAGTAGCTGGCGGTTAAAAAAGACTTCTTTCTTATCCAATATTTCATAAATATATCTGAAAGTGGCCAGGTAGTTCTCTGACATTTGAATGATCTGAGCATTTAAAAGATGGAGGTCGGATTTAAGGGCCAGTTGCTTTTCACTTGGTGCTTTCACCAGTAAAGAAGGCATACTGTGATTCCGGAGTCTCTTGAGTTCGAGATTCAGAAGTTTGCTGTTATCAATCTTTGCCCAGGCTTTTAAGCGAACCAGCGACGCAATATGGTCCTTTGGTAACTCCTTAATATCCACAGTTGGTTTCGTTGCACTCTGTAGCGTGTTTTGGATGTAGAAGTTAACCATCGGAGAGTCCGGCTTAAGAATTTGTAGTTTCTTCGTTGCCATAATCCCATAATAACTAAGGGGATGATTCACAACCAGGTCTTCATATAAAGTGACTGCTTCACTTTTCTGTTCAAGGGCCTCGTGGGTATAGGCAAGCCAGAATTTTAATCTTGAGTCCGAAATACTTTTGCTGTTTTTAACAAGACCAAAAGCATCGGCACGCTTTAAAGCGTCTTTGAAATCCTTGTGATTGATATAAGTCCAAAGATAGAAAAAATAGGCGTCTTCCTGGATCTCTTTATGGTTTTTTCTGATGATATATTTAAAAATATCACGAGAGAGTTCTTTGAAACCCGTTCTATACACAGCCTTTGCAAAATCATTCATTCTGTTCAGACACAGGCCCAGCGGTAAATGATCCTGGTTAAGCTCAAGATAATTCTTCAGAAAGTTATAGTGTTCCTTCACCTTTTTTGTTTCAGGGTTTTTATCAATGACTTTATAGCCTTGCTCAATGAGTTTTCCATACTCAGCGTAAAAGACGTTTTTGTGCTGAAGAGGGTTAAAGCCCTTGTCCTGAATAAGCTTGGTAATTTGCTCATTAATAACGATATCTTTTAGAACTTCCTGGGATGGAACGATCTGGTGACGGACACTGTAGCTGGTTACTTCATTTGAGAGCTTTTTCAAGATTCCGGGACGAGAAGCCTGCGACTGCACAAAGTAAGCAAAGTTCTTTTTATTCTTCTTAGTAAGAAAGAACTTTAAGTTCTGCTGGATGAAAAGAGTTGATTCGTCTGACAGAACTTGAGATTTGTCTATGTCCCTTCCGATGGATTCAAGGGCGCGCTCTCTGCAGTAGTTTCCTGCGGCTCTTTCGAGCACTTTCTCCAGAGGCAAACTTTCTTTTTTCTCAATATACTTTCCACAATGCTCTATGAAAGCACCAGTTGCTGAAAGTCTTGATATGGAATGAATTTCCTTGAGCCACGGGACAAAAGGGATGAAATGTTTTGATTGCTCAGCTTGCTTCAATACCTTGTTCAGTACTTCCTGGTTGATATACCCCTTATCGATGAACTTCATCATATTAACAATATGTTCAGCCAGGATGTGATCAGACTTACTTAGCTGTAATTTTGGATTGTTAATTACATTTTCTGAAACAGAAGCACTAGTGGCTGAAAGCACGTGCAAAGGAATTAGTGAAAAAAGAAAAAGAAATACATTCATTCTGACAACTACTTCCAGCATCCTTAATGGATGAATTTGAGAGTTCATTATATCACTTAAGGGAATATTTACACGGATTAAAGGGCTTTTCTATAGCGGGACTTTATGTCCATTAACCGACGGGATATCTCGTTCAAAACTGGTTTTTTATCATCTGGAACAACTGTCGTTAAATTTTCTATATACATGGAGATTTCATCCAGGTCATGAAAGTCGTTTTCCTGATTCGTAGCCACTGTATCAAGAAATAAAGTAACTTCATCAGCTACATCCTGGAAGTAGTCTCCATCCCTGAAGTTGAGGGGAGTGATTGGATGTCCTTCACGAATAGCTGCGAGATGGTTTTTAAGTTTGTATAGTGGTCCGGCAATTTTATGGGTGAAGAAAATGAAAACAATAAAAACCAATAAGGTAATAACTAGCTGAATGAGAACGAGGTAGAGGATAAGGTCTTTCTGTGCTGCAAGAACGTTTTTTGAAACGCTTGGCATACTCTTGGTCATTAATTGAAAAAAATCGTAAATGATAACCGGATAAATAAGCGTTGAAATAACAATAACAGAACAGACAATAAGACTGAACTTAAGCTGGAAAGCCGGATTAATGAGAAAAACTGAACGTTTATAAAATGCCAATGTTTTAATCCTATTCAAGGTTTATATAGAATCATAAAATGAGAACCATATTTCTACCAGATGGAAATAAGGTCATTAACCTACTGATTTACTCAAGTGAGAAACTATGTTGGAACAAATTAAAGAGCGTCTTCATAATATCAAAAACCCTTCAACCGGGGCTACCTTTGCCACTGAAAATCGTTGGCAACAAATTTCTATGGAAGGGGACAAGCTGGTTGCCCAATATAACCGCGACGGTATTTCTCCTGCAGAAAAAAGAGTGATAGAAGCAGAAATCCAAAAAGCACTTTCCGGGATGGTTGGTGTTGAAAATATTCTGGTGAAAACAACTTCAACCCAATCACAGGATGTCTTCAAGGCCTTGGATGAAAAGTCTGAAAAACCATCGCCTCCGCCAGCTTCGCAGCCTGCTCAGCTTAAAACCGGACATGGGACTGTTGGCAATAAAAAGCCAGTACCCGGTGTTGGAAAAATCATAGCAATAGGCTCTGGTAAGGGAGGTGTGGGTAAATCTACTTTCACTGCTAATCTCGCCATTACTCTTTCCAGAAAAGGCTACAAGGTAGGCATTATAGATGCTGATATTTATGGGCCATCTCTTCCTATGATTTTTGGTAAACGGGATGAAAAACCACGTTCCAACACTGAAAGAAAAATCATTCCGGTTGAAGCCCATGGAATTAAGTTCATGAGCTTCGGATTTTTTATTAATGAGCAGGATCCTGTCATTTGGAGAGGTCCGATGCTTGGTGGGGTTTTGAATCAGTTTTTGTTTGATGTGGATTGGAATGGAACTGATTACCTTCTGATAGATCTCCCGCCGGGAACAGGAGATATTCAACTTTCTATGATTCAAAATGCCCATGTTGATGGAGCAATTATCATCTCTACCCCTCAGGATATAGCTCTCCTTGACGCCAAAAAAGGCCTTGAGATGTTTCGTAAAATGAACTTACCTGTCATAGGCATGGTTGAGAATATGTCCTCATTTGTTTGCAGTCACTGCGGAACAGATCATCATATTTTTGGCGAAGGTGGAGTGGAGAAAGCTGTGGCAGAATTGAAGGTGGATATGCTGGGACAGGTTCCCTTGGAGATTGAACTTCGTACCGGTTCGGATAAGGGCGAACCTTATATGACTCAGGAAAGATTTAGAGAGCGTCCTGTTTGGAAGGCCTTCACGCAAATCGGGGAAAGAGTAGAGTCTTTTTTTAATTCCAATCCTGTCCAGCCAAAGCCTGGTCTTTTTTCAAAAATACTAGGTCTTAATAAGTAGGGTTTATGGAATCTAAAGTTCTGGGAGTTATTGAGGAGCAGATTGCGGTTCAATTTACAGGAAAAGTAAATATCCTCGCTGCCTTCAACCGCCAATTTCTGGGACACATTCTCTTCAAAAACGGAGAAGTTATCCAGGTTACCTTCAATAACAACAGTGGATTAAAAGCTTTTTATCAACTCATTATTCAGGAATATACCCTTAACTCATTTGATTATGTGGTGGAACCTGAGCTGGTAGATGAAAAAGAGCGAAAGATCCATTACCCATTCTCGGTTATACGAAACAAAATGGGAGAAGTTCTTAAGCAATACAGGGAAAGCCTGAAAATGCGCCCCCCTGATAACGTAAAAATTCTTATTGATTCCAAGTTCATCGAAGATACCTCTCCGGTAACCCCCGAAGAGTTCGATGTCCTTCTGGCCCTGACAGAGTGGAACAGTCCTTTCGATATTTACCAGCACTGTCAACTTCTGGATCATGAAATCACCTGGTCTTTAGTAAGTTTGCGAAAAAAGGGTGCCCTGAAAATAGTGGCTGCGCGGCAAGGATGAACCTGATGACCAAGACAAAAAAAACAGTTATATTCTTTGAAATTTTATTGTGAGGTTTTCATGAAGTCCCAAAAGCATAATCAGGGTGATTTACAAGAAGTTACCGTTAAGATTGAAAAGAAAGTTGCTGAAGATCTGGAGCTTATGTCTAAGAACACTGGACTTCCTCCTTCAGACATTGTCGTTATCGCCCTAAAGCGTTTTCGCTCTTCTCATCTTGATTACTTAAAACAAACTCCGCCAGCAGAATAATTATCAGGCTCCGAAAGGAGCCTTTCTTTTTCTCATGAATTCTGTTTTTCAATCAAAAGTCAGAGATCTATCCCATAAAGGTTTAGGTGTTATTGATCACCCAGATGGACGAATTTTCTTTGTTCGTGGAACGTGGCCGGGAGATGAGGGAGAGTTTGAAGTTGCAGAAAGTGCTCCGAAATATTCAGAAGCAAAACTTTTACGATTATTAAAACTCTCATCTGAGAGAGTTGAGGTGCCCTGTTCTCATAGGGGGGTGAAAGAGGGGGCCTGCGGCGGATGCCCCTGGATGCTGGCGAGCTATCAATCTCAAATACATTACAAGTTCAAAAGGCTTGAGCATGCCCTTGGAAAAAGATCCGTTAAACTCGAGAAAGGAGTTTTGAAAAAAGTCGTTCCTTCTCCTGAAACTCTAAATTATCGTAATCGAATTCAACTTAAAACCAACGGAAAAAAACTGGGTTATGTCTCCGAAGGCACTTCCGTCTTTGCACCCGTCGATGATTGCCTGATTCTTAATCCCGTCCTTCATAAGCTCTTTCATGAGCTTAAGGGTACTCTTCCCAGGATGGACTTCCACCCAACTGACAATCATAAGTGGTGTTATGTAGACCTTGATGATGAAATGACTATTTCCGATGTCGTGGCAAATAAACGACGACCATTTCGTCAGGGAAATTCAGATCAAAATGAAGTGATGAGAAAATGGGTTGAAAATAAATTCAATAACATTCCACGACATTATCCGGTTATTGATCTGTTTTGTGGGTCAGGTAATTTTACGGAAGTGTTATCGAGAATGGGTTTTACAAACATCTTAGCCGTAGAGGTTCAGGGTTCTGCCCTGGAATGTCTTAGGAGGAAAAACCTTTCAGGAGTAAGAGTTCTCGGTCTTGATATCAATCAAAAAGGTGCGTGGGGACTGATCGCAAAAGCACAGCCACATGCTAAGGCCATTCTTATTGACCCACCCAGGGAGGGAATTACTAAAAGACGAGGCCTCTATAAGTATCTGGATAGTCTGAAACATATTTTTTATATATCTTGTGAACTTGATACATTTTCCCGGGACATCGCTGATCTTGCCAGGAATAAGTGGATAGTCGAAGAGATTACTCCCCTCGATCTTTTTCCCCACACACCTCATGTAGAAATGATGAGTAGTTTACGATTAAGTATTAAGGATAAAGTTCTTTGAAAACGGTGTAAGCAAGGGTTCCCAGTTCTTCTTTAGTTTTTGCGTCAGTAATTTTCCCTGAATAATCATAGAGCCAGATATCGTAGATGAGTTTCTTGAGGTGATCCCTGACTCCATCTCTTACATACTGCTCATTGGCCTGACTCATACTCGTTCTGTTGAATTGAGTTTTTAAAGTATCCAGCTGAGCTGAAACTTGTTTTAAAGCGTTTAAGGGATCTCCGGATTTATAAGCCTCGTAATATGCATCTGCTACAATCTTAGAAGATGATTGATAGTTTTTAAAAAGTTCGGAGTCATTATACTTCTTAGCCTTATCTAAAAGCGCTCGTTGTTCAGATGTTAAATTCTTAGCATCAAGCATGACTTTTTCCGCCAGTTGACCCCCAACGGGATCGAATATTCCGGAAAGATTGAGGGCCAGGTATCCCATACCTTCAATGCTGTCAGGATTTTCTTTGATGTGGGCTAGAGTGGCAGAAACTGCATGAGAAGAATTGTATCTGAGTGCACCGAAAGAAGTTATGTCTCTGATATAGGCAATATCAGTATTGCCTGCATAGTTTCCCGAACAAACCTTACATGCGGCTTCCGTGACAGCTGAGTTTTCATTCTCCGGGAAACAACAAGTTTCGCAGGCATATGGATATTCAATGTCGTGGTTATGGAGATATCCAAGGTTATGAAGTTGTTCATGGAATATTGTCTTTTTAAACTCGGTGATCCCGTTTGGGCCATTTGATTTGTAATCAGTTAAGATGCGAGGATTCATTGAGATGCCCGGATGCTTTAGAAAGGCTTTATCATCTTTCCCGCTGGAAGTTGCGTGGGCCACGGTCCCTTCACCCCAGTCGTAACCTGGCTCATTACAGATGATCTGAACATTTTTTCGGGAGAGGAGAGAGTTAAGTAAAGTGAGATTACGGCCAGCTCCCCTCCCACCATTCTTAGAAAGGCCATCCAGACAAGAAAGACCTTCCGATATTGCTCTCTCTGTTTGCAAAAGAAACCAGCCCCCATCATCACCTTCGAGGCAAGATTTATGGATCTGGTGTCCCCATTTAGTTAGGACATAATCATCAGAAAGAGAAACTGCATCAAGGGCGGAATCTGCTAAATCATTTATGGTGCTTAAAAGAGAATCGGCCTGATTGCACTCTTCACGCTTTTGAAATGTATCTGAAGCCCTCTTATATTGAGTATCCCATTTCCCATCATTGTTTTGATCAACCTGAACAAGGGAATATGTCTTTTTATCTTTCTTGTCCTTCCAGTAAGAAGAGATTCTTCTTGGACGATTCTTACCAGCCGATTCCTCGATGATTTTAAAATATTCGTCACTAGGATCATGGTAAAAGCTGGTTTTTCTGTCAAAATTACCGTCGAAATCTATATCTTCTTTAATTTCAATAACCTGTTTGTTCTTTACGACTTCAACGAGGTCACCTTTACCATCTTTATTAATGTCAAAGATCTTCTCTGTTATACCTTGAGTTGTGGTCTCTTTTACAAGATTGGACTGGCCGAAGGCAGCAGTGGATAAAACAAGAATAATAAAAGAAGTAATGGTGATGTTCACTATCCTATTATCGTTTGTCCTGAGCCTAATATTTAATGATTCTTTTGGATAAAAACTGTCTTAAAAATAGACAGTGTATGAATTCTTTTCACTTTAACTTCCGAATCCAACAACTTAGGACTTTTTAATCTGGCATGGCCCTTGCTTCATAAAAGGCACAGGGGACATTTATGAAACTGGGTAAGAATAAAAACAAATTAATTGCATTCACACTGGCAACCCTCTTCGTTGCCACTGGTACTTACAATGCAGTTGTTATTAATTCTGAATCTCAGCTTTCCGGTGCTGAAGTCAAATTCGTTAAGCGCCTGGATGAAATCTATGGTGTAACAGTTCCTGGACGTGAAGTTGCCGCTTCTGTTACCTGGCAAAAACTTGGCCCTTCAAAAATTGCAAAAAGACAAAAAGAAGAGATCACTCAAGCAGTAAAGGTTGTTAATTCTGCTCCTGAAGCTTCTGCCTCCGACGAATCTATTCCGGCCGCAGCAGTACAGGAAGACTTAACTCTTTCACTGGTTGAAGTGATCAACCCGAAAAAATGGGAAAAAGGCCTTCCTAACACTCAGTTTGCCGGCTCATTAACAGCAAACAATGGAGTGATCGAAGAACTGAATGTCTCACTTCCAAACGGAGAGGGCGTTGCCGTTTCGTTTTCCGAAATGACCGGAAACGTTTTTGAATACGACATGAACGGTGAGCTTTACTCGGGCATGATGTACCAGGTTGACCAGTATGCCTATATGGTGACTCTTACCAATGGTCCACTTGAAGGAACAAGACTCCGCTTCTCAACGCAGTCGACAGAAGTTATCCAGCAGGAAACACAAGCTTATCTTGCGGATAACAATAACGTAGAGGTGGGAAGCTTCGGTAACAATGCTGAGCAATTTGGAAACACAGATGCTGCTTATGCAGAAGCTCAGGGAGTAAATCCGGAGCAGATGATTGAAAATGATAAGGCCATGCAGATCCAGGCAGAACAGGCACAGAGCTTTAACTTTGATCAGAATCCAGCAATGTAAATCACAGAGACTTCATCTTTTCTTCAAGTTCGGTGGTCGTGTAGAATTTAATCTTACCAATTTTCAGAGTTATTTTTGTAAAAGGCATGGGAAGAGTTGCCTGGTTCCAGCTTTTTTCGAAAACATGTTTTTTCTGTGGGTAACCTCGGACAGGAACTATGGGTCTTTTTGACTTGTCTGAAACAGCAGTAATACCTTCTTTTACTTTGTAGATAGGTCCCTTGGGCCCGTCTACTGCAATTGTCATTTTATGTCCTTCCATAACCTTCCTCATACCGGCCAGAAGTCCCGCCACTCCTCCACGATGAGAAGATCCTCTGACAGTTTGATAGCCCATGTGTTCGACTGCACTGGCGAGAATCTGACCGTCTTTGGATTGTGAAATAAGGATACAAATATTCTGGTTAGAAAAGTAAGGAAGACAAGTAAGGTCATCCTGGTGGAAACAAGCGAAAATGAGATTCTTTCCTGGAATGGCTTCCCGGGAAGATAAGGAATCAAAAAATATTTTTTTGTCTGACGGATCTTCAAATTGGAGTTCGTACCGATAAGTAGATGCGTAGGTTTTATAAAGAAAGCCGGCCAAAAGGCCGGCTATTTTCTGGAGTAACAAGAATTACTTTCCTAAAAGTTTTTTGAACTCTTCTGTCATGATTGGAACGATCTGGAAAAGATCGCCTACAATTCCATAATCAGCTTTTGTAAAGATAGGAGCATCAGGGTCAGTGTTAATAGCAACAATGACCTTTGAAGTTCTCATACCTGCTAAGTGCTGGATGGCACCAGAAACACCACAAGCGATATAAAGAGAAGGGGCAACAGTTTTACCTGTTTGACCAACTTGCATAGCATGTGGAGCAAATCCCGAATCAACAGCAGCACGGGAAGCACCGACAGTTGCACCAATTACGTCTGCCATTTCTTCAAGAATTTTGAAGTTTTCAGAATTTTTCATGGCACGCCCACCGGTAACGATGATGTTGGCCTCGGTTAAGTCAACTTTAGTTGAAGCAGCTTTGATAATGTCTTTAATTTGAGCACGAATTTCACCAGCGTTGGCGTTCACATCTTGAGCATTTCCTGCGCCGGATGATGGGTTAGCAGGCATACCAAGAGCATTCGGACGGATAGTAACAAAATGTGGTTTTGGTCCGGTTACTTCAACTTTAGCCAGACATTTACCAGCGAAAAGCGGACGAGTACCAGCGAAAGTACCTCCATCCATTGTGAAGTTCACAACATCAGAAGCAAGACCAGCATCAAATTTAGTAGCAAGCCTTGGAAGAAGGTCTTTCCCCATAGAAGTAGCGCCGGCGAAAACATAATCATAAGACTTTGACTTGATGAATTCTGCTAAAGCATGAGAGTAGCCTTCAGGTGAATACTTATCCAGATTTGAGCCTTTAAGCTTATGAACGTTTTGAGCGCCATATTTAGCAAGCTCTGCAACCTGATCCGCACCCAAGTCTCCAATGACAGCTACATCCGCACTCTGGCCGGCTAGCTTACCCAGAATCTCAAGCGTCACGGGTTTTACATGACCATCAGTTACTTCAGTAAAAACTAATACGTTTGCCATATGTGTATCCTTTAAAATTAAATGACTTTTGCTTCTGTTCTAAGAAGGTTTACGACCTGAGAGACAACTTCTTTCTGCTTAGCAGAGTCAGTTGCATCAAACTTCTTCCCTGGTGGTTTTTCAGGAGGAAGCTGGAAGTTAGAATATTTAACCCTTCTATCGGACTCTGAAACACCAACATCACCAAGTGAATACTGGGCCATTGGCTTTTTCTTAGCTTTCATAATACCTGGAAGTGAAGCATATCTTGGAGTATTCAACCCTTTATTACAGGCCAGCACACAAGGAGTACTAACTTCATAAACCTCAAGAGCTCCACCTTCAACTTCACGTTTTGCTTTTACAGTATTGCCTGACATTTCAAAGCCAACAATGACAGTAACACTTGGAAGTCCCATCATCTCAGCAAGAATTTGCGGAACCTGAAGAGCATCATCATCGATAGCTTGTTTGCCTGCGAGAATGATATCCGGTTTTTTTCCTGTTTTTTCGATAGCACCTTTAAGGGCCTTCGCAATTGAATATGAGTCAAGGTTATCAGGAGCCTCAACAAGGGCAGCTTCATCAGCACCCATGGCCATGGCAGTTCGAAGAGCTTCAGTATCTTTGACCGAACCAACGCGTACAACTGTGACATTGGCTGCAGAGTTTGATTGCTTAATTAACAGGGCCTGTTCTACAGCAAATTCATCATAGGGGTTCATGATCCACTTGATTGAAGCTGTTTCAATGAAACTTCCATCACCAGAAGGAGTGATTTTAGTTTCTGTGTCAGGAACTTGCTTCACGCACACAAAAATATTCATAGTATCTCCTTTAAAGAAACCGTATTTATTTTAATAATTCACGGGCCATTACCAGTCTTTGAATCTGGGAAGTCCCTTCGTATATTTGGATGAGTTTGGCGTCGCGCATGAGCTTCTCGACCGGATACTCTTTTGAGTAACCGTATCCACCATAAATTTGTACAGCATCTGTTGTAATTTGCATACAAGAGTCGGAGGCAAAAGCTTTGGCGTAAGAGGCAATTTCAGTATTTCTTATTCCCTGATCGCAGAGCCAGGCAGCTTTATGCACGAGCAGTCGAGCTGCCTCAACTTTCATTCCCATTTCAGCAATCATAAACTGGATCGCCTGGTGCTTCGCTATGGGAACTCCGAACTGGGTTCTCTCTTTGGAATACTGGATGGAAAGATCCAGGGCTCTTTGAGCACCTCCAAGAGCAGAAGAAGCGACAAGAGGCCGGGAATGGTCCAGGGTGCTCATGGCAATATTCCAGCCATCACCGGGGTTTCCCAGCATGTTTTCTTTCGGAACTTTGACATTATTGAAACGCACACCTCTGGTATCGGATGAGCGATGTCCCATCTTGTCTTCTTTTTTTCCAATTTCTATACCAGGAGATTTTGGATCAACAATGAGTGCAGAAATCCCCTTGTGTTTAAGGCCGGGATCAACAGTTCCATAAACCACAAATAGATCTGCCAAGCCTGCGTTGGTGATCCACATTTTTTCACCATTTAAAATCCAGTGATCACCACCATCTTTAATCTGGGTTTTAATTCCACCAGCATCTGAACCGTTGCCAGGTTCTGTTAAACAAAAAGATGCAATTTTAAACTCCTGAGTGAACGGAGTGAGATACTTTTTCTTTTGCTCATCTGAACCACCTATCACTATAGGAAGGAGTGCGAGATCATTGGCCATAAAAGAAGTGTTCATTCCCATGCAGCCATAAGCAAGAGCTTCTGAAATGATCACGCCATCAACGGCAGAAAACCCAGACCCACCATATTCGGTAGGAATGCATGTGTTGATAAGACCAAGTTCCCAGGCCTTATTAAAAATCTCTGAGGGAAATTTTCCCTTTTCATCATATTCCTGAGAGACAGGTATCATTTCGTTACGGGCAAATTTCAGGGCCAGGTCACGAATCTCACGTTGTTCAGGAGTTAAAGAAAAATCCATATTTCGTCCTTGATTATACGAGGGGAGAAGCGTCTACGTTGAAGATCTTTGGAATTGTAAAACATTTTTCGATTGTTTGAAAGAACGGCAATTCTTGAAGTGGCCGTACGACAAAACTTCTTTCACGCCATCTGGGATGGGGAATAATTAAATGCTGTGAGTTGAAGTTTTGCATGTTCCAAAAAATGATATCTAAGTCCAGAGTTCTTGGCCCTTTTGGAATATCTCTATTGCGGCCGAACTCTTTTTCAATTTGTAAAAGATGAGTCATGACAGTTTCAGGATCTGACGCAGGCAATTGCAGTTCGAGAACCTGATTAAAAAAATCGGGTTGGTTTTCATATTCAACTGCAACCGAAGTATAAATTCTGCTCTCAGCAATAAGCCCGAAGTCCCTTGCGAGTCGATCTCTGGCCGCTTTAAGGATCGTCAAAGAATCACCAATATTTGAACCGGTAGCGACAATAAGAGACATTTAAGGTGTCTTCTGCTCTTTAAGAGGTTGTTCCAACTGGATATCCGGATAATTTTCCAGCAGGGAAGGAAGTTGAGGTGTTCTTGGAGCAACAGGATCACCTTTCACTCCGCACCCTAATAAAAACAAGAGAAGGAGTAATTTAAAATTCAATGGCAAATCCTACATTAATAATATCAGAACCAATATCAGCTTTGATAAACCATCCAGGAACAAGTCTTCTGAGAATGGTAACGCCAAATACTGGTCCGGATTTTTCCAGTTCTTCAATTGCATTTAACTGTTCTTCGTTATCTTGCTCGTTGAGGCTCTTACCCGCATCGGGACTTGAGACTGTATAGGTGTGAAAGCCAAGATAAGGCATAAAAAAAGTATAGAGTGGTCCCTTGAAATTATATTTAAGGCGGGCGGTGAGATGGTTCACCAGAGTTTGACTACCTTCCGCAGGATAATTATCCAAAAGTGCCCTTCCATAAAGACCTTCTACAAAATAGTTATCAGAAAACTGATAGGCCCATGAGATACCGAACTCTGTTGTTCTGACGGTACCACCTCTTGATTCAACTTCAGCAGCATCATAAAAAGCTCCGGTTAGTGCTACCAGGTTATCGGGCTTAATATGACGATTTTTATTCTCATCAAATACGCCAATCTCATCTTCAACTACGACGTCCGCAGTAAAAAGATCTTCTTCGGAGCGAATTCTTGCCTCAGTACCTTCTTCAGTCTTAGTGACCGCTTTCTTACCAAATTGTGAATCATCGCCGCGAATAATCTGGACATCAAGATCACGGCGGAGCTTCGTCCACTGAGCGAGAGAATATATTTTTAAAATTTTAATTCCAACTTGCCCTTGATGAGTTTTGGCAACCAAGGCCCGCGCTGCCAGATTGTTATCCAGAGCAATTGAAATGAAGTCACCAGGAGTTAGCTGTTGGTTGTTATTAGTGATAATGAAAATCTTTTTTGAGCCTGAAATAATTTTTATTGTCTCGTTAAAAACATTTTCGCTGCTACCTGCAGGTAATGCTAAATTTGCGTCTTCCACTAAAGACTGTGAAAAAACAGGGCTAACCTGACAAATCAAATAAATAAAAACTACAGCGAAATACTTCATTTATATCTCATTCTAAGTAATTAACGGAATAACGTAAACGACCAGAAAATTTTTTAAATTGATCAATTGAGTCAAGATTTATGGTGCTATTCATACTAGGCTTAACTCATGATGCAAATTCAGGAGAACTTCATGTCCGAGCTGGCCTACCACCGCCTTAGCAGCACAACCAATCCTATGTTTGTGGTTGTTGCTGGAAATATTGGTAGTGGGAAGACCACTCTTACCAAAAAATTATCTGAAAAACTGGGGTGGAAGCCACATTTTGAGTCGGTTCAGGACAACCCGTACCTTTCTGACTTCTATGGAGATATGAGCCGCTGGTCTTTCCCTTTGCAGGTTTATTTTCTGAATCATAGATTTAATACTCATCGACAAATTGAATCGCTTCCTGCCAGTTCTATTCAGGATCGATCCATCTATGAGGATGCGAATATTTTTGCCCGTTCCCTTTATGACCAAGGAAAACTTGATAAGCGGGATTATGAAAATTATCGCCAACTATATGAATCGATGATTCAGTTCCTGAATCCACCAACTCTTATGATTTTTCTCCGAAGGTCTATTCCTAAATTGCAGGAAAGAATCAAACAGAGAGGAAGAGACTACGAACAGGCCATTCCTACAGAATATCTTACCAGTCTGAACGAGTATTACGATGAGTGGTACGCCAACTACAATATGGGAAAATCTCTCATTGTTGATACAGATGAGTTAGACTTTCTGGAAAATGAAGAGCACTTCGACAGACTAGTGAAGAAAATCTGGGATTCAATTGACCAGAAAGATATGTTTTTCTACTTCTGATAAAGGTTTAGCATTTTTTTCCACCCTAGTAATTGATTGCAGCTATAATAAACTTTATCTGTAGTCATTATCAGGGAGTGAAAATGAAGCTTACGCCATGGTTGGTTTTACTTAGCTTAGTATTAGTATCTTGTTCGGGTTCCAAGTCAGCACAGAAAGTTGATGAAGAAACCCCTCAAATCGAATTGTCTGATGCAGATGAATTCATTGACACCCCAACAGATGAGCAGCCTGCCGGTGATGCTGTTGTAGACGAGACTGCTCCTGCTGAAGTTGTAGATGACGGTGTTATCTCAACCGCTGAGCCTCTGGTTCAGGACTCTACTCTTGAAAATGTCACTCCCGTCATTTCTAATGATGCTGGCTCAATCAAACAGTATACAGTTCAAAAAAATGAAACTCTTATGATGATCGCTTTCAAAATCTACGGGGATTATGCAAGATGGAAAGATCTGGCGAGCCAGAACCGAGAAAAATTGAAAGGTGGAACAACTGTTGCTACAGGGATGACTCTTGATTATGCTGCTCCTGCAGAGGAATTTGTGTGGAACCCACAGGGTAACCCTTACCTGATCAGAACAGGGGACACTCTCGGAGGAATCTCTACAACTGTGTATAATACTACAAAGAAGTGGAAGCTTCTGTGGGAAAATAACAAACCACTGATCAAAGATCCAAATAAGATTTTTGCAGGTTTCACTATTTACTATCCTGAAAGTGGTCGTGAAGTCGCAAACGAAATTTAATTTCAAATTTTTTCATTCCAACAATAAACCCTCGCTTGGTGCGGGGGTTTATTGTTTATGCATCTTTCTATTGCTCTCGGGTTGTAATACCTTTCGCATTCCAGGCTCAAAAAAGATGAAGTCATTAAGTAAGGGAGGGTATTCAGAAATGGATACCCAGGACTTTGCAGACCATCTAGCCTCACTTAAAAAACCTTTCCTCTCAACTCCTGGAATAAAAACGTTAAAAAGCCCTTTGGCCCAAAAATATCTTGATAGGCTTACAGCAGAAATCATTTCAAAGAATGAAACCTTCTTTAAAAATCTTAAAGAGGCCTCAGTGACAATCCTGGATCTGGATGCCCCTTTGCATTTTTCATTACCAAAAGGTGAGTTATTTCTCTCTCAGGGCTTGATATCAAAATACATAAAACATGAGAGTATGCTGGTAAGCATACTCTCATATGAACTTGTTCGAAGTGAGAACCTGCTATACCCTAAGCAGACTATTGTACCAATTGGATATCTTCCCCTTGAAAGAATGCTTTCCCTAAGTCGGTTGAGCCTGGATGAGAAAATGGAAATCCATAAATGGGCTTACTATCTTACTGTCAGAAGCGGCTATGATGGTGAATACTACCTCTCGTGGCTTCAGATTCAGAACAGGAATACAGCAGATTTTATTCTGCAGGTAGGAGATGCTAATTTAATTAACAGGGAAGAGTCATTATTCAAGGCTTTCCTGATAAAAACTTCAACTGAAGAAGAAGTTCCCGGGAAGAGGAATTCAAGTAAAACGTTCTATACATTTTTAAATAGCATCAGGGATCAGAGCTTATGAAGCCAGAACAAGCTGAGAGATTTTTTATTGAGGAACTTTTCAATAAGACTCAGGAGAAGGACATTCTAAAAAATGAAAAGCTGGAAGAAGTGGATAAACTCACTGGCGATGCATCGACCCGTAGATATTACCGTATTTTCACGACTAAAGAGAGTTATGTCGTTTGCCTGGATAATCCCTATAACGACGGGGTAGAAAAGCACCCTTTCCTTTCTGTTCAACAGTTTCTTTTCTCTAACAATGTCAGAGTTCCTGAGATCTTAGATCATAATCTCTCGAGAGGTTACTCACTTCAGGAGGATCTCGGAAACGAGACCCTGCTTCTTCTCCTGAGCACCATTACCTCAACAGAGGAAGAATATAAAATTTATGAGAAAATTGTAGATCAGTTGCTGGAACTACACAGAATTCCTGGTGAAGCAGTAACAAATCCTAATCTGTTTCAGTTAAAGTTCGACTATCAGAAGTACATGGATGAAACGCGCTTTACCTTTAAATACTTCATGAACTTCTTCAATAAGAATCTTGATGAAAATCTGATCAGTGAACTTGAAGTGCTGTTTGATCCAATAATGAAGAGGCTGTCTGATCAGAAGATGGTAGTTACGCATCGGGATTTCCATTCAAGAAATATCATGGTGAAAAATAATAATTATATTTTTATTGATTTTCAGGACGCCCGATGGGGAATCCCTCAATACGATCTGGTTTCCTTGCTGGAAGACTGCTACTACAACATCAGTGAAGAAAACAGGAACAAATTGAAGAGATACTATTATGATAATCTGGATGTGAAAATTCATGGTCAAAAAAGCTATGATCACTTTCTTGAGCTATACGATGACATGCTTATCCAGAGGGTTTTTAAGGCCGTTGGTAGTTTCTGCTATATCTACAACTGGAGAAAAGACGATAGATATTTAAAATACATAGGATTTGCGATGGAAAAAATCCGGAAGGTTATGATGAATAATCCAAAGTACTACGAACTTAAACTAAAACTTTTTCAACACTATTATGCGAATTGATTATTGCTTAATTCTAGCGGCAGGAATGGGAACCAGGATGGGTTCAATCGGGAAGAAGCTTCCAAAAGTTCTATGGCCGGTATTTGAAAAATCGCTGCTGGAGCTTCAGGTCTCTTACGCAAAGAGCCTGGGTGCCGAAAAAATTTACATTAACCTTCATCACATGGGAAAAGAGATTGAAGCTTTTTGCCGCACAAAATCTATCTTTGAAGGTGTGACTTTCCTCAGGGAAGAACCGGAGATCCTTGATATCGGAGGTGCCATTCATAATCTGGCGGCCCAACCGGAAGTGAAGTATAAAGGAAAGCTACTTGTCCTTAATGCGGACCAGTTCTTTTATTTGAAAAAAGAAGAGTTACAGAAGATCATGTCTCCTCATGAAAAGAGTCCTTGTCTACTGCTTTCGTACAAGGTGAATTCTTCGCTGGGATATAATGCCCTTGAGGTCGATGAGAATCGAAAAATTAAAGGGATTGTAAAAAATCAGGATCTTCCTCAGAACAAAACCATTGAAACTTACACGGGAATTTCTTACGTTGACCTTAGTAAGCTGCAAAAAATACCTGGTCCAAGTGCTTTCTTTGATACAGTTTGCACTTATAAAGAAAAGGAAATACCGGCCGTCTGTCTTGAGAATGTAGACTACTGGGATTTTGGAACCATCAGGCGCTATTGGGAAACGACATTTAATATACTCAAAACCTATCGAGTGAAGTCAGTTCACCCGTTCATAAGATTTTTAGTGTCTGAGAAAGCATTGAAGACATGGAAGATTGATTTACAGAAGCTGAGCTATTATGCAAAGTCTCCGGAGGTTGTGAACCTCACTCAGGATGAAGAGGTCCGGGAGTTAAAACCTGTTATCATTCTCTCGGGTGAGGATGTTCACTCAGACCATAGTCCTTCAATCTGGTGGAATGGGATTGAAGATGAAGTCAGGTGATTTTGGTTTCTTTGATACAATCCAGGGGGCAAACTTCAATGCAGAGACCGCACAAAGTGCAGCTCCATTGATCAATAAAGTAGTCGCTTCCGTTTGTGATAACTGCATTTTCAGGGCATACCAGCCGGCAGTTGTCACAGGAGATGCAAATTGAAGAGATTTCGAGAGCAACTTCATTCATAATTGGTATTATAGGGCAATTCTCATATGGAACAATTGAAAGTCAGAAAGAAAGATAGAATTATTCTCAATGTAGTCATTTATCTGATTCTTGCGTTCTTGTTTCTTTATATCCAGCATGCTTACCGTCACCATATCTCACCATTCTCCACAGTATATTTAAAAAAATCTGTCGAGCTGTTCTGGTATGTGGCCTTGACACTTTCCGTATCCGCCATCGTTATCTGGAGACATCACCGGTATTCGATTTTGATGTATCAACTTTCTATCTTTCTGGTTGGGTTTAAAGTCATTGAAGGTTTATTTATTGAGTTTAACAAGATTATTGTCGTCGCCATGTTCTTTTATGGAATCATTTCCTACTTTCTCTATCAACTTCTTAAGTTTTATCTCTCTCTGGCCAGTATCAACCCTAATTACAGGGGCTCAGACTTGTTCGGACCTTTGTTAAAGGAAATTCCCTGCAAGATCTCATTTGGAGATAAGGAAGTTGAGGGATTTCTCTCTAATTGGGATATGGAAGGATGCTTTCTCAAGCTAAAAGAAAAAGGCCGGCTTCCAAAACGAATCAAAATGACGATCTTTTTTCGGGACAGAGAGTTCATCCAGCAGGGGGAAGTAGTTGCCGCAACTAATGATTTCACGGGTGTTGGGATAAAATTTGATAAAGCAGTCAAAGACATGAGTGTTTTCAACTGGGAAGAGTTCATGGAAATCGTTCATGAACTTGGGTTTCAACCGGATAGGTTAAGATGATGAAATGGATAATTCCTTTAATTTTACTCTCTGTGGGTTGTCTGCAGGATAACCTTAGCCCGGAAGGAGCCTTAAAATCATTTGTTGAAGGTAGAATGGGTCAAGTTGTTACTCGTGAATACATTCTTGAAAGGGTTACTGGCAAGATGAGACAGAGCCTGGAGAATGTGACCGAAGAAGAGTTTACCAAATTTGCTGACCTCCGAAATATTCAGAAAGACAGCTTTAAAGTCCTCTCTAAGTCATGCCAGGAGAAAAAGTGCTTTATCACTTATTCTGTTTCATTTCGTACACGTGAAAAAGATGAAACAAAGTTTACCTCTGAGGTTAAAAAAATAGCAGAAGTAGTGAACGAAAACGGTAAATGGTTGATCGCTGATGTCAGTAATATCAAAACTTATCATGAGGCCCTTGAGCCAATAAATCCTCTCGAATAAAGCTTTTTTACTAAATTTCCGATAGGTTATCCGGAGGCATGTTATGTCTGAGAAGGATTTCCTGTCATTTTTAGTGGATGAAACTTTAAAGCTCCAGCAAAGTGGTGAATGTGAGCTCTCTAGCCTGGAATTAAAACTTAATGATTATGGGCTGAACTTTCTGAAAGGGGAGTTTATTCCCCAGTCTCAAATGCTACGTTTCAAAACCAATTTCGGGCCTTTAGATATACCTATCAATTGGTCTGTTTTTGCCATAGATGATTCGACTTCCTCAGATCATGTCCTTTCAAAGGACAATGATAAGGACCATTTTCTAGAAGTAATTAAAACTGCCTGGAATAAAGATTTAAATCAACTTCTGATAACTCATGCTGATGGTTTTTGTTATCTGGTTGGACTAAAGGTGGGAGAAGAAGGCCATTTACATGATCTTCTGAATCCGCAGGAATGGTTAACAGCAGCTTAACAGGTTCCAACACACTTTTGGTTCAGATTTGTGTCATTAAATGACTCTAATCTGAACCAAAAGTGTGTTGGAACCTGAATGAATTAAAGGGCCATGTAGTATTGCTTTAGCATTCCAGCATCGACTTCAAGGTTTGGCGAGTTACAGATAACATAACCACGGCAATCCTTGTCTTTAAGAGCTCTCATGAGATCTTTCCAGTTGAACTTAGACTTCTCAAGGTTCAAGTGCTTCAAGTCACCTTTGGAGTTTGAACTAATACCAGAAATGTGGATGTGCATTTCTTTAAGAGCATTAGCTCCAAGTTCTTCTTTCAATGTATCAAGCGTCTCACAAAATCCTGCATAATCATTTACTGATCCTGTACGGGCATACAAGTGAGAGAAATCCATACATGGCTTACAGCTCGCTACAGACTTAGAAAGAGAAATAAGTTCTTCTAAAGAACCAAACTGAGATGTCTTACCAGTAAGTTCAGGACGAAGTTCAATTTCTATATCCAGACGTGAAAGTCTTTCTTCAATTACGTTCAGAGACTTTTCAACAAGATCAAAAACATCGTACGGAGAATCTTTCATGTAGAAAGCAGCATGGAAAGTCATAGATTCAGCACCACAAAGATCTGAAATCTTAGCTGTCTGAATAATTCTTTCAACTGATGAATCAATCTTATCTTGCTCACGGGCATTAAGGTTAATGTAATAAGGGCCATGAGAAGTAAGAGGAACTCCAAGCTCATAAGACACTTTACGAAGAGCTGAAGAAACTTCTTCTTTCATACGCACACCATGAGCGAACTCAAGTTGCATACAATCAAGACCCAATTCATGAATGCGTTTTACACCTTCAACTGGGTTGTTTTTCTTAGCTGTACTGTTAGGGACACCAGCAGTACCAAAAAGCAGACGGTCAAAAGCCATGGGTTACTCCTTTCGGACTATTCTCAAACTAAAATATTTTATCTATCCAACTATCTTTACTCTTCAAGCAAGACTGACATCCCCGCCCCAAACTAAGACGGGTCTGCAATAGCTCCAGGTCAACTTTCCCCGAGCAAAGCTCTCGAATGTCTTTCACGTTCACACAAAAGCATTCACAAATAAGAGTTTCGTCATCAAGCTTTTCCGAGTCCTGTGGCAGCAACTCGTCAACGGTTTCAATCAGACGAAGAAAATCTTTATCCATCTCATACTCTTTTGATGCGGCGCGAATCAACAGTTCATTTCATTCTTGAAAAAGAGTTGGTGGTTTATAGCCCTCTAGGCCGTCAAAGTCCATGGGAAAGCCTTAAGGCTGTAATAAAGTAATGCAAATAAAAATTAAGAGGTGATAAAATAAGATAACATACTAAAAAAACGGGTTTTTTAATCTATGCGGGCAACGCTTTTAATACTACTTGGCTTCCTCATTTTTGGGTTATTTCTATGGGTAACCTTAAGCGGTGCATTACTGGTTGTCGGAGTCTTGTCATGGCTATTTTTAACCGTAATTACAGTAGGTTACGCTGACACTGTTGTCCTTTATTTATTAGGCGCTCGAGAAGTGCGTTCCGGTGACGAAAAAAACTTTTTTGCAGCAGCTTCTCAGGAAGCATATAAGCTTTCGGTGCCTATGCCTCAGCTCTATTTCTATAACGGCACTCTTGAGAGGGCCTTTGTTCTTCAAAATAGAAATACAGTTAGTGTTGTTTTAAGTAAGCCCCTTTTAGAAAAATCCACGGCTGTCGAATTGAAGGCAATTTGTTTTGAGCTTTTGCTTCAGGTTAAGAAAGGGATGGCCACCAAGAGAACAAAGTCTATGTTCATTCTTGGTTTTTTCTCCTGGATCATTCATTCTTTTGTAGGGATTTTACTCACACTACTTCCATTCAAGGATGTCAGAAGGGCTATCAACTGGATTCTCAGTTATTTTCTTCATCCGTTTCTGGGATTTGTCTTTAAATTTATAATGGGAAAAGGCTATTTCAAAAAGCTGGAGAATAACCTAAATGATTTTGAAGAAGAAAAAGAACTCTTGAGGGGTGTTGGTCTTAAACTGAATAAGCCCCATTCTTACTATTCTCTTCCTTCACGCAAGCTCATTGAACTCTCTTCGGTGAATAAGAGCAGGCATTTTCAAAATATTCTTGCGTTGGAGTTTCTCCCTCACGAATGGGATTTTTTATTCAGGAACTGGGAGATAAAAAGTGCTGAATAAATTGAAGCAGGTTGAATTCAGTAAGTTTGCTCCGCTCCTGGTGACACTCTCTTTTATTTTGATTCTCATCCAATACTCTTTTCATCCTCTGGAATCTATCTTCTATGACTTCTGGATAAAGACAGATCTTCCGGCGAAGAATTTTAAATCTCCCGTTGTGCTGATTTCACTGGATGAAGAGAGCGATCAGTTTCTTGGAGAAACTTATCCCTATACCTATGCCTCGCACACAAGGCTCATGAGCAGGCTCATTGATGATGACCCTGCACTTATAAACTATTTTGTTTCACTCCTGGAGCCTGATTCCGAAGTTGAGGCAAGATATCAGACTGAATTTCACGAAGCGATTAAAGCATTCTCTCCTGCTAATGATAAATTCAAGTTCGGTACGGAGATAGATAATCTCGGAGAGTTAATTCCTCCTGAGGCTCTTCGTGACATTGGTTACTATCTGGGCCAGCTCTATAAAGATCAATTAGTGTTCTCAAAAGATGAAGTTGTAAGAAGGGCCATCCTCAATATTTCAGGAGAGGATTCACTGCACTTGTGGACGGCTAAACGTTTCCGGGAAATTGATGGTCGACCAATCCTTGACGCTACCGCGTACAAGGGGGCCTATTACAATTCGGAAGCTGATGCGAACTTTGCCTTATTCAAATATTCGGGTAACCCACTCAGTAACAGGATACCTTCCATCCCTTTTCATCGGGTTGTGGTTGGTAATTTTCCTAAAGGATACTTTAAAGATAAAATTGTTCTGATAGGTCCCCAGTACATTTCTAATTCCAGCGACTTCATTCAAACACCTTTTGAAAAGGAAGCAGGCAGAACTCCAAAACTTGCTGTTCACGGTGACGTGATTGAAGCCTTGATTTCTGAAAAAACAATCTACGATGTTGATGATCTGGTAACCCAGATTGCTTCCATCATAATTGCCATCCTTCTTTCATTTATTATTTCCAGGGTTCAGCCGGTGAAAGGATTAATGATTACGATCCTTCTCATCATCGGAATCCTTCTTACCAGTTACGTTTCTTTCATGGCATTTGGGTGGTGGATAAAGTTATCCCATCTGGTTCTTTCTATCTTTGTCGTTTATTACATCTGGGTTCCTTTCCGTGCGATTGAAGAATACCAAACGAGGTATGCTATCCAGGAAGAATCCAAACTTTTGAAACAGGTAGATAACCTGAAACAAAATTTCATATCTCTGATGAGCCATGACCTTAAAACACCTGTAGCAAAAATTGCTGGAATTGCTGATATCTTAAAGATCAAGTTTAATAACACGTCTGAGCAGACTGAGCTAATTGACAACGTTGTCCATTCTACCAAAGAACTTAATAACTTTATTAATTCGATTCTCGATTTAACGAAAATCGAGTCACAGAACTTAACCCTGAGAAAAGAGTCAAAGGATGTGAATAAGATTATTGAGACCATCGTTGAGAAGCTGGAGTTCGAAGCAAGTGCCAAGGAAATGCGCATTGAGACCGAGTTGTCCCCCCTTTATCCCATCCAAATTGATACAGTATTAATGAACCGGGTAATCTCAAACCTGATCGAGAATTCCATTAAATATGCCGGAAAAGGAAAAACCGTCTGGGTGAGAACCTGGGATGATACGGATTGGGTTTATATAGAAATAAGAGACGACGGAACCGGCATTGGCCCAGACGATCTGGCCCATATTTTTGATAAATTTTATCGGGTGAAGAATGACAGTACTCATTCAATTAAAGGATCAGGTCTGGGGCTTTATCTGGTAAAATACTTCATTGAACTTCATAATGGGGTTATTACTGCCACCTCTCAACTGGGTGAAGGAACTTCGTTTATAATAAAGCTTAAGAACGAATAGGTTATAGGAGATTCATATGCATAAGGTTTTGGTCGTGGATGATGATAAAGTCCTTCAGCAGAATGTCAGGCAGGCACTCGAGTATCATCACTTCGTAGTTGATGTAGCCGACAATGGAAAAGAAGCTGTCAACAAAGTCTATGGCCAGAAATACGATCTTGTCGTTATGGATGTGAACATGCCTGAAATGGATGGGATCCAGGCGCTCACTGAAATTAAAAAGCACGATCCTTCTGTTATTGTCTTGATTCTCACAGCATATTCCAACGTCACTGATGCTGTGAAAGCCGTTAAAGAAGGCGCTTATAACTATCTTGAAAAACCGATTAGTTCGGAGAATCTTGTAGCGCTTATTAAGCGTGCTCTTAAGGCCCGTTCAATGGTGGAGACTCTGACGTTTTCATCTCCAACACTTTCCATCGGTGAATCTGCAACATCAAATGATAAATTCGTAGGTGAATCAAACGCCATGAAAAAGGTCTTTGATGTTATCTCAAAACTTGCAAAGGTTGGAACTCCTGTACTAATTCGAGGGGAATCAGGTACCGGGAAAGAACTTGTAGCAAAGGCCATCCATTACAATTCTCCCAGGAAGGATGAGAAGTTCGTTACCATCAACTGTGGTGCAATTTCAGAAAATTTAATTGAAAGCGAACTTTTTGGACATGAGAAAGGTGCCTTTACCGGTGCTGATCAGAGAAAAATAGGTAAGTTCCAGTTCGCAGAAGGCGGAACGATTTTCCTTGATGAAATTGGGGATATTTCCGCGGCTATGCAGGTTAAGCTTCTCCGCGTTCTTCAGGAAAAGACTTTCATGCCGGTGGGATCAAACCGTGAAATTAAAGTCGATGTAAGAATAATTGCAGCTTCCCATAAACCTTTCGAAGAAATGATTAAGGAGGGAACTTTCCGGGAAGACTTATTCTATCGATTAAATGTTCTTCCTGTTTATCTTCCACCCCTCCGAGAAAGAAAATCTGATATCCCTCATCTTGTTAATCACTACATTAATTACTTCAATAATGTTCATAACCTGAAAGTGAAAGGTGCTGAACCTGCAGCTCTTGAAGTTCTAAGCAACTATTCCTGGCCGGGAAATATCAGGGAGCTTAGAAACATAATCGAACACTGTTTTATCATGGAATCCTCAGACATGATCCATGTGAACTCACTTCCATCGATCGTTTTTAAAGACCAGAAGAAGGCTGAAGCAAAGGACCAGCACGCTGAGGACAGCGTAATTGATCTTGAAGACATTCAGAACTCTGTTCTCGATCATGCTGCTGCTCCAAAAAGCGGTAATGACGTGCAGTTTTCCTTCGGAGCAAAATTAGCGGAAGGCGGAAAACTTGATTTTGCGATTGCCAAAGACTTGTTCGAGAGGGAATTTATTGTTCAGGCCCTGAAGCTGAATAAAGGACGAATCAATCAAACGGCCTTGAATGCAAACATTCCCAAAAAGACCCTTCTCCGGAAAATTGAGAAGTATGAGATAAATCCAAAAGACTATTATTAATGAGTAATATTAAGAAAATCAGCATTTTTAGTTTCATCATTGTGGCATTAATCGTCATCGATCAGTTGACGAAGAAAGCCATCATGCAAAATTTCTTTTACGGCGAGACCTATAAAGTGATCCCTGGTTTTTTTAGCCTCGCCTTTGTTAAGAATACGGGTGCTGCTTTTGGTTTCGGAGCAGGGGGACCCGAATGGTTCCGCCAGGTTTTCTTCCTGGCATTGCCGGTACTGTTTTGCGGATGGGTTGCTTTTTTGCTCTATAAAAGTCTAAAGGGACCACTTTATATGTCGCTAGCCTATTCACTCATCATAGCAGGGGCCATCGGTAACCTTATAGATCGTTTTGCCCTTGGATTTGTTGTGGATATGTTCATGTTTTACTGGATGAAAGAAGAAAATCATTTCCATGTCTTTAATGTAGCCGATAGCTGCATCACTATTGCTGCCGGACTTCTTATCCTGGATTACATAAAAAATCTTCGGGCCAACAAAGAAGTAAAAGCACAGCAAGGATAAGTATGGCCAGGTTCTGGACTCTTTGCTTGTTAATGGCAACTCTGATTATTGTTGATCAGCTCTCTAAGGGCGCCATTGAAAGTAATCTCTATTATGGTCAGACTATTCCAGTCATTGATGGTTTCTTCAGTGTAGCCTACGTGAAAAACACCGGAGCAGCTTTTGGTTTCGGAGCAGGGGGACCAGAATGGTTCCGAAAGATCTTCTTTCTTGGTCTGCCCGTTTTGTTTTGTGGATGGATTTTCTATCTCCTTATTAAAACACTCAAAGGCCCATTTTATATCTCGCTGGCCTATGCTTTAATTATTGCCGGCGCAGTTGGAAACCTCATCGACCGTTTCAATCTTGGATATGTTGTGGATTTCCTCATGTTTTACTGGAAAAAAGAAGAAAACCATTTTCCTGCATTCAATATTGCTGACAGTTGTATCACCATTGCTGCGGGACTTTTAATCATTGAATTTTTCATGAATCTCAAGGGCAAGAAGGCAGCCTCACATGCTTCCGATACTCTACCAAAGTCCTGAGCTGACTCTTTATTCTTATCCCCTGCTGATGGGCCTCGGTTGGGGGATCGCTTATCAAATTTATTTCTCTCTCCAGCCTCCTCATACTTCGCCACTAAAGGCCCAGATTCTCTTCTGGGGAATCTTTTTATCTGCCTGGTTAGGAGCAAAAGTACTTTTTTATGCAACCATTCCTGAAAGTGTCGGGCAAAACCTGCTTCAGCAGATGAGCTTCTGGACTGGAGGAGGTTTTGTCTTTTACGGTGGTTTCATTGGTGGCCTGCTCTTTATCAGCTTTTTTAAATTATTCGACAAACAGCTCTCTCTGAAAGCTCTCTGGCCCATGCTTCCTGCCCTTGCCTTTGGCCATGGGTTAGGGAGAGTAGGATGTTTTTTGGCCGGTTGTTGTTACGGAAAACCCACAGAGTTTTTCTGGGGGGTTTATATGCATGATCATCACCGTCACCCTACTCAATTAATCGAAGCTGTTGGTCTTTTTTCGATCGGTCTTTTTCTTATCAAGTCGAAAGCCTCAAAAATTTTTCTTATTGGTCTCTATCTGGCCTTGTATGGGTCGCTGCGCTTTTTGGTGGAAGTTTTAAGAGGCGATGAAATTCGTGGAAATTGGGGTTATCTTACTCCCTCTCAATGGATTTCAATTGGCCTAATTGCTACGGGTATAACTCTCTTAATTCTTCATAAATCCAGACAGTTACCAGAACCCAAAGTGAAATAGTCAAGTTTTTCCGGGAAGTTGCCGATACATAACTAGATTTTTAACCAGGAGATTGGTTTTGAAACTAGATACGATCCAGCCCCGGCATTTGAGGTACAGGAGCCATTATAGAATATATGTCCTGGCCTTTTCTTTCATGGCCGCCGCCATTTGCATTTTCTGGGGAATGAAGTTTCAGTCAGAAGGGTTTAAACAAGTCATCTCGAACTATTCCTGGGAATTAACCGCTTCCTTTCTTTATTACGTTGTCACAGGTTCATTTTATTTTTTCTGGTTACGTTCAAAATTAAAAAAAGCCATTCAGGTTTTTAATGATCATGTTCTTATTCATGATGGTCGCGAAAAAGAAACGCTTCTTTTTTGTGATATTGAATCTGTGAATATTGTCTGCTGGTCAATTTTTTACGTGAAAATGAAAAATGGTATTAAACATTACTTCAACTCGGGGTTTGAGCGGATAGATTATATCTGGGAAGGTATCTATTATTCAAGGCCTGATCTTATTTCTCAAAAGCAGTTCGAAGATTATCGGGTTAAGCTGGTTCAATACGATCATCACCAGAAAAGAAAAGAATGGTTCTTTAAACATAAGATAATTGACCTTTTTAACTGGACCTTACTACCGATGATATTCATGGCGTTTGCGTTTGCTTTTCAATCGCAAAACGTTGTCATCCATCAGCAAGGGATCTATTTTTTCCGTTTAAGTATGTATGCCTTCCTGGTGCTGCTGGTAACAGCGTTCTTTTACTCCATGGTTTTAAAGAAGTTTGTTTTTGACAAGAAGGTCTCTTCACAAATGTCCACATCTGAAGACAAGATCCGGGACATTGAATTCGAGGGTCTTGTTCTGCAAAGATCAAAAGTATTTCAATTGGTGACCGCAAGTTTCGTTCTCGCTTTGATGATAAAACTCGATGTGAATCTTTATTCCGTGACTAAAGTCCGTCAGGATATTGCCAGTTTTAAGCTGAAAAAAGGCAACACCATTCTGATAGATAACCGTTATAACTGCCTTGGTTGTAAATATCAGCTAAGCGATGGGGACATTATCGTTTTTGGCAGAGGTGCGATTGGACAGATACTCGCACGTGAAGGGGATATGGTTGGGCAAATAGCACAGGATCCTGAGGGGAGAATGATAGCTTCGGAAAACATTCAGGAAGTGCCAAAAGGACATCTCGCAGTAAAAGCCGCGAACGGCAAAGATATTATATTTGTTAAAATAGAAGAGCTAATTGGTAAAATACAAAAGTAATGCAGTAATTTCAGAAAGCTTCTAAAATAGATGAGTAATAATCACCTGTTTCAGGAGCTTTCAATCATGAAGATTGCCCAATTATTTATTCTCATTCTTGCTTTCCTCATCATTAACCCTGTTAAGGCCGGAGTTCTGATTGAACCCGTAGTCGGATATAATTTTTCCCAGTTTGAAATTGATAACGTTGGTTTTAGTGAAGAAAATGCTAACGGAGTAGCGGTTGGTGGAAGACTTGGCTACCAACAGTTAGGATTTCAGTTAGGACTTGATTACTTACGAAGCAGTCTGAATGTGAGTGACAATGATTATAAAGAAGATCTGGTTGTAAGTGAATTCGGTGGCTTTGTTGGTTTCGAATTCCCGATTCTACTGAGGGTTTATGCCGGATACATTTTTTCTGCAACTGGCGAAACTGAAGCTGACTTCGGAGCCGGGGCTGGAAAACAAGAACTAGAGTTTAAAGATGGAAGGGGAGCGAAGTTTGGTGTTGGCTTTACCGGTTTACCTTTCATCGACATCAATTTCGAGTATCGCAAAGGAACTTTCAGTGAGTATAAACTAGGTACGACAAAAGTTGATGAAGAGACTTCTTATAATTCGTTTATGGTCGGTCTCTCACTTCCTTTCGTTCTCTAATAAGAATAAAAAAAGGCTCCTAAGGGAGCCTTTTTTACAGTTATCCTGCCGCTTCTTCTTTAATTTTTTCCAATTCGTCGGGGTCTACATAGAGGTTTGAACTTAAAGTTTCGTTGCCCCAAGCTACAAATGCATCATCATGCTGATACATAGTAATGGTTTCCCAAGGACAATCCTGAGAACAGTTCTGGCAACCGATACAACGAGCAAGATCTATTTCAACCATCTGCTGATAGCTAGGGTTCTTAGGATCCGGTCCTGGTACCAGTTCAATAGAATCTACCGGACAGCCAGCAATACATACTTCACAGCCTGTGCACCCGGATTGATGAACAATGGCCAATAATTTAGGGGGTTTTTTACCTTTTCTGGCGGGTTTGAACCGTGCCGTGTGAAATGGATTTTCTACTTTTATTTCAGAACTCATGAGAGTATTCCTTATATCTAAATGTACCTCATTATACACTCTGGGCCATAAGCTATAAAGCATTTCCTTATAGAATTCGGCCAGATATACTGAGTCGGAAAAGACTCAAGAAATAAATAATATTTACTCTCAGGGATCTGTCAATGACTACTCGAAAACTTAGATTTGTAACCGCTGCCAGCCTTTTTGATGGCCATGATGCTTCCATTAACATCATGCGAAGATTGCTCCAGTCAAAGGGTGTGGAAGTTATCCACTTGGGCCATAACCGTTCAGCTCAGGAAGTGGTTGAGGCCGCTTTGGCCGAAGATGCTCACGCAATTGCTCTTAGTTCCTATCAGGGCGGGCACATGGAATATTTCACCTATGTTAGAGAACTCCTGGACAAAAACGGTGGTGAGAAAGTCAGAATCTTTGGTGGTGGAGGTGGAGTGATTACCCCGCCGGAAATAGAGGAACTTCATAAAAGAGGTATTACTCGTATTTATCATCCTAATGATGGAACTCAATTAGGACTTAATGGCATCATCGAAGACATGATTCAAAAGTGTGATTACTCCACTATTGAAGAAGTTGATTTTAAAAGCTTTTCCGGGAAGAAACTCAAAGCTTATGAGATGGCAAAGGTAATCACTTTCATTGAAGATAACCGTGAGTTTCCGTTTGAAGTGAAAGGTAAGGCCGTTCCGGTTCTTGGAATTACCGGTACAGGCGGGGCAGGGAAGTCTTCTTTGATCGATGAACTTCTTCTGCGTTTCCACCGTTATTATGGGGACAAAAAAATAGCTCTGGTTTCAGTGGATCCGACGAAGAAAAAGAATCAGGGCGCTCTCCTTGGAGATCGTATCCGTCTTGGGTCTGCCACCTATGAAAATTTTTATGTTCGATCTTTAGCGACCCGGGATTCTTCCAATGAACTTTCACCAGAGATTAAAAAAGTAGTGGAATTTCTGAAGTCTCAGAGCTTCGATCTCATCCTGGTAGAAACTTCCGGAATTGGTCAGGCCTCGGATGAGATTACGAAAGTAGCCAACAAAACTCTTTATGTGATGACTCCTGAGTATGGAGCTGCTTCTCAGCTTGAGAAAATTGAGATGCTTGAAGTGGCAGACTTTATCGCCGTCAATAAATTTGAAAAACCAAGATCGGAAGATGCTCTTCGTGATGTGAGAAAACAGTACCGAAGAAATCGTCAGTTATTTGCTAATCATCCAGGTAGTCCTGCAGATGATGAGCTTCCTATCTATGGAACCATGGCCTCCAAATTCAATGATCCAGGAGTGAATGCTCTGTTCACTGATCTCATCAAGGCAGTTGATTTTAAACACAATCCAGATCTTGATATTATTCCTTCTGAAAGAGCTTCAAATAAGAAACAATCAGTGATTCCTGCCGCAAGAATTAATTATCTAAGGGACATCTCAGAAACAGTGCGAAGTTATAATTCCCGTGCCAAAGCATCTGTCGAGAAGTTGCGTCAGTATGAGTGCTTGGTTGAAGCTTCCAAACTGATCTCTGACAGTAAGGAAATAGGTTCTAGGAAAACTGAACTCGAGTCAACCCTTAGCGGTGAACTTAAAGAAGTGAGTGAGTTTGACAATATCATCGATCAATACACGAAAGGTGAGTATACCTATGTGGTTCGAGGGAAAGACATAAAAGTTGGTACTAAATACACTTCACTGTCCCAGCAGGTGATATCAAAAGTTGGCTTCCCGAAATTTCATTATGCTTCTGATAAATTGAAGTTTATACGTGCTCAGAACCTTCCAGGTTTCTTCCCTTATGCAGGGGGAGTCTTCCCATTTAAGCGGGCCGATGAGGATCCGAAGAGACAGTTTGCGGGAGAAGGTGGTCCAAAAAGAACCAATGCCCGCTTTCACTATCTCTCCAAAAATGATTCAGCAAAAAGGCTTTCAACTGCCTTTGATTCAGTGACTCTTTATGGAGAAGATCCTGCCACTCGTCCTGATATTTATGGAAAAGTCGGAGAGTCGGGAGTCTCCATCTGTATGCTGGATGACATGATGGAACTCTACAAAGGGTTTGATCTTACTTCCCCTAATACATCAGTTTCCATGACCATCAATGGCCCCGCTCCTATTATCCTTGCCATGTTCATGAACACCGCCATCAACCGTGCCCTTCCTGAAAGCGATCAGGAAAACAAAGAGAAGATGGTCGAGGTCATGAAACAAGTGAGGGGTACTGTTCAGGCCGATATCTTAAAAGAAGACCAGGCTCAGAACACTTGTATTTTTTCCCTGGAGTTTGCCCTCAAGATGATGGGAGATGTGCAGGAGTTTTTCTGCAAACATAAAATCAAAAACTATTATACCGTTTCAATCTCGGGTTATCACATTGCTGAAGCGGGTGCTAATCCCATCACCCAATTGGCACTTACACTATCTAATGGTTTTACCTATGTTGAGTATTACCTAAGCCGAGGCATGCATATTGATGACTTCTGCGAGAACCTTTCTTTCTTCTTCTCCAATGGTCTTGATCCAGAATACACAGTTCTTGGTCGCGTAGCCCGTAAGATCTGGGCAGTGACCATGAAGGAAAAGTACGGGGCCTCTGATAAATCTCAAAAACTAAAGTACCACATCCAGACATCCGGTCGTTCACTCCACGCTCAGGAAATTGATTTTAACGATATCAGAACCACTCTTCAGGCTTTCCTTGCTTTGTCTGATAATTGTAACTCTCTTCACACCAATGCCTATGATGAAGCGATTACAACTCCGACGGAAGAATCTGTTCGTCGTGCCATGGCCATTCAGCTCATCATTAATCGCGAATATGGTCTGAATAAAACCGATAACCCTCTTCAGGGTTCATACATTGTTGATGAGCTTGCAGATATCTTGGAAGAAGCCGTTCTGGCAGAGTTCGAGAAGATCTCTGACAAGGGCGGTGTTCTCGGCGCCATGGAATCCATGTATCAGCGTGGGCAGATCCAGGAAGAGTCACTTTATTACGAGACCCTTAAAGATTCAGGAGAATATCCAATCATCGGAGTGAATACTTTTCTTCCAGAAAAACACTCTGAATGGAAGCCGATTGAACTTTCCCGTGCCTCTGAAGCTGAAAAGAATGATCAAATCGCAAGACTAAAATCTTTTCAGGAAAGAAACAAATCGAAATCCAGCGAATGTTTGAAGAAACTCCGAGATACTGCTCTTACAGGTGGAAACATTTTTGAAGAGCTCCTAACGACCGTTCGCTATTGCAGTCTTGGAGAAATTACGTCTGTTCTTTATGAAGTCGGCGGCAGATATAGAAGAAACATGTAGAAGGAATCATGCAATGAAGAAATCCAAGGTTTATACCAGGACAGGTGATCAGGGAGAAACTGCTCTCGTCAGTGGTAAGAGGACATCAAAATCAGATATCCGCATAGACCTCTACGGAGAATTAGATGAATTGAATTCAAGGGTGGGGTTCGCTTGCTCTCATCTGGCAGGAGAACTTGAATTCCAACAGATTCTTCATTTTCTAAACCACATCCAATCAGCGATATTTGATTTAGGTTCAAATCTCGCCTGCGAGACAGAGAACAGACAGAAGTTTAACCTTCCCCAAATTTCTGATGAATTTATAGCTGATCTTGAATTAGAAATTGATAAACTGGACGCAGAACTTGCTCCATTAAAAAACTTTATCCTTCCCGGTGGATCATTAGCTGCATCTACTTTACATTTGTGTCGGACGAATGCCCGTAAAGTAGAAAGGAAGCTCATCACTTACCACAAGATTTCGAAAGAAGAACTTCCCGCTAACAGTAGTGTCTTTCTAAACCGGCTGTCTGATTATTTTTTCGTGCTTTCAAGGTATGTTAATAAGATAAAAAAAATAAGTGAGGTCGAGTGGAAGCCACGGGCCACTCACTGATCGTTATATTTTGTCTTGATACCTGTGAGTACCTCTCCAATTGAAAATTTCATTATTTTAAAATTAAGAGAAAAGTATGCCAATCCGAACATCAACTCCATAAAAGCAAATGCGGAGAGCTTTTGCTTTTGATTTAAGAACTCGAAAGCCTGAACTATGATCATTGGCAAGCAGAGGACTCCTATGAAAAAGAAGGCATCTAAAAAAGTTGCCAAGTGAGAATCAAGCTTATGTCGATTTCTAATTTCCTGCTTTGATAGCTTTATCTTACTCTTAACTTTTTTTCGGACAGTTACTTCTTTCTTATGTGATTCAACAATATCATCAGGAATGTACATAGAATTTTCATTTGTGTTAGGTAACTGATTCTGAATCCGGGCACCAGTAAAATCCATTTTAAGCTCATAGCTCATCCTGTCATTGAAAGGTCCAGGAAAAGTCAGAACTCTTAGAGCTTCATCATCAGTATCTTTTTCAACCAAAGTGATGAGTGTAGCTCCAACCCGAATTTGATCTCCAACAAAAACTTCAGATTGTTCAATTCTGATACCATTCAAATAAGTTCCATTTTTTGAATCCAGATCTGTAATCTCTAACTTGTCTTTTTTTAAATAAAAGCGACAATGCTGGCCGCTTAATTTATCGTCATCGACTTTTAAATCACATTCCCTGCTTCTGCCAACATTCAGAATTTGTCCCAATGAGAGGGAGCATTCCTGGACGTTATTATTATGTTGGACCTTTAAATTAATCTTCATTTAATTCCAAAAATCCTCGTGGTAGTTAAACTCGCACAGCTCTTTAACTTTCTGCAAATACCGGTGAAAGTCTTCCGGGAACTGAAATTCTGGAACGACATAGAGGCCCCAGAGATGCGAAGCTAGTAGTATATCATATAACGAGAAGCTTTCTGATCGATAAAATGGTTTAAGATCTTTAGCAACTTCTGCCAGATCCTGCTGAAGTTCTGCAGAATATTGATCTTTGTTCTTCACAAGATTCCTAAAAGGTCCCCTTTTTGCTTCTTTTTTCTTCTGGAAGAAGCGTCTGGAAGAATCATTAAACTCGGGAGTCCAAACCCAATAGGGCATGGCCAGGTTGTGGACGTTCTTGCCAAGTCTATTAAGGAGACTGTTAAAATTCTCAAAATCCTGGCTTACCTGAATTTCTTTCGTCTTAAAGAAGTTTCTTTCATCAATAGCGCCAATAATATCCAGGCTTTCGTTCTGTGCCTTTCCATCCCTGGTGAGGATAGGAAGCATTTTCACGCCTGTAAGCTTTACTGGTGTAGTCTCATCATCATAGGAAAGAACTTTTGAAGTATAGGGGAGCTTTAAATGGCCAAGGGCCATTCTTACCCTGATGCAGAAAGGGCAGTGAACATAGTGAAAAAGCATGAGATTCATACAATCCTAAGTATTTCTGTTATTATAAGCTAAGTAATAGTTTTTCCAAATACCTGACCTTTATTTTCGCATGGCGACTATTGAAAAAGAGGCCTGATAGCGGTAATAATGAGGCAAGACTGGAGTTTTTATGGAATCGATCATCTCAATAACTGACAAGGCCATTCAGCAAATTCAAGCTATCGCCAAAACTGATAACCCTGATGGAAAAAAAGGGTTAAGACTTGCTGTCACAGGTGGCGGTTGTTCGGGCCTCTCTTATAAAATTGAATTCAGTGATCCCAAAGAAAAAGATAATGTTCTTCAATTTGGTGAAATAAAGGTCCTGATAGATCCTAAATCAGTGATCTATTTGAAAGGGATTGTTCTTGATTTTAAAGACGGTCTGAATGGGAAGGGATTCGTGTTTGATAATCCTAATGCCAAAAATACCTGCGGTTGTGGAGAGTCATTCTCTCTCTGATATGCTGAATGAATATCGTTATCATGCCGGTCAATTTATAGTTAATCTGAGCGAGATTTTATTCTCTGGTGAGGATGTTAAGGATTTTCTTCAATCTCAGTCGACAGTTGATCTTAATCTCGTAAATGAGGGAACGTTTCAGCTTGCTACTTTCCTTGATCCTCAGGGGAGAGTTGAGAGTTATGGCTGGTTACTTAGATCATCTTCGTATTCTTTTCTTGTCCCTCCTTCTTTACTTGAAAAAACCCTTGAACGGCTAAACCGATTTCTCATCTCTGAAGATGTGGAAATTCATTCTGCTGGAGAACGAATCTTCACTTTTATAATTGGTCCTTCAGCAGAGACCTTTGCAGATCAGGATGCTACCTCAGGAATTCTTTTTGGAGAAGATGCCTTTTTCCAAAGAGGACCAGTTGAAAAGTTAAAAGAACTTAGTCCTGAGGAGGTTGAGCTTTGGAGAGGATTGAGTGGGTGGCCCTCCTTTGATGGAAGTGATTTTTCCCATGAAATACTCAATAACCTGAGGCTCTTTGATCTGGCCTTGGTTCCGAACAAGGGGTGTTATCCTGGTCAGGAAACTGTATCAAAAATTGCTACTCGTAGAGGAGCGGCCTACAGTCCTGTCTTAGTTGAGCTCCAGGAAAAAGCACCCGCCGGTGACATATATAGTTTTGAAAAAAAGATTGGTACCGCAAAGAACTGCTACCAATGGGAAAATCTTTTCTACCTTTCAGTTTCTCTTTTGAGAGATTTCAGAGTTGATAAGATGAAGCTTCACTTTTCAATCGAAGGAAAGGATTACCTGGGAACAGTGAGGCACTTTCCGCTGCTACCAGGAGACAGGCTTCATAAGGCGGAAGAACTTTTTTATGCCGGCACTGAAGACTTTAAGAACAATGCGCTTGATAAGGCCGAAGATAAATTTCGACTGGCCATCAAGATAGACCCTGGATTTGCTGACGCTTATGAAAGTCTGGGTGTTATGCTTGGAAGACTTGAACGTTATCAGGAAGCGATTGATCTTATGAAACAGCTTTCTGAGGTTAGCCCCAAATCAGTATTAGCTCATACAAATATGTCCCTTTACCTTATGAAAATGGGGAAGATAGAGGAAGCTGAAGAACAGAAAGCCCAGGCAACCTTAAAGTCTTTTCAGACTTTTGGTGATGAAGCCAGACGTAAAGAAAAAGAAGCTGAATTAAAAGAAAGACAACAATCTGAATGGGCACAGAGAGAATCCATGTTCAGACAGGTTCTTGAGATTGATCCTGAGGACACTCTCGCCAATTACGGACTGGGTTCAATTGCAGTCGAAAAAGGGCAGTGGAAAGAAGCAAAATTACATCTGGAGAAAGTGCTGGAACAAGATCCAAAATATTCAGTCGCCTATTTAGCTTTAGGAAAAGCACTACTTGGACTAGGCCTTACTGAGGAAGCAAAAAATATCTGGAAAGAAGGAATAAAGGTATCAGCTGCCAAAGGTGACTTAATGCCGGCCAATCAGATGCAGCAGGAACTTAATATTCTTTCCTGACTCAGGTTTTTTTATAGTCGCATTCAGCTTTTTTTAAAGTTGCTTTCAGATCTTTTAATTCATTTTTATAAATTTTGAGCTTCTTCTCCAGAAGGGGGGTGGAGCGTGAAAAGCGCTTCAATTCTTTTTGCTGTTCTTCAATCAATAACCATCCGGTATCTTTGATTAAACCTTGCTTGCGGGCCCACTTAAGTTCTTTATAGGTGTAATTGAGCATCAGATACTCTTCGACTGTTCGCCAGAGAATTTTTTCTTTTTCAGCGGAACTAAACGCATAAAGAGAAGAATTAATATCAATTGATCTTGTTAAATCAGCAAACAACTTGAAGGCCCAAAAGAAAGTGAAGTAGGCATGATAAACTCCCCTGAGAGGACGAAGTGTTCGTCTCCAGGGACTGTAGTAAATGTTATCCACTGGTTCATCTATGAGCTTTCCCAGATTGAGATAATAGTTCAGATGATGATGGCCATTCTCATGCAGAAGATCATCCATTAAATCAACGAAATCCCGGTGATAAAGATTGATCATGGAGTATCCGGGTAAATCCTGGTGAGAGTAGCTGACCAGCTCTGGCTCTTTAATCGGTATGATGACTTCAGTAAAAGCTGAAAACCTGTCCCAGGAAGTGGGGGAAAACTTTCTGATAATTTTCAAGGCAACTTCTATCCGATGAGAGAAGCTTTTCATTTCTTTCATACTTGAAGTCATGAGCTTCAAGTCTTTCCCGTCTAAATGAAGATTGGTTTCAAGCAGTCGGAAAATTTTCTTATTTTTTACGAATTCACCAAGTGAGGTTTGAGGTCTGTAAAAAGCAGAAGTTTTATTTTTTCTCAGAATATGTCTTTCCCCAAATGTCACAAGATGCTTGTCAAAAACATTGAGGGTTCCCAGGGAAGCCTTGCCGAGAATTTGCCCACGGTTAAGACTTTTAAGGAAATAGTCCGCGAACTGAGAATTATTCCATCTTTCGAAGACTCTTTCTTCATGTGGTCCAAAGTCATTTTTACCCAGCAAAGGATCTTGCTGATTGAAAAAATTGAAGTGTTGAAGTTCAGAGAGAAAATACCACTTCAAATCAGAGTACTCTTTTAACTCACCAACATGTTCAAAAATCCAATGGGATATATGGCGCCTGGGAAGCTTCCTCATTTCCATCAAAGTCTGACGTAGATTTTTTTGATATCGAATACGAAGTCTGGATTTTAGTCGGGAATATTTGGAGGGTGTAAAATTCATAAAAAGTGGCTGGGAAGGAGAGACTCGAACTCTCGACCAACAGATTAACAGTCTGCTGCGCTAACCAACTGCGCCACTTCCCAACTCATAATCAAAAGATCCACCATTTATAATCTCCTCCTGGAATTCTGTCTAGTTTTTTTGGCAGTATAGCTCCCCAAAATTAGTATATTTTTTAACTCAACTTTTCTGAGTAATTGACCGATATGGTCAAAAAAGGATTATTTCCCTTGGCCAAATCCTCCTATGTCCTTCGTGCCCTCAAGATTTTAGGGCTAGAAGAGATGCTAAAACTCTCAGAAGTCCTGCATGTTAAGCAGGTTCCGCTAAAAAAGGCAGCGGGGGGAGAGTTTATTGTCTGGGATGATGCAGTCGAGCAGGAAGCTGCTCCAACTCCTAAGAGTGAACCTAAAGAGAAGGAAGGTAAGGTCCTGACCTTCCCAAAGAAAACCATCAATGATCTTACCCCGCTACCAGAAGAGGCTGAGGCAACAGGAGAGGAAGAGACTCCTTCGTTTTTAAGTTCAGACTTGGTTCTATGGCAGCGGGAGATAGCAAAGCATACGGGGGACAATATTCACAGGCTTGATGCCTTTAAGGGCTATAAAAAATCTACAGAAATGTATGTCGTGAAGACTCCGGGCGCAGAAGGAAAGGATAAAATGCGATTCGCATCTACCAATGGGGTATTAATCAATAAAAAACAAGCTTAGTGGAAAGGTATTGCTGTTACTTTCTGAGGTAACTTCAATTTCAGTTCCTTAATAAGCTGTGGGTCTATCGATAGCTGGCCATCACCATGGACCTGAAGCCAAGTTCTGAAAGCATAGAAATCGTGTCCATCTACCTCTACTGAAAGCAGAACATCTCTGGCCTTATCCTTCTCAAAACTTTTATTTGTAATAAGGAGACCGGTAATTTTCTCTTTTATCGGTTTAATTTCTTTCAGTGGGCAACGATAGTGAGGTCCGCCATCAAATGGATCCACTTCATAGGTGTATCTGAATCCGATAGACTCAAGCATCTTTCTCACAGGTTCTGTTTCTTTACCGACTTTACCGATGGCTTCCCGTGCTTCGATGGGTAACAGAGTCTGGTAAATATTGGCAGAGGGAAAGAGGCTTAAAATAAACTCTTTGTTGTTTCTGCTCAGGACATCGGCTTCATGATAATGCATGTTCAAAAATCTTCTGCCTACAGCTTCCCATAATGGAGAATTTCCATACTTATCAAACGGTGGCATTAGTTCGGAATGAACCATCGGCTTGAAGCGCTCTGGATGGATACCCATGAATAAGAAGCGAACAAATGAAAGCTGCTTTCCTAGTTTATCTTTATGGCCTCTGAAGTCAGGATTTAGAATCAATCCACCAATCTCAGTAGGACCATTTGTATCCAAACCTAACTTCAAGGTACCGTGTACAAAGCCGGTATTTATTGTTTGAGAAAACTTTGCTTCCTGTCCCACTGTCAAATAGAAGTGAGGCTCATTTTCTGTTCCATGTTGAGCATGAATCATGGAGACGCCGAGAATTTCTTCTGCCTCCAGATCTTCGAGAACAAAAATATAATAGTTCTTTGAGAAATCTGAACTTGGATTCTTAAAGCTTTTCATAGAGCTATCAATCTTAGCGCTGATCATTTCTTCATCAGGCGGAAGATTAATAAAAGTCATAATATTTGAAAGATGAAAAAGATCTTTGAGGTCTTTTGGTTGAACTGATCTCAAAACAAACATTCAAAACTCCTGCAGGATTACTTCTTCCAGCTTGGTTAAAGCAGTCAAAGAGAATGTCCATGGTAACACGAGGAGATAGGATTTTTCGAGACGGGTTCCCATGAACCCATGACCTTCAAGCTTCTCCCCCATGGACTTTAAGGGGTAGTATCCCAAACTTGCTTCAGTATCCAGAAGATTGTGAGCATTACAAACTTTCATTAATCTTTCATGGAAGCGTTCCCACTTTCCAAGGGGCCCCCATAGCTCAGAACTCAGTGCGTAATCGAGCCAAACTGGCAAAAGGGAGTCGTGAAGCTCTCTCCCACAGGGAAATATCTCATTCTTCCGGGTAAGCATGACGGCACCGAAAGGGTGAAAATCAATAATGGCACTTTCCTCCGCACCTTCCAGGAATTTTTTGAGGGCCCAGGGTTTTCCCGAGAACTTAAAATTGATCTCAGGATAATTTTTCTCAGCTGCAGTAAAATTTTGGAAACAGTGATAACTAAAACCTGATAGTTGAACTTTATCCGGGTCTCGCTCCGGGTTATTTTGATACTGAAGTTTTGTCCATAAAACCTTGGGATGCCACTCCTTCATCATCGGACCTGAAAGAGTGAGATCTAAGGGAAATTCATCTTTCATTTGGGCAAGTAGTTCTTCACTAAACTGGTTCTCGATTGTCCTGAGTGTCATAAGGATGTAATCCTTGATTGGATGCTGGTCGTAGGGGATAATAAGTGATCTTTTGGAGGATACTACTATAAAAGACGTGTTGAAAACAGTTCAGACTTTTTATGCCCAAAAGGATTATGAGAATGCCCTTCTTACTTTGAAGGAGAATCAGGGGGAAATACCCGATGGTCTTTGGCATTACAACATGGGTACCATCTACGGAAAAATGGAGCAATACCCCCTTGCCCGGTATCACTTTCTCATGGCCGATCAGAAAGGTTACTCTGGGGAAGAACTGTTTGCTAATAAAGCGGTAGTGGAAGATAAACTTCAGGTTGGAAAACTCGAGCAATCTTACTCTTCAACTGATTTCCTCTTTAAGGCAGGGCTTGCTGCAAGGGATGGGATTTTTACTCTACTGGGACTTATCTTTGTTTTATCTGGATTAATTTCCCTCTGGAAAAAAGCAGGTCCTAAAGTTTGGGGAACTCTTTTTGTGATTGCATTCTTTGTCATCAGCATGAATTGGTGGGTAGATTCTCTTGATAAAAAAGTTGTTATTGAATCGCAGGCCATCCAGGAAGGTCCTTCCGCTATCTTCAGAGCAACAGAAGAACTGCCTGCAGGCGTATTGATTATTACTTCGGAAAAAAATGGCTGGCTAAAAATTATCTACCCATCGCGGTTTGAGGGATGGGTTAAAGATACAGGTTTGAGGGAGCTCAAATGAGTTATGAAAAAGAAATGATGGAAAAGATGAACAAGGGAGAGCCTACTGGTGATCTTCTGGAGATTTCTACTTTAAAATACTTATGGGATGCGAGTCCTCTTTCCTTCGCTACCAAGGAAAGTTATCACGAGTTTTTTAAAAAGATTTCGGTGTTAAATTCATTCTCTGACAACGAAGTTCGATTGTTCACGAAATTCCTTCATAGAAGGGAGTTTCAGACCAATGAAGTTATTTTTAAGCAGGGAGACTCCGGATACGGCTTTTATTTCATTTTCAGAGGTTCTGTGAATATTTTCAGTAGTCCTCAGGTTCAACAGAATGATGACTTAGGCGATTTTGTTATCAAACTTGAAAAGCGCCAGTACTTCGGAGAGATGGGTCTTCTTGAGGAATTTAACAGAAGAAGCGCAACTGTGGTTGCAGCAGAGAACACGATTCTTCTGGGCCTGTTCAAACCGGATCTCGAAAAAATTCTGGAATTCTATCCAGTTCTGGGAGCAAAGTTTCTTAGGGAAACAGCTCTTATTATGGCCAATCGTATGGGACAGCTTACCAGGGAAATTGTTTCACTTAAAAAGAAAGTAAGAGAGCTTGAGCAAAGAGTATGATGAAAACTCAAAGAATTAAACTTTACCTGTTTTTGTTCTTGTTTGCCGCTGCCATAGTGTTTGCCCTGCTTTTCCCACGTTTAACTCTGCCCTTCGGATTTAGCTACATCATTTTTCTGATGATGAGACCTTTGACAGTCAGACTCACTGTCGGCAGCAGAAAACAAAGACTGGGATACCTCTTGCTTTTGGTTGTCGGTGTCTTGTTTTTATTCTTCCCCATGTTCGCTACCATATACAATATAGACACCGATTTCAGTCAGCTCACCGGCCAGCTTCCGGAAGTGCAGAAAGCGTTGCAGGAAAAATTCTTTGCGTTGAAGGTCAAAATATTTGAAAAGTACGGTTATCGTCTGAATATTGATCCAGTAACCTTTCTCATCAGCAAGGTGGAAACCCATGGATCAGATTTAATTGCGCAATTTCCAGGATATATTTCATCACTTTTTGAATGGTTTCTCCTTGTCCCTCTTTTCCTTTATTTTCTCTTCATGGAAAGTGGTAACTTCAGCCGGAAACTCCTTCAGGCAGTGCCTAACCCAATTTTTGAGAAGAGCTATGTTTTATTCTCCCAATTCAACAGCAAATTTGGCGAATACATCATTGCTAAATTTATTGAGGCCACAATTCTTGGTTCTATTGTGACTCTAGGACTATTGCTGGTTGGTTTTCCATATCCCTTTATTCTCGGATTCATTGCTGGCGTAACCAACATTCTTCCCTATATCGGCCCGATTATTGGCTTCATCCCGGCCCTGGTTGTAGCCCTTTTATCGAAAGACTCCCAAATTTCCATGCTGGGAATGGTTCTGGTTTTTACCATTGCTAATCTTATTGATATGATTCTTGTGTTTCCTTTACTGGTTTCCAAGATCGTAAACCTGCATCCAATTGTTGTGGTTGTGAGTATTATTGTTGGCTCCCAGTTGGGAGGAATCGTTGGAATGATCGTTATCATTCCCTTTATTGCCTTTTTTAAATTATTGTTCATCGAAATTTACAAGGATTTATCGGTCCATTTATGAAATCAGTACTTATTACGTTCATTATTCTTCTGCTATCAGGTTGTGCTTCAGATAAGCCGGAAGGAAAAACAGAGGCAGAAATCCTTTTTAAGGAAGCTCAGGAGCTTATGAAGGCTGAGCGCTTTATCCTGGCCACAGAAAAACTAAATGAAATCAAGACTCAGCATCCGTATTCATTCTACGCTACACCCGCAGAACTCCTGCAGGCGGATATACTTTTTGAACAGGAAAATTATATTGAATCAGCTGCCGCTTATCTTCTCTTCAGAGACTTTCATCCCCGCCATGAAAAGATCCCTTATGTGGTTTATAGAATTGCTGAATCCTACTATAAACAAATTCCAGATACTATTGACCGGGATCTTGAACCTGCAATCGAATCCATTAAATACTACGAGGAGATTTTATTAAAATATTCTGACAGTAGCTATGCAAAGGATGCGGCTGGAAGAATTACTGAAGCTAAAAAAATGTTACGGGAAAAAGACCAGTACATCGCGGATTTCTACTTCAAGACAAAGGAGTTTGGTGCTGCAAGATACTGGTATCTCGATATGATTGAGAATCATAAAGATCCTGGAACTCTTAAGCATGCCATGGTCAGAACAGTAAAGGCGACAGCTGAGCTTAAAGAGTGGGAACAGTGCCTCGACTATGTAGAAAAGTTTTACCAATTGGTTGATAAAAAGGGGCAGAAGGAAATAAAATCAGTTAAAGACAAGTGTCAGAAAAAAATCTAAGCCTGGAGCCTATCTTTGGAAAATGTGAAATTAAGCGACCTTCTGAAAAAAGCGAAAGAAGCCTTCCAAAAGAATGATCTCAAAACTGCCAGTTTGTTCTTAAATGAAGTTATTGAACAAAACCCTAATGCCACAGAAGCTTTCTTCTGTCTTGCCAATGTCTTCCATGTAAGAGGGGAGCTGGGAAAGGCGATAAAAGCCTTTCAGAGGGTCTTGGAACTCGATCCTCATCATACTGATGCCGCGATCTCACTTTCGGTTATTTATAATGATATTGGAAAATATGAAGAGGCCAAGGCCATTTTTGAGAAGGCCAATAATCAAGTTAAAAATAACCAGCAGCAGGGCGTTTCAGATCCACATTTGAATAAAAAGTTTTCTCTGAAGCATTATGAGATAGCTGAAATGTACGCTTCCTATGGAAGATGTGATGAGGCCCTCTTTGAGTACAATAAAGCTGCCACGCTGGATCCTGATAATCTTGAAATTCGAATAAAAGTGGCCAAGACCTATACTAAGAAAGGTTTTACTTCTAAGGCCTTCGAAGAACTTAAAAGACTTAAAAACGAGCATCCTGGTTACATGCCGGCAAGAATCGCAATGGGACTTCTTTATTACGGTAATGGAAACATCATTGAAGCTCAGGCCGAATGGCAAAACGTTCTGTCCCGTGAACCTAGTCATCCCGAAGCCAACATGTATATCCAGCTTTCAAGATCAGCATCTGAAACGACTATCAACTTAAATTAAAGAGTAAAAAAAAGCCCTCGAAAGAGGGCTTTTTAGTATTACTTTTAAGCTATCAGATTAGGCTTCAAGAGTTCGTGAAGAACCTGGCGTATGAGGTGCTTTTAAATCACCTGCTTCAAGGGCGATGCTTGGCTCATAAGAAGTCCTGCGAGCATCATCAGAAGAGAAGTTCACGATGAACGTTTTTAGCTCTTTATACATCTCATGCTTAACTGAAAGTTTTGAATCCTGAAGAACGATTTGCTTACCAACTTTTTTATTTGAGTTGATAACAATCGGAGCCTTCAAGTTAGCTGACATTTCAGTAACGTTTGCCGGAATTGTTAAGATCGAATAAAGCTTAGCTGTTTGAAGAGACTCAAGCTCAAGCCCATTAAGATCGGCCGGAAGAAGTTTGGCAATATAGTCTGGCTTGAAAATCTTAGGTTCAATAATAGGGAAAGCTACTTTCTCATCTTCAATTGATTGAAGCCATAAGATCAGGGTGCTGTCGCCTGGATCAACCACGAAGTATTTCTTGAGATTTTCAAAACCTAGAAGACCTTCTGCAAAGGTTACGATGTCGTTTGGGTTCACTTCAAGTTCCCCAAATCTAGTGGTTTTGACTTTCACGTATGCCTCCAAAATGAAATGGTAAGGTATTCTTACCATAGCACTATGATGGTATCAGTCAAACGAATAAATGATCAAGGAGGAAAATTATTTCTTCTTGAGTTCTTCGCCGAGGCGCGCAATATCTGACATACTCGCCTGCACGGCTTCTGTATTCTGATCTTGGATGGCCTGATAGACCTCTTCGCGATGAATCTTTGTTTCTTTCGGGGCTTTGATCCCAAGGCGAACTTGCTTGCCTTTTATTTGCACAACGACAATTTTAATATTGTCATCGATAGCAATGCTCTCTCCTAGCTTCCGTGTCAGAACCAGCATGGTTGATCCTTGTCTTTCGTGTCAAGAATTTGACTAACTCAATAAAGTTTTGTTGCGCTGAGATTTATTACAGTTTGGGGGGGAAATGCAAGAGATTTTAAAAAAAAAGTTAAGAGTTTGTAAGATTTTCTTACTTCAGGAAGTCCATAAGGCTGGTGTTCATAAGATTTGAGCTGGCCCTATAGGTTGCCTTAAGGACGTTTTGCTCTTTATGCAGATCAGTAAAAAGCTCAGTGACGTCCGCGTCTTCAATTTTACTTTTATGAGCTTCGTTTAAAAGTTTTGTTTTCTCAATATTCGTCTCAGCATTGGCAATGGTGTTAGTAAGAGCGCCAATGTGAGTTCTAAAGGCCACAATCCGATCCGTTGAATCATCGATCCGTTCCAGGAGCCCCTGAATGATCTGAGGATTGTCTGTCAGCATGGCGTTCTCAAGAGCTCGCAGTTCATCAAAAATGCTCACAGGGACGGCCTCAGGCTCCGTAGAAGCGGGTTTTCTCATGACAGCTATCTCAGGACTAATATCGATCTGTGGAGGTTTTAAATCCACGTCTGACTTTTGCGGTCCTTTCTTCTCAGAAGAGTAGAAAAGCTCTTTTCCATTGATATTGATGGGAACAAAAACATCTTTATTAATCTCAATATTAATTTTGTTTGTGTCCCCGTCATACTTTCCATCAGGATTAAAGGGACGAGTGAGAACTTTTTGTCCTGCAAATAAGTAACGGTTACCGATTCTTTTATTGGAAAGACTCAGCATCTGCTGACGGATTTGGTGAATCTCTTTAGCCACGCCCTGACGAATTTCGGGAGAATAAATGGAAGAGGACTGGCCGATGGCAAGTTCCTTGGCCTTATTCAGAAGATCTGTCATCTCCTCCAGGACATTTTCCGTGTAGGAGAGTTGGGTCTGAGCAAAATTCAGATTACGTACATATTGAGTGGCATCAATATTTTGAGAACGAATCGCAAGGAGTTCAACGTTCCCTACAGGATCGTCAGAGGGCTTCGAAACACGCTTCAGTGTCGATCCCTTTAATTGCAGATCTTCAACTTTGCCCTTGGTTTTACCTACGGCGTAGTTGATAGATGCAACAGAACTGTTTTCCGATACTCTACTCATACATTACCTATGACATTAATCCTAAAACGGCCTTAAACATTTCATCCGAGGCCCTGATAACTTTTGCAGAAGCTTCATATGCATTCTGATAGCGAACCATGTTGGCCGCTTCTTCATCAAGTGAAACTCCCGCCAGACGTTCCTTAAAGGATTTTGCCTGAGCAAGAATTCCGTGTGATTGCTCTTCATCAATCTTGGACTTACCGGTTTGAAGACCGATGTTACCCACGGACTTTAAATACTGTTCTTCAAAAGTGGTTGTCCCACCACCCAGAACTTTTTCATGTTGTAGCTTTGAGACCGCGAGAGCAATTCGGTTGTCACCTGGTTTATTTGGTTCAAGGGCAGTGGCGATGTTGTTTACATCGGACTCCACTTCGTCAGAAAGCTGGATATATTCAGCGGCCCGTTTAAGATCAAGCGGCTCTTTGAAGAAATTGATACCTGTTACTTTCTTGCTGGCGGCGTTAGGAATCGGATTACCTTCAGCATCCGTTGGCACCGGATGGTTGGCAAAACCACGACGGTGAATGGCATTAGTGGCAAGAACCAGCCCGTGGGCCAATTCATCAACTTGCTTTTCGAGACCAACAATTTCCTGGTTTCTTGTTTTTAACTGAGCACCAAGAGTCCCGCCTTTGATATTATCAGACATGGAAACACCAGGACGGCTTGCAAAGAAGATTTGGACATCACCTTTGTCAGCGGAATTTCCTCCGGGCTTGACCATGGAGCCGACAGAGAGTTCCTGGGCAAGGCCTCCGGCAACTATTGATCCTACTCCTTCAATACTGACAACAAATTGACCTTCACTATCGCTATAGGTGCTGATAGGGAAAAACTCCGTAAGTGTTCTCACGGCCCTGTCCCTCTGATCGCGAAGATCGTTGGCCATTCCTCCGGAGACTTCCTGAATATTGATTTCTTTATTAAGCTTAGCGATGTTTTTTGTGAGACCGTTTATTTCATCGACGCTCAGGGAGATTTTTTTGTTGATGCTCGCACGGACATCATCCAGAGACTGTTGGATTCTATGAAAGTCACCGACAACAATCTTTGCATTTTCCTTTACCACGGATCTGACAGTTTCATTTTCAGGCTGATTGGAAAGCTCGCGGAAGGAATTAAAAAATCGGTTAAGAACTTTGTTCATCCCTTCGGAATTGATCTCGTTAAAAATTTCTTCCACATGGCCTAATTGCAGGGACCGTTCAGCGTTGAACTTATGATTTGTGATACTGGCATTCAGTTTCTTTTCCACCAGCTCATCATGGGATCTTTTGATACTTTGAACTTCGGCGCCTGTTCCCAGAACATAATCGCCTTCAGGAAGGGCAATACCAGTCTCTGATCTTACTTCCTGACGGGAGTAACCTTCAGTATTGGCATTGGCAATGTTATGCGAAGTGGTCGACATCGACTGCTTCGCCGTAAACAATCCAGATTTACCAATATTGAGTAAGTCAGCACCCAAGATTTATCTCCAGTACTACCTGTTGGCTGAACGGGTTTGCCCGTCAGCACCATAGGTTGTAAATTGCTTTTTGCCCGTGAAGCCTTGTTTAACTTCACGAAGTGAAAGCATGGCCTTGTTAAGGAACTGTTGGTTCTTTTTATTCTGCTCCTGGATCTTCTGAATGATATCAATCAGCAGACTGTTCAGATTCTTCAGAGCTGGAATGCCAGACTGCTGATCGATTTCTGAAAAACCGGACAGGAGTTCACCGGCACGAGTTATTTGCGTCGAAAATAATGAAATGGAATTAAGTTTATCGATTAGATCAGCACGTTCTTTTTCGAGCTCTCCAATTTTAGCGATGATTTCTTCCTTCACGGGCAGCATAGATTCAAGTTTATCTATGTCGCTCTCAAGAAGAGTGAGATACTCCTCACATGTAAGATCGTAGAGCTCCTTGTGGAGCTGACAAAATCCTTCCCAGATGCTTACAGCACTCTGGTAGAAAAGTTTTTTCTCGTCCAGACGATTTTCCATCAATACCTCTTAAAACTCAGAAGTTAGAATTTTATCTGCCAGGGCATCATAGTCGACTTCGTAAGTACCGGCAGCGATCTGCGCTTTCAGACGCGCAATTTTTTCTGAATTATCCGCTTCAGGAGCATTCATGGCCGCTTTTTTGATGCGTGAAAAGTCTTTCACACCTTCAGGGATATTTACTTTGGCATCCCCAGAAGTTTTCTCTGAAATCTGGGAAGCCCGTTCCATGGTATTCTTCTGGACACCATCAACCCGGCCTTTATTCTGGGCTGATTCACTCTTAACATCACGGCCGCGTGGAAAGAAAGGTGAACGTGTATCGATGCTACTCATTTGTCTTCTCCTTCGTCATTCCTTGACGAATTTCCGGGTGTGCATTCTTTAAATAGTGCTTCATGTTCTGAGGCACGATCTGATCCAGGATGACTTTCTTAACTCCGAGACCACTATCTGATTTTGCCATAAGTTGGGCCCGTTCGTAATCCAGCAAAGAATTATAGTAATCCATGGCGGATGAATCAGGGGTCTCTTTTGGGATAGTCTTCCGCATCTCGGCCAGCATGTGAGAAGTGAAGTTCGCTTCCATGCCTTCAGCAATATCCTCAAAGGGCTTAACTGGATTCGTTCTTTGTGCAGGTAAATGAGAGAGGGCTGGTGTGACTTTCAATGCAACCTTCCTGGTTCTTTCGACATCATCATCCTGATGGTGTCAGTATCAGTGTAGCATTTTTAAAGAGGGGGGTGTTAGTGAAAAACACCCCTGGGTAAAATGTTCCGCTAAGGAATTTAGATCAGTTCGATCTCTGCTAAAAGAGAGCCATTTTGCTTTAGGGCCTGAAAAATTGAAATAAGATCTTCAGGCTTGGTGCCTAATGCATTCAAGGCCTTAACGAGGTCATTAATAGTGGTTGTTTGTTCCATCATTTGAACGTGCTTATTACCTGATCCTTCTGCTCCCTTAACCTCAACCACCAGGTCTCCATGACTTATGGCAGACTTCTTGATGATGATATCGCCGCCTGCTACCAGAGTTCCCGTTCGTTCATTGATAACGATTTTAGCAACAGCATCAGCGACTACCTTGTAGTTTTCAAGGTTAGCAATTAACTCAACTACTTTCCTTTCATAGTACGTAGGAATGATGACATCGATGGTGCTGGCGTCTGCAGCAGTAGCATACTTTCCGCCTAACTCCTGATTGATCGTTCTTTCGACCCTGGCAGCAGTTGTGAAGTCAGGATTATTTAGGGCCATGCGGATGGCCTTTTTATCATTAAAGGCGAGTTCCAGTTCTTTTTCAATGATTCCACCCTCAGGGATTCGACCTGTAGTGGCGAGTTTTTTACCTTTCTCAAGTCCTCCAATTGACAGAGGACCGTTTGCCACGGCGTAAATCTGCCCGTCACCACCTTTTAATGGGGTGACCAGAAGAGTTCCTCCGGCGAGAGAGGAGGCATCCCCAATGGATGAAACGGTTACATCTAGCTTTTGTCCGACTCTTCCAAAGGCAGGCAATTTAGCTGTCACGATGACTGCAGCAACATTTTTTGAAGTGACTTCTTTCTGAGGATTGAGACCAAGGGTCTGAAACATCTTTTTGAGAGAGGTATTGGTAATCTCACCTCCGCCATCACCGGTCCCGTTAAGACCGATTACTAACCCGTAACCGATCAAAGGGTTTTCCCTGACACCTTTAATGGTGACAAGGTCCTTAAGACGGCTGGAGTTAGCTATTGCTGAGCCAGCAAAAGCTAAAAGAAAAAATGGCAGGAGTTTTTTCATATTATCTATCCCTTCCTAGGATGAAGACCCGTGACTCAAGAAGTTTATCTGAGTTCACGTAATCATTTTCCATGATGTCCTTTCTTGATACAAGTGCTTGGACTTCAATGGATCTTTTTTCCTTCTTAAATATGACTTCTTTACGTCCTCTCAAGAGGATATAGTCCTTGCTGATTTCTTCCATAACAGTTCCGGATATCTTGTCATAGACTTTCATGTCCATTTCATTGTCCTGATTGTTGTTAGGAGCAGCTGGAGGCGGGGCCTGGGCGGCTTTTTTCTCCCCTTCCTTGGTATCGCCTTTTTTCTTCTTCTTTGGCTTATCCGGGAAAGTCCTTTTTAACTCTGCAGATATCTGGTTCCTGAGGTTTTCCAGAACATTGATAATAACAATATCCCCCATGCGCTTGTCATTCTGGTAGGTGAAAAGGGAAGCACTTGAGCCCTGATTTGCCCAGAGAGAACCATTGCTATCATTATCAACAAAATCATCTGCCTGATAACGCTGGGGACGATATTGTCTCTTTACCGGAGGCTGGACTCCGGCAGGATTACTGCCTAAAGAATAAGTGATGGGATTTTGAATCGGTCGCTTGTCGCCATCTCTCCTGAAACGGTCTTTCTCTCTGTAAGCAGAAAAACGATCACGGGGAGAGCCTTTTTTAACTCCGACCTTTTCTTCACGATCAATCTGACGGTGAACTGAATTCACATAGCTGGCACAAGAAACAAGAAAAAATAAAAGAAATAAGGTTAAACTTTTCATAGATCCACTAGCACTTTGTTAATATCAATGACTTTGCCCTGGTACTTTTTGTTCTTTTGCGGATGGAATACTTCGACAATTTGTCCAAAAGTTCCATTACTTCTGCTGATGCCCGTAGTTTTTACCTTCACCAGCTCATTCTCAATGATCACTTCTGTTCTCAAACCGGCTTTAACAAGATTTAAAGCATTGAGATCGGAACGGCGAAGAAGTTCACCGGCACGAACAGGCTTATTGAGCTTATAGAATTTTAGTGTTTCTAATTCCGTAATGAGATCAGTGTGAGGGATGGATTCAACGAATTCCTCTTTCAATGCTTCACTGGTAACTTCTGAAAAAGCCGCATGAAATCCGATGAACCGATAGGCCTTAACCATTTTTTTAAAATCAGCCCTGACTGTGACAGACTTTTTCGTTCCATCAAAACCATAGATATGCACATTGAGCGGCTGTTGACTTCCGTAGAGACAGGAAGAGCATTCTATTTCGACCTTATCACCGGGAGCAAGTGTCAGAAAATCAGATGAGTTTACCGCTTCTGAAGATTTAAGTTGGACTCCTGAAGGCAACAGAAGCTGTTCCCTGACAAGATGTTTTAAATGATGAATCTCAATAAGATTTGGCTGAATAGCGACCTTGTGACCTTTATCTTTCATCATATCTGACAATTGAAATGAAGAAATTTTTCCCTCAACTGATGTAAGGGTACTATTAATTTCAAGTAACGTATCTTCTTTACATCCGGTTGTGGCACTACTTTTTAAAAGATCAGCTGATGTACCCAGAATCAAAATGTTATGTGGAAGATGAACTTCACAAGCGAATGAACAGATACTAAAAGTCAGCATAAAAAGAGTGGTAAATAATTTAATTATCATCTTACGTTATTCACCGTTTGTAGCATTTGGTCAGCTACACCCATGACTTTTGAATTCATTTCGTATGCCCTTTGGGCCTTAATCAAATCAGTCATCTCATTCATTACACTAACGTTTGAAGCTTCAATCGCTCCTTGCATGAGAATTCCAGAACCATTGTCTCCAGGGACGTTCTGCATGGCCTGCCCGGATCCGGCAGTTGCCGCCATTAAGTTCCCACCATCAGAACGAAGTCCGGTTGGGTTTACAAATGTAAAAACCGGAATCTGTCCCAGGGCCATTGGTTCTACTGAGTCTCTTGTATAAGCATCTACCTGACCATTTTCAGCAATATTAATTTTCATCACATTCGGTGGAACGACGATTCCTGGAAATACTTTGTGTCCGGCACGGGTCACAAGATTTCCTTGAGCATCAACGTTAAAAGATCCGTCACGGGTGTATTTAAGTTCACCATTAGGAGCAATGATGCCCATAAATCCTTCTCCGTTAATCATGAGATCATAGGGATTATTGGTCATCTGTGGTGAACCCTGTGAATGAATCTTTCTTGTTGCTGAAACTTTTGCTCCTGAACCAACCTGTACACCGACATTGTACTCAGTTGATCCTGAAGACTTGGCCCCGGCTTCCTGGACAGTTTCATAGAGGAGGTCATCAAACTCTGTTCGTGCTTTCTTAAATCCAGTTGTGTTCACGTTGGCAATATTGTTTGAAATAGTGTTAACGTTTGATTCCTGAGCGGCCATTCCGGTAGCTGAGGTGTGGAGTGCACGTATCATCTAGTCCCCTTTGTCATTAGAATCTACCAATATCGTTAGCAGCTTTTCCTGAAATACTGTCATAAGCGTTGATCGCTTTTTGTATGGATTCAAAATGACGGTGGGCCTTAATGAGCTCCGACATTTCTTCAATCGCATTTACATTTGATCCTTCAAGAAAACCCTGATTAACGGTAGTTTTTATCTCTGTTCTTCTGATATTTGCTTCTTCCGGCGTGATGTAAAGTGAATTACCTTCTTTCCTTAATGCGTGCTTGTCCTGAAACTCAACAACGGAAAGTTTTCCGACAACTCCATCACGGGTAAGGATTTCGCCATCATTAGCGATAGTAAGTTTGGCATTGGTTGGCACCTTCAGAATTCGCTCTTCTGGTGTAGGAAAGCTTCCCGCTGAAGCCGGATCCCGAAGACGTTCCTGAGGAATATCAAGTGCGGAAAGTACTTTGAATCCCTGATCCGTGACAAGTTCACCCTCACGACTCAGTGAAAGATTTCCCTTGCGGGTGAATCGTACACCGGTTGGAGTGAGAACTTCGAGAAAACCATCTCCCTTAAGTCCCACATCAAGTGGATTGTTGGTTGGCATTAAGGTGCCCTGATCGTGAATGGTGTAACTTCCATCAATACTGACCATCGCATTTTCTGCGCCTTGAGTGTGATAGAAGTCATCGGGAGAAAACTCTTTTCTCGGAATATCAATGTCATCAAGACCTTTGGTCAGGGCCGTAAGGTGTTCTTTGAACACCACCTGATCTTTTTTAAAACCAACAGTATTAGCATTCGCTACATTGTTAGCAATGGTTTCAACTTTGCGCTGTTGGGCCACTTGCCCTGATAACGGTACCCAGATATTCTTCATGGACTCCTTCATCCTGATGGAGTGGGCGATAATTGCCCCTTACAGGCAAATTTTAGCAACCCCTGTGCCAGAAACCTAGCATAGGCAATTTCATCCGCTCAATCTAAGTCAGTGAAACCTTGTCTAACAGAATCCCCTCATGAGAGAATTAACTTCAATCTTAGTGTCAAAACGGCAACAGGAAAGACCATGGAAAAAAATAACAGCACCATTAACTTTGAAAAATCATTAAAAGAGCTGGAACAGATCGTCCGAGAACTTGAGTCAGGTGATGTCAATCTGGACCAAAGTTTGAAGAAATTTGAACAGGGAATAGAACTTTATAAAAAATGTCGTTCAACCCTGGAAAGTGCAGAGAAGAAAATTAAAATCCTGAGCGATAGTCTCAAAGAACTCGATTATAAAGAGTAACTTCTTTCAATATATCTAATTTCTCTTAAAATAGACCTGAACTTTATACAGAGGATTTGTTCTTGAAACGTCTGGTTAAAACGCTCGCTGTTCTGGGTGTCCTTTCACTTTTTGGAGTCTTCGCATTAGTGGGACTCTTTTTCTTTATCTCAATGGATTTGCCACAGATTAATTCCCTGAAAGATTACAATCCTCCTATGAACTCCAAAATTCTTTCAAGGGATGGAGAAGTCCTTCTTGATATTGGAACGGAAACCCGCGACGTAGTACCCTTCGATAAAATGCCTAAAAGAGTAGTGGGAGCATTCCTTGCAGCAGAAGATGACAATTTTTATAATCATGAAGGTATTGATTATTACGGCATTATGCGGGCCTTTGTCGTTAACCTGAAGTCAGGCCGTCTTGTACAGGGCGGCTCGACCATCACTCAACAAGTGGCAAAGTCTTTTCTTTTATCCAAAGAAAGAACGATCACACGAAAAATAAAAGACCTACTCTTGGCCCGAAAGATCGAAGAGAAGTTTTCAAAAGATGAAATACTCTTTCTTTATCTTAACCAGGTCTATCTTGGTGGTGGCTATTATGGAGTAAAAGCTGCCTTTAAAGGTTACTTTGATAAAGAACTTGAAGAGGCAACTCCTGCCGAAGCTGCATTGGTAGCCGGTCTGTTGGTTGCTCCTGGCCGCTATTCTCCTTATGTAAATCCTCAGTATGCCAAAAGAAGGCAGAATTACGTTCTCAAAAGAATGTTTGAGACTCAAAAGATCACTGAAGAGGAATATCAGGCGGCCCTGAAAGAAAACATAAAGATGAGAATCCGGAAACCAAATGAGGTTAAAGGTGGTCACTTCACTGACTGGATCAGGCAAGAAGTGATGAAAACTGTAGGTGTGGATGAGTTCCTTACCAATGGCTTTACTGTTGTTACTACCATTGACTGGAGTCTTCAGTCGGAAGCTGAGAGAGTGGTTAAGGAAAGAGTTAAAGAACTTGATAAGAGGCAGGGTTTTAAAGGGCCCATTAAAAACCTCGTCACCGATGAAGAGATTAAAGAGTTTAGCCTGGAACAGCGTAAAAGAATCTTGAAAAAAGAATCCACTTTCTTCACATTCACAACTGAAGGAAAAAATGTCTTTGAGCACAATGAAGATGAAGAGGGAACTCAGAAAGTATTCAGTTACTACGAGGAAGAAAAAGAGAAGTTGAATGAAAGGTTTAAATCGTTGGTCGATATCGGGAATTCCCCCAATGACCCATCCACAAAGTTCCTCCAGGGTAATGCTACTCAGGGAGTCGTACTTAAAGTAGATGATCTTAAAAAGATTATTCTGGTTGAAGTTGCAGGTGCACGGGTTGTAATCCCTGAAAGTGGATTTGACTGGGCACATGAGCGTAAGTTCAGTGAGGATCCTGTTTACTATCCTCCCATAAAAACTCCTTCTAAGCTTCTGAAGAAGGGGGATGTCGTCCTCGTTAGCATTGAAGGAAGACAAGTGCCTTATGATCAATTAATACACAGCGATTTCTTCAAAAAATATAAGGATCAGTCTCTGCGAAAAATCCTGGCAAAACAAAAATTTCTCAAGGGAACTTTGGATCAGGAGCCAGAAGTCGAAGGGGCATTGATTGCACTCAATGCTCACACTGGAGACATAATTACCATGGTAGGAGGGGTTGATTTTCAAAAGTCACAGTTCAATCGGGTCATTCAATCTCTCAGGCAACCAGGTTCTGCGTTCAAACCCTTTATTTACGCTGCAGGATTAGAAAATGGATACACTCCCTCCAGTATTCTCATGGATTCTCCTCAGGCCCTTGCCGGTGCAGATGATTCATTAAGCTGGAAACCCAGAAACTATGATAATGACTTCCGTGGTCCAATGACTTTTAGAAATGCCCTGGAAGTGAGTCGCAATATTCCCACTGTGAGATTAGTTCAGGATCTGGGGGTATCTAAAATTCATGATTTTGTTAAACGTTGGCATCTTAATGCTGAGATACCAAAAGATATGTCTTTGTCTCTTGGGTCTTTCGGAATAAGTCTTGCTGAACTTACTAAAGGTTATGCTGTTTTTCCTAATGGGGGAAAGGCCGTTAGACTTCACCATATAACTTCAATTAAAGACAGGAATGGCAAGACGTATCCTGTTCCTGCTGCAGATCCGGAGTGGCCTCATGAGGCAGTAAAGCCGGAAGAACCAGAACCTGAAACTGTTGAAGGAGTGGTCCAGGCACCAGTGAATCCATTCCTTTCAAATCTTAGTTCAGTTCAGGTTTACGATCCAAGACTTGCTTACATAATGACAAACATCCTTCGTGGAGTAACTCTACATGGAACGGCGGCAAGTGCTTCGAAAGTCAGTACGAATATAGGCGGAAAAACCGGAACGACAAATAATTACGTGGATGCTCTATTCGTTGGCTTCTCCGATAGCCTGGTTGTTGGAACATGGGCGGGTTTTGATGATAACCGGACTTTAGGTTACGGGGAGACCGGTGGTAAAACAGCGCTGCCAATGTGGATGGACTATATGACAGCCGCTATACCCAAGTATGGAGCTCCGGAATTCACTGTTCCTGAGGGAATCGTAAGTGTGCTAGTTGATAAACAGACCGGAAAGCCATTACCTCCAGGCTCAGGAGAAGGATTTTTAGAATCTTTTGTGGAAGGATTTGATCCTAACTCAGAAACGGCCACAGTTTTTGATCAATCTGCTCAGGGAAAAGATGGTCAGCCAACCAGCCTTGATGACGGAAGTTATTGGGAGAATCAGTAATCTTTTAAAATAAAAATGCCGATAGGACTTCTATGGAGGTCCTATGCATTCCCTCTCTCGCCAGCATAAAAATTTTTATTATTTCCTTGGAGGAATTCTTTTTCTTCATGCTGCCTTCATGCTGGTTCAAATTAGAGAACATTTTGAAATAACCTGGGATCGCCCTGAGGCCATTAAAATCAAATTGGTTCAGGAAGTCCTTAAAGAATCCCTCACGAAACATCAAATTGTGCGATCTGAAGATTCAGAATTCACGGAAAAAAAAGAGGATGCTTTCTTGAGTGACAAAGATCGCAGTTTTGACCGTCAAACTGTTGCAAAAAATATCGACACATTTAAAAAAGCAGCTAAAGGAAATGCAGCTACAACTCAGGTTGCTCAGAAACCTCAAGTCTCCAGGAAGAAATCTCCGTCTCTTAATGATCTGAAGCTTTCTGATTTCGGTATGACCAGCGGAGAACCTGTTCCTAAAGAAGTTACACGATCTCCGGCAAGTGTAACCCAAAAGGGAATGGAAAATGGCGATCCTACTTCTCAAGGTCTTTCAGCAACTAATGATTATGTGGAAGAAGTGCAGCTGGGAGATTTCACCCATCTTAATACTGTTGAATACAAATTCTATGGATTCTTCCACAGAATCAGGCAAAAGTTAGAACAGTTCTGGGGTAACAGCATTCAAGAAAAATCTCAGGCACTTTTTAAGTCGGGCAGAAGAATGCTAGCTTCTCAGGATCTTGTGACTTCCCTTCAGGTGACTTTGAATGAAAAGGGCGAAATCATAGCAGTAAAGATTCTGGGAGCTTCAGGAGTGAAGGAACTGGATGATGCTGCTGTTGAATCATTCAACCAGGCTGGGCCATTTCCTAACCCTCCTAAAGAGCTTCTCGTAAATGGCAAGGCTACTATTCAGTGGGGCTTCGTCGTTAAGAGTTAATCAAAAAAAAAAGGCTCCATTCGGAGCCTCTTTAGTGTGTGGAGCGGAGTAAATTCTTTAACCGGTCTATGCCTTCCATAACAACATAATCTGACCAGATGGAATCCAGTTCACGGATCGCTTCAACAACTTGAAGTGCAGCTTGATCACGTGAAATTTTCTGAGTTTCCGCATATTGAGAAATACATTTATTTAAAATTTCGATAACCGGTGAATTACAAACTTGGTTAAGTCTTTCTTCAAACGATTGGTTAACTTTCTTTTCTTTGCTTTTAATAATGGCCGTATTGAGAAGCTGAATCGATTCCATTAAAAAATTTCCTTACTGACTGAATGGCTTACAGGAGTGGCAGTATCTATAAAGCGGGAAGGTTCGTAAAGAATGTTTTAACGATCGAGGAAAAATTTTAGGTAGCAATTTTTTTAAGTGAATAGATTGGAGGAAAGCTAAATAAAATTTTTGATATGAGTGTCGAAAAGGTAGCGTATACCTTTTCGACACTCTTATTTTTTAGTGAGATGTGTTGCAAAATTCTTGATACTGCTCTGCCGTTAACAAATTATTAAGTTCAGATGTGTCTTTCACCTTGACTTTAATTAACCATGATCCGTAAGCGTCTTCGTTGATTTTTTCCGGAGATCCTTCCAGGTCAGAATTTTTAGCCAGTACTTCACCAGTAATTGGTGAATAGAGATCACTAACAGATTTAATTGATTCAACAACACCGAAAGTAGATCCTGCTTTTAGATCTGTTCCAACTTCTGGAACTTCAAGGAAGACAATGTCTCCTAAAGCCGATTGAGCAAAATCTGTAATGCCAACAGTTATGGTGTCGCCTTCAACAAGCGCCCATTCATGCTCTTTTGTGTACTTTAAATTAGCTGGGATATTTGTCGCCATTATTTATGTCCTCCGGTTACAAACGGTTTCTTTGTTAATTGTGCTGGAAAAGGCTTCTGTCTTATATCGACTAAAAATACTTCATCGGCAGGAACTTTATCAATTTCTATACGGGCAAGGGCTATACCTTTTCCCAGTACTACAGACATTGTTCCGCTCGTGACAACGCCGATTCTTTCATTCTGTGCATTAAGGACAGGGTAGCCCTCTCTTGGAATGCCTTTATCCAGAACGAGTTTTACTAATTTATACTTTGCTGGCTTTGGGGATAGGGCTTCCTTCCCAATAAATTTTGTTTTTTGGCCCTTAACTGTCCATGCTAGACCTGCATCATAGGGAGTCACTTCATCATTTAGTTCATGGCCGTATAAGGGATAGCAAACTTCCAAGCGCAGAACATCCCGGGCCGCAAGGCCACATGGTGTAACACCAAGGCTCATAAACTTTTGCCAAAGCTTTTTTATGGTTTCATGACCACCAAATATTTCAAACCCATCCTCACCCGTATAGCCGGTCCTGGCCACTGTCACGGGAAGACCTTCAAAGGCGCTTTCAAAAATTGAATAGTACTCAATATCAGGAAGTTCCGTCAGAAGCGGTTTTAGTGTCTCGTATGCTTTGGGTCCCTGAAGGGCAAGGAGAGAATAGATGTCAGAGCAATTGGTTAAATTACAGGAAAAGCCTGTGTGCTTAGATTTAATCCAATTAAAATCTTTTTCGATGTTAGAAGCGTTTACGCAAATTAAAACACGCCCTGGTTTCATTTTATAAACAATCAAGTCATCGATGACCGTTCCATTATCACGACAAAGAGGAGAGTAAATGGCCTTTCCTGTCGGAGCATTCAGAATGTCATTTGTTACTAGCTGATCAACAAAAGCTTCAGCATCGTGTCCTTCTACGAAGAATTCTCCCATGTGACTGACATCGAAAACGCCGACTTTTTCTCTCACCGCCAGAACTTCGTCTTTAACAGAAGTGTACTGAACAGGCATGTCCCATCCTGCGAAAGGGACGATTTTTGCCCCTAGTTTTACATGCTCATCATAAAGATGAGTTTTAAGAGATGTCATAATTATCCTTTAAGCTGTTTTTCTGTAGCCGAGATTAAATTTTCAATAAGACTTACAACTGTCATAGGTCCTACACCACCTGGCACAGGTGATAATCCGCCAACAACTTCTTTTACATCCGGATGCACATCTCCGGTTAATTTTCCCTGGAGCGAATTCATCCCCACATCTATGACGATTGTTTTTCTGGAAGGATCAAAAAAATCGGGACTGAAAAAGTGGGCTTTACCGATTGCAGCGATAACGATGTCAGCGTTTCTGGTAAATTCCTGCATATTTTTAGTCTGCGAATGGGTGAGGACCACTGTGGCATCGAAATTTGTAAGAAGCATCGAAAGAGGTTTTCCTACGATCAGACTTCGTCCGGCAACAACGACGTTCTTCCCTCTGAGCTCAACACCATAAAACTTCAGCAAGCTGATAATTCCTTTTGGCGTACAAGGAAGCAGAAGAGAAAGATCTTTTGTTCCAAAATAAAGCTTCTGAATATTCAGACCATGAAATCCGTCAATGTCTTTATCCGGATCAATCAAATTTGGTAGATCCAGATCTTTCAGATGATCCGAAACAGGAAGTTGAATAATGATTCCGTGGATAGATGGGTCTTGATTCAGATCTTTTACCCGTTTCAGAAACTCTTCGCGGGAAATTTCAGCTGGCATATGTTCCAGATGAAACTTTGCTCCAACTTCTTCACAGATTCTTTTCTTGTTACGGATGTAGCTCATGCTCGCCGGATTATCTCCAACCAGCACCACACACATGAAAGGTGTTAAGCCCTTACTTTTTAAAGCTTCACATCTACGAGACAGGTCTTTTTTTATTTGTTCCACTACCGGTGCAGCGGAAAGGATTTTTGCTGTCATAATTTGTGAACAACTATAATTCTTCGAAGATAAAAAGTCCTTTCTTATTTAGAGGAAGAGCTGTATCTGTTGAGATTAATGAAAGCATTATTTTATGTTGGTTTAGGAATGCAATTATTTGGTCTCACTGCAGTGGGCTTATGTTTTGTTTCCGGAATGCGGCAAGGTGATTACGGAAGGTTAGAACTCCTACAGCTTGTTGTGGGTTCCTTGGTTTTTTACATCGGCAATTATCTTAAAGGTCGCTCGGCAAACTAGACGTGACCATCCATTCATGTGTACAATTTCCGTAACACTACAATAGGACCAATTTTTGATCGTACTTGCTATTGACCCTGGATCTGTCACAGCTGGTTATGCCCTTCTGCAAAAAGAGGGCAGAAAAATTATTTATCTGGAATCAGGAATTTTAAAATTCAATGGCAAAGATGAGTTTTTGCACAGGGTAAAAGATATTTACGATCAAACTCTTACTTTGATTGAGAAGTGTCGACCTGATGAAGTGGCCCTGGAATCATTAATTTTTGTTAAAAGTCCCACTGCCCTTATCAAGCTGGCCCAGTCCAGGGGAACAATGCTCGCGGCCCTTTCACAGAATTATCATGAAAAGATTTTTGAATATTCACCGAACCTGGTGAAATCTACAGTCACTGGTCATGGGCATGCAGATAAAGAAGGAATTCAAAAATTTTTGAAGCAATTTTTAGGAATTTCTGATTTTAAAACCCATGATGAAAGTGATGCCGTCGCCATCGCTCTTTGCCATCTCTTGAATAGAGGAACAATCCTCGTTCAGCCTGAGAAGAAGAAGAAATCAAAAAATATGGGCAATGGGCTGGCCTCTTCTCTCGCTCACAAAATTAAGGAACCAATAATATGATTGGCTATATTTCTGGAACAATTGTTTATTCCGATTCTCAAAAGTCGGTCATCCTTACCAATTCCGGTGTTGGTTATGAAATTCATACGTCCACTCCAATGGTTCCTAATAAAGATGTCGCTCTCTTCATTTCACATATCATCAGAGAGCAGTCTCAGGATTTGTACGGTTTTGAGAGTGCCGAGGATAAAAAGTTTTTTGAAATGCTCTTGGACGTAAACGGCATTGGTCCAAAATCTGCATTTGCATTGGTATGTCATCTTGGGGTTCAGCAGATCATTTCTGCCATAACTCTTGAAAACGTAGATGTCTTGAAATCTGCCCCCGGCGTAGGCAAGAAAAGCGCTGAGCAAATTGTACTTTCGTTAAGAGACAAGGTTTCAAAACTAGAACTTGGTTTTGCCGTTAAAGAAAATCCAGTGAAAGCTGGCGTAAAAGTCAAAGCAGAAAACAAAATAGATGCTCATCTGGTGAAGGAAACTCTCGCCGCCTGTCAGGGCCTGGGATTTAAAGATCAGGATGTGCTCCCAATGATTCAGCGGCATCTGACCGAAGGTGTTGTGAAAAAACCAGAAGAGCTGGTTAAAGTTATTCTGAAAGAGCTTAGGTAAAAAATGGAAGAGAGATTATTTAACGGAGAAACATCTCGAACTGAAAGAGAGCAGGAAGCCCGGCTTCGACCTCAGAATTTCTCTGAATTTATAGGGCAAAATAAGGTGGTGGATAACATCGATCTTATGGTGAAATCGGCCCTGGTGAGAAAGAGCGCCATGGATCATGTCCTGCTTTCGGGTCCTCCAGGACTGGGAAAAACCTCTCTTGCCATGTTAATAGCCCGCGCACTAGGAAGCGAACTTCATGTTGTTTCTGGACCCGCGATTGAGAAAAAAGGTGATCTTGCAGCTGTTTTAACAAACCTCAAGTCCCGTGATGTTCTTTTTATTGATGAAATACATCGCATGCATATTACGGTGGAGGAAATCCTCTATTCGGCAATGGAAGACTTCCGACTGGATATTTTGATTGGACAAGGAGCCTCAGCGCGAACGATGCAAATTGATTTGGCCCCGTTTACCTTAATTGGTGCCACAACCCGATCGGGCCTTCTTTCAAATCCTCTTCGGGATCGTTTCACATCACACCTCAATTTTGATTTCTATGAACCGGAAATGCTGGGAACAATAATTCTTAATAATTCCCGAAAAATGGGAATTAGCTTGTCAGAAGAGGCCAAACTGAAAATTGCCAGAAGATCACGGGGCACTCCAAGGATTGCCAACCGAATCCTCAGAAGAGTCAGAGACTTTGCCTTGGTAAATAAAAAAGATCTGGTAGACGTTGAGGAGGTAACTTCGGCCCTTAAACTACTTGATATCGATGAGCTTGGTCTTGATTCCATGGATCGCAAAATCCTGTCAGTAATGAAGAATTACTATCAGGGTGGGCCCGTGGGAATAGATGCCTTGTCGGCGACTCTGGGAGAAGACAAACAAACAATTGAAGAAGTTTACGAGCCTTACCTTTTGAAACAGGGACTTATTCTAAGGACCCCAAGAGGACGGCTTCTTTCCGAAAATGCCCTTGCCCATATTTCATAATTCTTGACGAGTATAGTCAGGTCCTGTACATAGAGCACAATTTTCTCTCGTACAAAATCACAAAATTCATTTATAATTGAATGATGAGCTATGATTTTCTATAAGGTTAGACATGATATATCAACGGACCCTTGCGAAAGATGTGAAAGTAACCGGGATTGGTCTCCACTCCGGAAGAAAAGTAACAATGAAACTTATCCCGGCAGAAGCTGACTTTGGGATCCAGTTTATTCGGACTGATTTGGCGGATTCTAAGCCAATGAAAGCGAACGCTCTTACTGTAGGAACAACTGAAAATGCCACCACTTTAGGTGCTGGTATTGAAGCAATTCATACTGTTGAACATCTTCTTGGTACTCTGTACGGACTTGGTATTGATAATTGCATGATTGAAATTGACGGGCCTGAAGTTCCAATTATGGACGGTTCCGGAGCTTCCTTTGTTTTCCTTTTGAAAGAAGCTGGCATCAAAAATCTTAACAAATCAAAAAAGTTTCTGGTTATCCTTGATACAGTACGTGTTGAGCTTGAAGGTAAATGGGCCCAGTTTGAGCCTTCTCAAAATCTTGTCATCGATTCCACAATTGTTTTCGCGCATCCAATTATTAAAACTCAACGATTTGATTTTGAGTTTTCCTGCGAAACATTTATACAGGATATTTCACGTGCCCGCACTTTCGGCTTTGCCCGGGATGTGGATATGTTAAAGCGTAAAGGTCTGATTAAAGGCGGATCACTCGATAATGCCGTTGTTCTGGATGATTATAAAGTTATGAATCCGGAAGGACTTCGTTTCGCTAACGAGTTCGTCCGTCATAAAATTCTGGATACCATTGGTGACGTCAGTCTTCTTGGCTATGAAATTGCTGGTAAGATTACAACCTTCAAGTCAGGTCATAATCTTCACAATCTTCTGTGTAGAAAACTTCTAGAAACTCCATCGGCCTATGAAATTGTGTCAGCTTCAGCCCTGAAGGCTGAAGTTCGTGAAGCACATAAGCTGCCTCAATTTATCAACGTCACTCACTAAGAGTTTTTACGAATTCTTCAAAGAAGAGATTTTCTTTCTTAGGAATTCCGTAACGAGGATCATTCGGAAAAGGTTCTGTTTTTCCCGTTTTCCTATACCCAAATCTCTCGTAATAAGAGACCAGTTCAGGTCTGCCGTGGATAACAGTCATCTTAATCTTACCCAGGCCAAGCTTTTGAGCAATTTTCTCAATCTGTTGCAAGAGTTGCTTTCCAAGCCCTTTCCCCTGTTGATCAGGTTCTACGGTGAGCATTCCAAAATAAAGAGCATCATGTTCCCGAATGATATTCACGCAGCCAACAATCGCCTCAGTTTCCTCATCCAGGGCCATCAGGATTTCGGAACCAGGATTCAAAATCAGTTCCTGAAGCTTGCCCTGATCTGTTCTTTGTCCATCCAGAATGTAAGCTTCTGTCGTCCAACCTTTTTTTGCATAATCTCCCCTATAAGCTGAGTTAACGAGTGCTTCGATCCGGGGAAGATCAAACTTTTCTGCTTTTCGAAATTTCGTCATAACAAAATTTTAAATCTGAAGCACTGCTTCTGTCGCCTTATAATTTCACATTTATGAGCTTTAAGTTACCATAGGAGGACTTCCATGGAGGGAGCATGCGTTTATTTATTATCTCAGTTCTTTTTTCTTTTTCCGCATTTGCGGCCAATTGGTCAGAAATATTTCCTGGAAAAAGCTATTCACTTTCTCAATCTTTTCAATTGAAGCAACTTGAAAGAAGTGGTTCCTTCTTGGATTTTATGAAAGGGGACAGGTTTGCACTGAAAGAAATTATTCCTCTTTCCATGCCAGGAGCTCTTCTTAATCTCTACATCTTTGATTACCCTTCCTGCCCGGGATCTGATATGGAAACTGATATGGAAATCATTGCTGTTAAAGGTTCAGTGCCTTTGGTAGAAGTGGGAGCATTCGTAGAAGAGTGTGAACTCCGAATTTATTTGGAAACAAAAGATTTCAACAGAAAAAGCTTATTTGAATAAGGAATCCAATGCGACTTTCGACAGGTTACTGGCAAACACTAAAAGAAACTCCATCAGACGCTGATGTCGTTTCTCAACAACTCATGATGAGAGCAGGGCTCATGTATAAAACAGGGGCCGGACTTTATACTTATTTACCTATGGCCTTCCGTTCACTCAAAAAAGTGGAAAGAATCATTCGTGAGGAACTCGACCGGATTAATTGTTTTGAAGTTACTATGCCGGTTGTGACGCCTTCAGAACTCTGGCAGGAATCAGGCCGTTGGGATGGAATGGGTGGACAAATGTTGAAGGCCATAGACAGGGCCGAAAGACAGGTGTGCATCAGCCCAACGAATGAGGAAACGGTCACTGACCTTTTCCGCAAAACGGTAAACTCTTATAAGCAACTTCCGGTTTGCTTGTATCAAATTAATACTAAATTTCGTGATGAGATTCGCCCTCGTTTTGGCCTTCTGCGTGCCCGTGAATTCACGATGAAAGATGGATATTCCTTCCACATTGATAAAGCTTCTCTCGATAAGTTTTACGATGAAATATATATAGCTTATGAGAATATCTTTCGCAGAATGGGCCTGGAGTTTATAGCTGTAGAAGCCGATGGCGGTGCCATGGCCGGTGGGGGAGCAAAGACTCACGAGTTCCAGGTAGTAGCTGATAATGGTGAAGATTACGTAGTCACAATACCGAAAACTAAGTTTGCCGCGAATATTGAAAAAGCAGTTACTGTTCGAAAGAACATTCAATCTGCTCCTGCAGCTTCTCTTGAAAAGTTCGCAACTCCAGATCAGAAGACTTGCGATGAAGTCTGTGCAGCTCACGGTTATCCTATCACTCAAAGCCTTAAGTCCATTGTCATGAATGCCGTGATAAACGGAAAAGACCAGTTCTTCATGGTAATGCTTCTTGGGGATGACAATCTTAATGAAGTGAAATTTAAAAATAAGGTGAATGCTGAGCACATACGTCCCGCTCAACAAAATGAACTGGATCGCCTTGGCTTAATTAAAGGCTTCATGGGTCCAACTACGACTGCAGACTTAAAAATAATTTTTGATGAAGCCATTGATCTGAATGCCTCTTACATAGTAGGTGCCAATGAAGCTAACTACCATATGAAAGGTTTTGTTCCTTCCAGGGATACAACGGCGAAACATTTCCGTGCCGACATGAGACTGGCAAAGGATGGAGATTTTATTGGCGATGAGCAGATCGTCTTAAAAAAGGGAATCGAAGTTGGTCACATCTTCCAGCTTGGAGACAAATATACCAAGAGTATGAAAGTTACTGTTCTTAATGAGAAAGGGCAGAATGTTACTCCAATCATGGGCTGCTATGGCATTGGTGTAACCAGAGTTCTTGCAGCTGCCGTAGAACAAAACAATGATAAGGACGGAATCATCTGGCCGGCATCTATTGCCCCTTATGACGTCTATCTTTGCTTCATTGGTAAAACACCTGAGACTAAAGCATTGGCCGAAGAGCTTAACGCTGAAATTAAGAACTCGGGACTAGAAACGTTGTTTGATGACAGACAGCTGGGGCCAGGTCAGATGTTTAAGGATGCCGACCTGATCGGACTTCCGGTGAGAGTTGTTTTGGGTGAAAGAGACTACAACGCCACCGGTGAAATTGAAGTGAAAGTCAGAAGAACAGGCGAAACACTTAAAGTTAAGAAAGATGAATTAGTACCAACGCTTAAGAAGAAATTAACCGAGCTGGGCAAATGGCTGTAGAATTTGATCTCATTTTTGGTCTCCATAGCATAGCAGCCGCTCTTCAGAACCCCCGGAGAGTTCATCAGAAGCTCGTCGCAACTGATGAAGGTTTGGTTGAGCTTCAGAGAAAGCACAAAATTAATCCAAAGAATCTTAATGTAAAGATAGAGATAGTTTCCTCTCATTCACTTCAAGAGCAGGCCAAAAAATTGTGCATGCACATGGACCTGGATTTTACGAGAGTGCCCTCTGGAATTTATCTTCAGACTTCTCCTCTTGAAACTTATACCATTCAGGACTTCTTAAAAAATCCAGAGGCACGTTTATTGGCCTTGGATCAAATCACTGATGTACATAACGGTGCTGCTATCCTGAGATCTGCTTGTTTCTACGGAGTGCACGGAGTTTTAGTCCCTTCAGAAAAATCTTTCGGGCTTACTCCTTCATTTTACCGGATTGCATCTGGAGCAGTTGAGCATGTCAGCCTTATCCGGGTTAATTCTCTTAGTCGTGCGGTTGGACAAATGAATGAGGCCGGTTTCTTGACTGTGGGTCTTTCTGAGCATTCTACAGAAAACCTCACCCAGGACGAACTCAGGGCCCAAAAGAAAATTTGTTTGCTGCTTGGAGCCGAAGAAACTGGCCTTTCCAATGCTGTCGCTAGATTAGTGCAGAAAAATCTGAGTCTTCCCTCTCAGGGAGAGATAAAGTCCCTGAATGTTTCATCTGCCGCCGCCATAGCCATGGAAAAATGTTTTGGTATCTGACTTAAAAAAGCTTGAAATTGTAAGGCCTCCACATTATAAATTTCAGACTCACGATTTCATCGTAGATGTATGGGCTGCTCTAGCTCAGTTGGTAGAGCAACGGTTTTGTAAACCGTAGGTCGCAGGTTCGACTCCTGTGAGCAGCTCCACTTTTTACTGATGAATCCTCTGGATTCAAATCCGGGAGAGTGAGTAAAGGGCGTGGTTCCCGAGTGGCCAAAGGGAGCAGACTGTAAATCTGCCGGCGTATGCCTTCGAATGTTCGAATCATTCCCACGCCACCATTTTTTGTTTGCGGGCGTAGCTCAGTTGGTAGAGCGCCACCCTTCCAAGGTGGATGTCGAGAGTTCGAATCTCTTCGCCCGCTCCATTTTAAGTAAATGGAGCGTTATCACCTGACCAGCAATTCCCGTTAAAAGCTCTCGTGGCTCAGTGGTAGAGTACTTCCTTGGTAAGGAAGGGGTCGCGAGTTCAATTCTCGCCGAGAGCTCCATTCTTTCGGGATTGGTTTGGTAGGTTTTTTTTATTGTCTTTGAACATAAGCTAGAGCATACTCTAGCAGTCAAAAACACAGATAATATCGATCTTATAACTTTTTGTAAGGAGAAGCCCCATGGCTAAGGAAAAATTTGATCGTAGTAAGCCGCACGTAAACATCGGTACTATCGGTCACGTGGATCACGGTAAAACAACTCTAACAGCTGCTATCACAATGACGATGGCCAAAGTTTATGGTGGAGCTGCCAAGTCTTATGCAGAGATCGATTCTGCTCCTGAAGAGAAGGCCCGTGGTATTACAATCAATACTGCTCACGTTGAATATACAACTGCTAACCGCCACTACGCTCACGTAGACTGTCCGGGACACGCTGACTATGTTAAGAACATGATCACTGGTGCGGCTCAGATGGATGGTGCAATTCTTGTTTGTTCTGCAGCTGACGGTCCTATGCCTCAGAC
>JBKHWS010000004.1:0-90547 GCA_046566385.1 Bacteriovoracia bacterium | reverse complement strand
CGTGATAGTTTAAGCATACGTCCCTCTGTCTTACTGTTTAATGTAATAAACACTTATTTCAGCCCCCACTGGTGGGAGATTGTTTGGGTTGAACTTGATAGACCTTGAAGCTGAGTCATAGGTATAGTCAGTTGACTCAACTCCATTTACATAAACTTTCAGGGTACCATCCGCCGGAGTGTTTTCCAGGGCAAAGGAATCCAGAAGGTTAATGATAGAATCTCCCATGGCACTCAAAAACTGGTGGAAGTCATTTCTGATATCAGCAACAACACCAGCAGTCTGATTGGAAGCTTCGATATAACGGTCAGCACCAGTGGTAATACCTGTTCCGCTATTAGTTTTGTTGATGTCTGCGATGGTATAAACCTTAACCAGCCCGGCTTCGCTCTTAAATGACTTCATATAATCCGTATAGAAGCCAACGGTATTCGGAGACTGATCTTCCTCATCAGAAAGAACGACCACTGCAAGATAAGCGTCTGGTCTTAAGAAAGTAGACGCGTACTTCTGCATGAAGCCTTCAGAGGCAGCGAGACCTTTCTCATATCCAGAACCATAGACTCCAACCTGGACCAGAGAATTAAAATCAGCTTTAAATTGAGCTTCATTCTGCTGAGCTTTTGCTGACGTTAATTTCACATCAGAACCGTAAACCATCTTCCCTTTCTTATCCTGGCTACTGGTATCAGTTGTTGTAATGGCCATCTTGAAATCAACATTCTTCGTGATGAAGTTATCAATGAAGGCACTGAAGTTTGAGCCAAGATCATCTTGTTCATCAGACATAGAACCTGAGTTATCGATAATCCAGACGATATCCAGTTTCTTAGTCTGCTGTGAACTCTGCTGAAAGATTTCGCGCTTACATCTTGGATCTGTACCGATGGTTGGGTTAGATTCATCTACTCCATCAGCATCGTTACCATGTCCCTGGTTACAGTCGCCGTATCCACCAGTTGTTCCACCAGTAGTACCTCCGGTAGTACCGCCATCAACTCCACCATCGGTTGAACCGGAAGTTGTCGATCCATCAACTCCTCCGGTTGTTCCACCATCGGCACCACCATCCGTAGAACCAGAGGTCGTTGATCCATCAACTCCTCCACCAGTAGAACCTCCATCCGTAGAACCTGAAGTGGAGGAACCGGTGGTACTTCCAGATGTACCACCATCTACCCCGCTATCCACTCCGCCTTGAGTGCCCCCGTCCATTCCAGAATCAACGCCTCCCTGGCCGCCACCATCTACTGGTCCTTCAGTGGTAGGATCCTGAAATGGATTATCAAGATACTCTTTTTCGTAAAAGTCTTCTTTGTTACAGCTTGCCAATCCAAGGCAAAAGGTAACGGAAAAAAACAAATTTGTGATTTGAGAAACTCTGGTCTTCATGACTAGACTCCAATGGAGCGTTAAGCGGTTAAAAGTGTTCTTCTGTTTCGGAAGAAAAAAAATTTCTTAAACAGACTTTTTCGCCAACGGTTCTTCTCGACTTTGTGACCTACTTACGTGCAGCTTTGAAATAACGTCCAACTACAAAATCGAAAATGAGAAATTAATTATTCGTGATTCTACTCTCACCAAAATTTTTCTCAATCGGCAATTTATGAAAAAATGGAAAGAGCTTTGAGTAATAAAGCCTTGGACATGCCTGTGCCACTTTTAATTGCCTGCAGAAATAACGACTGCAAATTTTCGTTGGCTGACCATCATCTTCTGAGGGAAGTTATGAAAAACACTGGATTCAAAAAGCGTACCAAAGTGGTAAGTACCGGGAAGAAGAGGTCGGGAGATTTCCTGAGCGCGAGGATTCCCATAGCATCTGAACCTGTAACAAATGTGGAATTATTAAAGACTTTCAAGGCAGAGATTTTTTTAAAAACCCGTGTGAAGACCCAGCTTCTTATTCTTCATTTTTTGACGGAGTTTCGCTCTGACACTCAGGTAATCACTTCCAACAACAACTTCACACAGACTTTTATCAGATGAAAAAGGATAGCGGTTATAAAACTTGAACTTCTTAAGAAACTTATAGTCTTTTTCAGACACTGAGGGGCAACTGATCAGAACACTTCCGGCATAGGTGTTGCTTTTAGCTTTCATTCTTAAAACGAACTTTTTAGCAGTGTTCATAGAGACAAAAGATCTTCCCCCTCTGGAAAATCCAGTTAGTTCCCAGTGCCCAGGAGGAATTGGCCTTATCGTCAGTCCTTCTTCAGCGATCAGCGTGAGATTCTTCCCGGTATCAATATTCTTAAATTGAAATGAAACCTGATGATCTGAAAGAAGTTCCATCACAGCACCTCTCACTACCGCAGGACGAGACCTTGTGACCTTCTTTTTGCTTGAAACTTCCTGTGTACTCTGTGGTTTTTGAGCAGGTTTTTGATGGCCGGCACAGCCAGAGAAGACAACCAGCAAGAGAAAGTACAAGTGAAATTTCATGACCTTATTATGGCCATACAGGGAAGAGAGGTCAATCAAGAGGACGTTTGAAGGAGGACTTTTTGTATTTAAGGGGGTATAGTCAGGACATGTTTTTACCTTCAGCTTTCTCTTTAGACCAACAGGATTGGAAAGACCTTCTATTAACCAGAGGCTTCAGTGGCCATGCCCTTCCTTTCTGGTTGGATGGACTCTATAAAGACAGGAGTGTCTGGGAAAAACACGTTTCAGAAAATTTAAAATCAGAGCTACGTTCTCTGCTTAACTTTAATCTTCCTGAAATCAATTCTGTTCATGAAGCGGCAGATGGAACAGTAAAGTTTCTGGTCAGGTTTCATGATGGTCTGGAAGTAGAAACTGTTTTAATCCCCTTCTATAAACGCTTTACGGTTTGTTTATCAACCCAGGTTGGATGTGCCATGAACTGCAGCTTCTGCTACACTGGTACTCAGGGGTATAAAAGGAATCTGGAATCAGGAGAAATAGTGGGCCAGTACCTGATTGCGAGGAACTGGCTGAAAGAAAAAAAACCAAAGGCCTTGAATCCTAGTATTGTTTTCATGGGACAGGGAGAGCCTCTTCAGAATCTTAAAGAAACCAGGAAAGCGGTGGGGATTCTGAATGATCCAAAGCTTGTTGGCATTGGTCATCGCCAGATGACTTTATCAACAGTGGGATACCTACCGGGGATCAAGGAGCTGATCACTTTTCCCAGAATTAATATTGCCCTTTCACTTCACTCTCCTTTTGATGAACAAAGGAGCTGTCTCATACCGATAAATGAAAAGTTCCCTCTAAAAGATGTGCTTCAAGCTCTGGATGAAGTTCCCCTCTTACCGAGACAGTTTATTACCTTTGAATATCTACTTATCAAGGGCCTCAACATGTCTCAAGATCATGCTGATGAAATTCATTCTCTGCTGAGTGAGAGGAAGGCCCTGATCAATCTCATTCCTTTCAACCCTTTTCCCGGTTCGGAGTGGGAAAGACCTTCAGATGAGGAAATAGAAGAATTTAAGAAAAGACTCGTAAGTAAAAAGTTGCGGGTCATGGTCAGAACAACCAAAGGATCTGACATACTGGCCGCCTGCGGTCAGCTCAAAGTAAATAAGTTAGCGAGGAAAAATGGAAATTCAGGAAAATGATTACTATTCACGTTTCGGCGGAATAGGAAGGCTCTTTGGAATTAAAGGGCTTGAGAAAATAAGACAATCCAGAATTCTCATCATTGGTATAGGCGGAGTGGGTTCATGGGTAGCAGAATCACTTGCCAGAACTGGTATTGGTTCAATGACACTGGTGGATCTGGACGACGTTTGTGTCACCAATATCAACCGTCAGGTGATGGCCGTAAGTTCCAGTGTCGGCCAGTTCAAAGTGGACGTGATGAAGAAACGCATAGAAGACATTCACCCCATGTGTGAAGTCCATACTAAGCAATGCTTTTTCAATCCCAGGAATCTGGAGAACATTTTCGACAGAGAATATGATTTTGTCGTTGATGCCTTTGATGACTTCACCAACAAATGTCATCTTATCGATTACTGCAGGAAGAAAAATATCCCACTGGTCGTGATGGGTGGTGCCGGGGGAAAGATAGATCCACTACAAATCCGTGTCACTGATATGTCCATTTCTTCGAATGACAGGCTTCTTGCCCGCCTTCGGAAAAAACTTCGTCAGGATTTTAATTTCCCCCTGGAAAACGAAGGTGATTTTGGTGTCTGGGCCGTCTGGTCCCATGAGAGAGCGGTCTATCCGACCGCTGATGGCTGTCTCACCTATAAACCGCCGGGACTTGCGAAGAATATGGATTGTGAAGAAGGTTTTGGTTCCGCAAGTTTTGTGACAGGTGCCTTTGCTTTCGCGACAACTTCTCTGGTGTTGAAAGAACTAACTAAAGGACTTAATAATGCTGTTTAATCTCTCAGCTCCCAAGATCTCACTTCTCTACGCAGGTATCATGGGGATTTTTTACTTTCTTCTCTCTGTTAATGTCATTAACCAAAGAAGAAAGAAGTTGGTGGGACTGGGCCATGACAGTGATCCCAGGTGTCCATTATTCCGCTCTGTGCGGATTCATGGAAACTTCAATGAGTATGTCCCGCTTATTTTACTTTTACTTGTCCTGGATGAAGTCACGGGAAGAAATAAAATGGTTCTCCACTTCCTTGGAACCCTGCTGGTTCTGGGAAGAATCGGCCACTTCATCGGCATTACAAAAAGTCACAAGACGTCGGCAGGAAGATTTATCGGGACGATAATGACTTTTGTCTGTCTCATCACACTCAGTGTGTTCTTAGTGACAAAAGGATTATCATGAAATTTTTCAAAGACCTGAAAGACTTCTTAGTCAATACAGCTAACGATGAAAGAATACCGGCCAGAGATAAAAAAGTGCTGCTGGCCCTGATTGCCCTCATCTTAAGTCCTTTTGATCTGATCCCGGACTGGATACCAATTTTCGGATTACTCGATGATCTGGTGATTCTTTCCATTATCCTGGATTACTTCTTCTCTGTTCTGGACAGCAATGTTCTTCTCTCTCATTTTCCCTGGGACATGAAAGCCTTCGCCAGGCTTAGGGCCATTGCCAGAGGTATGCAGTTTTTTGTTCCGAGATTTTTGAAAAAGAAACTTTGGACTTACGTGGGAGAGCCCTACTAGTCGTGATATTGAGGAACGATTTTTCTCACTTCGTTCTGAATGGCCTTGAACTGGGCACCATCCAGATCTATTCCTTTCACTTCCTCGATTCTGTTTTCTGAAGGTGTGACAGATGCGGGTGTTCGGGCAGCGACTTTTGCGGCCTCTTTATTGATGGCCGACCACTGATCTGGTGACATGGTCTTCATTCGCATTTTTGCCTTCTCGGCCTCTTCTTTTGAAATGACATTCTCTCTTACCATTTGCTGAAGCATACTCTCCACGTGCTCCGGCGAAACCTCTGCTTTAACTGGAAGGACAACAGAAGTTATAAACAAAAAAGAAAGAATCCATCTCATAGGGCAACTCCTTACCTTCAGTAGTATCGGAGAGGAAAAGTTTTCCCTTGAAGATTATTTTTTGATTAAAAGAATCCAGTATCTTAGAGGTCCCTAAGAGAAAGATGAGTGAACAATGTGACAACTTTTGTGGTCAAAGAAAGCTTAAAACCCGGTAATGCCTGGTTTCCTTGGGGGTCTCAACCTCGAACTCTTCACCGGCCTTAAGACCCATGAGAGCATCTCCAATGGGCGAAAAGACTGAGACTACCATCACGGCATTTTCGTTTACATTGATAACGGTGCCACCAGCGGTTGGGATGAGAAAGTACCAGCGCTTCTGGTTCTTATGAAGAAGTTCAACCATGGCCCCGATACTTATTTCGCCAAGTTTTTGGGAAGCCTCAGGATCAACCTCCTCAAGAATCTGAATCTCGAGCTTAAGCTCCTCCACTCTCTTCGCCTCTGCACTGGCCAGATAGGAGGCTTCGAGAGCTCGGGTATCGTACTTACTTTCGGCCTTGAATTCCTGGTCTGTTGCCATCTCTAAACTGGCCTTAGCGGAAGCTTCAAGTGCACCTAGTTCAACTTTTGCCCTTTTAATCAGTTCATCGAGAATTTCTTGTTTCAATCAGGCCCCACAACATTTCTTGAATTTCTTCCCAGAACCACAGGAGCAAGGATCATTACGACCGATTTTCGGTTCAAGCCTTTTTACCGGCTGGGCCCCGTGGATCTGGCCTTCCTTGAACTTCCACTCACCATCGGCCTTTGTGAATAAAGAAGTTTCATGGTGATGGAGTTCAGTGCCACTTGCTTTATCTTTGTAGTGAGCAACAAACTCAACCACTCCGGTTGAATCATTGGAATCACCCTTCTGCCTTTTCTTAATTTCAAGCCCCATCCATTCAGAACTTTCGGCCCACTTGAGTGCTTCTTCTTTATTAAAAACTTCATTGGCCACCTGAACCTGTGTCTCATCAATGTAATTGATGTTTTTTACTACATAGGCCGCATACCGAGCGCGCATAAGTGATTCGGCTGTCGAAGCTTTCTTCTTCCCTTCAAGAATTGGCCCGCAACATCTTTCGAACTCAAGTTTATTTTCATCTAACGAACGACAAGGACAAATGGACATGTTCAAACTCCTGTGAATTCACCTATTATCAATGTAAGATCAGAAAGATTCAATGAACAAATTGGTGCTGCATGAAGCAAAATAAGCTTCCACTTCCTGTTGACTCATTTCTTCCGGATATTCTTGATGCTGTCAGGAGCTACTCTACTGTAATGGTCAAGGCCTCACCAGGATCTGGAAAGACCACGCGGCTTCCCTGGGCCATTGCGAAAGAAACAGGCAAGAGAGTCGTGGTACTAGAGCCAAGAAGACTCGCGGCCCGGCTTGCGGCCCAGAGGATTGCGGACGAAGAAGAGCTGACTCTGGGAAAAGAAGTAGGGTTCCATTTTCGCTTTGAAAAAAATGCAACAGAAAATACTCTTCTTACCTTTTACACAGAAGGAACTTTCTTAAAAAAATTTCTGTCTGGTGATGAATTAACTAAGATTGATGTTGTGATCCTTGATGAGTTTCATGAAAGGCATCTTGAAACAGATCTCGCCCTCGCCCTTCTTCGATCATGGCAACAGAAACATGACCTGAAAATAGTTCTCATGTCCGCCACACTTGACATGAAGTTAGCTGAATACTTCCCTGATGCAAAAGCCATTGAAATCGAGGCCCCTCTTCATCCGGTAGAAATTCACTATCTTCCCAATCAACCCAGTGTTCTGCATCAAGCTCTGGAAGTGAAGGTAAAAAAAACAATAGACGTTACTTCCGGTGATACTCTGGTTTTTCTTCCAGGCATGCGGGAAATGCTGAGGACCAAAGAACATCTTCAGGGAGACTTTGAAGTTTTTTTACTGCACGCTGATCTTTCAAAGGAAGAACAGGCCCGGGCCTTAACACTATCGAAGAAAAGAAAAATCATACTTGCCACAAACATCGCCGAAAGTTCCCTCACCATTCCTGGAGTTAAAGTTGTCATTGATTCAGGCATTCAGCGAGAGGCCCACTATTCACCCTGGAACGGGCTTAAGTTTACCAAGGACACTCCGGTAACAAAATCCTCTGCTATCCAACGGGCAGGCAGGGCCGGAAGAACCGGACCGGGAGAATGTCACAGGCTTTATAGCCAGCAGGACTTCAATGAACGGGAAGAGTATACGATTCCCGAAATTAAGAGAGCTGATTTAACTGACGTTTGCCTTCTCGTGACAGGAACACATCTTATGCCTTCCTGGTTTGAGCCTCCCCATCAAGAAAAATGGAATAAGGCCATAGAACTCTTGAACAAACTAAATGCCATGAAAGGAAAAGAACTAACTCCTATGGGGCAGAAGATGCTTCATTTCCCACTTGATTCAAGACTCTCGCGGGCCCTTCTGGAAGGAGAAAATCTTCGAAGACAAGAGAAAGAAAAACTTCTGAATTACATTACCTTCGAGATAGAAGAAGACAGAAATGGAACTCTCAGGAAGCGACTGAACTTTTATTTATCTCAAGATGGAAGTGATCAATTTCCCTGGGAGAAATGTCTTCTCACTGGATTTATTGATCAGGTAGCAAAGTATCGCTCAAAACAAAAAGATTTCATTCATTACTCCGGAAAAACTCTTAAGGCCCATGCGTCTCTTTCCCAGCTTCAGGATGGTTTCTATCTGATTTTCGATATCACTCAAAGACAGGAGGCCATCAAAGTATTAGAGATTGAAGAGGAATGGTTATGGGATATAGTTCCTTTCCCTTTCTCTGAGGATGAAGAAGTTTCAGTGAATGAAAAGATTAGCATCCGCAGGAAAACAAAACTGGGAAGTATTGTCATGGAAGAGTCGGCGCTGGCACCTTCATGGACTGACTTAAGCGATTCCCTGAAGGAAAAAGTCCTGCGTCTCTCCCTCCAGAAAATGAACCAGGAAATTGAAAAGTTTAAAAATACCCGGTGGTATGAAAAGGCCCTGTTCTGGACAAGTCAGAAAGGATTAAATGCTGATGATCCTTTTGCAGATTTAAATCTCTCTGTCTTTTTTCAGAATCAAATTACGCTCGGATTTGAGAACTTTGATTTCTACCTCAGGACCTTCCTTGAAGAAAAATTTGATCTTCAAGGTTTCGAAGCTGAACTTCCGGATAAAGTGAATTTCGGTGGACGAAGAGAGATTGAAGTTCATTACCCATCAGGCATGGCCCCTTACATTGAAGCTCCCATTCAGGACTTTTATGGCCTGGATGAAACGCCCTCCATCATGAGAGGAAAAGTTCCCCTGACCTTGAAGCTTCTTGGTCCCCACAAAAGGCCGATTCAGATCACTAAAGACTTAAAAAACTTCTGGCGGAAAACTTACCAGGAAATGAAAAAGGAATATGGCCGCGACTATCCCAGACACTACTGGCCGGATAAACCCTGGGAAGCAAAACCTTTCCTTCTGAAGTCCCATCTTCCTAAAGCCTAGTCTTTCCCTTCTGGTCACCGATGTACTTAAAGCGAGGAACTTCCTTTCCCTCAACCATAACCGTTTCCAAAAACATTCCCATGGGCCGCACCCAGATTTTCCCTTCGGGATTTTCATAAAGGCATTCATAAACCACTAACCATTCCAGAGTTTCAGAATGGCGGGCAAGCTCCTTTACGATATAGTTTTTTCCCTTATAGTGCTGATAGACACCACCTAAAACGAGATCGCTTGACACTGAGAACTCCTTATCTGACTTCAATGATAAACTTAAAAAAGGACTAGCTCCTTAAGTATCGCTTGGAATAGAATGTTCTCTATCATGAACAAATCAAAAACTCCCCTTCTTTTCCTTCACGGTGCTCTTGGAGTTGCCAAAGACCTCGAACCCCTTATGACTATTCTTCAAGAGAGAGGATTTGAAACATACTCCTTTAACTTTTCCGGTCACGGAATTAATACCCCTGAGCCAGAGGAATTTCGGATTGATTTATTCGCCAGAGATCTTGAAACTTTCTTAAAGCAAAAAAATTTAAAGGACCCGGTCGTTTTTGGTTATTCAATGGGTGGTTACGTGGCCCTCTATCACAAGGCCAACTTTGAAGACTCTCCCATCAAGCAGATTTTCACCTACGGCACCAAGTTCAACTGGTCACCGCAAGCAGTAACCAAAGAGCTTCCCATGCTTGTTCCAGAAACGATCTCCGAAAAGTTCCCTCATTTTGCCCTGGCCCTAAAAAATAAACACGGTGAGCGTTGGAAACAACTTCTAAGGTCCACGGCCCATATGATGCAGAATCTGGAAAAACTTGACGGCCTTACCCGTGAAGATCTCTCCGACGTTGATATTCCCGTCTACCTTATTCTAGGGGATCAGGACCGGATGGTGACCACTGAAGAAACTCAGCTCACCTCTTCCTGGATTCACCATGGAACCGTGAAAACTCTATCTCATTCTAAACACGAGCTGGAGCGGTCAAATCTCAAAGAAATCGCCAACATCATCACCGAAAACCTGGATTAACGATTCCTTTAGGATTTCTTTAGATGGAGTATTTCCAATCTTGAGTTAAAACTACTCATCCGAAAAAATTTAAGCTTTCTTAAGGGGTCTGACGGTGCCGAAAGTTGTTGCAGTTGTGGATGATGAAGTTGAAATGGAGTACATTTACTCTCTATTGCTTGAAAAACCTATTAAGAGAGGACTCATCGAGTTGAAATTTTTTTCAGACTCGAGAAAGTTCATCGATTGGTTTGACCATAACCGGCCTGACCTTATCTTAAGTGACATCAATATGCCGCACTTTGATGGTCTTAATGTTATGGAGCTTATTCAGAAATCAGGACGCAGTATCCCAACCTATTTTGTGAGCGGTTATCACGAAACCGAATTCAGAAAGATCATGGAAGAGCTGGGAGTTTACCGTTTTCTCTCAAAACCCCTCAATTTCAACAACGTGCTTGGTCTTATTGAGCTGGATCTGGGAATTCTTGCGGCAAATCTGTAGTCGATTCTTACTTTTTCAGTAGAATGAATACTGAAGGAAAAGGATCACATGAGGGATTACTCCTGGATTTCAGAAATTGCACTGGAAGCGAAAAATTATTCATCATCTTTAGGTGCCTATCTCGCTAAGGCCATATCAAAAGTTTCTTTTGATCCCGTTTCTGATTATGAAATGAAAAGGGCCTGGGCCGTTCTTACACGGGACGTGGTTCACTATGGGCTTGATCCTGAATTCGAATCACCTCCGGATGTTGAGGCCACCATCAGGGCCATTGAAACTCTTGGAATAGAAAAATTCAACGAAGACCTTCTTGACGAAAATCAGCTCTCCCCTGTCTTCACCCGCTTCTTTCAGAAGAGCTTTGAAATCGTGGGCCAGCATCCAAATCTTTTTGAACTGATTGATCAGGCCGATCTGATCGAAGACATTCTGGGAACCGTTGCCTCCCGCTTTCTTCCCATCGTAAAACTCTTTCCGGTTTTTTCATCCGAGGCCATGACCATAGTTCCCTACTTAAAGGAACCCCTCTTCACGGCCCTCTATGAACTTCCGGAAGTGGAACATCATAAGCTCACCCGCCTCACTGAAAAAGTGCTGCACAGGTATTATGAGTTTGAAGTAAGACCCAAGCTCTCCGAATCCCTCCAGGGAAATATCAAGGGCCGAAATCTCCTGCTTCCTCTGATTGATGAGGCGGTCAAGCACCTTCCGGCCGACAGAACCATGACCTCCCTCATCTCAATTCTGTGTACTCCCAAGGAAGAGCTCACTCAGGGAAGAGTCATCTCCATCGTCCTCCAGGAACTCGGAGGCATGTACGTCAAGCTCGCCCAGGTTCTGGCAGAACTTGCCCCACCGGCCCTGGCCCGGGAACTCCGTCACCAGCAGGATAAACTGGGGGGCATCTTCGGCAGTAAGTACAAATCCTGGAAGTATGTACAGGAGGTCTTAAACCGCCCGAGCTGGGAAAGGCTTCGAAACTACATTCACATTCCCGATGAACCACAAAATTCCTTTGCCGGGGCTTCGGTTGGTGCCATTTACGAATTCGAACTCACGGACCAGGGTAAAAGAAAACTTCACTTTGATTCAACCATTCTCATCAAGATTCAAAGACCTGGTCTCACTGACCTCTTCGAATCCCAGAAAGAAACTCTCCTCGCTATCTTAAACCATCTTGACCTCTCTCTCCCGGACACAGAACTCTCGGAAGATGAGCAAATGGAAGTGCGGGGTCTTATCACCGCCTTGAAGAGAACCATCATCAACTACGCCTCTCAAAGCATCGGTGAACTTGATTTCCGGATCGAGAAGAAAAACGCTGAGATGATCCGGGAGGCCCTGAAAGGGAAATTCGATCTCTCCATTCCTCAATACTTTCATGTTGAGCCGGATGTTGCGATGATGGAACGAATCGAAGGTGAAAAAATCACTTCCGTGGTTCACTCCCGTTATCTCGAGCGAATGAGTATCGCCGATCTCGTGAGTGATGCTTATCTCTACCTCATGTTCCAGAAAGGCATCATCTGGGCCGATCCTCATGCGGGAAACATTCTCTACGATCCGGATAAGCTCCAGGTCAAACTCATTGATCTCAATCCTTGTTTTACCTGGGCCCCGAAAGACGTAAAGCTCTTTATCGGCTTTCTTTACCGTCTGATCCTTAGTGACCAGAAAGGAATTTTTGAAAGCTTAAGAGGTCTTGTGGATAATCCTGACGAGCTCAAAAACGATCGAAGCCAAAATCTCATTAAAAACTTCATCGCTCACGGAAACCAAGGTGCTTTCATCCGCTACCTCTCGGACTTCGTGCGCCTTTTGGGTGAGGCCAACATCAATCTTCGAATTGAAGTCCAGGCAGCACTCCGGGGAATCACTCAGATCTATCTCACCTCGAGTGCTATTTCCTCCCGCCACAACTTCGGTCAGATCTTCCAGAAGCAGTTCGGCTGGAAAATGCTCATCCGCCACATTCTTTCCATCGGTGCCTTCAAGGTGGCCCGTGCTGCCCTTCCTATCGCCTTTGACCTTGTGAAGAACTCTCCTGAGCAGGAAGTGGGACCTACCCTGGATGAAAGGGATCTCACCGCCATTGAAGATGCTCTTGATCTCTTAAACGCTGAAAACGTCTGTAACATCGAGCTCGTCCGTATGAGTCCGGAAGAAAACACGAGGCTCACTCTCTCAACCGATGGCTCGACACTCATTAAATCAACTAACCTGCGTCTCGATATCCTGACGGAAACCAAACCGGCCTCCGTGAGATACATTCTGGAAACACCTTCCAAGGAATGGCTCCGGGACCGGCAGGAATACATCAAGCTCCAGGGTCTGGGCTTTGCTCTATGTCTCGTTGAATGCCTTGAACAACTACGACGTCACTCTCTGGAAGACTACTGGTATGTGGTGGAAGGGTGGAATGCGCCGGCCTCCAAACGCTCTTATCGGGAAAGCAGCTTGATCGGGGACGTGAGACTAGCGGCCCGAAGCCTTTTCTCCCGTCGCTATGCGGACATCTGGAAATCCGAATTCATGACTATCTCCCTCTGGAACCGTTTTTTATGGAAGCTTCTCATCTTCGTGGAAGAGCTCTTTGAAAAACGTGAAACCGGCTACTTCTATTTACTAAGTAAACGCCTGGGAAGCGAGAAAGTGGGCCAGTATACCTTTGGAACCCTTCATCGACTGAAAGTCATCGGCTATCGCCTCATCATCTCTGGTATCAAGAAACTCATCAAGCGCTCGCGCTTTGAAATGAATCTCCTGCCGCTTACGACGGATGATCTCATTCACAGGATGATTCATGGGTTATTGAGAAGAGGATCACTCCGAGGCGAACCAACAAGAAGGACGTAGTTCTTTTATTAATCCCGCAAGCAAAGTATCCAGCCTGCACTGAGGTTCGGGATGAACCCTCAACGTTTCCTGAACGACTGATGGATCGGGTGTATCAATTCCTGGATGAGGAATATTTCTGTTGTCAGCGTAAAAAGCTGTTACAACTAACCCTGCATCCACTCCCCTCGCACAAGCTTCATCATAGTTGCACTCACGAAGAGAGAGTTCACTGGGAGTTCTCTCAACTAACTTAGGCATGATTTTTTGCCAGCAGTAGGATGTGGACCAGTAGTCGGCCTGACCTTCAACTGAGAGTCTGTTGTATTCATCGCTAAAAGGTTTTCCACCATAGAGGTGCCCGAGCTCATGGCAAAGGATCATGATGAAGGAATCTTCCGTTCCACCTCGAAGTCCAGAAGCCCCTCCGTAAACGATCACCTGATCGGTTTCCCATCTCCGGGCAAAGGCCTGGGCCCAATCTTCTTTGTAGTCGTAGAAGAACTGCAGTTTGCGGCCGTCTTTTTCGGCGAGGTACCCAAATTCTTTTTGCATCAGTTTAATCAGGGCGTGGAAGCGCTCCTTAGGGAGCTTTTCTCCAGGAGGTTTAGTGATAAAACCATCAACGCTGGCATGGGTACTAAGGATACAGGAGAAGAAAATAAGAAGAAATTTCATGGGTTCGATCTTAAATGAAGGGATTTCCTTTTTAACTAAACGCTGCGTCAAGACAGTTACATGAACAAAAGGCAAAACTATTCTATGTTAAAGTTTTTTATCCTACTTATCCTTTCAACAGGTTCACTCTTCGCTACTCCCCGCGAGGAGGCCCAGGAAATTCTCACTCGCTTTGCTGTTGAGACAGATGTCACCAAACGCCTGGATAAGATTTCTAATATCTTTGTGGGACTTCCCTATGGGAAAAATGGCCCCTTGGGTGAAGGTCCAACTGGTAAGTATGATCAGGATCCCCTTTACCGGTTCGACACTTTCGATTGCACGACTTATGTTGAAACCATCATGGCCCTGGCCCTTTCCCGGGACGTAAACGAGTTTGAATCTCACTTGAATCTCATCCGTTATAAAGACGGGGAAATTAACTATCTTACCCGCAATCACTTCACGGATCTTCAATGGATTCCATTTAACGTTGAGGCCGGATATCTTCAGGAAATAAATCATGAAGTGGTAGGGCCTCTTGATATCAAGGTGGCCGAAGCTGTGATTAATTTCGGAGGCTGGTTACTCTCTCATAAAGTTGAGCAGATTAAAGTGCCACTGGCCAGTTCTCATGAAAAAGAAAAGCTTCTGGCCGAACTCCATGCGGAAGCGGCGTTTTACTCTCCAGTCATCGCACGAGTTTCATACATTGAGATCAGTCTTCTTGTCGCCCAGCCTGGATTATTGAACAAAATCCCAAGCGGAAGTCTCGTTAATTTTGTGAGACCGAACTGGGACTTAACTGAAGTTGCGGGCACTCATCAGAATATTTCTCATCAGGGCTTCCTCTTCCGAAAGGGAAAGGTTCTTTACCTCCGTCACGCATCGACCTCGGGTAAAGTTGAAGAGCTGCCATTCATTGATTATTTAAAGCGCTTTTTGAATCACTCTACACTTAAAGGTGTGCATCTGATGAAAATGAATCAGGCCTTATAAAGTCCATTTTTATCGGCCCCCAGAAAACAGGCATCCATAAGACTTTGAGAAACTCTCGGAAGTTTAGACAACTCCTTTTTACTCAAAATCTCAAAGTGGGGAATGTCACAAAAGTTCTTACCCATATCTTCAAGGTTCTCATCGCTCCAGCGCCAGTTCCAGCTGTTGAACTTGTTTAAGTTAATGGGTTCTGAATAACCATAGAGGCTGGGTTGACCTTTAGTATTGAAGTAGAAAGGAAAATAGCTCATGACCAGTTCATGGATATTCTTAAAAACCGGATTACGTCCTCTCAGCAGGGTCGTATTGGACTTCCCCAAACTCCCCCAACCAGACCTTGTTTTATAAACACAAATCACATGGTCATCATCGTGATGTCCCAAGAGATCAACCAGAAGTGGGGGGTGCCCCTGTAACTCCAGGGCCGCAGCGGCGAGAAGACAGCCTTCAAAACAATGACCATCTCCGGAAAGCATGACGTACCGGGGAGAAAGGGCGGCATCTTCAGGGTTATAGATCAAAGCGTCCAGATAACTCTGAATCTTTCCCGGAGTATTAAGGGAGCGCAGAAATTTGACTTCTGAAGGGGTCCACATTTTCTCAGACTACTTCAATGATGAGGTGATGAATATTGAAGTTCTTCTGAATTATATCTCTGTAATCAGCGGATTTTTGCTCATGGTTTCTTTGAATGACAATTTCGCAGGCCACTTGACCAGGAGCAAGTTTCCAGAGGTGAATATCCATGACCTTTGATCCATCATGTTCAAGTTCCTTCACCAGATTTTCCCTGTCAATTGATGGTTCATGGGCATCAAGAAGATCCATCCCGCTTTGGCGGATAAGTCCAAGAGACCATTTTAAAACAACGATACCACCCAGGACACCTACCGCCGGGTCCAGCCATGTCATCCCTTTCCACTTTCCAAGAAGAAGCGCAAAGATGGCAAGAACTGACGTAAGAGCATCCGTCAGGATGTGAATGTAGGCCCCGGCATGGTTATGATCAAGAATTTTAGAGTGGGAGTGGGAGTGATGATCATGATCATGCTTGCATCCACCTCCATGATCATGATGATGAGAATGACCATGAGAGTGACCGTGATCATGTGAATGACCATGCCCCTCTTCTCCTTGATGAAGAATCATGGCACAGATGAGGTTTACGACCAGCCCGATAACGGCAACGATGAGGGCCTCATCATAACGGACTTCTCTGACTTTAAAAAAGTAGTTAACTGATTCATAGATCATTGAACCTGCAATCAAGATGAGGAAGATTGAACTGGTGTATCCACCAAGAGAGAGAATCTTTCCTCCACCGAAAGTAAAGCTCGAACGAAACTTGGGATGACGGTAAAGATAGTAAACAACCAGGGATAAAAAGAGGGCCAGAGTGTGAGAGGCCATATGCCAACCGTCTGCCAGGAGGGCCATGGAACCTGACCAGTATCCCACTATAATTTCCACAATCATAGTAACGAGGGTAATAATGGTGACCCATTTGGTTTTCTGCTCATTGGCCAGAAAAACTCCGGTATCCTTATGATCGATGGTACAAAATCTTTGCATGTTTACTCCTGATTTCATGTTAACTTTTTGAAGGAAAAAAGTCCAAAAGTCCGGCACTCGCACCGGTAATAATCAATATCATTCCTGTTAAAGTTGATGTTTCCAGGACCTGACCTGCAAAGAAAACCAATCCCAGAGTTGAAAGAACCGGGGTTAAGTAGGCCAAGGCACCGATTACCCGGGCATCCCCCTTACTTAGGGCCAGATCCCAGCAGTAAAAAGCAATTCCAAAAGGGCCTACACCCATTAATAAGAGTAATCCCGCATCTTTTGTCTGTAGCACAACCCTTGGTTCAATAAGGGCATGGGTTCCCAGACAAAGGATTCCGGCGACAAAACAAAATCCCCCTACTGCCCAGACGGAAGTTTTCCCCATTTTCTTTTTTCCAATGGAATACAAAGGCCAGGTAAAGGCCGCCAGCAGGGCAAGTCCATATCCACCCAAGTTACTGGCCTGAAGAGCGACCCCCTTACCCAAAACCAGAACGAGACATCCTACGACGGAAAGAAATGCGCCAAACCAATGATAGGCCTTTAACTTCTCACCGGGAAAGGCCAGCGGTGTCGCGAGAACCATGATAACGGGCCAGAGATAATTGATGAGATTGGCCTCAACCGCAGGAGCGAACCGGAAAGAGTAAAAAAGAAAAAAGTGATAACCGAAGTAACCAAAAACTCCCCACAAAAGAATCTTCCAATCAGGAAACATTTCTCTCACCCGAAAAAAAGCAGGAATTGATCCAATCAGGAAAGTCACTCCGAGAATATAAAATGGTGGAAGATGAAGAAGAAGATTGCCAAAAGTGGCGAGACTTCCCCAACAAAAAATCGTGATAAGACCAAGAATAAGAGAGAGTGACTTTTGATTCATATAAAAACCTAGCTTGTCTTAATAAAACAAGATAGTCTATGGCTATGCTCGAATCAAATTTACTTTTTGTCCGGCCAGCTGGAATTGAAAAACTCCGCCGCCTGCTCGCTTTCCTCATCCTTGCCCTGGTAAAAATTTTATCAACCATTTTATTTCGTTGCCGTTATCGTTGGTTGAACCCTGTTCCCGATTACCCGTGGAAAGACATCCGCCTTGTGGTTTTTCTTAATCACACTTCCCTCTATGAACCAATTTATCTCCAGATTCTTCCTTTCTCTTACCTTTGGTATCTGACTGATCACTTCAATGTACCCGGTGCTGACATCACATTGAAGCGGCCAATTGTGGGAACGTTCTGGAAACTCATGATCCCCAACATTGCTTCAATCTCGCGGAAAAAAGACGCTACCTGGGGAAACTACCTCGCCTCCATTAAAGAAGATGACGTGGTCATGATTGCTCCGGAAGGGAGAATGAAAAGACTAAATGGTCTTGATAAATACGGTAAACCAATGACGGTAAGGGGTGGAGTCGCAGATATTATCGAAACCATGAATTCTGGAAAAATGCTTCTCGCCTTTTCCGGCGGTCTTCATCACGTCCAGGCCCCAGGTCAGCATCTTCCGAGATTTTTCAAAACCATTTACATGAACATGAGTTACCTTGATATTGAAGAATACAAGAAATCATTCCCCGCCAATCCCAGAGAAAGAAAAATTCTGATGGTTAAAGATCTCCAGCGCCGACTGGAAACAGACTGCCCGGATATTGAAAATCAAAAAGTGTAGATCGAAAAATTCTTTTCATGATGGACAGGGTTAATCTCACAGAGCCAGGGATGCTCGTGTTCAATGAGGCTTCTGGACCCCTTCCCGCGAGCGATGACTTTAAAACTTTGAGCGTCCGCTTTTTCTTCGATTTGCTTTAATGTGTTCCGGATGTGAGGGACTTTTCCATAGTCGTAGAGAAAGAAATACTGGGCATCCGGCAAGACGAACTCCGGATCAGTGAGATCCTGACAGATAAGTTCAGCAGCTGAACAATTGTGATGGGAAAGGATCCGATTACCTTCCTCAACCCTTTCCTGGACCAATTCATATCCGATAAAATTTGTACCAGGATGGAGAAGATTTAAAACCAGGCCCATCCTGCCATACCCCGCCCCAAGATCAATCAGGGTTTCATCTGCAACAGGACTCAAAAGGTCGCATAACCGCACCAGTTCTGAATAAGGAGTATTAAGAGTTTGGGGATCCAGGCCTACCCAGGTTTGATGACCCTGGTGAAGGGCCTCTCCGAAGTTATTCATGGTTCCCTGAGGCCGCAGTGCCCGGGCCGTTTCGAGGAGGTCATTCTCGATCTGATTGATATCGTATCCGAAATAGTCATCCAGCTCTCCTGATGAGAGCGATAAAAGTTCACTTTTCACGGGAATTAACCTAGCAGAGAATAATTTACAATTCCAGAGGTTAAGAAATTATTCTTCCTCTATAATGGTGGCATGAAAACGACCTACGTTTCAAAACAACCTAATCAGAATGGTCTCATCGACTGGACCAGTGATGAGAATCAGACCTGGAACACTCTCATCACCAGACAGTCAGAAATCGTTAAAACCCGTGCCTGCGCTGAGTTTCTGGAAGGTCTTGACCGGATTGAATTTTCCACTCACAGGGTACCTCAGCATACCGAGATCAACGCTCGTCTGAAGGACTTCACTGGTTGGGAAGTTGAAGTGGTTCCGGCCCTCATTCCGGCCAAGGAATTTTTTACATTACTGGCAAATAAAAAGTTTCCGGCAGCGAGTTTTATCAGGATCCCGGAGGAACTCGATTACATCCAGGAACCAGATATTTTCCACGAGTTCTATGGGCATGTGCCTCTTTTGACTTTTAAAGACTATGCCAATTTCATGGAAGAGTTCGGCAAAATTGCCTTATCCGTTACTCCCAAAGACAGGCGGCGACTCTTCAGGCTGTTTTGGTTTACGATAGAGTTTGGACTCCTGAAAACTCCCCATGGTATCAGGGCCTACGGCGGCGGAATGTTATCCTCTATCCATGAAACGGTCTATTCAACTGAAAGTGAAATTGCAATTCGGGAAGACTTTGATCCTCTCAAGGCCCTCCGGACCCCTTACCGAATCGATATTCCGCAACCCCTGTATTATGTCCTTGAAAACTTTTCCGACCTCTATAAGATCCTCGACCAGGACCTCCTGGGTCTTCTTGAAGAATCCAAAGAGTTGGGGGATTTTAAGCCTCTATTTGAACCTCTTACAGAAGAACTTTAAGAAGATACTTCTCTCGAGTTCGGTAATTTTTTCATTTTCTAAGTATTTAGCAAGTGTCATGCTGTATATAAGTCTAAACTATACTGACGCTATTTCTTTTGTGAGAGAAGATGGAAGTTACTAAATACATTTTTTTATTCCTGATCGGAACAAGTCTTCTGAGCTTAATAATTGCCACTGCTGCAAGAGTCAAAACCGGCAGTAAACAGTTCAATGATCTCATTCTGTATTGGATTTCACTCTTTGTTACTTACGGTGCCGTCGCCGTTCTTAGGCACACAGATCGCGAAATTGCTTACGCCTTCTTCTTCCAGGTTCTGCCAACTATGATGATGGCCAAAATCCTGTCAGATTCCAGAGGCATTAAAATTAATCGTAAATTTCATCTAGTTTTCTGGGCAATCACTGCCATAACTTCAAGTGCTTTGATTGAATATACAGATGTTGGATTTACCCTCTCGCTTCTTCCCGTCACTTTCGGAACCACCATTATCTACTATAGACCTGTGGTCAACACTCTCGTTTCATTCAAAGCTGAATCCAACTGGATTGAAAAAGGCATGGCCCTGGTTGTGACCACCGGTATAGTAAATCTTTTTAACTACGCTTTCTTCAGACTTGATCCCGATGCCCAGTGGTGGGGATGGTCATTGTCTATTGCTCAGTATCAGTGTCTCTCGATTTTTCTACCACTCTTAATTAATCACAGACGAGCAGAAAATGAACGAAAAAACATTGAACAGGCCCTGCAGAAGCTCTCAGTACCTAAGACAAATTATCATGTTGAAATCGATGATCTTTACAAAACCCTTGAACTCCAGATCATTCAAAAAGAAGAGCTGACATCTAAACTTCAGAAGGCCAATGAGAATCTTGAAGAAGAAAGAGAGATGAATGAAATTCTGATCAAGACTGTTTCCCATGATCTTGCCAATCCACTTACGGTCGTGAACGCTTATATTGATATGATTATTTTGAAGCGTGTTCCACCGGAAGACCTGGAAAGAATTATTGGAAAGATTCAGCTTAATTCAAATGCCGCCCTCGACATGATTTCAAGGATCAGAACAGCCATTGTGACCAGAAGTCACGCAAACCTCATAAATGTCCATGCAGTTTCAGTTGAACGCACACTCACTAAACTTCTTGAAAATTTTGAAACCAGATTGAATGATAAAAAGATCAGGGTAAATTATAAGAACGAAGCCCCTTTAGATACTTTTGTCATGGCCGAAGAAAACGCTCTCATTGAACATGTCTTCACCAACATCCTGTCCAATAGTGTTAAGTTCTCACACCAAAACTCTACAATTGACATTGCAGTTACCGAAAACAATCAAAATGTTAAAATTGAATTCAAGGATCATGGATTGGGAATTTCAAGACAGCGATTAAACACTCGTCTTTTGAATTCAACTGAAGGGACACAAGGCGAGGGTGGTACTGGCTTTGGAGTTATGATTCTTGGATACTTCTTACGTAAGTTTGGTGGTTCTTACTCCATAACTTCTGAAGGTATTAATAAAGGAACTACGGTTACTGTAAACCTTAAGAAATCTGAAGTTAAAATTCGTAACCTCGAAAGGCCCGCACCAAGTGCCAACATCTATAGTTAGTTTTAGTCACTTCTTAACAAAGATTTCTTAAGTCCTTTCAATTTTCTCAAATGATTCATGACAGTTAGAATGGCATGGATTTTCAATCTCATTTCTATTTTGTTTTCCATTACCATCTCTCGAATCACGGAGGTAGAAAATGGAAAGCTGGATAAAAGATTTAAAATTCTATCTGATGCCTTCTCGTCAACCTGTTAAAGGTTTTGAAAGACAATATGAAGAGGCCTATCAAGTATGGAGGAATGCCTGGCAGAAATTCAGAAACGAGATTGGTGTTTCTGAACATCTCTATTCAGATGGATTCATACTGCCTGATGAAATGGGTGTTCTTTTTTATCAGGACGAGTGCGTTGGTTTCACCAGTTATTCTCACGGGCATCTGGATCATGGTCCACTTGTTGATCTTGGATGGTTTAAGGCATGGACTCCAGAGGCCATTTTAGAGCTTTCAAAAATCAGTAACAGCGTTACGGTTTGTTCTCAATTTACAGTCAACCCTAAGTTTGCCGGAAAAGGTCATATCATAAGATGGAAGGATATAATTTCCCTTTATACCCTTATGAGATTTGAAGTAGCAGATACCGGAGTCATGGCCGGTCATCTGAATCTTACTCGTGGTATGCAAAACGCAAGTGGTGAGGAATCAGGTGCAACTGTTCTGAATAGTTGCCATCCATTCAGTTACTATGGAGTAGAGATTCCCGCACAACTCGTTGCCTATGAAAGAAAAAATATTCAGTTAATGAAAGAGAGAAAGAACATCGTTCCTCTTTGTGAAAACTTATGGTCAAGACTGGTTCACTTAAGTGACCACTCAGTTGGAAATAATGTCATTCCTCTCCGTAAAGCGGCTTAAAAAAGGACGTTCTATGAAGCTACAAAGCATTGTTGATGAAAGTTTAAAAACCTATCAATTAAAGTATGGAACGAAGATGTTTAAAGACAAAGAATCCTATGGCAATTGGCTGGCCCAGACCTATTACTTTGTCAGGCATTCAACTTCATTATTGGGATACGCTATGCCTCACCTCCACAATGAAGAATTACGCCATCACTTTGAACATCACCTAGCAGAGGAAAAACGACATGATCTTATGATTCTTAAAGACCTTGAACGAATGGGAAAAAAGATTGAAGACTATGAAGAGCTTCATCTGACTCAGGCCTTCTATCAGTCGCAGTATTACAGAATTGCCTTTGAAGGCGGGACGAGCTTATTGGGGTACATCCTTCTGCTTGAAGGCCTGGCGGTGTGTTGGGGAAGAAATGTTTATGAAGAAATAAAAGATCAGTATAAAGGATCAACGCTCTTCCTGAAAGTTCATGCTGAAGAAGACCCCCATCACCTTGAAGCTGCCATTCAAACTATTTTGAAGCTACCTGAAAAAGATCAAAAGGCGGTATTAAGGAATTTTAATTACTCTCACGAAATCTACTCTTCCCTCATTGAAGAAATCTCTCATAAAAAATCACTTAGAATAGCTGCCTAAAATAGCGGAAGGTCTTCCTCAGGGAGACCTTCCCTTTATTTGTGCGCCGCACATTTCCAGATTTTAATATCCTTTTAATTCATTCTTGGATAAAAACTTCCTCTTACCCGTACAAGGAGGACTTTTTTGAAAACGGTTATTTCTTTATTCCTGGCATTGGCGGCAACTTCTGCACTCGCCTTCCCGGTTGCTCCCTTTAACGCTCTTGAAAGATCATCAGACAAGGCCTTTAAAAGCCTTGAGGCCCTTAAATATGACTTTGAAGGAATCGTAAAACTTTCTAACTGCTCTGGCTCACTCATTGCTTTCAATGGTCAGCCTCTTTCCAGCAAGGCGATTGTTATGACCAATGGTCACTGTGTTCAAAAGCCAGGGGGATTCCTTGAGCCAGGAGAAGTCTGGGTTAACAAGGCCAACAGACGTTCCATGAAAATCTTTGATAAGAACATGAAGCTCTTCCCAATTCAGGCGACTAAGATTCTTTATGCTACAATGACTAATACAGACGTGGCCTTCTATGAGCTAAGTGAGTCGTATAACGAGATCATGGACAGAACAAATGTTCGTCCTCTACTTCTTGATTCAGTAAGACCTCTTGAAGGAATCTCAATTGAGATCATTTCCGGTTACTGGGATCGTGGCTATAGCTGTGAAATTGACGGGTTCGTTTACCAGATCCGTGAAGGCAAGTGGACGTTCACAGATTCTATCCGCTACACGGCCGGTTGTGACACCATTGGAGGAACATCAGGTTCTCCTATCATTGCTAAAGGAGAAAGAAGAGTTGTTGCGATCAATAACACTTCAAATGAATCCGGACAGCGTTGTACTTTGAATAATCCGTGTGAAGTAGATGAAAGCGGTGAAGTAACTGTACGTCGTGGCGTCCGTTACGGTCAGCAAACTTTCAACACTTATACCTGTCTTACTCCTGACTTCCGATTTGAACTTAGAAGATCAGGTTGTGAACTTCCTAAATAATTTATTATTCTTTGCCAGAGGCTTCCTGCCTCTGGCAATCTCACTCCTATGAAAGGTACAGCTTTTAACAAACCTCTTGAGTGGAATATTGAAACCCTAGGTGAATCATGGCACCAGGGCGATTCTCTTAAAGGTACAGTCCGGGTTAAAAACCATGGAGCAGAAACTGTTTCCCTTCAGGATTCTGGAGTTGGGCTTTCGTTTGCAGAAATTAAAAAAGTGCAAAGCCGTGCAGAAGGGGCCTTAAAAACGGATAGTGTTCAACATTTTCCCGTTCAGGAGATTGTGGCCGGTGGTGAAGCCTCCATGGAATTTAGTTTTGCTTTCTCTTCAAATGGCCCCGTAACAGACAAGAAAAGCAGCTACTATCTTTGTTACGGAAAAAACTTTAATGAATCTCAGTTACAGCTAAAAGTTGTTCCGAAAGATCTATACTTGAAGATTGTGGGCCTCCTGGATACCTTCCATCGCTTCAAGCTTAAGGACTACAAAACGTCTAAGAAGGGAGTGGAGTTTAAGCTTACTCCTCCAACGGCCCGTGATATGGCAAATATTGAAGGACTTCTTCTGACTTTCTCCATGCAGGAAGAAAGTCTTTCCATGAAATTTGATTTTCAGGTTAAGCGGCTGGATACTTCCTCGGTCACAACCAAAATCAATAAAGAAACAGTTACTCTGGAGAAGGTTTTATCTCCTAAAGAATACTCACTGGGCAGGGACATGCTGAACCAGGATCAGCTTTTGAAAAATATTGAACAAGTTTTGTCGGAAGTTAAGATGAAGGCCGTATTCTAAGGTAAACAATTTTTTTTCATTTTTCTAAATAATCTGAAAGATAACTCCGAAGTGCATATATGCCGTTAAGAAAAAGACGTTCCCTCAAATGGTATTTCAGCTTATACCAGTTCGTGGCCCATCATCGCATAAAGCAAAATGATGTTGACCAGAGAAACATTCATACTCATCTGGTTGTTACCTTAACAACTGGTATCCTGATGTGGGGTTACGCTTTTCTGGCCTGGATCACAATTATTTCACCAGTTCCGGGATATATAGGATTTGCCGCCTCATTCATACACCTAACCTCTCCACTATGGTTCAGAGTAACTAATAAAGTTTCTGTTCCTGTGAATACCCTCCTAGCAGCAGGACTTGTACATCAGGGAACTTTTGCTTTTTTCACCGGAGGTTTCAATAGTAACATCATGATCTGGTATGGAATCCTCCCCATGTTGGGTGGTGTTTGCAACGGAAAAAAAGGTGCGATTACCTGGACGATTATGACTGTCTTAGTATCCGCTTTTTATTTCGCCCTTTATATATCGGGTTTTGAATTTCCCTTTCAAATTTCTCATACAGGCTTCATGTGGTCTCAGGGCTTTCTGGTCTTCGGCTGGATTTTTCTTAGTTCATCGATTGTGACAGTCTACGCAGGTCTCTATGAGTACTCCGAGAGACTTTTAAAGGAACAAAGTCAGAAGGTTGATGATCTTTTCCGGGTTCTGTTTCACGATCTGGCCAACCCTCTTGGAAGAATTACCATTGGTCTTGCAATAGCCAAAAGACAAATGAAAGAGGGTGAAGAGAACCGCGGTCTCACGATTGCTGAATCTGCAGCAAACTCCATGACCGAGATTACGCAAAATATCAGAAAAATGTATGCTGTGAGAAAAGGGAAGGCCAACATGGACCTTACTCTCACCTCTTTGAACTCTACGGTGGAATATGTCCTGAAAATCTATTCGCGAGAAATAGAAAATAAAAAGTTAAAAGTTGAGTACGATTTCCAAAGAAATAAGAATGTCTTACTCTTGGTTGAACCGATCAGTTTCAAAAACCAGGTTCTGGGAAACCTCCTTTCAAATGCTATAAAGTTTTCTCCTGAGGGAAGTTCCATTGAGATCAATGCCATTCCTCAGAATCATGGTTTTATCGTTGAGGTACGGGATCACGGAATCGGAATTCCAAATAACCTTATCAATCACCTCTTTGATGTTAACAAAAAAACTTCCCGTTCAGGAACCCAGGGTGAGCAAGGGTCGGGGTTTGGCATGAATATCATGAAGTCCTTCGTAGAGATTTATGATGGCTCTGTTGAAATTGAATCACGTGAGGCTTCTGAAGGAGTTGAGCACGGAACGATTGTAAGGCTAAAACTCAAGGGTGAGTTTAAAGAAGGAGACCCCAATTAAGGGTCTCCATCATATCATCTACTTACTGGCCGGTAGATTTTATTGAGTCCTGAAAGCGGTAACTTCCCATTTCTGAACTGAGGATCTTTTGCTTTCATCCACAGCATGTCTGGTCTGGTTTCAGAAATCCATTCTCCGCCAATGATTTTCCCAGAGCGATCTAGCTCAAGCACGTACTCGTAACTCTTGGATCTGAACGTCTGCGCAGGTGTTCCTGTTACTGGTTCCTTGGAGACGAATCCCAGAACTCCCTCGGCTTCCTCTTCAGGGCTGTAGAAGACGAGTTCCTCTCCGTAGATCATTTTTGTTTGCACGTGAAGCTTTCTATCCACTCCATTTTTGATTTCCTGAGGAGTAAGTGCTACCTCACCGACAACTGCTGATTCGTATCCCGTTACAGGCTGGTTCCAGACATCGTTAAAACGATCGACATCCGCCACAAATCCTTGTGAGTTGATTCCTATCATAGAAGCAAGAACGATGTGAAAGGCACCGGCATTCACGTCCGCACACTCTGATTTCTCTGCATCTCTCTTGGAAGGGACGCTGACATTTCCATCGGCCTCACTTTCCTCACCTTTGACTTTCCCAGGGACAGCACAACGGTCTCCCACTCTCACATAAAAACCTTTTGAGTTAAAAGCGTCGTGCATAGAGATTAGACCTTTAACGTCAGATGATCCAAAGGGAACACGAACTCCATCCTTATTCACAACAACAGTCTTGTCCGGTTCAGGGTAGTTTGAAGCGGCAAGGGCCCAACCATGACAAATTCCTTCCCACCACAGGTCAGTGGGAGAATATTGTTTCAATACTTTCTTAGTCAGAGAGTACTTATAATCGCCCATGGAAATATCATAAAGTTCCGCGGGAGATAGCTGAGAGAGTTCAGCTTCGCTCATCTTGAGAACTTCTTCACGAGTATGAAGTTTAAAAGTAAACGGTTCAGGATTCGGATGATTCCAACGGAAAGCAATTCCCCCTACATTAGAAGGCCAGTAAGTTTCAGACCACCCATAACGATTATCCAGAAGTTCTCCCTTAAGAGGAAGATCCATAAAAACGCTATTCATGGGACTCTTAGCAACGGGATTAAAAAAATTTGGATTATTAGAACGATTCCATTTTGCAGCATAGGCCTGCCCAACTAATGCTACCGCAGCAAGTACGACCAGCTTTTTCATAATAAGAGATCCTTTGTTAAGAAGATGTGCTGCGTTATACCTGATAGTCCTGAAAGCTCAATAAGAGAGGTATTTTTTACATGTCTTTATGATGGAAAAGCCTGAGGAATTTTGAGAACTTAAGCCCTATGATGGTTATTAAAAACCTCCTCCAAACTACCCCCTCAGAAATATACGGAGCCTTTACCCTGGCCTTTAAAAATTATGTGGTCCCCATTGAATTTCAGGAAGCCTCAACTTATCGGAGATGGGAAGAGGCAGGAGTGGATTTTGCCTTCTCTTATGGTGCCTTTGACGGTGATCAGTTGGTGGCCTTTATCCTTCAGGTTCCAAACGGTCGAATTCTTCATAATTTCGGGACAGGGGTCATCCCCTCTCATCGGGGACGACACCTCATTGAGAAAATTTATGAAAGGATTATCAGGGAAAGCAGTGATTCCTTCAATTCCTTCACTCTTGAAGTTATTAAGGAAAACACTAAGGCCTTGAACCTCTATCTGAAACTGGGGTTTAAGATCAAACGTGAGCTTGTTTGTTTTAAAGGGAACCTCTTCTTAGAAGAAGAAATTGATCCTGATGTAGCTTATGAAATTCACCCTCTGTCAGAAGTTGATTCCCTTCCAGGGTTTAATACTTATCCTCCGGCAACAGAGAATTCTCTAACGATCCTCAAAAAAAATCCTCAGCTTCACGAGCTTCATCTACTGAAAAGGAAAGATGACATCTTGGCCTGGGCCTATTACTCCCCTTCTTCTCTCACATTAAGGGATATGGGAGCAACGGAACCATCAGGTAAAAATCTGGAACAGCTGCTGTATTTAATGAAGCTTCAGAGTGAGGCCATGCGGGTGATGAATATAGAATCAGCTTCACCCCTCATTCCATTTTTTGAGGCCCGGGGCCTTGTAAACTTTGTTACACAATATGAAATGAGCAGAAAAATCTAAGGGCTATTTCACGCATTTACTACGATAACGCTTGTAACCTTCATCGCACTCCCATGTTTTTCCATCCTCACTTAGGTGAGCATTCTTGGGAACCTGGAACTTCACGCATTTTGATCTCTTCTGAACATAGCCTCTCTTGCAAATCCATCCCGGATTTGAAGATGAGGGAAGAGCATGTGCGGGAATAGTGACACATTTTCCTTCGAAATAATTTGTTCCGGCTTTGCACTTTTTTGAGACCGCATCTCCAATGAGGTTAGGATAATCAGAGATGATCCCATCAACACCCAGCTCCCTTAACTGAACCATGTCATCCACATCATTAACAGTCCAGGGAATGACTTTTACATTATTCTCATGAAACTTCTGAACATCAGTTCTTGATAAATTTTTATACCAGGGAGAAAAGGCATAAGGGGCAAACCCCAGTTCCTTCAGGACATTTTGAGGACTAAATGATCCTTCTTCCAGGGCCACTAGTCTGACATCCGGATACTTTTCATGAAGATACTTCAGAACTCTCCAGTCAAAGCTTTGAATGGTGAATTTTTCAGGTGGTAATTGCTCTCTGATGGTTTTCACCACAAGATCAGAAAATGTTTTGTAATCGGGCTGGAACCCCTTCTTTTCATCTTCAGGAGTAGATTTAATTTCGATATTGTATTCGACGAATCTACGATTAAGGCCCTTGAGTGTTTCTTCAGTGACTTTAATAAGTTTTTCAAGTGTTGGTTTACCGACGGCAACTTTCTTCTGCTGGGGAAACCTGGAATAAGGAAGAGAGCCGCAGTTAAATTTTACGATTTCTTCAAAGTCCATTTTGTAGATATTATAATCCTTGCCTGAAATCCTGTTCCCATTGGGATCAAGGCAAATATCTCCGTTCATCCAGGGTTCATGACTGACGATGACTTTATTATCTTTTGAAACCACGACATCAAGTTCAAGGGTCGTCACCGGATACTTCAGAGCTTCTTCCATGGCCCCCACTGTATTCTCAGGATACAGACCTCTCGCTCCCCGATGTCCCTGCCAATCAAAGGCCCACACAGTGGAAGTAAAGAGTAAGAGCAACCATGAAAGATGAAACATACTGTCTCCTAGGACTTATTGGCAAAGAAAACCAGAATAAGAGCAACCACTGCCGGAAGTGCCTGAACGAAAATTATGTTCAAGCTCGCCGTCATGCCTCCTACTATGCCTGCGATCACAACACAGGATAAAAAGAAAACGCTTATTTTAATATCTCCGGAAAAGGCACCCCAGAAAAGACCTGCAGCAAGAAAGCCATTATAGAGGCCCTGATTCTGAGCAAGCACTTTCGTAGCAAGGGCCATTTCAGGCTTCATACCGAAAACTTTAAGTCCCAAAGGCTTCGTCCAGAGAAAGCTTTCCAGAATCATAAACCCAATATGGAAAACGCCTATGAGATAAGTCATTAAAGTGGCAGCTGATTTCATTATTCGATCCCCAGAAACTGATCATATGTGCACTCTTCGTCTCTCGTTCCCTTATCTTCAAGGGAAATCACTCTGTTAGCGATGGTCTGAATGAACTCATGATCATGAGAGGTGAAAAGAAGTGTCCCTTTAAAATCAATCAATCCTTCGTTTAAAGCAGTAATGGTTTCCAGGTCCAGATGGTTCGTAGGGTTGTCCATAACCAGAACATTGGATCCTGAAAGCATGATTTTTGAGAGCATACACCTTACTTTTTCTCCTCCCGAAAGCACATTACATTTCTTCAGGGCCTCTTCACCAGAGAAGAGCATTCTTCCGAGAAACCCTCTGAGGAATGTTTCTGTCTGATCCTTCGAGTACTGGCGGAGCCAATTAATAAGATCAAGAGAAGCGTCCTGGAAGTAGCTGGAGTTATCGTTAGGAAGATAGGCCTGAGAGGTGGTAATTCCCCACTCGTATTTCCCGGAATCAGGCTCGATTTCTCCCATCAGAATCCGAAAAAGCGCAGTCGTGATGACTTCTGATTTAGCGAGGAAGACAACTTTCTGCCCTTTTTTTATGGAAAAAGAAACATTATCCAGAAGCTTTTCCCCTTCAACAGTCAAGGAAAGATTCTCCACTCTTAAGAGCTGATCTCCGGCCTCTCTGTCTGGTTTAAATCCCACATAGGGATACCGTCGGGAAGAAGGCTGGATATCTTCCAGAGTCAACTTATCCAGAAGTTTTTTCCTTGAGGTCGCCTGTTTGGACTTTGAAGCATTGGCGGAGAAGCGCTGAATGAACTCTTTAAGTTCTTTCATTTTCTCTTCGGTCTTCTTGTTCTGATCAGAGAGCATTCTCTGAGCAAGTTGGCTGGAGCGATACCAGAAGTCATAGTTTCCAACGTAAAGTTTGATCTTACTGAAATCGATATCACAAATGTGAGTACAGACTTTATTCAGAAAATGCCTGTCGTGGGAAACAACCAGAACCGTCGTATCATTCTGATCCATGATGAAGTTCTCAAGCCAGCCAATGGCCTTGAGATCCAGATCGTTGGTGGGCTCATCCAGCAGAAGAATCTCAGGCTTTCCGAATAGGGCCTGGGCGAGAAGGACTTTAACCTTTTCTCCCCCGGTAAGCTCTTTCATCTTCTTTTGATGAAGGTCTTCCTTGATGCCAAGACCTGCGAGTAAGCTTGCGGCATTGGCCTCAGCTTCCCAGCCATTCATTTCAGCGAATACCCCTTCCAACTCAGCGGCCCTTTCACCGTCTTTATCAGAGAAGTCCTCTTTAGCGTAAATAGCATCCTTTTCCTGCATGATCTCCACAAGCTTTGAGTGACCCAGAATCACTGTTCTTAAAACCTCTTCTTCCTCAAAAGCAAAGTGGTTCTGTTTTAAGACGGCCATTCTTTCGCCGGGAGATATTTCCACTCTTCCACCGGAAGGAGTGATCTCACCGGAAAGGATTTTAAGGAAAGTAGATTTCCCTGCACCATTGGCACCTATAATTCCGTAACAGTTTCCGGGTGTGAATTTAAGATTGACGTCATCAAACAAGGTTCTGCCACCAAACTGGAGGCGTAGATCGTGGGCCGCTAACATAAGTATTTCCTCAACTTTTTTTGTTAATTTAACACAAAGAAAAGTGATTCCCTAGTATGTAAAGGCCAAAAAAACGGGGATTATTGCTCGTAAGAGGTGGATTCCATGAAGTAATCATAGTGGTCGCGGATAGCATCATAATGTGCCCCCAGTATTTCCTTCAGTCTTTCCTGATGAAGAAAATCGAGCTGGCCGATCATATACTCAATTTCCACTATTTCCTGTTCTTCGGTTTTCTGCTGTTTTTCATCCAGAAGAGCATTGAGTTCACTCTGATAGTTTTCCTGTTCCTGTAAGTAAGAACGATGAATTTCCTCTCCGTCCATTGGTTCCAGACGCAGAAGCATTTCCTTCAGCTCCCCATTCCAGTCTGCTTCAAGGTCTCTAAGCTCCACCTCTCCTGCCTGTTCCAGGTCACTGAATGTGCTGCTGACTTCAGGAGCACTTTGTTCTTCTGATTCTTCAGATACAGCTGAAGAACTCTCTACCAAGGAAGATGTGCGCGGATTAAGGGGCCTGTCTGTCGTAAGAAGTCTTTCTTCCCTGTCCGGAGCACTGATCTTAACCTTGATAGAGTCAATTTCCGGAGTGCTCGACTTTTCTTCACGGTTGAAATAGTAAAGCGGGGCCAGGAATAAGAGAGTTAGAAGAATTATTCTCATAGTAAAAATTATAAACTTCTACCGATGAGAAACAATGGGCGGTCATCACTGCCGGGTCATTCTTTTCCTGACAATAAAACTAAGAAAAAGGCTGGGGAGCCAAATATATAAAATCTCACTTCCCACTACCACCAGGCCCCTCCAGGAAAGGAAACCTCTCACTCCAATGGGTGAAACTTCCACTGGCCGCAGAGGAAAGAAGTACCTCTCATCACTTAAGGGCCAGAAGAAAGCGACACCGAGACCACCATCAGTAAGGGCATCAAAGACCCCGTGGGACAAGGTTGAAAGGAAGGTCGAGAAAAAGACAACCAAGGGAGTAGATCTGAGTTTTCGGGTAAAGGGCAGACAAAATATTCCTATAATGAGGGCAAAGACTATGGAGTGAGTAAATCCCCTGTGGCCCCACTGAGATTCATAGGGAACTCCGAACCGGAAAGAAATAACATCTGCATCCGGTAGCAAAGTCAGTATACAACACAATACGAGAAGTGGTTTTGAAAAGTTCCGGGAGATCCTGGATAAAGCAATTCCCACAGGAAAGGCAGGATGAGAAAAGAAGGAGGCCATTACAACTTGCCTTCCAGGTCCGCCCATTCATCAAAAAGAACTTCCAGCTTCTTCTCCTGGGCATCCAGATCTGCCTGTGCCTTTTCCATTCTAAGTTTTTTATCCTTATCCATTGAAGAATAATCAATGGCGCCTAACTCCTCTTTGAGTTTTTCAATTCTCTTTTCAATTTTTTCTATCTCACCAGGAAGAACCTCGTAACGATTCTTTTCCTTATTTGTCATTTTCGGAGCAGCAGCAGGTGAAGTTTTAGAAACCTCCACTGGCGGGGCCGCTTTCTTTTTCATTTCTTCTTCAAGATGAATGGCCTCGAGGAAAAGTTCGGCCTGGGAGAATCCGGCCTCAAATTTTTCAAGCTGACCCTCATGAAGGACCCAGCATTTATCAGTGACATTGTTAATAAACGAGCGGTCGTGGCCTACGATGATCAAGGCCCCCTCATAATTTCTGAGTTCTTCTTCCAGGATACCGATGGTTTCAAGATCGAGATCGTTGGTAGGTTCATCGAATATCCAGATATCCCTGGCATGTTTCATGAACTGAGCGAGTTGTAGCCTGTTCTTTTCTCCGCCTGAAAAAGTGTGGATGGGGCGCTTTATCTCATCCGAGCTGAAAAGGAAGTTTTCCAGGTAGCTCGCCACGTGTCTTTTTTCCCCGGTATTGGAGATAACGTAATCTATGCCTTCGCCGATCATCTTCCAGGGCGTCTCATTATCATTTAAGGCTTCTCTTTTTTGCGAGAAGTAACCTGTATCAAGTCCCACCGCCCGGTTCACTTTTCCGGAAGTTGGTTCAAGTTCTCCTAAAAGTATTTTCAAGAGTGAACTCTTCCCTACTCCGTTTCTTCCCATGAGGGCGATTTTATCACCTTTAGCGATGGCAAAGTTCAGATTGTCGAACAGGGTGCGATCTCCAAATTTCAAAGTCAACTCTTCCACTGAAAGGAGAATTTTCGTTTTCCGTCCACTGCCCTGAAGATTCAGGTTCACAGACTTGTGGGCCCGTGCCTTGAGATCCTGAATGGTCTGATTCAATTGTCCATAGTCTTCGATTCTCTTCTTGCTCTTGGTTCTTCTGGCCTGAACCCCCCTTCTGATCCATGCTGTTTCTCTTCTTTGCATGTTGCTAAGCTTGTCGAGTTCTTTTTCTCTACGTTTCTGCTCTTCCTGAAGGAATTCCAGATAGGCTTCATAAGTCCCGTTGAATGAAAGAAGTTTTCCCTGCTGAATATGAATGATCCGGTCGACCACATTGTTCAGTAAGCTTCTGTCGTGGGAAATAATCATGAAAGTTTTTCTACTTGTCTGGAGCTCTTCCTCGAACTCCTGAATCGTTTCCAGGTCAAGATGGTTGGTAGGCTCGTCCCACAGGATCAACTCCTGAGGAGCGGATAGACCAAGGCTCAGGGCAACTTTCCGTTGTTCTCCTCCGGAAAGGGAACTCATCAACCTTCCTGGATCTTCTACTCCAAAATATCTCAGGTAACTCATGTATTGAGCATGAAGTCTGTCTTCGCCGAGTTTGTGAAGTTCTTCATAAATATGAGTCTGTTGATGAATGAGCTTCTCAAAGTCTGGAGGTGAGGAATTTAATTTTTCATTGATTTGGTCCAGCTTCTTTTTTAATGCGCCCATCTCAGGATGAAACTCAAAAAAATAGTTTTCTATCGTCCACTTTTCAAGATGAGGAAGTTCCTGAGGTACGTAAAAAAAAGTGAATTCCTTATTCTTATCATAGATAAAAGGTGGCACTGTCGTGTCGGGAGTGACTTGACCCGCAATGACTTTAAACAGAGATGATTTCCCATGGCCGTTAAGGCCCAAAACACCGATTTTATCACCCTGATTCAGGGTAAAAGTGACTTTATCGAAAATGACTTTATGGGGATAGTGGAGACTTAAATTCTGAAGGGTAAGTAGAGTTGTCATCCTGGCATTCTACTCAATCTGTCAGGGGTAAGCAAATCGTCTTAACCGAATAATTCCTTCATCGTATCAAACATCTTTGCCTTCGACAGATAGTTCTTGATGAAGATTTTATTCTCAGGTTTGTACCAGAAGAAAAAGGTCCTCTGCTTTGTCTTATCATCCAGAGATATCGCCGTCTGAACTTTCTTCAGAGTATAGGGATGATAACCCGAGTAATAAATCTCAGTGGCAACAGTCATGGGAGTTGGAGTGAAATCCTGAACTTGCTCCAGTTTATATCCCAGCGCCTTCGTTTTTGCTGCAAGTTTTGCCATGTCTTCCGGAGTACACCCAGGATGAGAGGAAATGAAGTAAGGAATAATCTCCTGCTTGATCCCCTTCTTCCTGGAGACCTCTTCAAACTTTTCTTTAAAGATATTAAAGAACCTGAAAGAGGGCTTTCTCATAAGCTTTAATACTTCATCCTCAGTATGCTCCGGGGCAACTTTCAGCCTTCCCGAAACATGATGAGTAATTAACTGCTCAACATACTTTTCATCAGCTTTCGGATGAGAGGAGCGCGGGTCAAACATCAGGTCATACCGAAGTCCGGAACTCACGAAGGCCTTCTTAACATTTTTATGGGCCGAGATATCCTTATAAAGTTCTGTCATTTTCTCAGGATTGGTATCAAGGTTCTTACAAATCTGAGGAAAGATGCAGGAGGGAGCGGCACATTTGTCACAAGTGGCCTGATCAATTCCCTTCATCTGATACATATTGGCGGAAGGTCCTCCGATATCGGAAATATAACCTTTAAAATCAGGCATGGAAGCAACGGCATCCAGTTCTTTCATAATCGATTTTTTCGAGCGACTGGCTATCATTTTGCCCTGGTGAGCGGAAATGGTGCAGAAGCTGCAACCACCGAAACATCCACGGTGAGTGTTGATCGAAAATTTGATCATTTCAAAAGCAGCAATGGGTCCCCGGTCTTTATATTTCGGATGAGGTAGTCGCGTGTAAGGAAGATCAAAAGAAGCATCGATTTCTTTCTCCGTCATCGTCTGATAAGGGGGATTGATCACCAGGACTTTATTTTCCACTTTCTGAACGAGACGTTTCGCAAACTGCTTATTACTTTCAACTTCAACATGCATGAAGTTTTTTGAATAGGCCTTTTTATCGGCAAGACATTCTTCATGGGAAGTAAGTTCAAAGGTTTCCCATTGCTTGTTCTTTGGCAGCTCCAGGTCGGCATCCTGGAGAAAAGCCGTTTGAGGTATCGTCCTCAGAGAAGAGAAAGGAGTGCCGCGGGTAAGATACTTCACAATATCCCGCATCGGTTGCTCCCCCATTCCGTACACTAAGAGATCTGCCCCTGAAGAAGTAAGAATATTAGGCATGAGTTTATCCTGCCAGAAATCATAATGGGTCACTCTTCTGAGAGATGCCTCAATCCCGCCGATAAGAACGGGACTATCGGGATAAAGATCTTTTAAAATTTTTGAATACACGGTCGTGGCATAGTCTGGTCGGAAGTCAGGTGAACCGCCCGGAGTGTAGGCATCCGTTGAGCGAAGTCTTTTTCCCGCCGTATACTTATTAACCATGGAATCCATATTTCCAGAGGTCACACCGAAGAAATACTTAGGTTTTCCGAATTTCTTAAAATCCCGTAGATCATCTCGCCAGTTTGGTTGAGCAATGATCGCCACCCTTAAACCGAGTGACTCGAATATTCTTCCCATGACAGCGGCCCCGAATGCCGGGTGGTCTACATAGGCATCACCTGTTACCAGGATGACATCCATTTCGTCCCATCCACGTTTTTTAGCTTCCTTTGCTGTCGTAGGAAGCCAGGCCGTAATCGGTAATTCTTGATTTGTTTTTTCCATGTTCCGGGCACTCTATCTCCCCGGAAATTAAAAGACAATTTTCCGAGTAGTTCTTACAGGTTACTTACAAAGACCCAAACTCGTGTCTTCCTCATAGTATATTGAAATTGCGGGTTACGAATAAGACACGACAGTAACAGAACCAGTTAATATCTATAGCGTCCTCAAGGGGGATGATTGAAATACCTGAATTTGGCGATTCGGACTTCTTTGGGTCTTTGTAAGGCATTTAAAAAAATTACAGGTTACTTTCACAGGAATTCTTAAAAACAACGAGATATTCCTCAATGCCAGTCCCCTTAAAAGACTCAATAACTCCGGAAACGACAGATCCGAGGGTGCTTTCGGGGTTCTTTAACAGGGCATAGGCCAGTTCCTGGGATCCGATCAAACATCGTGAGAGAGGTAATAAGTCTGGTGAATAGGAAGGGAAACCAATCCCTTGAGGTGAGCCGTGGTGCTGAAGGATGATGGTGGCGGCTCCTTCCGGTGCATTTTTATACTTTTCAACCAACTGAGAGGCCTTTAAGGCATGCTCCCGGACTACTTTTAAATCTTCCGGCCATAAATCTCTCAGCCCCTCTTCAGAACGGAAATCCAGCTGGGCTTCATCACTGAGAGAGATGTCACAGAAAAAAGCCGCGAAGACGACTTTCTTTATGGCCTCTTCTTTACCTGGAATTTCCATGGCATCAAGAATCTGGGTTGAGATGAAGCTTGTGAGTTCCACAAACCGGAAAGAGAAGTTTAAGTGACTCTGTCCCTTCATCTGTGACAGATAATTTGAAAGTCTGTCTTTACCCTTGAGGACATCCTCAGAAATACTTTCCATCATACTTTCACAAACCTGTACGACTCGAGGAGGTAGGCCTACACTTTTAACGATTTCTTTTGTTGTGGAAAAGACCTCACTTCTGGCCTTCAGCTTGTCACTTTCACTGGTGTACTGTTTTTCAACTTTATTGATCATGTTATTCAGGAGCATTAAAGAAAAATCTCTGTTGAATTTCTTTTCAAAATAGAGTTCCAGAATTCCTTTGGCCTTAAAACCTTCGACTGTGGACTCTTCAATATCCTCATTTGCCGGTATACGCTTGATGTATTTATTCTCGCCAATTTTTACATAGAGATCAAAAGGCAGGACCTTGAAGTGGATAAGTGAATCGGACGGCACTGAAATATACTGGCAACTGGCGTTTTCAACCGGAGTGAGAAGAGTTTTTAGATGTTCAATTAAAGACCCTACTTCCTGCTGCGGAAAGAACCTGGAATTCTTAAGATCAATATTTTTATTCCCAAGAATAATGATACTTTTAATGTCTTCTTCTTTCACTGAAATCGCATCAAGAAGGAACTTATAATCCTTTTCAACTGGTGGTTCATCCAGAATGAGAATATCAATATCAGCAAATAATCCAAGTAAGGAAGAAAGGTCATCAACAGTGTCTTTCACCACAGGAGAAAACCCGGTCAGAGTCTTACACTCAATATCAAGTAGTGTTTTGAACTCCAGTCTCGTGGTAAAGGCAATAATCTGTGATGACATAAAAATCCTCTCATTTCTTTTCGGAAACGAAGCCTTTCACAAGGCTTCTCACAAGATCCGAATCATATCTAACAAGATGATCTCTCACTGTGAGGAACTCTTTTATACCGTCTAGTGGCGTACACTCTTTTTGCATGATGAATTCTGAAAAACCGTCGGCCAGGCTCAGGATCTTGGCCAGGGGAAAAATACGGGAAGCTGAAAGTCCCACCGGATACCCTGTCCCGTCATTGGCCTCGTGATGTTGAAGGACAATCTGTTTTATAGTGTTATTGATTGAAGGAATGCCTTCAAGAGAAGCTATACCTTTTTCAGGGTGCTGCTTATAGATTAACAGCTCATCCGGAGACAACTGTTCCGGAGGTCTCATGAGAATGGCCTCGGGGATTTCCATGTGTCCGATGTCATGGAACAAGGCCCCTATGGAGAGGGCCTCTCTTGTTCTCTCCCCCACCCAATCCATGTTCTTGGTAATAACAGCACAAAAAAATGAGACGAGAAAAGAATGGGAATAGGAGGCCGGATTAAACTCTTCAAAATTATTGAGTATTTTTTTGAGGCTCGTGTCTTTCTGGACGAAATCATAGACGTTTTTGCAAATGGCCTTACCTTCCTCAATGAGCTGAGGTTGAATTCCTTGCACATGGGCCTCTTCAATATATTTGTCGACAGCACTTTTCATCGCTTTAAGAACCTTCCCCTCGTTGATCTGATCATTCTTTAACAACTGAGAAGTAAGTTCATTCTGGTATCCAATGAAATCAGCACGATCCTGACTAAGAAAATATAAAAACTTCACTCCGTTTTCGCTGTAGCGCTTGATTTGTTCGCTCGAAGACCTTTCGCCTTTATGGATGATTTTGACATATCTGTCAGATCCGACTCTGATATAACAATCAAAAATCGCCACTGCATCTTCAAAGAATTCATCAATTCTTATGCGGGTAAATTGTGAATCGGTGATACTCAGCTCCCCCTCATCTCTTCCATCAGCTTCCATTTCACCTTCCGTTAGATTTTGCCATGCTTTAATCTTACCCAGGGCCTTAATGGGAAGAAGAATATCAGCGGGCCTGAAGTCCTTCAGGACACTGATTATCCGCATTTTCCTCAGGAGAGAGTCATCAGGAATACATGTTTCATCAGAAGTAATCTGGAATGGAAAAATTCGCACACCGGGATGACCACCATGAATATATCTCATGACTTCAATGGCAGAATTATTGGTCGTCGCAAGGTCTATGAAAACATAATCATACTTACCTTTATAAACCTTGAGCTGAGCTTCTTTACCGGTGGAGGCATAATCACCAATAAAACCCTGCCCTAAAAAACTTAGTGCTGACGTTGACCACTTCTGGTCTGGACATATGATAAGAACTTTGAACTGCAACATATTTATCTTCAACTGTTGCTTCTTAATTCGGGATATATTCCGGATTTATTAACTTAAGATTTTGTCCAAATGATTCTGTAGATTTTAAGAACTTCCTAAATGATCCATCTTTCCAAGGTTTTAGAAAAATTAGCTATCGAGGAACCGGTTATCAAGTTTAAAGTTTGCTGGTTTTCGACCATGAATATCTTTATAAAAGTTCATAATTGTCCGCATATCTTTCTCAAAATCCGTGGGATAAATCACCGGTCCTGTCCCAGCGACCTTTCTGTCAAAATCTGCATATCCCAGCACTATTGGAACCTGCGCTTTTTGAGCGATATAATAAAACCCTGTTTTCCATTCTCCATTGGCACTGCGTGTACCTTCAGGTGCTATCATCAGGACCAACTCAGGAAATTGTTTAAAAAGAGCGGCCATCACATCCGTTGTTGATCCTTTCTTTTCCTTCAGGTTTTCCCGGTTGATACCAAGGGCACCTGCCGGACCTAGCACGAGATTAAAGGGAAACCTCATCCAGGAATCCTTAATAACAAAACGTGCATGACGATCCATACAGTTAACAATGGCCATGGCAGGAAGAAAATCTTCATTTGAAGTATGAGGAGCGCCAAGAAAAACAAAGGATCTGAGGTCAGCAGGAAGATCAACCTGAATCTTCCATCCTTTTTTCTTCAGATAGAAATCACAGACCTTTTTTAGCATACTTCCTCTTGTGTGAAATAAGTTCTATTTTCTGAGTGCGGCTTAGTTTTTTGACAAAACATTCATACTTACTTGCCTGAGACCTGTCAGGGAAGCGCTTCTTAAAAACCACTTCAACAGGGGCCCCTGTCTTGAAAAACTTCGCCCCTTTTTTAGAGGATGAATGTTCCCGGAATCTCCTCTCGATATCAGTTGTGATGCCGGTATAGTAGTAACCTTTCTCGTTCACAATGATATAAACAAACCAGGCCGTTCCTTTCATGTTATAATCATAACAAGTATGGATAAGATTAAAATACCTTTTTCAGAATTCACCTTTACCTTTGCCCGAAGCTCCGGTTCCGGGGGCCAACATATTAATAAAGCTAATACCAAGGTCATCCTCAATTGGAATATCAATGAGACTGCTTGTTGCTCTCCAGGGGTTATTGAAAGGTTCAGAGAAAAGTACGGTCAGTTTATCCTTGAGAACGGAGTTGTTCAGATAATGAGCCAGAAAACCCGTTCCCAAAAGGCCAACATGGATGACTGCATTGAAAAACTGCATGCCATGATAAATGAGGTTCGAAGGCCTCCGAAAATCAGAAGGCCGACAAAACCAAAAAGAAGTGCTGTCCTTAAGAGACTCGAGGGCAAGAAGAAAGACTCGGATAAAAAAAGAATGAGAAAAAAAGACTACCCGTAAACCAGCCCGCAATCAGGACATTCACTCAATGCGGGTGAAAACTTCATACCACAGGCCTGGCAAGTGACTTCAGAGGCATTCGGGTCATAGACCGCAGAAAGATGCTCAAAAACAGGTTCATGTCCTTTCACATGCTTTAAATAATCACTTTGAAAATGGCGAATAAGGAGTTCCCTGTCCTTTTCAAGGCCCCAGACCTCTACGGTCACTTTGCATCCAGTGGTGCACGTCTGAGCATTGGTCTTCAGAACCAATTCAACCCCACTTTGCTTCAGGCGATGTTGATGGTTCTTTGCCTCCTGAAGCTCCATAACCCCAAAAAAAAGTTCTTCCATATTTACTTCCTGAATTTCTCTTTAAGATAGGCCAGATAATCGTTCACATCCAGCTTTCCAACTATATCATGACTTGTAATTGAACGACCTTTACTATGGATGTTCTTCTTCAAGTAGTTACTGATACTATCAAGTTTACCTTTTCTGATGTCTCTTTTCATTCCAGGCAGTTCCTTCTTCATCTTCTGATAGAGGCTTCCGGAAATGAGATTCCCGAGCGTATAAGTAGGAAAGTATCCAAAGGCCCCACCGGCCCAGTGTGAGTCCTGAAGAACTCCTGATGCAAAATCAGGTGGTGTTATGCCCAGGTATTCCTGGTATTTTTTATTCCAAAGTTCAGGAATGTCTTTTGCCTGTAAACCCTGGTTAAAAATGAGCTCCTCTATTTCATATCTCACGATGATGTGAAGATTATAGTATAACTCTGAGGACTCAACCCTGATAAGGCCCGGAACGGAACGGTTAAAGATGTGGTAGAGCTTTTCCTCATCCACACCTTTCATTGACTTAGGAAAGAGTTGGGTCATGGTCGGGTGAATAAACTCGCAGAACTCTCTTGATCTTCCAATGACATTCTCCCAAAAGCGGGACTGAGATTCGTGAACAGACAAAGAAACTGCTTCCTGAAAAGGAGTGCCTTCCCATTCCCGCGGGAGATTATGTTCATAAAGGGCATGCCCCACTTCATGCATGGTGCTGCTTAATGAATCAAGATTATCCGTTGTATAACGGGTAGTGATTCTCTGATCAAGAGGTGAAATATTGATGCTAAACGGATGAACCGAAGTATCAAGTCGGGAAAACTCCTTTGGAAGACCGCAAACCGAGGCTGCAAAGAGACTCAAGGTCTTTTGTGCTTCAATGTTAAACGGACCTTTCAGATCTTTAACTTTTACAAATGTTCCCTCTTCTTTCACCATTTCAGTGAGAGGGATGAGCCCTTTCTTTAATGCTTTAAAAAGTGAATCAAAATCATCGGAGGAGAACTCCTTATCGTGGAGTTTTAAGAGCGCATCGTAGGGTTTCTCAGTGCCGTAAAAGTCCGCTTCTTTTCTTTTAAGGTCTATGAGCTTTTGCAGATGGGGAAGAAATTTTTTCCAGTCGTTACCCTTTCTGGCATCTGCCCAGACATGGGTCGCAATGGTTTGTTCATGTGAGAGCTCTTTTACATGCTTTTCTGGCAGGGCATTCATGAGATGAAAATCCCACTTGAGTTCTTTCAAGAGCTTCTTCTCTTTTCCCTTGAGCTTTTCTTTATCAAGTTCTTTAAGAAGTTTTTTATACTTCTTGGAAGTGATGTGTGCATGGATCTTACCCTGGATGTAAGAAAGTCGCCGGGCCCGATCATCTATGGCCCCGGAAGGCATCATGGTTTCCATATCCCAATGAAGCAGGGATTGAATGCTCTTCAGATATGAGTACTCTTGGAGATATTCCTTAATTCTTTCTATAGACATACGAAGTTCCTCTCAGATGGCTTATTATAAGAAATTTTACCAGATTCTTAAATGATGGACATTAATTCCTCAGGCAATGACATTGAATTTTTTCTTCACTATAAGATTGGAATGAGTAATAAGATTTTAATTATTGAAGACGATCTGGATACTCAATTTCTCTTCACAGAGATATTGGAAGAAGAAGGCTATCGGGTCATATCCAAGATTAACATCAATGATGCCCTGGAGTTCTGTAATACTCATCCACTTCCGGATATGATTTTTCTTGACCTTAATTTCCCGGATGGAACCCCGGAAGAGTTCACAAAAGAGTTCCGGAAGATTCCAGGAACAAGCAAGATCCCGATCGTTCTTATTTCAGGAAAAGCAGACATTGCAGACTATGCTAAGAGACTTGGAGCAAAATCTTTTCTCAGAAAGCCCTTTGAAATAGACCCTCTCTTAAATCTGGTCAGTAGCTTTATCTAGATGTTTATTTAACAAGAGACTTGTAGGCCTCTTCATCAAAACCAAATGCCATGACCTTGCTACCCTTCTCCAGGATGGGTCTTTTAATCATAGAAGTGTTGTCCTGAATAAAGCTTACCTTATCTTTAGCTGAAAGGGTTTCAAACAACTCTTTATGCTTCTTATAGGTCACACCTTTTGTGTTGACGGGAAGGCCTCCAAAGACCTCGCTCCATCTTTGGATATCTTCAACTGTTGGCCGGTATTTTTTAAAGTCGATAAAGTCAACAGAAGCCTTTTTCTTCTCAAGAAAAGTCCGGGCCTTTTTCACAGTATCACAATTAGGAATTCCGAAAAGTTTATACATGGAACCTCGAATGATCAGGTGTAGCGGGAGACAGTTTTAAGAATTGTATCAAGCTCTACTGGCTTACTGAGAAAGGCTGTGATGTTAAAATTTTTCATCTTTTCTTTGGCGTTGGCCTCAGCAGACATCACAACAGTAGGAATCTCGGCCCATTGAGGATTTTTCAGCTGCTCAGTACGGAATGAATAACCATCCATGACTGGCATCATGAGGTCAATCAGGATGAGATCAGGTTTTTTCTCAGATTGGAGAGATTTAAGCCCTTCAAGACCATTAACAGCTGAGCCCACGTCATAACCTTCACTCTCAAGGAGCTCAACCAGAAGCTCCCTGATCGACGTATCATCTTCTACTACAAGTATTCGCTTAGTCATTTGATTAAGAGGGGTCCTTACCTTTAATAAAATTCAACAAAAGAAGATCACATTTTATTATGGTGAATCAATGGAATTATGACACATTTTTGGGTTGATGTTTATAAGAAAAATTAAGAAATCTCAAGGGATGACGCGCTTATACCTTAAGGTTTGTTTGAGGATCAGTGCCTAAGTATGTGTTTCAAACTTTTGTCTATAGTCTGCCACAATGAAATCATATTTTGATTTATGGGGATATTTTGCAATCCACTCTTGGTAATCATCTCTTCTGTACAAGGACCTCACACTTTGCCCGGAAGGAGAAATCAAAGTAACCTTCTCCAGGTGCTGAGATTCAGGAAACAATTTATTAAACCAATCTTTAACTTTTTTTGAAGTGAAGAAGATTGTTTTGATGCCATGCCTGTCAATGTGATTCAAAAGATCTTTGTTCCATTGAATATCGTAGAGGTCAGAGTCAGAACCTCCGCCATTTTTTCGGCGACATGAAATAATAACATCCCCTAAGGCAATTCCCTTCTTCTGTAAAAAGCTCCTGATATCCTCGCTGTTATTGAATTTAACATCATAGATCTCGGCCAGGATCTTCCATAGAAGGTTTTTTTCTCCCCCAAAAAAGAAATCGAACTCATGCTTTTTAATTTCATGCTTACGGGAAGGATCAGAAAATTTTCCAATAGGAAAGGATCCGATAATCATTATCTTAGGTTTGACCGGAAAAAATTCTTTATAAGGATGCCTTTCAACTGTCATTGGGATAAAGGAAGATCCATAATGAATGTAGCTCCCTTGCCAGGAGCACTGGTCGCAAACAAAGCGCCCTCATGCTCTTCAACTATCTTCCTGGAAATATATAGGCCAAGTCCAAGTCCGCTGATTTCTCTTCCATGAACAGCTCTTTCAAATCTCAAAAAGATACGTTCAAGATCTACGGGACTAATTCCTGGACCATTGTCATGAATCTTCAGAGTTAATTTACGACTTGAAGTAACAACTTCAATCCTTACCGGTCTTCCCGCTCCATATTTCATGGCATTAGTAAGAAGATTAACGACAACTTGTTCAAGGCGGTAAATATCAGCATTGATATAAACGGGATCAGCTAAAATCAAAGACAAATCACAACCAGAAGCTTCCATTTGGGCCCTGAAGCGCTCAATAACATCGCTCACAAAACTGCAAAACTCGAAATTTTCCTTTTGAATGCTAAGCCTTTGTGCCCTGATGCGGGCTATATCCAGCATATCATCAATCAACCGGTTAATCCGCTTCAGCTGTCTTTCATCAGCATCAATCATTTTTCTGATATTACTTTCTTCAAGAAGAGAGGAATTCCCCTTATCAAGCTCACGCTTTCTCATCTGGTTCTGAAGGAACAGACTTGTCAAAGGAGTTTTCAATTCATGAGAGGCGATGGAGAGGAACTCATCCCGCGATTTAATGGCCTCCTGAGAATTTAAAAACAAAAGAGAGTTCTCTATGGCCATGCTGGTTCTGTATCCCAGTTCTTCAGCAAGGTATTTGTGTCTTGAATCAAACTTATGCTTACCATTCTTCACAGTAAAAAAGGTCATGGTTCCTAATAAGTTTTCCCGACCCTTAAGTCTTACCACGATCGTGCTTTGATAATTGATCCTGGAAACTTCCTCTAAATATTCATCTCCAAATTTCTCTCTCAGGAGTGGACCCATTTCCATGGTGTTTTCAAAGTAAGCTGTCTTTCCGGTGAAGAGGGATTTAAATAAAGGATGGTCAGGGTCATGCCGCAGAGGGAACTTTTGGTGGAGGTGAATGATCCTGTCTTTTATGCTCTCATCATGAGAGGATACAACGATTCTTTTGATTTCTCCTTCAGGAGTCAACTGATCAATGAAACATCCGTCGCAGAAAAATTCTGAAGCATATTCAGCGGCCGTTTGTAGCGTTTCAAGAAAATTAAATGAGCTTGATAAAATCTCTGACACTTCTGACAGAAATTTCTGATCAAGGGCGGAGATTTTTTTATCCGTTATATCCATGGCAGTTCCCATCATCAGGATGGGAGTTCCTGCCTCGTCATAAAATGTTGTTCCTGAGCAGTGGATCCAGCGGATTTCCCCATCGGCCCTGATAATTCTGTGCTCAAGAATGTAAGGTCTTTTTAGTTTTTGTGCTTCAGCGACTGTTTCCCAGAGTTTTTCCCTGTCCTCAGGATGGATCGAATTGGTATAATCGTTGATTTCACCGGTAAATGTTCCGGGTTTATATCCATAAATGGATTCGAGGGTTTCATCCCAGAAGACCTTATTATGCCCGGGACGCCATTCCCAGATTCCAATTTTACCAACCTTCACCGCCATACTCAATCTATCAGAAACCAGCTTGAAATTATCTTCAGCAAGCTTTTTCTGAGACATACTTACTTTGAGTTTCGCCTCAGTTTCTTTGCGTAAAGTAACGTCCTTCAGAACTATAGCGAGCTCTTTCACTTTTTTATCATCATCTAGAACTGGTGAGAACCAGGCTTCCAGCCATCTTGCTCTTCCCTTACGCCCAAGATCTTTAGGATCAAAATAAAAGGCAGGAGCTTCCACAGCTTCACCAGCGTAGGCCCTCTTCACATAGGGAAGAAGCCCGATATTTGAAGTGCTGGAATCGGTCAGAATATTGTACCCCTCAAGCTCATCTCTTGTGGTCTGAAAGAGATCACACCAGGCCTGGTTAACTTCCAATGGAAACCCATCCATACCATAGATCTGCATCGGGAGAATTGACTGTTCAAAGAAAGTTCTGAAACGGTTCTGGAGAGCATCTCTTTCCGCCTCCTTTCTTTTCTTATCTGTAACATCCCTTTGGACAATGACTACGTTTCTTTCACCTCGGATGATGAGGTTTGTGACCTGGCAGCTGGTGGTTAAGAGGGTTCCGTCTTTTTTCCTGTTCTCCCACTCTCCGATCCAGACACCCCTGGCATCCAGTTCCTTGAAGACCTCTTCAATTTTTCTTTTGCTTTCTTCTTTTGATAGGCCATTGAGGGTTGCCAGTTTTTTTCCCAGAAGTTCTTCACTTCTATATCCAAAGAGTTTTTCTTCTGCATGGTTCACATACAGGATCTCTCCTTCCTCACGGCAAATCACCACTCCCTCACTGATACTCTCCAGCACCAGAGTCTGGAAGATGAGCTCTTCTTCAAACTTCACTTTTTCAGAAATATCCGTTCCTATACAGTAGAGATCGCCGTCTTTAACTTTTCCTGACCATGATAGCCAACGGTAGTTTCCATCTTTCTGTAGACATCTAACAGCGTGATCCCTCACAAGCGCGAGCTCTCCTGTAAAAAGTTTTTCCATGGCCCCAAGAGTTCTCTCCCTGTCACCAGGATGAATGAAGTCATTGAGATTTTCCCCATAGATTTCTTCTCCTTTCCAGCCCAGGAGATCCATTCTGTCGTTCACTTTCTTATAGGTGCCTTCGGGGGATATGATTGCAACGATATGAGTAGGGAAATCAATGATCTCCTTATACTCATCGAGGGTCCATGGTTGCATCTTTTTCATGCCAAGAGATTACCACAGTTTCTCAAGGTTTGACTTTCAAAAGATCACTCCATGAAGTGGTAAATTTTTTAGACTTATAGTCAGCAATTGTCTTCCATCTGTTATCAATCCCACAAGCGGCGCTCTTTATTGTATGAGGGCCATACTTTTTATTAATGAGATCCATAACTTGGTTTAGTTTCTCATTGTCTTCAGGATGATCTTCAAAAAGACTCAGTTGATTCTGATTCTTAGGAATAATATGGTTCAATAAAACGCCCCCTTTTTTATACTCAAAGCCGGGACGATAGATCTCATCGAGAACCTTATGACTTGCACGGATAATCTTAACTGTATCTGAAGTTCCAGAAGAAAAGCTCGCGCGGCCTTCCCCAAAGTACTGAGGAATTTCCTTGAAGGGATTAGTGTGAATAAAAGCAGAAAGACTATAACAAACACTGTTCTGGCGTCTGAGCTTTAAAGCGGCATGAGTGGCAAAGTAGGCCAGGGCCTCCTTTAAATCCTGTTTCTCATACAAGGATTCTCCGAAGCTCCTCGACGTTCCGGTGTTTTTCTTGTCTTCCGGTTGCTCCATGGAAAGACAACTCACACCACGGAGCTCTTCCTGAATTTCTCTACCTGTTTTTGTCAGAAGCTTCTGAATAAGTGGTTCATTGGAATACATCTTGAACTCATAGGCGGTCTTGATTCCCAACATGTTGAGCTTCACTGCTGATCTGTGGCCAATTCCCCAGATGTCCTTCACCGGAAAGTTCTTCAGGACTTCATCAATCTCATGGGGCTTCGTCATCACCCATACGCCTCCGTTCTTCTTTGATATTTTATTGGCAACTTTTGAGAGGACTTTCGTAAGAGAGATGCCTACGCCCACTGGTATACCGGTATTCTTCAAAACTTCCATCCGGATTTTCCTTCCATACTCGGCCAGATCATAGTGATCAAAGCCTTCAAACTGCAAGAAAGCCTCATCAATGGAATAGATCTCCAGATCAGGTGTAAAATCGCGGAGTGTATCCATCACTCGCTTCGACATATTGTCGTAGAGAGTGTAATTCGAGGAAAAAACAGCAACATTATGTTTTCTAATCCTCTCCTTCACCTGAAAATAGGGCTCACACATTTGTCCAAATCCAATCGCTTTTGCCTCTTTGGTAAAGGCAATGGCACAGCCATCATTATTGGAAAGAACAATGACCGGTCGTCCCCGCGTTTCAGGATGAAAGACTCTCTCGCAAGAGCAATAAAAAGAATTGCAGTCCACCAGACAGAAGTATTTCAAGCATGACTCCTGTTAAATTCCCTTAGAAGGGTTGTGACAACTCCCCAGACAAAATCCCCTGTCTCCGGATCCTGACCCTGGAGCATCCGGCTGGAGAACTTCTGCAACTGAAACTGATTATTAATAACGAAAAGACACAACTGCCCCTCTTTCGGCCCGAGAGAGCGATCAATCAAAAGTTTATCTCCCTTACTGATGCCAAGGACCTTTGATTCACCTGCGGCTTCAATAATAAATAAAGATGGGCGATTAGTGAGATAGCGCTCATCCAGGGAAAGAGGCTTTTCAGCAAATTCAGCACAGGCAGATTGAAATCCAGTTACTTCGTAGGGTTCACTCATGAACTCATTTTACGTAACTTTTACGTAACTAGCAAGATAGGGAAATTATTCCCTGAGTGATATTAGCGGGTTTGGCAGCTGCCGTTATGAATTCTTCCCTCTGTTTCCAGCTCGGCCACGGCACCTCTCCTCCTCATGGTAACAACGAGCTCCAGATCATCGGTCTTGAAGACCAGAGGAACAGGACCATGTTCTACTTCCAGATGATAGGCCACTTTTACGGGAGATGAATTAAGGTAATAAGTTCCATGCTGATTATCGCAGCTCAGAACAATATCCAATTTATCAAAGGAACAATGAAGATTTTGAGGACTATCGGAAATACCATAAACTTCGCAGTCTCGGGCATGCACTAAGCTGACAAAAGAAAACAGGATTAGGGGGACCAAGATTTTCATAGAAAGACTCCCGATGGCCCAACACTAGACCATGAATCCAGCTGGATCAAGGTCCCGATGGTCAAACCACTCGGAGTTGCTCTTTTTTACACAGTTAATTTCTGATCAGGCTTAAAAATTCTGCACGTAGTTTTGAGTCTTCTTTAAACTTCCCATCGAGGGCAGAAGTCATCATGGAAGCATTGGCCTTCTTTGCTCCACGACAAGTAAGACAACCATGAGAGCCTTCAATCACTACCATGACGCCGGCAGGCCTTAATTCTTCTTTGATGGAATTCATGATTCCGTAACACATCCTTTCCTGTAACTGAGGGCGCTGGGCGTGCATATCAACGATATGGGCAAGCTTAGAAAGTCCGACGACTCTTGAATCATCCCCGTGGCTGGTATCCGGCAGATATCCTACATGGGCCTTTCCAATGAAAGGAAAAAAGTGATGACTACAGAGGGAGGTGTAATCAATATCTTTCAGGATAATGACTTCGTTATAATTTTCAGCGGGAAAAGTTGTTGAAAATATTTCTTTCTGACATGTCCCCAGACCTGAGCAAACTTCCAATAGAGCACGGGCCATTCTGTTGGGAGAGCCAATAAGGTTCTTATCCTCCAGATCAAGTTCCGGGAAGGCCATCTTGAGACCTTTAAGAACTTTATCATAACCTTCGGCCATCACTTCCCTGGCAGCATTGAGTTCAAGAGCACGTTTTTTATAGAGAGAAAGTTCCTGGTCCAGGGCCTGTTCAGCATTTTCTGCAGAGGCAAGCTTACGGGCAAGGTCCTTGTTAAAAGATGTTTCAAAAGACATAGGTCAACCTCATAGTATGTTTTGAGGGAGACCTTACACTAAATGAAATGAATTTTCTAATCTTAGTGGCATTATTTCAGGGTCTTTTTCTGGATCATTGTTGAATTACCGTTATGTTACCGTTGGTTTCAATGGTGGCCTTCCTGACCTTACTGATATCCTCAACCCCTCCCTTTCTCAGGGCCTGACCTAATTCTTCATCAGAGAGTTCTTCCTTCTTCTTCACTGCCTCTACCACCTTACCATCAATAATCAAAACCTGCGGCTTCCCCTGGACCAGCTTTTCAAAGCGTGATGAATGAAAGGCCATTTTATTAACCAGTACGTTCCAGAAGAAAAAAGTCGTAAGGACGATGGCTCCTCCCGTTATGCTTTTCTCATCCTCAATCAAGCCATTTTGAACGGCCTCACTCATAATCAGGAGCAGAATAAAATCGAATGGAGTCATCTGACCAAAATGTTTTTTTCCCCAAATTCTCATCAAGATAAAAACAAAAAAATAAATGCAGGTACCCCGAATAAAGAGTTCAAAGACCGGTGTTTCAAGAGTCCACATAGGCCCCTCCTTTGCATAACAAAAGTCTAACTTTGAAGTGGAGATTTAGGAATGGCCTTAACATTGACTCTTCAGGGATGGTTCTACCTAATTACCGGTCTATGGCCGTTAATACATATGAAGTCTTTCGAGAAGGTCTCTGGGGAAAAAATAGATAAATGGTTGGTCCGTACTGTATCTCTCATGATTGTCTCATCAGGAGTCATCTTTGTAACCTATAACACTTCGAAAGAAGCTGTGACCCTGGCAATAATGAATGCAACAGCGCTTATGATGATTGATCTGATCTATGTAACTAAAAAAGTCATATCAAAAGTTTACTTAATAGATGCAGTGATTGAAGTTGGTTTCATCGTTGCCTATTTTTCGCAGTGGTAAAACCAGACTTAAGAAATCTGATCTTGATTATGCGCCCTCTTCAATGTGGTCAAGGTTTGTTAAAATCATCTCATGAGTAAGGTTGAAATAGGAATTTCAGGCTGGTCGTATAAAGGGTGGAGAGGAACTTTTTATCCGGAGGACCTCCCCCAGAATAAAGAGCTTGAATACGCCAGCAGACAACTCTCAACAATCGAAATTAACTGCACCTTTTATAACCTGCAAAGGCCCACAAGTTACCAGAGCTGGTATGAAAGGACTCCTGATCATTTCTTATTTGCCGTCAAGGCCAATCGGTATATTTCTCATATTAAAAAGCTCAAAGATATTGAGATCCCCATGGCCAATTTTATTTCCACCGGGCCACTGGCCCTAAAAGAAAAGCTTGGCCCCTTTCTGTGGCAATTTCCCCCCAGCATGCAATTTGAGCCCGAAAGGTTTGAAAATTTTCTCAAGCTCCTTCCCTCAGATTTTGAAGGGGCAGTAAAGCTTGGCAAAAAAAGTCAGCTGCCGAAAGAAAGACAATATTTAAAATGTGAGACGAACTATAAGCTTCGACATGCTGTTGAAGTCAGAAATAATACATTCCTCAATCCTTGGTTTGTCGATCTTCTCAGAAAATATAAAGTGGCAATCGTTTTTGCGGATACTGCAGGCAGATGGCCTTATCTTGAAGACATTACCACAGATTTTGTCTATGTCCGGCTGCATGGAGATGAAGAGCTTTATGTAAGCGGCTATGACGATGTGGCATTGGATTTCTGGGCAGAAAGGATAAAAGCATGGAAAGCAGGAAGAGAGCCGAAAGACAGACTCACAATAACCGATGCTCATCCACTTCCAAGATCCAGAGACATCTACGTCTACTTTGACAATGATGCAAAGGTAAGAGCGCCGGTAGATGCGAAAAGCCTGATCGAACGGCTTATTGCCAGAAAGGCTGCCTAGGAGGTTTCTTATGTGGATTTTTAAATTACTTTTGCTTTTGACTTTAATCGCCAGCTGGATTCCCCGGGAGGGCCACACCATAGTTGTAGATACCAAGGTTATGTATGACTATGAAAGTGAAGAAGCTGAGGAAGAGGAAGAGAACGAAGAGATGGCCGCCTGATTCAAAAATTTCCGGGAGCACACTGGAGGACTGTTAACCCTTCTCCCCTCCACATATCTACCACTTTCTGCCTGTCTTCCAGGACAAACAAGACCTGAAACTTATCTTTAATTTCCTTCTCATAAATCTCTAGCTTCATTGTGGTATCAGGCCGGTGATCCTTGCTTCTTCTCATGAAACGAACATCGTAGGGGACTTCATGTTTTTCCAGCCACTGAATCGTTTCCTCTTTCAGGTCATCGACTCTACCTGAAACAATGATGATCTTGAACTCGTCAGCAAAACGAATCATGATTTCTCTGCACCATTCATGCAGCTCATCGGTCTCAATGGATTTGTGAAAGCTCTTCCAGTCTTTCTTTTTTCCCTGAAGGTGTTTCAAGCGCACCCGAATGTCGGCAAGCGTCCCGTCCAGATCAACAATTAATGCCTTATTCTTTTTCATGGATTAAAATATACGCATTCTCTTCATGAAAAGCCATGCCAATCCTGCCGCCACAGCTCCCCCTTTGATCAGTCCCTTTCTTTCCGCCACTTCAGTTGCAAGACTGGATTTCATCACATGTCCTGGATAATGGCCATCTTCGCTTCCTTCCTTGTGAGGGATGAGATTCAGGTTACCGGCATCTCCATGTTCACGTGGAAGGTGTTGTCTGTTATTACTCTGGGCATTTTCCATATAAGCTTTCGACATGATCTTATCCTGTAGATTCGGAAAAAATCTTTCAATAAAAGGAAAGAGGTAGGAAGAAGCTCCTACACCAATTTCGCGAGTTGGTCTTTCTGCGCACCTTAGGATGACCTTCGCTACAACCTCTGGGGAATAGACTGGTGGAGTATGCACTGGTTCACCGATATGGGATCTTGCATGTTCCGGATAAGGGGTATCAATCGCACCGGGCATGACTAAAGTAATCTGTATGGGTGCTTTTTCGGCCATGAGTTCTCTTCGTAAAGTATCTGTAAAGGCCTTTACTGCATGTTTAGATGCGGAATAAACTCCCTGAATTGGCAAAGCAACTTCGGACAGAACACTACCTATATTGATGATTGATCCTCCGCTTTCTCTCATGACAGGAACTGCTACTTTGCAACCATTCACCACACCCCAGAAATTCGTATCAAAGAGTCTTCTGGCTTCATCGATAGTGGTCTCCATGAGCTTTCCATAAATAGATATACCGGCATTATTAATGAAGGTATCAATCCTGCCGAAGGTGTTAAGGCATTGATCCACGGCAAACTGAAGCTGATCAATCTCGGCAACATCACATACTGCATAGGCCGTTTCATATCCTTTATGTCTCATTTCATCCTGAAGTTTCTGAAGATCATCTTCGTTACGGGCCGTCATAAATACTTTTGCCCCCTGCTCGACAGCACGATGGACAGTAGACAGTCCTATTCCACTGGTGGCACCAGTTATGAATATCACCTGTTGATGAAGTGGCTTCAATCTAATGGGCATAAGATATCCTCCTGTTGCTCTCATCTTCCCAATGACAAGCAGCAATTGGGAACTAAAGTTCAGATTGAGTCAGGTATTAACTTTGGAGGTATTGGATGAGGATTGATGAGAGATTAGGATTCATTCTGGGTTACCCATTAGGAATAGTCACAGGGACTGTCAGCTTCTTTCGGAATGCCAGGATGTTCCACCCTTGCGGTGAATTGGTAAGGGCCCAGGTGAAAGAACTTAATCCCTCGTTTCTTAAGCTGCATCCACATGTCATGATGAGATTCTCAAGTGCCATATGGAAACACAAAGAATGGCCGGACGTACTGGGTATCACACTTCGTTTCGGACGGAATGAAAGTTTCAATGAAAAGGTAAGCGAAGACGATCAGGACTTGTTGTTTGCAAGTTTCAAGCGTCCCTGGCAAACTCCCATCGGTCCCCTTCTGACAAGATACAAGAATTTTTTTGAGAATGATTATTATGCTATCTCTCCATTTGAAGTTCGCGGGAGAGAAATTTATTTAAAAATTTCTCCTGTCAAAACTTTTCATGTGAAAAGGAAGAGAGAAACAATCCTTAAGGAAAATGTTGAAAAGCAAGCCGTATTAAGAATGTGGTTCAAGGAGAAGAACAAGCCATGGAAACCCCTTGCAGATCTGGCTCTTGCCAAATCATTCAAACTGGATCAAAAAACTCTATTCTTTAATCCTTTTAACTGCGGACTAAAAATTTATCCCCGAGGTTTCATCCATTACCTGAGAAAAGGAGCCTACAGATTGAGTCAGGATGGAAGATCTTTCAGGCATCACTTAAATAACAAGTTCGTCACATCTTTTAATGCCGTTTCAAATAAAAATGAAGACGCAGAAAGTATCCGGCACTGAAAAAATAAAAAAAAATTGCAAGTAAATGCGCTATTAAATACCGCCGGTATCTTAAAGAAAGATATATAATTTTTTTAAATCACATTGAAAGACAGTTTTACTCTCTCTGTTAACGTACTCATACGCGTCTACATAACTCAGTCACCACTTTAGTTTTTCTGAAAGTAATTCATGCAAGGGCTTGATGATGCCCTTTCATTGTGATTAACATGGATTCACATCTTAAGAATGTCTCAAGGATTGACTTAGAAGTTGAACCTGCAAAACAAACTAAGGAAGGTATAGATGACACGAACTTTTTCTTTTCTATTTCTATTTTTATTTCTCGCGTCTTGTGGAAAAGGTGGCGGTGGCAGTTCCAGCAGCGGCAGCATGGCCGAGCTAACTGATGCTGAAATAGCTTCCGATTCCGTGCCGGTTCAGGCCCAGACTTTTGACGTACATGCGAACTTATCCGGTTTCTCAAGAGATCAGGAAGATAAAATCTACAAGGCTATTGAGCTTATCAAACAGGTCATTGCGACTCCTGAGTTCAAGAAGAAGGTTTTAAGCAAAACTTATAAGGGTAAAAAACAATATGTTGATAATAACGGTTTAAGTAATGCTCAAATTTACAAGAAGCTCCTGGAAGGATCAGAGGTATTAAACCCTGGTAGCGACAATACAATGAATCTCAACCTTGAGAGCTATTTTGTCAGTGCCAATGTCATTGGATATACGAAACCAAGTATCACTACTGTTTACCTCAATCGCAAGTATTTGAATCAGGGAAGCTTCACTACTAATGAAGTGGCCATGAATCTGACTCACGAATGGCTCCATAAACTGGGGTTCAAGCATTCAGTAAAGAAGACTGCTTCACGTGCTCATTCTGTACCGTATGCCATTGGATACATCATGCGATCTCTTGCCGCAAAATATGATTAATCCACTCTAAAGACCGGCATAGCCGGTCACATTGCCAACAAGGAAGTTGGCAAAATTTTTCCCAGTTTATTGGAGAAATAATTACATGTCAGAATCATTCATGTTGAAAACCAAGGAAGGTTCCCTCATGACAAGAACTCTTTGCATATTCTGCACACTCTTTATCCTGATTTCATGTAATCAGGTGCAACTGGAAGAAAGCAAGAGAAATGAAGTTATCCCAGTTGCTGTTCCAGAAAACGTTGAAGTTTCAGTCAAGGAAGACCCTCCCTCAGTAGACATCCCTCGAGAGGCCCTTAACTGGGACGCTGAACTTTATCTGGTAAATTTCAATCCAACCCAGGAAGAAAAAGTTCGTCGCGCAGTTGATCTGATCAAGAAGGTTGTACGCACTCAGGAATTCAAGCAAAGAGTACTTAACTACCAATATAAAGGTGAAAAAAGATTTTTTGATAACCACGGTTTTTCTAATGAGGAAATCTATCAGAAAATTCTTGATGGCGCTGAGATGATGGGAAATACTAAAAAGAACAACATGATGGACGTTGAACTTGAACTTTATCATCAAAAAACAACTACTATCGGCTATACCTACCCTAATACTGTCAGAATCTGGATGAACAAAAAGTACTTTAATAGATACACTCCTATTAAAGTGGCCGACAATCTAATGCACGAATGGATGCACAAGCTTGGGTTCACTCATGCTGTAAAATGGTCAAAAGACCGGGATCATTCAGTGCCCTATGCCATCGGCTATCTGGTTGAAGAACTAGCGGCCAAAATCCCCCAGTAACTCCGTTATCTTTTATGCGGCTCTCGCTGATCCTTTAGAGAAATTATATTTCTCACCTCCTGTCTCAATGTCACAATCTTTTGTGAGGACAGGAGGTTTCGAATGCAAGTTTCAGAAGTCATGCATAAAGGTGTCAGTACAGTTCAAATTAATGACTCAATCAAAAAAGTAGCATCTCTTATGAAGAGAGAGGATATCGGATCGGTTCCCGTTTTTAAAAATGAGAGACCGGTCGGCTTTGTCACAGACAGAGACATTGTCATCAGTTGTATAGCTGAAGGTCACCCGGTGGATGATCCTATTTCTCATGCCATGACAAGAGAGATCGTTTACATCCATGAAAAGGATGATGTAACGATGGCCGCCAAACTCATGAGGGATAATCAGATTTCAAGACTCTTAGTAGTAGACGAAGGGGAAAATCCTGTAGGGATGCTCTCCCTTCACGATATTAGTGAATTCACGAATGATGAAGAGTTAAAGGCCTCAGTCATAACTGAAATCAAGAGATAACCAATGGAGGTTTCTATGAAAAAGTTTATTACCATCCCTTTAATCGCACTGATGGCCATGCCATTTGTAGCAGGAGCGACTGGATATGATCAGCAGCAGGAACAGGAAGTTATTGAAGCACAAGAATATGACGACGGATTCCTGAGTGAAGAAGAAATAGAAAGAGAGCGTGCTCTTGAGCAGGAGCGCATGGAAGAAGAAAGAATGCATGAACAACAGATGGAAGAAGATTATCTGGAAGATGAAGAGTTTTATGGAGATCAGGGTAAAACCCGGACTGAGCGCTCCCGCGACGCCATTAACACTTCACCTGATTATGAAGAATAGAAAGAATTGAAAGAGGGGCCTTAGAAAGGCCCTTCTTTTTTCAAGAGGCCGTATGAATTTAATATTATGGATTTCTACTATATTGTTCATATCTATTACAACTAAAGGTCCACTTGCTCAGGAAACTGAAGAAATCAGATCAGATTATGACCAAACTCAAGATAAGAGAACTCAAAAAGAGGAACAAATGGAAGCACGAAATCAGAACTCTTCCATCATTATAGAATCCGATAAGCTTCCAGACTTCTCCCGCAAAAAAAAGGAAGAAGAAAAGGCCACTCCCTCTCTCGAGGATCAATAAATACCATCGCTCGTCTTTAAATCATTGACAGCTCTTTTAAACAGCACTTCGATGATCATTGAGTGGAAGCTCTAGATAAAAAGTCGCACCAAGCTTGGGCTCACTTACCACACTAATTTTTCCCCCATGTGCTTTAACAATGTTACTAGATATGTAGAGTCCCAAACCTAGACCTCCATAATATTGTGCCGATGCCGCTCTTTCGAAGCGGTCAAATATTTTTTTCTGGTCTTGTTCAGCGATGCCTATCCCATGATCTTTAATCGAAAGGATGGCGATATTTTCTTTCTCCGCTTTCAAATAAAGCTTTATTTCGATCGGTTTTCCAATCCCATACTTCATGGCATTGGTCAGAAGATTGGTAACCACCTGCTCAATTCTTAACTTATCCCAACTTCCAATAACATTAGCTTCGACTTTTGATATAACATCACACCCTGCGCTTTTAAAAGCCTCCTTGTATTTATCAAGAATTTCGACTACCAGCAGAGAGAGATCAAAGTATTCTTTTATGAGAATGAGTCTGTCTGCAGTAATACGTGACACATCAAGAAGATTATCGATAAGTTTAACAAAACGATCGAGCTGCTTGTCTGTATTATCTATTAATCTATGAAAGATCTCACTCTCTTGAGCCGTTAATTGCATTGATCGCATGTAACGTTTTAATAGTTGAAAGTTCATCATAATGGGAGTCATTGGAGTTTTAAGCTCATGAGCGGCTATGGACAAAAACTCATCCCGCTGATGAACTGATCTTTCGGCTCCAATCCTTGCATTTTTTTCCTTTTCAAAAATAATTTGTCGCTCTATCTCAATTTTCTTTCTAAGTGTTATGTCACTTATTATCCCGAGGAGGTGTGTCATCTGTTTTTCGTCGCTATAAAATGGGACGGCGTGAATAGAAAGGTATTTTCTGGAACCTTGTAACGTGATTACCTCAAACTCCATTGTTCCAGCTCCCCCTAGACAAACCTTTCTAGTCAGTTCCCTGAATGCATTCCTATGTTCTTCAACAATCAGATTATAGAAATGTTTGCCAATTAGCTCATGAAGAGAAGATGTCTCGAATAATTCGAGTCCCTTTTTGTTTATTTCCAAAACCTTTCCCTCAACTTCTATGAGGCTTACACATTCCGGTTCATTATCAAGAATGGCCTTCAACCGTCTTTCACTGCGTCCAAGATCATCCTCAATTTTTTTTCTGACCACTGCATATGCCACCAACTGAGCAATCGTATGAGCGTGATCAATCTCATTTTCAAAACAATAAGGAATTCTCGAATATAGCATGAATTTCCCAATCACTTTTTCACGGTAAAGCAAGGGTATAAAGGCAAGTGCGCGAATATTTTCGGCTTCAAACACTTGCCAGTAAGTCTCTAAACTTTCGTCCTCATAGATGTCTTTCGTAACCAAAGGAGGTGGATTGACATCAAATGGTGTCCAAGGTGTGTGTCCTTCAACTGCCGCTCGGTAAGCATCTGTAATACCCAGCCAGGCCTTAAATCTCATCACTCCATCCGGATCAAATAAAAGCACGGAGGCCCGTTCTACGCCAATGGTGCCAAGGCTGGTAAGCGCCTCTTTAAAAATTTTTTGAAGACCCACATCTCCTGCCGATGCTCTCGAGATTTCAGTAATGAGCTTCCTAAGGACTCGTGAAAATCTTTCAGGAGACAAGGGAAACTGTAAGGCTTCCATAGGACTATCCTTCCAGACAATACTGATTAGCGATTTTCATGAGAACGTTTATATCAATTGGTTTTTTCACAATCCCTTTCACATGAAGAGACTTACCACTATCTGCAAAGGCACTGACAATAACGACAGGTATCTTGGCAAGGACAACGTCCTTCTCGATGGTTTCAATAAAATCCCAACCATTCATGACTGGCATCATGAGATCAAGGAAAATGATGCAGGGACGAGGAATTTCTTTAAGTATTTCAAGTCCTTCTTTACCATTAGATGCCGTATAAACAGTATACCCTTCAAATTCAAGTAGGAGTTTTAAGGATTCCCTAATTGCCTCGTCATCCTCAATCACAAGTGAGTTAATTGTTCTAGTTCCTTTTTCTTTATGGGTATCTGATACATGCATAGTGTTTCCTCTGCCAAAGCACCATGCAAGTCGTGTGCCTTCTTAATATTTACATGACTTAATGAGGAATTCAAAACTGATCGACTAACTTGGCGCTAAAGAAAAGACGTTCTGCACTTTGCTTTCAATCTAATTGCGGCAAGATTGAAATGCCGGGCCTTCAAGGATGTGTCAAAATCAGGATGGAACAAGGAGGCAAACAATGAAAAAAGCTCTCTTAACATCTTTCACTTTTATTTTCTCCTCTTTAGCTCTCGCTAACGGGGAAGGATTAACCATCAGGGAACAGGCCAAAGGAACTTCTGAAATAGATGAAGAATATCTGGATGAATTGGTGGATGAAGACAGGAAGCAGCTTCAGGAGTCAAGGAAAAACCAGCTGGAAAAAACCCGTGAAAAGATGGAGGATAATCCAAGAAATCCAGCATTTTCAGAAAGCTTTGAGAATGTATCCGGAAGGGAAGATAAAGAAAGTTTTGAAAAAGAATAAGACTTCTATTTTACTTTTACCGTTTTCCCTTCAAACTCGACAACTTGCCCGCTTTTGATTTTGCAGCGTTTACGTAGTTCGACACTACCATCAACTTTAACCTTACCTTCACTTATAAGATGTTTCGCAACAGCTCCAGAAGTAGCAAGATCGGTAATCTTCATCAGGTCGCATAGCTGTACGAACGGCGATCCGTCCAGTTCAAATTCTTTCATTCTATTTCCTTCATTTTCACCAGGAGTTCCTGAATTTTCTCATGAGCTTCATCTTTTGAAAAGTGTCCCCAACCTCCATGACCAGGTAGAACCCATTCAAAAGAATATGGCAGTAGTTTTTCTACTGATTTTATTTGCTCTTTCCATGAATACCAATTCACATTTCTTGAGGCCCTTAAAGTAAGGTTCTCTTGATTTACGAATATATGATCTCCGGTAAAGAGAAACTTATTCTTATAGAGGAAGACCATGTGCCCCTTCGTATGTCCTGGAGTCATAATGATCTTAAAATCAGGAAAAAGTGAAATTGATTCATTCCCCTGAATTATAATCTCACAGGAAGAAGTATCCTTATTTACATCATCCGTATGAATAAGGCGTTCACATTGAAAATGCTCATGAAACTTAGCATGATCGGCCACATCATCCTGATGAGAGAGTACCATTTGTTTCACTCCCCCCAGTTTTTCAATTTCTTTCACGAGCCATGGGTGGAACTTCGGTGAATCTACCATGATATTTCCTTCTTCTCTTTGAATGAGATAGGAAGATGCCCCAAACGAGTCTCGTGATGTATACCCCAGGTAGAAGACATTTTCGGAAATCAAAAGGGGAAGTCCGGGGTCAAGTTCCCTGAACATTTCAGGGGCCCCGGTGACACCGATAGAATTGGTAGGACAGGAAAGAAGGGAACGCTTAGCTGATAGCCATTCCTCTTCTCCATCAGGTTGCTTTATAACAACTGATTTATCATCCTCCGGATCTTCCTTAAAGAGTAAGGGGGCAAGGTGATAGCATGTACCGCAGTCTATGCATGTGGTATCAGTGAAAAGTGGACCTGGTGTGTTTCCAGGATGAGATTTTTGAAAACTGGCCATGAAGAATTATAACGACTTCCCCTCTTTTCTTGAAGCCGCTCCAGGTCTTAAAAGGCTTCCCAGTAAGCGTAATCAATTTCCGAATTGATAAAAGAGGTTTTTTCATACCCAGTCCTATCCCTTCTTTCAATATCTCTTGGCTGCCAGAAATACATGGAAACGGGAATAAGATAACAGTCCTCTGTCTCCTGATTATTTCTGTAATCGTAGTACTTATGGACGACGGGGCAACTTCTTCCGGAATAAATAAAGTTTTTCGTCCAGCTCGAGACACTCCTGTGTCCACTGGTATACCGCCTGTCCAGTATGCGGACCCCTGATCCCTCCACCAGAACTGAGGGTGAAACATGGAACCACCATTTATACCTGTAATTTCTGATATATCTTCTGGTGAAAAACAGGAAGTGCTTCATGGAGCGCAGACCGGTATTTTTATACTCTTCCCAGGCCCAGACATGTGCGCGATTATAACATTGAGATTGATTTTGATAGTCTCTTCTCATTCTCCGGAAAATACTTGTGGCCCCACTACTCGAAGAAAGGACAGTAGGATCATAGGACATTTCTTTGCTGTAAATTCTTTCTCCAGGATCATGATTCGATGAAGAAGGTTCTATTGCCTTGGCCCTCTTGAAATTGTTTTCTTCATCAACCTCAATTTCGAATATTTCGTCGTCCTTGAGACCTTCTTTGAAAGTCTTTAGTAAGTCTTTTTGATGGTATTCAACAAAAACCACTCTCCCGTTTTCCATTAGAATCAAATGAGGGGAGTTCTCTTTAGTGGCAAAATCTATGGAATGTATTTTGGACCGAAACACTTCTGCATAGGACTGAAATGTCATCAGCAGAAAGACAAAGGCCACGGCAAACTTCATATACCCTCCCTGGAGAAGTTCTGAAAGAATTTTATCTCCAGGGTGCCGTCGAAGAAAGTTGCGGTCCTTAATGAGTCAAAAGAATTTATAAAGGTTAGATGATGGAACTACTTTCTCAGAGAATTCAGCCCTGTATCCAGAGTCTTCCGGACAGTTTTTTGAACATCCCGGGAAACATTTCTGAAGTTCTTCTTAATGTCATTTTGCATTTTCAGAGCGCTCTTTTTAATTTTCCTTTTCAGCAACATTTTCTTAATTGGATGCATGAGATCCTCCTGTTTAATGGAAGAATCTCATGCAAAGATGATACCTATTTTCGTTTAATGCTGTTGATTATTACAGGGTCCATAGGAACATTTGCGTGTCCATGAAGGTTTCCGGTTTTTACCATTTTGATTCTGTTCACTACGTGCATACCTTTTATAACCTTCCCAAATACTGCATAACCATGTCCATCAGGGGATGGATAATCAAGGCTTCTATTATCGGCAACATTTATAAAAAACTGTGAGGTTGCAGTATGGGGAGCGTTGGTTCTGGCCATGGCGATCGTTCCTGTTTCATTTTTGAGGCCATTAGAAGCTTCATTCTTTATGGGTTCTCTTGTCTTCTTCTCTTCCATTTTTTCATTATAGCCACCCCCTTGAATCATAAAGTTGTTTATGACCCTATGAAACACGAGACCGTCATAAAATTTATCATCAACGTAACTCAAGAAGTTTTTAACACTTAAAGGAGCTTTTTCCTGGTTTAGTTCAATTTCTATTTCACCCATTGATGTTTTCATAACGACGACAGGATTTTTTGCCCAAGCAAGTGAAGTCATAAGAAAAGAAACAGCAATAAAAAACTTAATCATAGGTTTACCTTTATAATGAGAAATTGGTATTCAGGAATGACTAAATCATAAATGATACTAAAGCACAGGGGCAAGAAGATTAGCGGCCCTGGTAAGAATTTTCTGAAATATGGGAACCTCCCTGAATTCCTTTAAAAAAACTTCCTCAGAAACGGAGAAGTCTTTCTCCAGCATTTTTGCACAGTCGGTGACAAAGTTCTTATCGTTACTGATGACAGAAACTTCAAAATTAATAAACATGGACCTGCAGTCGAAGTTCGCCGATCCTACGACCGCAAACTGGTCATCGACCAGCATCACTTTTTGATGCAGGAATCCCGGAGTGTATCGATAGAGTTTCACCCCATGTTTGAGTAAGGGTTTTTGGTAGACTTTTGAGGCAAGCATCACGAAGGTTGCATCAGAGTAACTAGGAACGAGAATCTTTACATCAACTCCCCTGAGACTTGCCAGCAAGATGGCATCCATCAGACTTTCCGGCGGAACATAATAGGGATTAGCGATCCATAATCGTTCAGTTGCCATATTGATGAGAGATATCAGGCTCAGGAGTATGGTGTGTTTTTCATCGGCCGGGCCAGAATGTAAAACCATGACTGTCGAGTCACTTTTGGTCCCGTGAATGTTCCAGTTTACCTTGATTGGTTTTTCGTGAATACAATACCAGTCCTTAGCACAAGCAAGCTGGGCCGCAATGACTGCCGGACCTTCAAGCCGAACACTGGTATCCCGCCACGGTCCGAACTGAATTGTGAGTCCCCGGTATTCATCACCAATATTCATCCCCCCAATAAATGCTACTCTCCCATCAATAACCAAAATCTTCCGATGATTTCTGAAATTTATTTGTAACTTCCCTTTATGGGTAGATTCATTGAAAGTTCCTGTTTCAATTCCTGCATCGATCATTCTTTTCATGAGAGGTTTAGGAACTTCAACTCCAATCGCATCATTCATGAAGGTAACTTTAACTCCTGCCTTTGCTTTCCTGATAAGAGCATTAAGAAAAGCGCAGCCCGTTTCATCTCCTCGGACAACATAAAACTGAAAGATAATGTACTCCCTGGCCTTTTCAATTTCTTCCAGCATTTCAGGAAAAGCTTCATCAGCATCTACCAGAAGCTTGATCCTGTTCCCCCGGGTAAAACCAGGTTGGTTTTTTGGTGAAACCAGCCGGGTTATCACTTTCATCTCTTCGATGCTTGGAATGAATTCATTGGTTAATGGGGCAAGCTCAATAAGTTCATTTTCTATTTTTCTATCGAGAATTCTTCTTTTGGTGTTATAACCTTCAAATTTATTTCGTCCCAGCAGGAAGTAGGCAGGGACACTGATGAATGGGAAACTGAGTAGTGACATGACCCAGGCGGTGGCACCTTGAGGGGTTCGTGAACGAAGAATGGCCATCGCCGCACAGTAAATCCCCATGAGGTAGGAAATGATGATAAAAGCTTTTAACATATATTTTTAATCAGCTCTCTCCCTTTCCGAACGAGGCGAGAGTATCGGGGTAAACTTCCTCTATCCAGGTGAAAACATCCATTCCGAGCTTGGCCGACATGATGATGAGAATGATTCCGGCACTGCTCATGATAAATCTCATACGTTTTTCACTCTTAAAGAAGGGAACCATTACTGATGCGCCCACTGACAGAAGCAAAAACCATATAAGGGAAAAAGAAGCGGCTCCAAGACCAAGTGCAAGTCTCGTTGAAAGGTCAGTATATTTTGAGGAGTAACCACCAATGAGAACGATACCATCAAGATAAGCATGTGGATTAACGACACTGAATACGACAGCACTAACTATTGCAGCTTTGTAACACGTTCGTTTTCCATTATTCTCAAACTGAAGATGTTCCTGATCGTCGTGTTTTAACTTTCCGACCCCGTAGAGAATAAGAAAGAGGACTCCTAAGAGTCCGACGATGATTTTTATTTGCGGGAATTGATTGAAGAAAGTAGCAGCTCCTGCCACTCCCAACATAATCAGGGTGAGATCGCAAAAGAAACAAACAAAACTTACCGTGAGGTGATAATGCCGTTTTAGCCCTGATTCCAGGACAAATAAATTTTGGGGTCCCAATGCAAAGATCAGGCTCGCCTGTAGCAACATCCCTTCCAGGTATACTTCCCTCATGTGCTCCTCCAATGAAGAAGGAACAAGGCATACCTTGTTCCTTTTGAGAGAATGATTTATTTAGACTTCGGTGTCAGAAGATGATGGTACTTCTTCTTCAGGGGCTTCCGTCTCAGAAGAGGTTTCATTCTCCTCATTAGAGATGCGCACCAGTTTTCCGCATGCAACTGGCAGTGATTGTTCAGGTGACAGGTCTCTCATGGAACTGACTGTTTCTGTTAGACCCGAGTTGTTCCTTACTCCGTGAATCACGACCACTTTACCTGATAGATTCAGCTGATCACCAAGTGGTAATTTCTCAATGACATCAACAGGATCTGGATCTGGTGCACGTAAGTCTGACAGCAGATCAGTTAGGCTTGCACTCCTTCGGTAGGAGAAAGTACCAGAGCTATTGGCAATCGGACCATACTCGATGCCACCGAGCTGCTCGGCAAGGTTACTGTCCAGAGGAATAAGGATAGATCCGGCACTAGGCATGGTTTCTTTAAAGTCAACAACGGAGTCATTATTAAGATCAGATGTAGCATCAGGACATGCTGTTCCTGTCATGATGTTCTGCAGATGTTTTACCCCTGAATGGGTGCCAATGACATTACTCTCGACTATGACATCATCACCTTTGACCCTTATCTCCACAGTCCCGGTGGCATCACCAGCAACACTAAAATTAAGGGGTTTTAAAACGGCCCGATATATTCCCTGATCGTCTTGTTGCTGTTCTTGATGATCCTGAAAAGAGTTGTTGGAACTTTTGTCATCACTTCCACATGACACCAGCATGAAAACGGAAGTTCCTATAAGAAAGGTTGAAAATAATTTTGCTGCGTTAAACATGAAGAGACTCCTTATCAAAGTGACTGATAACAACCTTTCATGGTCAAGCAAAGCATGAGCCAAAAATAAGTATCCGAAAAAGGATTTGCCAAAGAGCAGAATAACTTACCTAATGGGGTATTTTTCCGCCATGTATTGGGGCAGTTTAGTTAATTCACCAGGGCAAAGATTCCTGACGAAAATTCAGGAATTGACCACTTCTTGAAAGAGTTGCTCCTTCAATGATTTTCCAGATGCCTTCTGCAGATTCTTCCGGAAGAATGGGTGCTCCATCACCTCCCATTCTGGTTCTTACCCATCCAGGATGAACAAGAAGAGAAATGAGCCAGCTTTCATCAATGGCAAGAGACTTAAAGAGCATATTAAGGGCAGCCTTGGAGGCCCTGTAGCTATAGGCCCCACCAGAAGTGTTATCATTTAATGAGCCCATTTGACTGCTTATCTGGAGGCTTAAAGGTCGTTCAGATTTTTTTAATAAAGGCATTAATCCTTTGGTTAGAAAAAAAGGTTTGATGGTATTAGTGAGGAAAGACTTTTCAAAATCCTCTACCTTCTCCGTGTCGAGGTAGATTCCGGCATTGTTTACCAGGACATCAACACATGGCCATAGTGTTATTTTTTCCTTAATTTCTTCAACAGCGTCAGGCGAGAGAATATCAAGCTGCAAAATGGATAAGCTTTTATATTTTTCCGAGAGGGCCATCAATTCCACCGATTCATGGGGTCTTCGGGCAATGCCCAGAACCTGATGACCTTTTTCTAATCCAGCACGAACGAGCTCAAGTCCAATTCCTCTTGAAGCTCCGGTTATAACAACATACATAATGATACTCCATGTGGTTCTTGATAACATGATAATAGGAGAAGTTATTATGGTCAAAAAAGATTCCTGCTGTCACTCCATCCTGGTTGTGGAAGATGATAAAGACATTCGCGGTGCAATTGTCACTTTACTAGAGTCTGAAGGCTATAAAACAGAGTCAGCGGAAAATGGTAAGGAAGCTCTGGAAAAGCTTTCAATCATACCTAAGCCCTGTCTGGTACTACTTGATATGATGATGCCAATCATGAATGGCAGGGAGTTTCTGGATGTCGTGATGAAAGATTCTGCTCTGGCCCCCCTACCCATTCTTATCGTTTCTGCTGTCGCCGACAGGACAAACACGGAAGGTTCTATAGGATTTCTGAAAAAGCCTATCGATATCAATGTGGTCCTTGATGTGGTCTCCCAGTACTGCAGTCCTCCTCCTTAGAGGCGTCCTTCTCCACCACCCATATTTCTGATTTTATCTGAGAGCCTTGGTGGCAAAAGATTAATGACCATATCAACTGTATTTTTCACAAAGCCTTCCTGTTGAACTTTCGGCTTCAACTGGATGAAAGCATCACACATAGCTTCTGCCTCTTCCTTAGTGAAGGCCGCACGTGCTTCAGAAAAGATATCACTCTCTTCATCTTCTATGTGGTGGTATACAGCATCTCTTAACTTCTTAGCCGTTGCCTTCCAGTCCATGTTTACTTTATCAATTATCTGCAGGGTACGAAGAAAAGTCTCAGCTTCCAGATGTTCCTGATAACCGTGAAAAACAAGTTTTTTATCAGCATTAATTGCCCTCAAGGTATTGTAAAAAACAGATTCCTCGGCCCTGGAATGAGGGATGAGGAGATTTCTTATTTCTTCAATAAGAACATAACGATAATCATCGTCTTCCTTTAGTGAAACAAGCTCATCGAGGAGAATCTTTACCTGATCATGATCGTTTCTTAATGCTTCATAAATTTCCATACCATCCACCTTTGCTAAGTTCACTATTCTTTAAAAATGCAAATGCGGTACCACTCTTCTCCAGAGAATTTACCTTCTCTTTAGTTCATTCTCCCATCCACTCGTGGTGAACTAAGTCCTGGAGGCAGTTTATGGATATCAAAACACTCACTTTAGTAGGTGGAATAAGCAGAGATTCACTTAACAAAAAGCTATTCAATGCCATTCAGGAGATGGAGCTGGCCAACTTTCTTTTTGAAGCATTTGATATTTCACGCCTGCCATTTTTTTCACAGGATCTGGAAATGGATCCTCCTGACAAAGTGACCGAGTTTAAAGAAAAAATACGTGATTGCGAAGCGGTCGTTTTGATTACTCCTGAGTACAATCGATCGTTTCCAGGGGTTTTGAAGAACGCCATTGACTGGGGTTCCAGACCATATGGTCAAAATTTATGGGATAAAAAACCAGCGGCAATCCTTGGTGCCTCTATCGGAAACATTGGAACTTTTGGTGCCCAACACCATCTGCGCCAGGTTCTCTCCTATCTCAATATGTATACCATGGGACAGCCAGAATTTTATTTCAACGCAAGTCACGCCTTTAATGATCAAGGCAAATTGGTGAATGAAAAAACGAAGCACTTACTCACGACATTCTTCAATTCTTTTCATGATCATGTCATGTTGATCAATCAGAACCAAACTACATCTATTCCTCCTCATTTTCGTTCAAGGGGACTTGAAGACTCACCTGCTCCGCACTAGTTAACACGTCTTCTCTTATCAAGACCCGTAGCGGTTATCTACACTCTTTGAACTACAAGGAGAAAACCGATGAAGATCATTTCATTCCTTCTGTTACTGACGGCATTGTCTCCCCTGAAGGCCTTTTCACAATACTATGAAAGCGAACCGTACGAAGAGTATCCTGAAGAAATGTATATCGACGAGGGAGATCCAAACTCTGAAATCTATCCTCCGGTGAGTGATGATTATTACTTGTCTGAAGATATGGAGATGCAGGAAGACGCCCCTTATCCTGAAGACCAGGAATGGAGCCTGGGAGAAGAAGAACTACCAGCAGAGGATTATGCTTATTGATCAATATCTAGAGTGAAAATCTGTCATTTCCGCGCAAGCGACAGGCAATAAAGGATCAAGGGGTGTCCCATAAATAATAATCACTCTTTTTCCTGGATTAAACTTCTCACCTGATTTCAACTTTCTCATTCCATCCCCCGGAAAAGGGTCCGGAAGATAAAGATCAGTCATAAGTTCTTCTAGTCTTGCGGCCTTTGAGTAATAATAGCTTCCTTCAATTCCGGCAGTAGGATACCAACCATTTCCTTCCAGCTGGGATTTCAACTTCCGATCCAGTGGAACCAGTATTTCTCCGGAGTGTATTTGCACTTCAGTGAAATCAATAATTCCGTTCCGATCCCGGTCCGCGGCCATGGTGGGACAGAAAGGGCCTTCATGAATGTACTGCTGGTAACGTACTCCCTTTTTCCCTTTCATCATCGCCACTTTTACGTAAAATTGCCGCCCCTTTATGCTCATCAGCGCATTGGCCCTGACTCTGGCCCTCCTGGGATTGAGATTCTTAAACCGGCCTTTATAAACACCATCGTGTTCTTCAAAGTGCACAGGAATTATTTCTTCCTGATAGTCAGGAAAATCTTTTTTACCGCAGGAAAGGATTACGAGCATTAGTGAGATGCAAAAATGAAGGCCTCTCATGATAGTCATGAAAGCAAAGGAGTTGCCAGAGACAAAGAACTGAAATTCTAAAGAGAAGTTAAAACAAATGAGGCAGGAAAGGACGTGGTGATTAGGCCCACCACATCCCTACTAATTCATTACTAATTCATTCCAGTAATATTGTCAGTCAGACCATAGCGGGATGGAGGTGGTTTTTTTTCCCGGTTTTTAACATGTAATTCATTAAATACATCCCTGACGCCGGCAAGGTTTTCAATCACTGATTCCGCCATTTTTTTCTGATCTCGGTCTGATACTGTCCCTTTGAGTTTAACCTCGCCTTCGCTCACAAAGACCTCTATCTCAGAAGCATCTACCTCCGAGCTTCTATAGAGGGCCTCACTCACATCCTCTCTGATTGTTTCATCTGATCTTTTATAACCCCTGGGACCTTTCCCACTAAAGCTCTGACTGAATGGATTACTTAAAGGAGCGCTTCTCATCTTTCTCCTGGCATGATCTTCCAAAGGACCGAACGTATAGTGCCTCTCCGAAAGAACCTCGTCCTGATCAAAAGGAACAGTGCTATCCCGGGAAAATTCGGACTCCCCCGTTTCAGAATATTTATCGTTTATGTTCCAGTTTTCTTCTGTAAATCGATCATCAACGTAATTTCTAGACATAATCAATCCTTTGTTAAATAAACGTGACGATGAGCTGAGAGGCCTCCAGAAGTCCTGATGCTCTATAATCCGGAAGCAAGGAATCTTTCTCACTCTCATCATCAATCAGAATTGTTCTGCATCCTGCGGCCTTTCCTGCTTCAACGTCACTTATCCTGTCTCCCACCATAAATGACTTCTTCAGATCCACAGACCATTCTCGAGCGGCTTCAACAAGCATCCCCGGTTGAGGCTTCCTGCAGTTACAGTTATCATCATCAGTATGAAAGCAGGCCTTAAGATCATGAACCTGAAGGAGTTCTCGTAACTTCTTATTCACTTCATCCACCGCATCCCTTGACACCCATCCGCGAGCGACGTCAGGTTGATTGGTCACTACTATAAGGAGGAAGCCGTGCTTGAGTAATATTTCCGTGCCTTCTTTAACACCTGGGAGCAACTCGAATTCTTCGAGCGTATAGGGAGCTCTGGGTTTTCCAAATCTGAATATTGTTTTATTCAGAACACCATCCCTGTCGAGAAAGACCGCTTTCTTCAATGTAAATCCTTTTTGTCTTGCCGGAACCTCAGGAGGTTCTGGACATCATCAACTCCCGATATGTTTTCAATCTCAAGTTCTGCAAGTTTTTTTGTCCTTCTATCTGGAACTGTTCCGTTGAGATAAACAACTCCATCTTTAACGGAAACTTCGACTTGGGAAGCATCAATGCCCGGGCTTAACTTAAGTGTATCACAAACATCTTCAAAAATAGTCTTATCAGACCTTCTGTAACCCTTTGGACCTTTACCCGCGAAGTTTCCCCCATCGTGCTGAAGCTGGGCGCCTCCGTATTTTCTGCTTCCTCTTTCATAGTTTGGGTTATAGTACTGATCCCACCCTTCTTTATTGCGCCAGTTCGAGAGTTCTTGATCCTCATAGGGACTTCCATCCCACTGGCTCCTGACGGTGTTCGCACTTCTTCTTCCTCTATTCTCATTAAAGGGGCCCCCAAGAGTATTTGCTGAACTTCGGGAAGCTCCTCCGTAATACCAGGTAGGTTCTCTTTCTTCTTCAAGCTCGAATCTTGAGTTACGGTATTTGTCCTGTTTTAATCCAGTCACGTCTCCATCATTTATTCTACGACCCATAATTACTCCTTAATAAAGTCCTAAATCTTTTTTCACAGGTGCATCCGGACCTGACCCTACCCGGTCACCTTTAAAAACCGTAAGTTCATTCCTAACATCCTGTACTCCAGGAAGATCTTCAATGATGAGTTCTGCTACTTTCTTCATGTGTCGGTTGTCCACTTTACCGGAAAGGTGAACAATGCCCTCTTCAACTTTCACTCCGATGTTTGTGGCATCCACATGTGGATTTCTCATCAGAGTTTCGCAAACTTCCTCATAAATCCGATCATCTGAACGCTGATAACCCTTAGGCCCGTAACCCACGAAATTCGTCTGCTCCTTGTACTCTCTCTCATTCAGATAGGTTTCACCTTGATCGGTTTTTCCACTGACTCCGGGATGATTCCAGTTTCCCTCTGGTCTTAACCGGATATTTTTCTTATCGCTATGGGGAGAATGCAGGAACTCTTCTTCGGCTTCCCCTATTTCAAAAGGCTGGTCTGTGTAGTCAGGACCTGCCATCCGGGAGTAATCATCATTGTCATACTTCTCCACCAGACGGAGCCCTTTTTTTCTTTGAGGCTGCTTATCTGTCTTATCCATTTTCCCCCCTCTTCTCATCTTCTGTTATATGACCGATTCCCGGGATCCATCCCTCAACATCGGCGTCCCTGATGTTTATGTGATTGTGAACGTCGCTGATGCCAGGAATTTCTTCTACCAACAACTCGGCAAGTTTTTTATCCCGACGGCTGGAGACATCGCCTTTTAAGACAAGAATGTCTCCCTGAACATCCACTTCAATCTCAGTCGCATCCAGATTAAAATCCCTGGTCAGAATGTCATTGGCCTCTTCCAGAATGCTTTCTCTCGATCGCTGATATCCTTTAGGTCCTTTACCGGAATGATTTTCATAAGCTGATTCTGACCGTAAATCATCCGACCACCGATTTAGCTTTCCCCCATGTTCAAGGGAATGCTTCATCCCGTATTCATCCTGATAGGAGTCATGTCTTATTCTCTCCTCACCGAAGCGGTTCCTACCCGGGTATCTGCCTAATTCCCTGGAGTGAGTGAATGAACCATCTGTTGAATCAGAAACATTCTCAACTCTGCCGTCATCAAAAGAGTCTGATTCCCGAAAACGGATATAATCGCGTTGATCCCTACCATATTGATTCATAACTCCTCCTTGCAAAGGTTATACAGAAAGAAACTTGCAAGAGTTTTGCCGGGGAAAAGGTCCTCTTAGTTCAATAAAAAACATCGTTTTAAAAGGTAACAGGGGCAATAATCTACAGGACGTGCCAAGAATAAGACGCAAAAAGGTCAATTTGGGAGAAAATCCATCAAAACGGTCATGGATAAGTGCGGGAAAATCCGAAAAGCATTATGCTCATCCGGTTTTGTCATATAATCACTTCAACCCGCTACTATCAACCTGGATAAGGAGGCACGTTTATGACAAAGTTATCCACTCTCAGAGAAAGAAATCTGTGGAAGAGGTTGAAACAAAATTTTAGTCCGGGTTAATGAACGTTCAGATCTTAAAAAATCCATTGAAGAATTAATAAAATAAGTATCACAAGGCCGCTGTTCTCAGCGGCCTTCTTATTTTTCCTTCTCTCTTTACTAAAAAACAGTAAAATTTATCCATGAACATCGTTATCACCGTTATTCTCCTTCTTTCCTGCACCCATCTCCTTGCAAATCCGGAAGAACTGGCAGCTAAGTTTGCTCCCGTCGTCTATCAGGAAGTGGGAAGTGTTCCCGAAGCCGATGAATTTACCAGAGTGGACTTTGACGGAGACTGGAATCCTGATAACAACTGGGAAAACATGCTTAAGTTCAGTAGGGAGAGAGTTGTTTATTGGAATCTTATTGAAAGTGAAAACTATTATTTCATCACCTATGCTTTCTTCTATCCCAGGGATTACGCTTCCTGGTGCTTCTGGATTCACTGCCATGAAAATGATTTTGAAGGCATGAGGGTGACAGTTAAGAAGCCTTCCGAGGTTATTAAAGTAGAGGCCCTGGCCCATAATTTTAAGTCAGAAGTACTGAGACCAACCTCCGTTGAGGTCATGATTGAGCGAGGAGGACATGGAATTCATCCAACCGCTCTTCGGGCCCCTGAAGGAAAGGTAAAAAAATATACTCCTTCCGAGTATGAGCTGCGGCCTATTGATGAACTTTGGGAGAAAAGGGATACCAATCTTTTTACGGGAAAATTCACCTACAAGAACAAAGATTATCCAGCTAACTTCGGAGGGAAGAAATGGATTCTCTTTGGGATTGGTGCAGCTAAGCCCGCATGGTCATGGATTGTCTGGGGAAGTGATTTTGAAAAAGGACAATGGTTTCTCGATCCATTAAAAGGTTCTGAAGAAAAATACATAAGACATTTAACGTTATAAGTTAATTCAGGCCACGTGTCGTCTCACTGCGGCCAGAAACTCTCTTTCATCAAAGGGTTTCAGAAGACACGACTCTCCTTCCACAATACCTTGCCCTGTCAGAAACATCACAGGGATCTTATTGATTTCGTCGAGCTGCAGTTGCTCTCGTCGAAATTCCAGACCAGTTTTAACAGGCATCAACAAATCTACCAGGATCAGATCCGGGAGATCTTTCTGGTGAACCAGATTGTTGAGTCCTGTTTCACCGTCTTTTGCTGTCGTGACACTATATCCTTCATCAACCAGAAGCTCACATACTGACAACCGGAAATCCTGGTCATCATCTATCACCATTATTTTTTTGCGACGATTAGGAAATAAATCGGCTTCAAGTTCTTCAAAAGAAGGATTTTTTCTGTATTCGCTGTGGGCCGTATCTTCTAACATAACTCCCTCCTTGCTTGATCCTGAGAGAAATTAAACTAATGCTCCGGACCAGTACAGAAAATTTTTGCTTAAGTCGGAACTAATACATTTGCCTTTTACATTCCTCAGCACTTTCAATGGCAACCATTAGAAAAACTTAATCACTAAGAATAAATGCATAAATTGAATTTAGAATATTTCGAGTTAGAGGTCTTTAAGAAGTTGCCTATGCTTAATCCGGAAAGAAAAGGAAATAATCATGGAACAAAGAAGAGAAGAAGAATCAAATACTCCCTTCCCACCTCAAAAGCAGGAAACGCAACCGGGGAAAGAATATGAAATGTCTCCTGAACCGGAATACTTTCCGCTCTATAAAGGAGTGGGTAAATTCAAGGATCAGGTCGTCCTCATAACCGGAGGTGACAGCGGAATTGGCAGAGCGGTTTCTCTGGCATTTGCTAACGAAGGTGCAGATGTGGCCATCATTTATCTCAACGAAGATAAAGATGCCTCCATTACTAAACAGATGATCGAAAACTACGGGAGGCAATGCCTGCTTCTCCCCGGAGACATCAGTGATAAGAACTTCTGTAGCGAAGCAGTTGATAAAACCATAAAGAAGTTCAACCGGCTCGATATTCTTATTAACAATGCCGCTGTTCAATACCAGGAGTTTGATATTGAAAACATCACTGAGGAGCAGCTGGATGAAACTTTCAGAGTGAATATCTACTCCGAGTTCTTTATGGTGCAAGCGGCATTGAAGCATCTTCCTGAGCAGACTGGAGTCATCATTAATAATGCTTCCATCAATGCTTACAAAGGCAACGCCAAATTAATGGATTACAGTGCAACAAAAGGGGCGATCATTGCCTTTACCCGGTCTCTTACCCAGAGCTTGTTTGAAAAAGGAATAAGAGTAAATGCAGTGGCCCCAGGACCAATATGGACGCCCCTCATCCCAGCTTCCTTTGATGCAGATCAGGTTAAAAACTTTGGAAAACAAGCACCGATGGGGAGAGCTGGCCAACCCAATGAAGTAGCAGGTGCATTTACGTGGCTTGCCAGTAAAGAAGCGTCATATGTTTCAGGACAGGTCATTCATCCCAATGGCGGTTATATTGTGAATACTTAAAAAAGAAAAAAAGAGAGAGGACAAAGCCTCTCTCTTCTTAGAACTTATTGACGATTAATGTTAGCCGTTTTTCTTCGCGGCGACTTAACACTGCTACTGCTGCTGCTGCTACCAGAACTTTTATTACCGGTTAACTTGTTTTTAATTTTTGATGCAATGTTATTCTTTTTCATAAATACCTCCTGTTTCGGGATATCCATTATATCACTTCCGCTTTTGTTTTGGTTCTTCTGGGCTGAGCTTTGGTTAGGCTTAAGATGACAAGTACGCTCTTTTTCAGACAGTATCACTCTGTCATTTCTACGTTAAAACACGGGAGGTTTTATGCGTTTTCTTCTCGTTCTTCTAGTGACCATATTTTCTCATACTCTGTTTGCTGACACTCAACTATCCACTCAGATTTTCGATATAGATATGGGCCAGAATAATGAAGAGCCTTTGATTTTTCTTACTTCGGGTCAAGTTGTTAGCTTTCCCAAGGCAGATAAAGCTCTTATTTCCACTCTTAAAAAAGGAATCACCAATAGAACATGGTTCCTCATTACAATAAATGACAGAAGAGAAATTCTCCACTTAAAGGAGATCCCTTCTCCTTTGTCTTTCCAATCTGAAGTCCCGGCCAAGGCATGGACAGTTGAAACTGAAGTCTATCATCCCTCTGTATTAAAAAGTCTGGATCAGGCCAGAAGCTTCTTTTATGAAGCGAGAACAAACGCCAGGGAAGAGTCTCAATGCTTCAATCGCGCCCATGTGTGGAGTTACGAATGGAGAATTAAACATAATCTTTATTCCTCCAAGGCCTGGATCTTTTTTACCCGCAAATTCATCCGGAAATATAAGTTTGAGTGGTGGTTTCATGTTGCTCCCATGGTCCATGTTGTTATCGATAACCAGGTCAAAGAAAGAGTGATGGACATTAAGTATGCCCGGGGTCCGTTAAAACTCAAACAATGGACCGACATTTTCATGAGAGATAAGGCAAACTGCCCGGTCGTAGAGAAATATACTGATCATGCTAATCATCCAGAGTCAGGGTCGTGCTTTCTCATGAAATCCAATATGTATTACTACCAGCCGGTCGATCTGGAGCAGAAAGAAATAACAGGCACTGAAAAACTCAGATGGCTTGAGCCTGAGGTTCGTCATGCTTTTAAAGATGCCTTCGATGCCACTCTTTAAGGAGATCTTTCCATGAAAAAAATTCTCTTTTTTACTCTTGTAACAAGTACTCTTATTTCTGGCTGCGGAAAGGGAGGTAGTGACAGCAAATCTCCTGTTGCCGTGGAAGCACAACCTCTGGAAGTTGAAATGAACGGGGTCTATCAGGCCCTGCTGGCACCGATAAATAAAGAGGTTTCAGGTCACCTGAATGGTTCTCTTACTCTTGTAAGAGAAGCTGATGACTTCATAGCGGACGTTAGATTCTCCGGAGGCCCTGTTTCCTCTCTTCATGGGCAGAGTATTCATATTGGAAACCGCTGTCCGGACATGGTGGATGATCTCAACAACGATGGCTTCGTTGATGGGGCCGAAGGTGCTTTGGTGTATGACAAGATTATCATTCCACTGGATGATGATTTGAGTAATCAGTGGAGAGGGCTCGGCACATTTCCGGTAACTGATGAATACGGATACTACTTCTGGTCAAGGAACACCTCTTTTGAAAAGATGATGAGTGACTTAAAAGAAGAAGATATAAACCTAACGGATGAATACGTTAAAATAGAAGACAATAAGTCTCTCAATCTTTTGGGTAAAGTTGTTGTCATTAAAGGTGTACCGACTTCGACAGCTCTTCCGGAAACAGTTTCGGGCCACAGCAAAGAAACGCCTCATCAGGCCCTGCCAGTCGCCTGCGGAGTCGTAAGAAAGCTCACCAAGGTTCCGGGTGTTATTGACAATGATACAACAGGAATACCTGTACCTGACGGCCAAACGATCGGAGGATCTGCTGGAATCGACGATGGCGCCTATTTTCCTCCGCAACCGGGAGAGACAGGAAATGGAAACTATGGTGAAGATGACACTCCCGAAACAACAGATAATACCACTGAATACGAAGGCACCACGACAGGGGGGTTGCCTTCATTTATTCCGAGCAGATAAAATCTCCTGAGGAGTGATGACCCGGACACCTTCCTGAGAGACTAGTCCAGCCTCTACAGCGACATCTGCAACCAGGGAGCTGTCCACAGGTTCAATGTCGAGTTTAACCAGCTTGCTTAAAACATCAAGAATGGTTGTCGAAAAAAATTCGCTGAGTCTTGGTTTCTCCCTGACCCCCGTTAATGGGCCAGGTCTCAATATACTTAAGGAAGAGAATCCAAGTTTTTTGACCTGCTCTTCTATTTGTCCTTTCATTCGCAAATAAAAGAATGAAGAAACAGGATTAGCGTTAACGGTAGATATCAAAACAAATGTTTTCACGCCGTTTTGGATAGCGGCCTTGGCCACACTCAATTGATAATCATGATCGATATGGAACTGCTTCTCTTTTGTGTGGGCCGCTCTCAGGGTTGTGCCGAAGGCAGAGTATAAGACATCTCCCCGAACCCTATCTTCCCATTCAAATATTCTTTCAAAATCCACAATCTCTTCGATTAATTTAGGATGAGATAAATTCAAAGAGCGCCGGGCGAAGACGAGAACTTCCTGAACGGAGTCACGGTCGAGGAGTTTCTGCACGATTTGTCGTCCTACGAGACCTGTAGATCCAATTACAATTGCCTTCATGGATTTAAAGTAATGGAAAAATGTATAAATATCAAATTGCACCCCGCTTAAATTGCAAAGTTTACACAAAAACATATGCTCTCAGGCAAATGCAATTCACTGACCCTTTCTGCCTCTGACGCTCTCAAAGAACATTATCCTCCCCTTTTGTTTCAAACTACTTAACTCTGGCCCTGAACTTGCTCCTAGACTCACAACAACTCAAGCCGAGTGCGCATTAAAAAGGAGTTTAAGATGAAAAAAAGATCCAAGCTCAAAAGACTCACACCCTTCGTCATAGGCACATGCATGCTGACTCTAGCAGTTTCATGCGGAAGCGATGATGACGATAGCGGGAGCGGAGTTCCACAACAACAACAAGAAGAGCAGCAACAGGAAGGACAATTTCGGGTAGTTCTCTCTCCAGTTAACGCCAACGTTGCAGCTGACGCAACAGGAACCGGATCCTTTCTTATTGAAGGGGATCAATTTGGGGTCAACCTAGATGTTACTGGTGCTTCCAGAGGAGCTCATCGTCAGTTTGTCCATGTTGGAACAGTTTGTCCTACTCCAGATTCAGATACAAATGGTGATGGTTACATTGATGCTACAGAAGCGATGTCAGTATCAGGAGGAAGAATTATTCCTCTAGATTCTGATTTAAGAGCTCAAAGAGCAGGTGGACGCTTCCCGATGGGTGGCAATTACCAATATCAAGAAGAAACTTCATTCCAGACTATGCTTCAGGAATTGAGACTGCCAGATACCGATACTGAGGATAATCTGGTGAAGCTTGGTGCTGATGAGAACTTAAACCTTGAAGGTAAAGTTGTTATGGTTCATGGAATTCCATCTTCCACAACACTCCCTCCGACTGTTCAAGGTGTTGAGGGTGGAAGTCCTCAGCAAACACTTCCGGTTCTCTGTGGTGTCATCACCAGAGAAGACACAGGTACAACGACTACCGGCGAAACCGGAACGACTACCGGTGAAACCGGAACGACTACCGGTGAAACTGGTACGACAACAGGTGAAACCGGAACAACAACCGGCGAAACCGATCCGCAAGCAACAACTACTGGCCAGATATAAACGGCCAGGGGACAAATGAACTTTTTGGAGGGGCAATTTTTTGCCCCTCCTTTTTTATGAAAGAATTGAAAGTGTTTTTTCCCGATGTGACTTATCAGCTCTGAACTCTTCAAAAAGACCCGCACCAATGAATCTCCCTGCCACAATGAGTGCTCTGGTGCCGCCATTTTGTTCAAGCTCCCATTCTGAATGTTCAAGCAGAAGACCCGCGCAGTATATTCTCGAAAGGTTCATTGCCAGCACTCGTGCTTCAGAATTCATTTGCTCTTCATCTGCCTGACTTCTAAGATAGTCGATTGCCTTACTCATAGCTTCTTTAACTTCTTCTTTAAATTTATGAAGTTCAGGTCTTTTAATTTTATTGAGCCTTTGCTCAACATCCTTCATAAAATAATCAGCGGCATTTTCTTTTCGAATGGCCCTCAAGGAATCAAGAGAGAGAACATTTGTGGTTCCTTCCCAAATTGATAGAACCTGGGCGTTTCTCAGGATCTGCGGCAGTCCGGTATCTTCCACATAGCCAGCACCTCCGAATGATTCAATGACTTCGGAAGTGATACTCACCCCTTCTTTAGCAGTGAATAGTTTAACCAGCGGTATAAGGAGCCTCAAAGTACCTCTTTCAACTTCACTTGCCTTGCCTGTTTCCTCTTTACCCAAGAGAAGGGCAGAGTGAAAGGCCATAAGAAATGATGCTTCGAACCTCACCTGTAGGTCGGCGAGCATTTCTGCGTGAAGGCCGTGATGAAGAATAGGTTTTCCGAAAGCTACTCGTTTTTTTGAAAAGTCTACGGCCAGAGCGATACCTCTTCTCATATATCCTACGGCACAGCAGGCATTATAAAGCCTCGTGATATTAAAAAGAGTTGCAATGGTTTTTACTCCCTTACCTCTTTCTCCAACCAATGTGGCGGGGGTCCCGGACAATGTTAGTTCTGCTGTCGGTAGTGCTTTGGTTCCCATTTTATCTTTCAACCGATTGATCTGAATGTTCTGTAACTTTCCTTCCTCATCTCTTAATTCAAGGTAGAATAGCGAAAGTTTTTCATCTCCTTCAACTTTTGCCAGAGTCATCGCCATCTGAGAAGTGGTGGCGGAAGTAAACCACTTAACACCATGAAGGCGATACTGGTCTCCCTCTTTTTTAGCAATGGTTGAAGTTCCACTGACATCAGAGCCCCCTGTCCTCTCTGTCATCCATTGTCCGGATGTCCAAAAAGTTTTAGGATCACGGGAAGTGAGAAAGCGGTACGCCCTCTTCTTCATGTCTTCTGTCCCGAAAAGTTCTATGAGTCTTGCTGCTCCATCCGTCATGGCCAGTGGACAGGAGTAAATGGCCGATGATGGATGATAAAGATAGAGCTTAGAAAACTGGTAAACCCGGGAAAATTCGCCAAACTTTCTTTCATGGCCCGTGGCCACAATTCCTTCTTCCGCGGCAATCTCATGGAGTCTTTCCCACTCTTTTGAAACTCTTATTTCATCAATTCTTCTTCCCCAGGGATCATAAGGGACATGAACGGGAGGATGTAGTTCAGCTCTTTGTGCCAGGGGCTCCATCTCACGGGTAACCCTGTCCGCCATTCGCTTCAGGTCTTCACTGATCTCACTATAGAATGATTCTGGCAGGATCCTCAGAAGGTATTTTTTAAAAATATTATCATCGAGATAAGGATTGCCAAAAACGGGAGGCGTTTGAAAAAAATCCATTTTGAAACTCCTGAAACAATTTCTCAAGACAATGATAGTTTAAAATGATTTTCACAGGACTTGTGAACTTTCTTATTCTGATATCTTTTGTCGGTCATACAGGAGTGTGTTACTATAACTCATGACTAAAAAGTGCTGTCACGTCACCCTAAATGAAGAAGCGGTCAGAGACGTATTAAGCAAGAAAGGAATTAACCGGACTAAGGTAAAGGTTTCCATTTTGCTTGAAATTTCCCAGGCCAAAAAACCACTTTCGGTGAATGACATTCATTCAAAGCTCAAAGAAAGCTGTGACGTCTCTACAGTCTTTCGTACCGTTTCCCAATTTAAGGAAAAGGGTCTGGTTCATGAAGTGAATCTGGAAGAAGGCTTCTATCGATATGAAATGGCCTCGGACCTTAATGAAAGAAGCGACCATCACCACCACCATGTCCGTTGCAGAGTATGTGGAGACATACGACAGATAGAGCATTGTGACCTGGCGGCCTTCGAAAAAGCAATACAAAAACTTGGCTTCACTGAAATGGAGCATCGCCTGGAGTTTTCCGGCGTATGCTCCAAATGTTCAGATTAGATCTGGAACTGGGCCCCAATGATAAAATTCCTCCCCGGAAGAGGTGCTACTTCTTTCAGCGGGGAAACGTGACTTCTTGCCTCCACATCAAAAATGTTTCTTACTCTGGCGAAGAAATCGAATGAAGTGAGGTTCCCCACAAGGTGATAGGTATATCCCAAATGAGTGAGGATATAGTCATCAGTGGAAGATTCGTTTGGAGCCGTTTTTGTCTGATGGGCCACATACTGGGACAAAATGTCCGCTGACCACTTGTCTTTCATGTATTCTAGGCCGAGGGAAAAACGAGGAGGAGAAATTCTTGCAAGATTACTACCTCCGTCCGTGTTCTTAGCTCGGACAAAATCAAACTTTGTGATGAGGTGGAGGCTACCCTTGTCAAGGGTTACCACTTCACTTCTGTTATCAAGGTCAAGACCGTAGAAAAGAGCATCTATCTGCTCATAGTTATGAACAGGAACACCATCACCATTCACGGTTCCTGTCGGCAGAAGCGCAATATAGTCATTAAAGAATTGGGTGTAAATGCTACCCGTGAAGGTATTCTTTGAAGAAACATTCTTAAAAGTAATATCAAAAGAAGTAGATTTTTCTTTCCCAAGAGTTGAATCACCTACTTCAACAGTACCGGTTGCAACATGTTCACCGTCTGAATAGAGTTCCTGAAAAGTCGGAACCCTTTGAGTGAAGGAAACACTTGATTCCAAAGTCCTGCCTTTACTAAATTCATAGTAATGCCCAAGAGAACCATTAAGACCAGTGAAGCCTTTTTCATCACTTGCTCCAAAGGCAGCTGAACTTTCTTTTTCAATCAGGTAGTCTTCAATTCGTCCGCCGAATCGGAGGGCGTTTTTCTCATTGAGAGAAAGCTGTTGGAAAGTAAATAGAGCAATGGTCCTGGTATTTGAAGAAGGAAGGAAAGCCTCCTCTCCCTTTGCTTTGAACTGATAGATTTGTGAATGAATTCCAGTGACGCCGGCCCAACGGGAGGATTTGTTATGTCCTTCAATGCGGGTTTCATTTCCTTCATTTCTGAATGTCGTTCCGACTTCATCCCCTTCAAGCTCCTTATGGAAATAATTCGATTGAGCTGACTTAATTTTCCACTTTCTGATGGTTCCGGACTCCGGACGATACTCTCCGTGCAGTTCTCCCCTGTTCTGGGTCATATCAATTGAAACGTTTTCCTCAAAGACAACACCGTACTGATTATGGAAATGATTAAATGAACCTCCAAGATAACCACGATCAAAAATTCTTGAGACGGCACCGGCCACGTTATCTTGTTTGTTAAAACTATTTTCAAGTTTATCACCACTCTGTCCCGGTACTTCTACGTCTCCCAGATTTCTGGTGGAGCCATCAGCATGAAGCATCCATTTATTAACTCCATAATTCAGGTGGGCCGAAGTACTGAGACCGTTATTCACTGTCTCGCCTTGAACCAGCATTTTCGAGAAGAAGCCATCCTCATATTCATAATGAATTCTGTTAGTGACGATGTTAACAACACCACCTACTGCCGATGCTCCATAAAGAAGACTCATAGGCCCACGGACAATTTCAATCTGATCAATGGTAAGAGTGTCTACAGGAATGGCATGATCCACACTCTGAGAAGAAGCATCGAGAGTACCCAGACCATTCTGAAGAACACGGATTCTGTCTCCGTCAAGACCACGAATAACAGGTCTCGAGGCATTAGGTCCAAAGTAAGTACTTTCTACTCCCGCCTCATTCCGTAACATGTCCCCGACACTGGTATCCCTACGTTTTCTGAGTTCATGGCCCTGAAGCTTAGTCACACTTGGAACAAAATCCACCAGTCCCTGGGTTTCGTGGTGAACAACCTCCACATCTTCCAGACTGGTGTCCACGGCGAAAACATTGGTGATAAGAAATAGAAAAGAGAGAAAAATGAGTTTCATAGAAATCCTTAATTGCAAGTCAATTGCAATTAATAATACGGATGACTTTTCCTTTGTAAAGATTGATGCGAAGCAAAAGTGCAATAAAAGATTTCTGAAAACTGAATTTTTTTCAGACACCATACTCAAACAGGGAAAATGGTGTCATCATTGGCCAATGAACGTGGAAAAGAAGTATCGAATTCTCCTTGCCGAAGACGAACCCTCAATCAGAGAGGCCCTGGCGGAAATACTTATGGATGAAGGCTTTCATTGTACATCCGCTTTTGATGGAATGGACGCCGTCGATAAATTGGAAAAAGAGAATTTTGACATTCTGATTAGTGATTTTCGCATGCCTAGAATGAATGGGGCGGAGTTGGTTGAATGGTGTCGTGAAAAGAAGCTTGAATTACCGGTTATTTTCATCACCGCCAATAAAAACCTCCTCCCGGAAGAAAAGATTGCCGTCACAAATGGCTCCCTCCTCCTCCACAAACCTCTGGATATCAATGTGTTATTGTCCGCTCTGGAAGAAGTCAAAACAAAGAATATCGAGATTCCTCAGTAAATTTTTCTCAAAAGTTGTGACAAGTTCAAAGATTTAGTCGTGAGATCGCTTTACTTTTGCTAGATAAATCACATGAAAAAATCCTCTTTTGTCATTCTGGTAATGTTACTGGCCCCATCTGCGTTTGCTGAACGAATCCCCGGCCAGCAACTCCTGGAATACTTCTCCGCCAACTGCCAGTCTCAAGGGGAATGGACAAGATCGGCCCTGGGGCAATCCATTGCCTTGATTGAATCTTTAAGAAGTATTTCAAACGATGAAGATTGTAAAAGTGTGGGAGGCTCCATTGCTCAATTAGGGCTCCTGAATCAACAGCTCACAAACCTTGCCAATACAAATGAAACCCAATCCCGAATTGCTGAAATCAATGCCCAGGAGCAGGAACTGTTAATTCAGGTTTCTAATAGTTCGGATCCCGATACTCTCGCTGCCATCAATGCTAAACTTCGCGATCTCCAGGTGGTCAGGGCCGGTCTTATCGGTAGAGATGATGCTCAGAGAGACCTTGCCACTCCCGATAAGGTCTCTGCCCTTACCAATGTGATTCAAATTGCCAATACCACTTTCTCTCAGATCACGAGTAACCAGACCTGTCTTAATAAGCACCCTACTATACTGAAGTCCGCTACATCCATCATGTCAGCTGTAGGGGCCACGACTGCGGTGATCAATCCCGCCTTAGGAATTGGTCTCATGGCCGGTTCAGAGTTTCTTGGGAATACGATTGAAGGAATCAGACGAAATTATTCTTCCCGTATGATCCGCAGAATTTCAGACGATACAGTGGCCCAGGAAGCCTATAAATGTGCTCTTGAATCCATGTCAGATAAATTCTGCCAGATGCAGGACGCGGAAGCTTTTCTTGATTTCAAAGAAAGGTACCGTCATGACCATAGTCTGAATTCAGAACTTGCCTCTGCCATCCGGTTGAACGAAAGAGAGCTTCCAGTTCTTATTGACTGGCTTAACAAGATTAGAAGCGGAGTTACTCCGACTACAACCGCAGATGCTCAGAGACAGAATGTGGTTTTTGCTCGGGAAACATTTATCCGTTCCAGAGAGGCCACAGGATTCGGTCTTATTGCTGAATCAAGAGTCATATTTGATAACTCTGAGGAAAAAGATAGATGGAGTATTATCCGCACTCTTGTCTACTCTCTTCTTCCTCATGCTGAACTTCATTACCGGAACCCTTTCTTTGAAATTTACTCTGATGGATACGCACCTTTCTATCTTCTGGGACTTCCAGATGATGCCAGCATTCGCCAATCGCAAAGTGCCGGAGGCGGGTACTACAACCTTGACAACTGGCCGGGGAAAGAAACTTATAAGATTGATTTTGATGCCATTAAGTCCAACTATGAGAATTGGGTGGCCCGTGCCCGCGTCCGTGTCAATCAGGAACTGACTCAGGTTCTTCAACCGGATGCCCTTCAGACTCTCACCAGTGCCTACGATCGTTCTGGAAACCGCTGGAAGGTTTCACCGATGGACAGTCTTAAAAAACTCATCGAGTTCATTGAAACAAATCCACCTGCTGAAAGAGATTATGCTTTCCGAAAGCTCTACATCAGCACTTTCAATAAACTTAAGCAGATATATGAAACAACAGAAGATGCCATCATCCGCAGGGAAAACGATTATTTAAATAATAATACTGAATCAGTTAAAGAGATCTATGATGTGGCCCAACTTCAGTATGGAACAGTGGTAATAGAGGCCCGTCTGGATATGATTGTCAGACTTTCTCTTCTTGAACTTTTGAGAAACAGTCCGGAAGAAGATCAGATTCTCGTGGCCCAGCTCCTTGCGGCCGAAAGGTTCACGGAAACGATTTCAAAAGTAAAGGGAACCGAAAACATCGCCCTCATCAGGTCTGATCTTTATAGTGGTCGTGAAATTACCATGTCCAACCTGGATGCGTTTGCCAGCATCTTCTGGAAAAACATCAATCGTATTTTACAGAAGTTAAAATATGAGGAAGAAACTTCATCCGGGACCATTGCCCGTTCAAAAAGATACTCCCGGACCGAAATGTGCTTTCTCCTTCTCGGTGTACCGAACCTTAATCAGTATGTGAGTCACGAGCTTTGCGAAGGACTTCAGATGAAATCCCGGATTGCCGGCGGACCGGAAACTTTTAAAATTTCCAGAGAGGTCTTTGAAAAGGACATCAGTGAAAGGGCCTGCGAGTACCGCGAGTTCTTCAGAAGATCAAAAATCTATGACACCTGGGGCATAAAGTAAGTACAATAAGACCATGATTCATGCATGGTCTTACCTTAAAAAAAACGACATAGTTGATATCATTGCTCCTGCTTCCCATTCTCCAACTAATCGTCTGGAAGAAGGGATACGATGGGTAGAAAACGCAGGCCTCATCCCCAGGGTTCCTTCGGACATCATTAAAACCGATCTGTTTTTTGCTGCTCCACTTGAAGTTCAGCTTCAGCATCTCACAGCGGCCCTTTATTCTGACTCCAGGGCCATCTGGTGCTTGAGAGGTGGCTATGGCAGCATGAGGCTTATTCCACATCTATTGAAGATGAAGCCCCCTAAGAGACCCAAATTGTTTATTGGTTTCAGTGATATTACCTCCCTTCATTTGTTCTTTTCCCAGAACTGGAAGTGGCCGGTGATTCACGGAAGAACGATCAGTCAGATGAACCCCGAACTGGCACTTAGCAAAGACCGAAAGTTTCTACGAGACGTGATCTTTGGCAAAAAACATAAGATGACTTTTAAAAGCTTAATCCCACTGAACAAGGCGGCAGAAGAGAAAAGAAGTTTGTCCGGAAAAGTCACCGGTGGAAACCTGCGCATTCTCCAGTCTTCCATAGGAACGAAATGGGAAGTGAAAGCAAAAGGTAAAATACTCTTCATGGAAGACGTTGCTGAAAGAGGCTACAGTGTGGACCGGATGCTGGAGCAGATGATTCAGGCGGAAATCATTCATAAAGGAGTCAAGGCCCTCGTCTTCGGAGACTTCACCCAAGGACAGGAAAAAGATGGGAAGGATCATACTCAGGAGGCCCTGTGGAGATTTGCCCAGAGAGTTCCCTACCCGGTTCTGAAAGGTCTTCCTGCGGGCCATGGTCATGAGTTTAACTATCCGATTCCCTTTAATACTCCCGTAACTTTAAAACTTGGACACCGGGGAGAGCTTACCTGTTTTTACGGAGGAGGGCCCTGATTCCTGCCTTGAAAGGAATAGGATGATGAAAGCAAAAAATGATGTCGCTCCAAGAATCTGGAAGAAATTCAGGGACTCAAATGTATAGATCGCTGAAAAAATCATTCCAAAAGCGGCATAGGAGATTTCCAGAAAAGAGACCTTACCAGCAGGCAACTCTTGTAGCCCCTTATAGTACAAGCTCATGGAAAGGATTCCCGCAATGGCCCCCATGAAAATGAATCTCAGAGCAATGTCAGTTTGAAAGATAATTTCCATGGGCACACTTTCATCTTCCATCAACAGTATCAGCCCTGAAAAAATAAATGCAAACACCCATCTGAGTGACACGAGAGTCAGGGCAGAATGTCTCATCAGGAATTTCTTCCCGAGAATAGTACAAAGTCCCCAGATAAGCATAGTTGAAAGAGCAATCAACATGTCAGTGAGAATGAAGTCTGAGGCAAACATTAACTGGAGGTCCACTGAGAACATCAATACTGCACTCAGGATCACCCAAATCCCCCAGTAGAGGTACATGTTATCAACTTTTTCTTTGAGTAGCAGATGGGCCATGTAAATGACAAAAAGAGGCTGAAAAATCTGGAAGAACGAAAACAGCCCTGGAGTTGCTTTCTGAATGGAAACTGTTTGCAGGTAACCCGCCACCGTCATTCCAATGCCGCCGATAAAAAGAGTTATGAGCCAATCTCTTTTCTTCAGCGCCATCAGGGTTTTGAAATTTTTAAAGAGCCATGGTGAAACAAATAACAGTCCCGTTAAACTCTCCAGAAAAACGATGGAAATAAAATTCATCTTCAAAGAGACCGGATACCTCACAAGAAGATCCATGGCCCATAAAAGGCAAGCGGCCACGATAAGAAGAGAGCTTTTTCTTTCCAAGTTCATGTCGCTTGATATAATTCACTTTCCGGAAGATAGCTACTTACATCTCCATGAATTACCTGGAGTCAGTCTGCTACCACTCTCTGTAAATCCTCTTAGATAGGCATTGAACGAAAAAAAAAGCGGCCCGAAGGCCGCTCTAAAAAAGAACTTAAACCGCGTGGCCTGGAGGATAGTAACCTTCAGACTCCCTGATTAAAGGTTTTCTGAAGTTGGCCACAGAACCCAGGGCCCCGCCTGCTACAGCTGCAAGTGCTCCCAGAACTACCATGAGAAATAAAGACCAACCGAGGGATCGAAGTGCTGTTGCAGTCGCATTGCGCACGTCCTCGATGTAGCTATTTAAAGTGTTTCTCAATTGATCAATTCTTTGCTGGGCCTCGGCCTCAGTGATGCCCGATTGACGAACAAGATAACTTCTTGCTCCCTCAGTATCGCCACGAAGAAGTCGTGTCGCAATTCCCTGGGCTACAACTCTAGGCTCAGAACGAAGATTAAGATCTCCCAGAGCGTCTTCAGTAAGATTGTTAACAGTGTTCATGACAGTCTGATTGTTTGCTGCCTGCTGTGCTCCCTGGACAACTACACTACCGGAAGTCTGAAGCACATTACCGGCCGCTGAGCCAACTGTACCGATCGCTTGAATGGTTTGATAAAGGAAAAAGCCAAGAACGACAGACGCAATCACCAAACCCTGAGCTGAACCAATTCTCCCCGTTCTGAACTTGGAGACCCTGGCCGCAAAATAACTTCCTACGAACAAAGAAAGAATGAGTGAGACAATAAACCAGACTCCGGTAAAGATACCCGCGGCCTGCATGCTTGAACCATCAGACAATCCCATCCCTCCAAAGGCAAAACCTAATCCCACGAACCCAAGCATTGTAAGCATTGCTACCAGGATTCCTCCCAGGATAGCTCTCCAGCTGATGAGTGCATGAAAATTTGCGTGGTCAGATTCAAGTGGAGTTTTTCTTGCATCTGAATGAACTTTAATATGGGCCATAAAAATCTCCTTCGTTTAGATTTTTTATGACTTACATTTTAAAAATGATGGAAACTATAGAACAATATGCCGGGTTTCTATCCGCATCAGGTGCGTTTCTTTGGAGGAAGATTTTTATGGAGAAATGACCAGTCTAGTTTATAGGTGTCTTTCTTCTGATCTTGTCGAAGAGTTCTCTTATTTTCTTTTTCTCTATCAATATCCATCCCGCCAACTTCATAAATCAGTCCCTGCAAATAATTGCTCATATCGAATGGGTGGGGATTTTGGATCCGTTTGTTCATGAGTGGAAGATAAGACCATTCAGGAAAAAATGAAAGATAAAAAGAGTTCTCAAGAATTAATTAAGGTTGCGATAATTCTTCTCACCCAGAAGTTTATGAGGGTGGATTTTTAGCTCGAAGTGCTTGGTTGCAATACTCTGGATAAAGCGAGCTGCTTCGGCAGGTGAATCAGTAAATGTAATGGTTTTAACATCGATGGGATCAATGGTTCGCGCCTCTACCAGTTGATCCTCAATAAGCCTTCTTAAAGGCTCCCAGAACTCTGTCCCTACCAGCACTACCGGGAAACTTCTAATCTTCCTGGTTTGAATCAACGTCAGAATCCCAAAAAGTTCATCCAGGGTGCCAAATCCCCCGGGCATCGCCACAAACCCATAGGAATATTTGGCAAGCATATACTTTCTCACCATAAAGTATTTAAACTCCATCCAGGCATCAAGATAAGGATTGTGATGTTGCTCCTTAGGAAGGGTAATGTTGCAACCAACGGAACAACCGCCAAGAGACTTGGCCCCTTTATTGGCCGCTTCCATGGTTCCTGGCCCCCCACCGGTCATAACGGCAAAGCCTTTTTTAACCAGTTCCTGACCAACTTCATAGGATAACTTGTAATATTCATGATTCTCATCAAACCGGGCAGATCCAAAAACTGTCACACAAGGTCCGATAAAATGAAATTTCCGGAGCCCTCTTAACATCTCAGAGAAAACACTGAAGGCATGCCTGAATTCCGATAAACGGTTTTTTGGCCCTTCTAAAAAAACTCTCTCTTCCTGGTCACTTGAGTACTCACCCCAATGTGATCTGTTGGAAGCATGGATGTCTTCCTTCATGTAAGAAAGTTTAAAGCATCTCCTCCAACTAGGTACCTAAATAAAGGCCTAAAGATTACTGTATTTTTTCTCTCAGTCTGGAAGTAAAATTAAGGCAATCGAACAGGCAGGAAAATCATGCAGAAAACTATCGCGCTCATTGCTCATGATAACTTAAAAAATAATATGGTCGAATGGTCCCGAAGACATCTTCAGGAGCTTCAGAAATATACGATCTTTGCCACCGGCACTACCGGGAAGAGAATAGAAAGTGAAACAGGACTTTCCATTACCAAGTTCAAAAGCGGCCCTTTGGGTGGTGACCAGCAGATAGGTGCAGGCATAGCTGAGGGAAAAATTAATGCCGTCATCTTTTTTCTGGATCCACTCGCCCCTCATCCCCATGACGTAGACGTGAAGGCCCTGTTACGGATTGCGGTGGTTTACGATATTCCTATGGCCTGTAATGAGAAAACAGCAGATGTTCTCATTAAAGGCTGGTCCTGAGATTCTCATCACATGGCCCTGGTGGAATTTCAGGCACTTCCCTAACCTGTTGAGTAGTCTCTTTATGTTGTCTAAAGATTGATCGCGAACAGGATGCTAAGCAGCCAGTTTCACTTTTACGCTTCCATATAGCTCAAAAACCTTAACGGGTGCTGCTATCAAAAATTGACTCTTCATTGATTGCAGTTCTTTTGGAAGCACTTCTTGCCCCAGATTAAGAATCCTCTCCTGGAGCTTTTCAAGAGGGGTTAAGAATCCAATCCCAAAATGAGGCCGATTTTCATTGTACTGTTTTAACCATTCAGATAATTGATCGTTAAATGTCATCAGGCATTTATCAGTCGCTTTCCAATAGAAGTATTGCTCATCTATTCTGTGAGATCTTTCTACTTTCCCATTTAGCTCTTTAACTCCTGGTGGAATCAATCTGTGGATAATCCCATTTCGTCTACACCATTCATCCATTGGATGTTCATAGTCCTTTGGCATTTGAGGATTCAACTTATGAGTAAATTCAAACCCATTATCAGTTTGTATACAAGCAATGGGGAAAGGGCATGCTTCTTTGAGCAGCTC
>JBKHWS010000003.1:0-90673 GCA_046566385.1 Bacteriovoracia bacterium | reverse complement strand
TGGGAACCAGTAACTAATGGCCGCAAAGATAGGAAAAACGACGCCACCGATGAGTACATAGTGAAAATGTGCCACGATGAAATAGGTATCATGGACTTGCCAGTCAAATGGTACTACAGCAACCATAACTCCTGTTAATCCGCCGAGGGTAAAAATAAAGAAGAAGCCGAGAACAAATAAGAATGGTGTCTTAAAAGATGGTCTTCTCCCCCACAGTGTCGCAATCCAGGCAAAAATCTGTACTCCGCTGGCCACAGCAATGATGAGGCTTGCTGCTGTAAAGAAAGCCGAGGCAAGTTCAGGGAGCCCGGTAGTAAACATATGATGGACCCATAGCCCGAAACTGACAAAGCCCATGACAACTATCGCTGTCACCACGAGGAGATAACCCACAACCGGTCTTCGTGCAAAAGTACTGACAATTGTTGAGACGATTCCTGTGGCCGGAAGAAACATAATGTAAACTTCCGGATGGCCGAAAAACCAGAACAAGTGCTGCCAGAGAAGACTACTTCCACCTTTGTCCGTGTTAAAGAACGCCGTCCCCATCATTCGGTCAAGTTCCAGCATGAATGTCGCCATAAGAAGAACGGTGAATGCAAAAATAATCATGATGCCTGTCACGAGCATGGTCCATGCAAAAAGTGGCATTTTATCCATCCTCATTCCCATGGCCCTGAATTTTAATATTGTGACGACTATTTCAACCCCTGTGGCAATACCTGATACCTCTACTAACCCAAGACCCAGAACCCAGAAATCAATTCCCAGACCTGAGTATTTAGGACCTGACAGGGGAGTATACGCAAACCATCCGGCATCAGGAGCATTATTTAGAAAGATACTAAAGACAAAAAGAATTCCTCCAAAGAGATAGGTCCAATAACTGAAAGCAGAGAGCCTGGGAAAGGCCACATCTCTAGAACCAAGCATCAATGGCAGGATGAAAAGAGAGAGCCCTTCAAGGAAGGGAACCACAAATAGGAACATCATGATTGAACCATGCATGGTAAAAAACTGATTATACAAATGAGGTCCCAGAAAATTCATTTCAGGTAATATAAGCTGGGTTCTCATGAGCAGGGCGAGTACTCCTGCAAACAGGAAGAACACAAAGGAAGTTATCATGAATCTTTTTCCGAGAGGCTGATTATTTACGACTGATAACCATGCTCTGAATCCCGGCTGTCTTGACCAGGTATCTTCAAAGGCCTGAAGTTTTCCATCTGGCATTTCAGGAATTGTTTTCAGACTCATCTTAATTCCTCCAGATAATCCAGTAAGGCCTCGAGTTCTTCAGCAGGAATGTCATAAGTTGGCATTCTGTTTTTTGGTTTGAACTCATGAGAGTTCAGGATCCACATTCTAAGATTGTTCCGATTATTTGAAATTGTTCCTGCTCCAAGGGATAACCTACTTGATATGTGTGTGAGATCAGGACCTGCTTTTCCCATAGCTTCTGTATTTTTTATGGCGTGACAAGTATGACATGACTCCTTAAAGAAGACTTCCTTGCCTTTGGTTGATAATGGGGTGATCTTTTCTTTCCTGTTTGCCGTCCATTTCTTAAAGTCTTCTTCCGTTTGAGCGACGAAGTAAAGCGACATGAAAGAATGTTGGAGTCCGCAGTATTCAGCACACTGCCCTCGGAAAACGCCGGGATCATCTACTTTGGCATTTAGGTAGGTTTTCATTCCGGGAATCATATCCATCTTTCCATGAATGTTAGGAATCCAGAAACTATGGATCACATCTTTTGAACTTAATTCAAAACGAACAGGTCTTCCTGAAGGGACATAAATCTCATTGGCGGTCAGGATTTCATATTGAGGATATTCAACTTCCCACCACCATTGATGGCCCGTTACTTTTATAAGAAGATGCTCTCCCTCCATTGTCTCTTTGTTATATTCTCTAATTTTCATGGTCGTATTCAGTGAATAGAAAAGCATGATGAGTAGAATGACAGAAGGGATGATAAGACCGGACCAGAGAACAAATTTTTTCCCGGGATTCCTGGTATTGTCTTTTTCATTTTTCAAAAGACTGAGGACTAATAGAATCATTACTGCGAGCAGGATAATTGTGGAGATACCAATAAGAAACCAGGTGATACTTTTTATTTCAGTTGCAGTCTTAGTAACTGGATACCAGATAGATTGATACTTTTTTCCGGTACAGGCAGATACGATAAACAAAGGAAACAGAGAGAATAGCTTCATTTTCATTTGCCATCACTCCTTGCCTGCGTTTGCATGACAAAGACGAACTCACTTAGATACTTAAGTTCTTCATCGCTTAACCTGCCTTCGTACGGGGGCATCGGAACATTCTTCGGAGGTCGTAAAATGTAATTTTTAATGTGTTTTTTGGTCAGGCTTCCCTGGAATTTTGTTAAATCAGGGCCGACGGCAGCTCCTACACCTGCAACAGCGTGACAGCTATTACATCCATATTTGACATAAATCTCTCTGCCCTTAATTAAGTCATCAGTGACAATATGTTTCTTTGGAAAGGGAGGTAGTTCTGAACTTGGCCATCCTGTCCATGGTGAACGCATTCTGAGGGCCGAAAGTCCAAGTAATACTATAACCGATGATCCTACAACAATACTCCATATCGGTCTGTTGGTTAAACCCCGATTGGTACCGCGATCCAGTAGAGGAAGAATAACGAGAATTACAAAGGAAAAAACGGGAACCCAAAAGAATAGATAAGGAATGAAAGCTGGTGGAAGTAATGCAACTAATGAACTGTACCACCAGAACCACCATTCTTCCCTGGGATGAGAAACTTCCGTTAAATTCGCTTCAGGGTAAAGGTCAGGTGGCCCGATGGTCAGAGTAAGGATGACGGCAAAGAGGAAAACGACAAATCCCATCGTTCCGGATGCTGCAACGGTGGTGGGATAAAAATCTTCTCCCCCTGTTTTAGATTTTTTTACTTTTTCATAGAGCTTTTTCTGTTCTTCTGCATTCTTCACAAGAATCTTACTTTCCATAGGAGAAGTGGGACCATGAAGGATAACGAGATACAGGTGATATGCCACAAATATAAAGATAAGACCTGGTACAAGGATAGTGTGAACAGAAACAAAGCGGCTTAGTGTCAGGGAATTAATTTCCGAACCACCCTGAACAAACAAGACAAGTTGTTCACCGATTAAAGGCACTTCATATAAAATGTTAAGGAGAACTTTAACGGCATAGATGCTTCTTTCATCCCATCTTAAAACATAGCCTGAATAAGACATGATGATGATTAATGCAAATAAGAATACTCCTGTTACCCAGGTTCCTTCTCTGGGGGCCTTGTACCCACCCAGGAGTATCACCCGGAAAAAATGGAAGTAGAGCATGATAACCATGAGACCTGCCGACCAATAGTGTAGACCTCGTATGAACCAGCCCATTAACTGATGATTTGTGATGTACTGAACGCTTTCGTATGCATGTTCAATAGAGTTTGAATAGCTCAGAGTGAGAACTCCACCGGTCAGAACCTGTACTAAGAATAAAATGAACAACGTGGCCCCATCTCCCTGATGCCACGGAGTTTTTGAAACTTTCCTGAATAATGTCTTGTCGAGCAAAAGGTCAATACCGAGTCTCGACATGAAGACTTGGACTATTCTTTTCAGAAGGATGTCTCCTACACAATGATGGGAACGGAAGTGAGGTCTATTTCAAGAAGGCCGTCAATGATCCTCGTATCAAATCGATAGAGAGGATCTCTTGGTGGGCCTGCCATGCGTTCACCTTCTTTAGAGAATATTCCTCCATGGCAAGGACAAAAGAAACACTCACTGCCTTTATCAAAATTGACGGGACACCCTAGGTCAGTACAGCTCCGGGAATAGACCACAACATCGTTTTCCGTTTTTTTCCAGACAAATACTTTTTTCTTCATACTTACGTAAAGAAGTTCCCTGTCAAGCCGTGTATTGACAGTCGCTCCGGTAATTTCACCAACAGTGAATGAATTAAAGTATCCAATAGAACGCCATTTATGCTTGGGTCTCCTTTGAAGCCCTGGAGCAATCATATTGGTGAGAGCTGGAACTCCTATGATACCTGATGCGCTAGCGCCGATACCTGCAACAATCCATTTCATCATTTTCCTACGATTCATCGGATCTTCATTACACATTTTTATTTCCTGTTGGGGTGAAGAATCTGAAAGAGTCGGACATCCATAAAGTAAGAACAACATGAAGCTGTGTCAAAGGAAGGTGAGCCTTTTTAGAATAAATCAAGTATGCAACGCTCTAAGATTTTGCGAGCAATAAAATTGAGAAAGAAAAGAGGACGAAAAGGAGGGGAAGCGTAATAAAAAGTTTGCGGAGTAAATGAGTATGATTCCTTTCCGCATTAAATTTCTTTTTCTGCTTCTACTCATATCATGCAAAGGACCGTTTTCTGCCCTGAATGCTTCAGGTGATGCTTCAGTTACTGTCGCTAATATGTTCTGGTGGTTACTTGGGGTTGCAGCAGTTATCTGGATACTTTTTATTTTGCTTGAAATTTATGCAGTTGCTGTTAAGCCAGGGCCTCATGACTGGAGTAAAAGCCGTTTGTTTATCATTGGAGGTGGTGCGCTCATCCCACTTCTTGTCATCACTGTTTCTGTCTGCTTCAGCTTATTGCCACTCCCGAAGTTGCTGGCCCCTGCTCCCAACGGAAGTCTTCAGATTAAGGTGAGCGGCCTTCAATGGTGGTGGAGAGTAAAATATATACTTGATGGAAAAGAGGTGGAGCTAGCGAATGAAATCTGGCTGCCTGTGAATGAACCTGTTCAGTTTCTTCTTCTTAGTGAGGATGTCATTCATTCTTTCTGGATTCCCTCTCTCGCGGGAAAAATGGATATGATTCCAGGAAGAACTACACAGCTTTCTTTTGTTCCTAAAAAGGAAGGAGATTTCCTTGGTGCCTGTGCCGAATACTGTGGAGGATCTCATGCCCTTATGCACCTGAATGTGAAAGTTGTTGATCGTGGTATTTTTAATAAATGGCTTGAAAATCAGCTGAAAGCAGTTGTTTCGACGCAAGATGAAGAATTTTTAAAAGGCCAGAAAGCATTTATCAGTAATGGATGTATATCCTGTCATACTGTTCGTGGAGTCAGTGAAATAGGAAAAGTGGGACCTGATCTCACTCATGTTGGAAGTCGACAGAGGATAGGAGCAGGGATTCTTGAAACTAACGCTCACAATCTGAAACTCTGGGTAAAAGATTCAGATTCAATAAAGCCGGAAGTGAAAATGCCATCTTTTAATGACATCCCTGAAGAGGATCGTAAATCAATTGCGGTCTGGCTTGAAGGACTGAAGTAATGGAAGAAAAAAAAGATCCTGTCAGACAGGACCAGGAAAAAAGATTGGGAAAAGCATGGAAGTGCCCTGAAGGAATCCGTTATTTTTCAGAAGTTAATAACTCTGAAGTAGGACTTTGGTATACATTGACCTCTCTTGGTTTCTTTTTCTTTGCTGGAGTTCTTGCTCTTATGATGAGAATTCAGCTGGCCTCTCCGGGAAATTCATTCCTGACTGCCGATCAGTATAATCAAATTTTCACAATGCACGGAACAGTGATGATGTTTCTGTTTGCCATTCCGATATTTGAAGCAATCTCCATCTTGCTACTCCCTCAGATGCTTGGGGCAAGGGATCTTCCTTTTCCCCGTCTTTCTGCTTATGGCTACTGGTGTTTTCTCCTTGGTGGATTATTTGTATGCGGCTCTCTTTTTTTTGGTGTCGCACCTAAGGGGGGATGGTTTATGTATCCTCCACTTACGACGACCTATCAGCCAGGAGTTGGAGCTGACATTTGGTTACTGGGTCTTACTTTCATTGAAATTGCTTCTATCGCTGCTGCAGTTGAACTTATCGTAGGTATTTTAAAATGCCGTCCACCTGGCATGAGGATAAATCTCATACCGATTTATGCCTGGTACATTCTGGTTGTGGCCATCATGATTCTTTTTGCTTTTCCACCATTGATTGCAGGGGACATACTTCTTGAAGTCGAGCGTGCCTTCGACTGGCCTTTTTTTGATTCCAGCAGAGGAGGAGACCCGGTCTTATGGCAGCACCTGTTCTGGATTTTTGGGCATCCTGAAGTGTATATCGTTTTCCTGCCTTCAATTGCTTTGGTCGCTACCATTATTCCTACTTTCGCCCGAGTCCATCTTGTCGGATACAGCTGGGTTGTCTTATCCGCCATTGGTACAGGGTTTTTAAGTTTCGGCTTGTGGGTGCATCACATGTTCACGACGGGTCTTCCGGGAATTACATTAGGGATATTTTCCGTTGCTTCACAAGCAGTGGCGATTCCAACCGGAATCCAACTCTTTTGTTTCCTTGCCACTCTCATTGTCGGTAAAGTTGTTAAATCTGTTTCCATGATGTTTTGTCTCGGAGGCATGGCAACTTTTGTCATCGGCGGTCTTACTGGTGTTATGGTTGCGATTGCTCCTTTTGATTTTCAGGCCCATGACACTTTTTTCGTAGTGGGACACCTTCATTATGTACTGATTGGTGGAAGTGTCTTTCCTATACTTGGTGGAATTTATTATTTTGCTCCTATTGTCTCTGGGAAAAAACTATCTGAGAGGCTGGGGAAAGTTGCTTTCTGGCTGACGATTATTGGTTTTAATGTGACCTTTTTTCCTATGCACATAAGCGGTCTCCTGGGCATGCCCAGGAGGATTTTTACTTACCCCAATGAAATGGAGGTCAGTACTTTAAACTTGATCTCTACTGTCGGTGCATTTATTCTGGCGGCTGGTCTTCTTGTCCTGCTTTACGATCTCATTCGACCAAAGAAAAAAGAGCCTTTTTCTGAAAGAAATCCCTGGAATGCTGGAACTCTTGAATGGAGCATGAAGATACCAGATCGCAAATGGGGAATAAGATCCGTTCCTCTAATTACTTCCCGTTATCCGTTATGGGATCAACCGGATTTTCTTCATAACATTGATAATGGTAAGTACTATCTTCCTGATGCAGCAGAAGAAATGCGTGAAACTCTTGTCACGACTTCTGTTGATGCTAAACCTATTCAATGCCTGAGAGTTCCTGGTCCTACTTTTCTCACTCATTTAGCGGCCCTTTTCTCCTTTGGCTTTTTTGTCTTTGGAACTTTTCACATGTGGTTCCAGGCCATGATCTCAGGAGCTCTCGCTATCTTCTTCATTGTTTACTGGCTCTGGACCGGAACAGCCTGGATACCGGAAAAAGAGGAGAAAGATGTAGGAATGGGTCAGACTCTTCCTCTTTACAGCTCAGGACCAGCTGCCGTTGGTTGGTGGGCCATGTTCATTACCATGCTTGCTGACATCACTGCTTTCATCTCTCTCATCTTTGGATATTTTTTCTATTGGACCGTACAGGATGAGTTCGTGAGAGGCGAAGGCCCTGGAATACTCTGGCCGGTAACTGGGGCCTTTCTGATCGTTCTCTCTTGGATATCCACAAAACTTGCAAAACGGTTTAATCGTTCAGATAGACCAAAGCATTTTTACCTTTCCTCAATACTGGGAGTTTTATTTTCCATAATTGGAGGGATGGCCTTTCTTCGAGGTCCTGAATTGTATCAGATGGATCCAAAGGCCCATGTCTATGAAGCTATTGTTTATATTCTCATTTACTGGACCTGTTTTCATATTGCCGTTGGAATAATGATGCAACTTTACTGCATGGCCAGGAGAATGGCAGGGAAAATGACTGCAAAATATGATGCTGACATTACCAATGTGTCACTGTTTAAAAGTTTTCTCGCTGTAACTGCTGTGTTGACTGCACTGGTTATTTCGGGATTTCCAGTCATTGCTTGAAAGGTGGATTATGGAAAGTGAAATGACAAATAAAACTTCACTATGGGCGCTGGGAGTTCCTCCTTTGGTGTGGTCATTGCATTTTCTATTTTCTTATGTCTTTGCAGCCGTCTGGTGTGCAAAATTTGCTGGTCGGGGAGGAGACTTAAATGAGGCCCGAGTGGCAATCGGAGTCGCAACCATTATTTCTTTTGTTCTAGTGGGAAGAGAAGCCTGGAAAGGATATGATACTCACTCCAGATATGGGAGATCAAAAAAAATTGAAGATGACACTCCCGAAGACAGAGAAAGCTTCCTTGGTTTTTCAAGGCTGTTAATATCAGTCCTGAGTTTCATTGGAATCAGTTATACCGCTTATGTTGCCTTCTATTTTCGGAGCTGCATATGAAGAACCCATTTCTCGCAGTCGGAGTTCTGTGTTTAATTCTCGCTTGGATCGGTCCCGTTCCATCTCTTGCGGAGAAAACTTTCTACGGACATATGATCATGCACATGCTGGTAGTTGCAATTGCTTCTCCCTTCATTGCACTCGGAATTATCAGATCACCTTTTGACCCTGCTCTTAAATATCCCTCACTCTTTGCTCCTGTTCCGGCCGCAATGGGGGAGTTAGTTATTGTATGGGCATGGCACGCTCCATCTCTTCATCATTTTGCACGCCATAGTAATTCTGGTTTTATGCTTGAGCAGGGTCTCTTCCTATTTGCAGGAGTGTGGGTGTGGTTGTCATCTCTAAGTGGTTCCACATCTGGTGATAGAGAGAGGATGGGAGCAGGGATTATTGGTCTTCTCATTACCTCCATGCATATGACTCTTCTTGGAGCACTCCTGAATTTATCCGGTCGGGCGCTTTTTCATCATGGTGGTCATGGAACTCTTACAGCAATTGAAGACCAGCAGATGGGAGGAGCAATCATGCTTGTGGTAGGAGGAATTGCTTATTTAACAGGAGGCCTCTGGCTTGCTCTATGTCTGATTAAAGTGAATAAATCAACAGCGGACTTGGAGACCCTATGAAAGATTGGATGAAGCCTATAATCATCTTTATTCTTTGTGTTTCATTGGCAGGCCTGGTTATGATGGTATCAGGATTAATTAATATTTCTGCAAGCTCAGGTCACTTCAAAGTTACGGCCTTAATACTGGAGTTTGCAAAAAGAAGATATGCTTCAACCTACTCCCTCACAGTAAAAAGACCAAAGTTAACTGATGAAGACATGATTCTAAGAGGAGCAGGTCATTATGAAATAGGTTGCAGACAATGCCATGGTATACCGGGAGAAGTGAACCTACTGGGACTAAAAACAACACCTGAATCACCTTATCTGCCACCAACGATAAAGAAATATGAACCAGAAGAACTATTTCGCATTGTAAAATATGGACTGAAATTTACAGGAATGCCTTCATGGCCTTCTCTCAAAAGAGATGATGAAGTCTGGTCAATGGTTTCCTTTTTATTGAAACTACCTGAGATGAGTGAAAGTGAGTACAAAAAGTTAGTTTATGGGAAGCATGGTCCTTTTATTCTTCCTCCTCCACCTTATACCGATGAAATATTAAGCGATACTCTTATGACCTGTGCCCACTGTCATGGAATGGACGGGAACGGAAGAGGAAAAGGGGTCTTTCCAAAGCTATCAGGTCAGAACAAGGATTATATTGAAGGTTCACTTCATGCCTATAAGAGAGGAGAAAGACACAGCGGAACGATGGAGCTCATCGCTGTCTCTTTGAGTAAAGAAATGATTAAGTCTGTAGCTGAATACTACAGCTCTCAGAGGAGAATAAAGAGCTTACCTCCATCAATTGATTCCAGAAGAAAAGCCATTTTGCGAGGGAAGGCAATTGCCTTCAAGGGAGTTCCAGAAAAGAAAGTTGCCGCATGTATCGGATGCCATGGGCCTGATCCTGAAGGGAAAACCAGAAAGCCTCATTTCCCTGATCTTCGTGGCCAGCCATGGTCTTATCTTTCCAATCAACTTCGTCTGTTTATTGAGGATAAGCGTGGAGGAAGCGAACACGCAAGTCTCATGAAAAAAGCGGTTCCGGACTTAACAGAAAAGGAGAGAGAGGATGTATCCTTGTACTATGAATCCCTCTCACATCCTGCTATACAAAACCATGCCGCCGAGATAAATGAGTATAATTAAGAATGAATCGACTCCCATGCCAAATATCGTTTTATCTCTTCTTTCCAAAATTCCCCAGATATAAATACCAGTCAGAATTATTCCCAGGGCCCCCAGAAAAATAGAGTTCTGTTTTGCTTCCGTGATTATAGATGCTTTTCTGTAAAAGATATCCGCAAAGAAAAAGAGAGCGATCATTAAGGAATTACTTCCCAGAATATTCCCTACTGCCATGGAATTCGCCCCCAGTCTCACAGCTGTCCATGTAGTAGTGATTTCAGGTAACGAAGTTGCAGCGGCAAGGAGTGTGGATCCAACAACTCCACTTGAAAAACCTGTTTGCTGAACAATTTTCTCTGCACTCTTAGTCAGAAGATATCCAAAAAGAAGCACACCAAAGGCCATGAAAAGAAATTTTAGCACTAGATTAGAGGTGGAGTATTTATCAAATTTCTTTTGAAGTTCTCTTTGAACTTTCTCTTTTCCCGCTTCGTCTGGTCCCTCTTCTACAGGTTGCCATCTTGGGTCACCAGAGTATTTGTAAATGACATAGAGACCGATGAAGTAAGTTATAAACAGGATTGCCGACCACAACCCAACGTTCATAAAACTGTAAATTTCTTTAGAGGAAAAAGCTGCAATTGCTACCGCGATAATGAGAACCAGAATCACTCCCTGCATAATTAATGAAGCATCAGGAGATCGGCTTGTAAGGGCCTTGCCACGTATAGCAATCCAGTCAACCAAAGCTAGCACCACAGTCTGAATGGCGATTCCTCCTAAGAGATTAGAAATTGCAAGCTGATGTGAACCACTTGATCCTGCAGTGCCAGTTGTGGCAATTTCCGGTAGAGAAGTAGCGACTGCAAGAAATAAGATACCCGCAAAGGCTTTATTTAGTCCTGTGCGATCAGAAATAACATCTAGGTAATTTGTCAGCTTCCATGCAGTGAACCAGACGCCAACAGAAGAAAGAACAAAAAATCCCAGGTTCATCAATATAGATTGAGGAAGGAGACTGCTCATACTGTGAATTCTAGAGAAGAGGAAATCTTTTGCATCTCAAAATGAACAAAAGATGATTCATGACGATGTTATTACGGCCTTAGCTGATAAAGCATTCTGGAGAATTTTTTAGGCCATAACAAGCTCAGGAAAATGCTACCTTTTCTTTAATATTGTCTGTTTTGAATGACACAGGAGAGAATTATGTTTGGATCAGAAAAGATGACTGGAGGAGATTGTCTCATTGAAACTCTTATTGAATGGGGGGTTGATACTATCTTCGGATTACCAGGTGACGGCATAAATGGAATTATTGAAGCTCTCAGAGTTCGTCAGGATAAAATCAAGTTTATTCAGGTACGACATGAAGAAACCGCCGCCTTCATGGCAACAGGGTATGCAAAATACACCGGTAAATTGGGTGTATGCCTTGCTACTTCAGGTCCCGGTGGAATTCATTTGTTGAACGGGCTCTATGATGCAAAGTTCGATGGGCAGCCAGTGCTCGCCATCACAGGAATGCATTACCATGATCTCCTTGATACCCACGCACAACAGGACATTGATCTTGATAAAGTCTTTCAGGATGTTGCCGTTTACAATGCCAGAGTAATGGGTCCTTCCCATGTAAAGGCCGTTACTAATCTTGCTTGTAATACGGCACTGGCCTATCGAGGGGTTGCTCACATAACCATGCCAGTGGATTTTCAGAGAATGGAAGTTGATATGGAAGATGCTTCCAAGAGAAATATTCCCGGACATATTCAACCGATAGAAACAGAAAGAAAAATGAATGCACCGGAAGATCTTCTGAATGATGCAGCAGCACTGGTAGTAAGCTGTAAAAGACCTGTCATCCTTTGCGGCCGTGGAGCGCTTCATGCAACTGATGAATTAGTTACTCTTGCGGATACGATAGGAGCACCTATTGTCAAGGCCCTTTTGGGAAAAGCAGCCGTACCAGATGATCACCCTCTCACAACAGGAGGAATAGGACTTCTGGGAACAAAGCCATCTCAGGAGGCTATGGAAGAATGCGATCTCCTTATCATGGTTGGAACAAGTTTTCCTTATATTGAGTTCTTTCCTGAGCCAGGTCAGGCCAAGGCCATTCAAATTGAGTTAGATGCCTCAAAGATTGGACTTCGTTACCCGATTGACGTTGCTCTCACCGGAGATTCAAAAACTGTTCTCCACTCTCTTATTCCAAAGTTAGAGCGAAAGCAGGATCGATCTTTTCTGGAAAAGGCGCAAAAAGGAATGGCCGAATGGCGAAAGACCATGGAAGAGATGGCAACCAGAACAGATTTTCCCATGAAGCCCCAGGTACCGGCCTGGGAACTTGGTAAGAGACTGAATGAGGGGGCAATCATTTCCTCTGACTCAGGAACGAACACTACCTGGTGGGCAAGACATATTCCTGCCAAGAGGGGCCAGATGCATAGCTGTTCAGGGACACTTGCCACCATGGCCTGCGGACTTCCTTATGCCCTTGCGGCGGCCGTTGCTTATCCTGATCGCCAGAGTGTGGCCTTCGTTGGTGATGGAGGATTTTCCATGCTCATGGCCGACTTCATCACCGCTGTTAAGTACAAGCTCAATGTGAAAGTGGTGATTGTAAAAAATAATTCTCTCGGTCAGATCAAATGGGAACAAATGGTCTTCCTTGGGAATCCGGAGTTTGGATGTGAACTTGAGCCCTTCGACTTTGTGAAGTTCGCGGAAGCCTGTGGGGCCCGAGGGTACAACGTAAAACGAGCTGAGGAGTGCGGAACAATTATGGATGAGGCCCTTCGCTATGATGGCCCGGTGATTATAGAAGCTGAAGTGGATCCCAATGAACCACCAATGCCAGGGAAGATTACTTTTGAGCAGGCAAAGATGTTTGGTAAGTCCCTTGCCCGAGGGACTCCTAACAGGAAAGAGATCGCCATCACTGCAGCTAAGACCAGGATTCGCCAGATCATATGACCATAGAAAGAGTGACGGTAAAATTCTTCGATGTTCCAACAGAGACAGTGGAAAGAGACGGGACTCTAACCTGGTCTTCCACTGGTCTTGTCACTGTGGAGATTGAAGCTGATGGACATACTGGACTTGGATACACCTATGCGGATCTCACAACTGCTGAATTTGTCACTGCACACGCAATCCCCATCCTCATGGGTGAGAGCGAAAAAAATAATCTTCTGTTAATTGAAAAAATTAAACATGAAGGAAGAAATCTGGGATATGGATCAGTTTTTTCTATGGCCCTTTCCGCAGTTGATACTGCTCTCTGGGATTTAAAGGCACGTCAGTTTGATATTTCTATACAGGAGTTACTGGGAGTAAAAAGGGGGCCAGTTACATTTTATGGAAGCGGATTATTTATTAATAATTCGGAAGAAGACCTCATTAGACAAATAGAGAAATTCCACTCCTATGGAGTCCACTCATTTAAAATGAAAATTGGAGAAGGCATTGAAAGAGATATTGAAAGAGTTGTTAAAGTTCAGTCCTTGCTTCCGGAAGGCTCTGAACTTTTTGTGGATGCAAATGCGGCCTATTCTCCTAAAGAGGCCCTTGCTCTTGCACGGGCCCTTAATGAGCTGAATGTCACCTATTTTGAAGAGCCTATTAATTCTTTTGATGTATCAGGGATGGAGTTTTTGAAGGAAAGATTTCCGGATAAAGTGAATCTGGTTGCGGGTGAATACTGTTACTTATTATCAGACGTCATGAATCTCTTAAAAAATGAAGCAGTCGACATACTTCAGGTCGATGCAACCAGATGTGAAGGAACAACCGGCTCTTTAATGGCCAGTCATCTGGCAAGAGCCTTTCATGTCCCTTTATCAACTCATTGTGCTCCATTACTCCATGGGAATATCGGCCCCTGCATGGATAATTTCCGGATAGGAGAGCTTTTTTATGATCATTTGAGAATCGAAGAGCACTACTTCTACTTTGATGGAAAGTATTCAGCTGGGAAATTTGAACCCTCAAAGAAACAGAAGGGATTCGGATGGAAGCTCAACACAACTCACAGGGAGCATCTTATTTATGAGCACTTCGCCCACACATGAAAGAGGTCCGTTGGACAGAAAGCTTTCTCTGGCCCTTGAAGGAGAAGTCCGCTTTAGTAAGGGGGATCTTTCGTTATACGCTACGGATGCTTCCAACTATCGCCAGATACCTGTTGGGGTTGTCATCCCAAAAGTTAAAGAAGACATCATTAATACGATACGAATCTGTCGAGAGATGAAGGTTCCGGTTGTCACAAGAGGTGGAGGAACAGCACTTGCGGGTCAATCCACAAATGAAGCTGTCGTCCTCGACATGTCGAAGTACTATCATCGTGTCCTGGAAGTCAACGCTGTTGAAAGATGGGCACGAGTCCAACCGGGAATAATACTCGATGAATTAACCAAGACGGTTGAAAAGCATAATCTTATCGTTGGTCCGGATCCAGCCACACACATGAACTGCACGATTGGAGGAATGATCGGAAATAACGCCTGTGGAGTCCATGCTGAATGGGCAGGGAAAATGCAGGAAAATATTCTGGAAATGGAGGTACTGACTTATCAGGGGGACATTTTTACAGTAGGAGCAACAAGTCCTGAAGAGCTGGAAAAGATACTTTCGGCAAAGGATAATAGGGCAGAGATTTACCGGAAGCTTTTACAGGTCCGGAAAAAATACGAAGATGAAATAAGAAAGAGAGTGCCTAAAATACCCAGGAGAGTTTCTGGTTTTAATCTGGAGGAGCTCCTTCCCGAAAATAATTTCAATATTGCGCGCTTCCTCGTTGGAAGTGAATGTACACTCGCAGTAATCCTGGAAGCGAAAGTAAAATTGCTGGAAAAACCAAATAAAAGATCCTTGCTGGTAGTCGGATATTCCGACATCCATGAAGTCGGAGATGAAATCGCTGAGATTCGTAAGTTCAGACCTATGGGACTTGAAGCAGTTGATGAGCTTCTGAAATTTTATGTCCAGGAAAAGAAGATGTATCCGGAGGCCATTCGTTCCTTACCTGAAGGTCATGCCTTTCTTTATGTTGAATTCGGAGGTGCTAACGAAGAAGAAGTGGAAAGTATGGCCCGGGAATGTATGGAAGACATTAAAAACAGAAAGGCCTTCCCTGAAAGTCACTTTAAACTCTTAATGTCCATTGAAGAACAGCAGCAGTTCTGGGAGGTGAGGGAGTCCGGGCTTGGAGCTACTGCGAGGGGATTCTTTGATACTACAAACTGGCCTGGTTGGGAGGATGCAGCTGTTCCACCTGACAAAGTTGGTGACTATTTAAGGTCTTTCCATGGGCTACTTGAAAAATTTGATTATGAAGCCTCATTGTACGGCCACTTCGGACAAGGCTGCATCCATTGCCGTATAAACTTCGATTTAAAAACACATGAAGGTATCGAAAAGTATCATAGATTTATTCGTGAAGCTGCAAAATTAGTCCACTCCTATAATGGCTCTCTTTCAGGAGAACATGGAGACGGACAGGCAAGAGGAGAACTTCTGGGCATCATGTATGGAGATGCGTTGGTCCAGGCGATGCAGGAAGTAAAAGATGCATGGGATCCAGATAACAGGATGAATCCGGGAAAAGTTATTTATGCAAATTCGGCAATTGAGAATCTACGTTTTGGTGAATCCCATGAAGTTTACCTCCCCAAGACTCATTTTTCCTTTGCTAACGATAAGGGCTCATTTGAGCTGGCCACAGAGAGATGTGTGGGAGTTGGAAAATGCAGGAGGCTTGAGGGGGGAACCATGTGTCCGAGCTTTCAGGTAACTTTTGAAGAAAAACACACAACAAGGGGACGGGCCCATCTTTTGTTTGAGATGATGAAGAAGGACTCTCTCCTTAAGCCGTGGAAGGAAGAGGAGGTCAAGGAATCGCTCGATCTCTGTCTATCCTGCAAAGGATGTAAGAGTGATTGTCCCGTATCCGTAGACATTGCCACTTATAAAGCGGAATTCCTCAGCCACTATTATAAGGGACGGCTTCGCCCTATGGCCGCCTACACGATGGGTCTTATTTTTTTCTGGAACAAACTTGCTGCGCTCATCCCGGGACTTGCCAACTTTTTTCTTCACAAATCTCCCTTCTCAAAGATTCTAAAATGGCTGGCCGGAATCCCACAGGAAAGACAGATGCCTACCTATGCCAGAAAAACATTCAGAAAGATTTATAGTGAGGGAATTGAAGCCCCTGAGCCGGAACAAACACGAGGTGAAGTGATCCTTTGGGTTGATTCGTTTAATAACTATTTCCATCCTGATGTACTGTTCTCCCTCTTTAACTCTCTGGAGTTCGCAGGCTATAAAATAAGGCCCTCTTCAAAAAAACTTTGCTGCGGAAGACCCCTATATGATTTCGGTATGCTCAATACCGCCAAAAGATTTCTGAATGAAATCATGGAGGATCTGCATGAAGATATCAATAAAGGAACGCCCATTATCTTTGCAGAGCCTAGTTGCCTTTCTGTATTCCAGGATGAACTTATCAATCTCTTTCCGAATGATCTTCGGGCCCGGAGGTTGAATCAACAATGCTTTTCACTCGCCCAGTTTCTTGATCAAAAGGGGATCGGTGCGGATCTGGGAATGAACCAGGAAAGAAATATTAAAGTTCACGGTCACTGCCACTATAAATCCCTGAATGACATGAACAAGGACGTCAGCTTTCTTAGTCAATTCGGCGAGGCTGAAAAAATGAATACCGGTTGCTGTGGAATGGCGGGAGCATTCGGATTCGAAGAAGAAAAGTATAAAGTCTCAATTGATATTGCAAATAACGATCTCATCCCAAAGATTAAGGATGAAAACCAAGAGACACTAATCGTAGCAGATGGTTTCAGCTGCCGGGAGCAGGTGAAACAGATTCTTGGCAACTATCCGGCTCATTCTGCTCAGGTGATGTGGGAAGGTATAAAGAGAGCTAAGCGTAAGCTGCATTAAAGGAGGCATGATGAAAAAGCATAAAAAGCATGGAGTAGAAAAATTCGAAGACAAGTATAAGAAAGAAGCAGGTCGGGAAGCTTTTAAAGAGAACGATGAGACTTATTTCCTTGATAAGGAAGCCCTTGAGGATGATTTGACAGATCTCCCTGAGAAGAATGGTGATCACGGCAGAATTGTGGACTCCGAGCATCCTGAAAATCAGGAATGGCATGCAAGGGAGAAACAAAATGAAGGCGAGGAGAAGAGTCCTTAGCCCTTTCTGCCCTTACACAAAGCAATTTCAAGCCTTAATAATGCTATATGAGAAAAGGCCTGAGGGAAGTTTCCTAATTGCCGGCCAGAATTAATATCGTATTGTTCCGACAGAAGGCCTACGTCATTTGCTAATGAAGTGAGTTTATAAAAGACTGCTTCTGCCTCTTTTATTCTTCCCTGAAGTATATAAACTTCACCTAACCATGCAGAGCAAAGAAGAAAGGCACGCCTTCCGGTTTCTGGAAGACCCTCGACATCAGGATCCGGGATGTATCTCATCATGAGGCCCTCTTCCAGAAGAAGATCCTTTTCAATTTTCTTTATCGTACTCTGAATGCGTGGATCATCAACTGGGAGGAAGCCGATTATTGGTAAATGGAGGAGATTTGCATCCACTCTATCTGAACCATAAAACTGGGTAAAGCTATTAACTTCTGTATTGAATCCGTTTCTGCAGATGTCTTCATGAATGATGTTCCGGATCTCTTTCCATTTTTCAACTGGTCCTTTCACTCCCAGCTGCTCGTGGGCCCTGATACAAATGTCAAAGGCTGACCAGACCATCGCTTTAGAATGGACGAAGTGTCTTCTTGGGCCCCTGACCTCCCAGATGCCTTCATCAGCTTCTTTCCACATACTCTCAAGATGAATAAGAATAGAACGGGCCAGATCCCAGCTTTCCTCAAGGGGTGGAAAGCCCATCTTATCGGCCAGATAGAACACATCTATGACGTAGGCAAAGATGTCATGTTGCATTTGTTCATGGGCCTTGTTGCCGATGCGGACTGGTTTTGAGTTTTCATATCCACTCAGCCATGGAATTTCCAGTTCCTTAATACTTTGGGTACCTTCAAGAGTATAAAGAACTTCCATCTGGGCAGGAATTCCCGCAGTGGCACGGAGAATCCAGTGACGCCAGGCCTTGATTTCTTCCTGTTGTCCTGTACTGTTTAAAACTGCTCTCATCGCAAGTGAGGCATCCCTGGGCCAGCAAAACCTGTAATCCCAGTTTCTGCATCCCTCGAGTTCTTCAGGTAGCGACGTCGTAACTGCTGCAACAATACTTCCAGAATGCGTGCAGGTCAGGGCCTTTAATACCAGTACGGCACGCTTAATAATTCCTGGATGGGGAGAATCATCATCGAGATGACAAGACTCAAGCCAGTCTTCCCAGTAGGTTTTGGTATCTTCCAGGCTATTGTTTACGTCAAGGATCTCCGGAGGATCCTCATGAGAGGAGGCATAAGAAAGTTGAAACGATACCTCCTTTCCTTTTTCAATCTCAAAAGCAGAAATTATTTTGTAGTCATCAACCTCTACTTCAACTCCTTCCGGTCTGAGGTAAAGTAGGTCTGGTCCTTTGATTATGTGGACGCCATCATCTCTTGGAAGGAAGAGGGGAATGAGATCGCCGTACTCAAACCGGGGATTGATTTCCATTTTCATTTTAACTTTTCCATCTAGCCCTTTGATAGAACGAAATATTGTGGAATGATCGGAGTTTATCGTCATGAAATCCGTCAATAGGACCTTTCCAGTTTCTGTTTCAAAGATGGTATCAAGTATGAGAGTATCTTCCTTGTAAGAGCGTTTGGAGGACTTGATTTTGTCAGAGGGACTAATAACCCACTGGCCGTTTTCAGCCGAACCAATCAGGGCGGCGAAACAAGCAGCTGAATCAAAGTATGGAAGACAGAGCCAGTCCATAGAGCCATCCTTACATATCAGGGCCGCGGTTTTACAATCTCCAATTATTGCGTAGTCTTCGATCCTTGTCATTCCACATCCTTTTCTTTAATGAATGAACTTCGTGCAACTCTCTGAGATAAGGGGCACCAACTTTTTCTCTGGGGCATGAATGGTTTTTTGATCAGTGAGGAAAATTTCAGGTCTCTTTTTAGACCATATGCTGGAACACCAATCACTATAGTTTCCTGAGGGACGTTCAATTTTAAGGTACCATGAAGCCAGTCCCAAAGAGTTAACCCACTTGACCAATTGGAGTTCGTCTCTTCTTTTATTATCGAGTGATGAATGGCATGCATCCGAGGAGTGACGATAAAATTGCATAAGATTCTTTCGAGAGAAATGGGTATTCTTAAATTGGAATGGTGAAAGATAATCTCTAGCAAAGTAAGCTGCTGCCAAATTTTTAATTGAGTAGAAGTTACTCCAATGACGAGTATCTGAGCTGCTCTCCAGAGGGAAGAGAGACCCATCTCCATGAAATGAAATCTGATGGCAGTTGAGGCTGTGAGATCGAGGTCTTCGTGATGGACTTCATGAAAACGCCAAAGAAAAGATGTCTTATGGTTTAGAACATGCCAGAGATAAAGAGTGTAATCCATGAGAGCTATGGCCAGTAACCCTTTCACAGCTTTCGGCAATGAAATTATACTCAATAGGCCAACTGACTTCTGCTCTACTATTTTGGTCGCTTTTTTACTGAGTGGTTTCTCAGTTACTGCTAATGTGACAGCGCTCAACAATGCCATCCCCATATTCCTTAGATCATGTCTTAATTTACTTTCAACATGAAACCGAAGAGGCCGCCTTGTTTCCTCCCAAAGAAGGGCCGGTATTGTAAGTGAAACAAGGACCTGAAGCATAAGACCTCCCACTTCTTTAAAGCAAGCAGGAGGCCAAATATTGGATGCGGGTCATAATTCCACTAACAATTTAACTTTTTCTAAGTGAGAACTTTTTTAGAGTACATCTGAACGATTTATTTTGGCATAGATCCTGCTTAAATATACTGAACAGGAGGTTAGTATGGCCGAGAATAACGATTTGAATATAAATTCGGACAGGAGCCCTTTCACAAAACCTGATAACAAAAGAAGAAATCTTCACAGTGAAGATGTGAAGAGAGAAGAAATATCAAAAGGAGACCCTTCCTGGGACACAAAACAAGAAAAAGAGTTACGGGAAGAGCCCTGGAAAAAAGACAAACAGTAGGAGGAGTTATGAACCAGATAGATTCATTAATACGCGGAGAAATTTCAGCCGTTGAAAGCATTGATCAGGTCCTTAAGAAACTCGATAACGAGGCAGAAAAAGGACAACTTTCATCCATCCGGCAGGATCACCTACAGGCGATTGATAAGCTCAAGCGTTTCAGTGGTTCTGAGTTTAAGAGTGAAACCCAAAGTTCAGGCCCTTGGGGTTCGTTTACTCAGGCCTTTGCAGGTGGGGCATCTCTTTTCGGTGACAAGGCAGCCCTCAAGGCCCTCAAAGTTGGTGAAGAGCATGGTAGGAATGATTACCAGGATGCCTTGAAATCCGGAGAGCTGAATCCGGAAGTCAGGAGTTTGATTGAGTCTGAATTGCTGCCCCAGCAGGAGCAACATATTCGTACCATAGAAGGATATCTACAGTAGGAAAAATTTAAATAAAGAGGAGGAAGGAATGGAAAATAATCCAAATACCGAACCCAATAAACCAAATGAGGGTCAAAGTGTTCAACCTAGCCGGCCTGACACTGAAGTAAATCCCGGTAAACCTGCAACCAACACAGAAGTTGATCTGGACCGGGATAAAACCAAAACGTATCCGGATAAGAAGCCTGAAAGACATTAGGTATTAAGCCCACAGGATTTACTGTGGGCATCACTTTGAGCAAATGAATTATTTTTACAATAACTGGGAAAGTCTATTAAGGGTCTTAGTCATTGGTGTTCTTGGCTATCTTGGACTTATTCTTGTCCTGCGAATTTCAGGAAACCGGACCTTGTCTAAGATGAACAGCTTCGATTTTATTATCACTGTGGCGATTGGGTCCACATTTGCAACTGCCCTTTTACAAAAGTCCGTTTCATTGGCAGACCTTCTGCTCGCGTTCATTGTCCTGGTCGGTCTTCAATTTCTTATTACATTTCTGACCGTAAGATATGACTTCATAGATCAATTTGTTAAATCTGATCCCATCTTGATTTTTGCTGATGGAAAATATCTTTGGAAATCCATGAAAAGGGCCCATGTGACTGAAAGTGAAATCCTTGCTGCTATCCGAAAGAAGGGAGTTTTCAGCATAGACGAGATTTCCTATGTGGTTCTTGAAACGAATGGTGAAATCACTGCTATTGTAAAAGATAAAAGCAGTAAGCAGAAAGAAAATTTAAGAACTTCACTTTCACCTGATATCAGGCCAAAACCTGAAGATATTGATGAATTATCTTTATAAAGAATTTGTCTTTATTGCCTTGGATGTTAAATGGTCGCCCTATGACATCTTGCTCTAAGCTTAAGGAAAAGTTAGCAGCGTCCATACCCAAAAGAATCTTTCCTCTTTTAACATGCATTCATGGAAAAGAATTCCTTAATAGTTTTTGCCAGAAATCCAGAATGGGGAAAAGTTAAGTCCAGAATGGCAAGCAGAACATCTAAAAACTTTGCTTTTCATTGTTATCACTACCTGCTCACCCACACTCTTGCTACTGCCATGAAAGTGCAGGGGAAAAAAAGCGTATTCTATTCGGATTTCATTCCGGAAGATCAACCTGATTCCCTTTTTGAGAATCGTCTTCAGAAGGGGGCAGATTTAGGGGAAAGATTGCAAAATGCTTTTACTGAGGCCCTTCAAAAATATGAAAAAGTAATTGTGATTGGAAGCGATTGCCTTGAATTAGACGAAGAGACCATAGAAAAAGCTTTTTCTTATCTTGATCAAGTTAAGATCGTCTTAGGGCCTGCACACGACGGAGGGTTCTATCTTCTGGGGATGAAGGAAATGAACCCATCGCTTTTCTTAAATAAATCCTGGGGAACAAGCAGCGTTTTCAGGGAGACTATGGAAGATATTAATAAACAACGTCTATCTTATGCCCTGTTGAAACCTCTTCATGACGTGGATTTCTATGAAGATCTTCCATCTTTTGTAGCGGAGAAAATCCATGATATCAGTCATTATTCCCGTCCTTAATGAAAGAGAAAACTTAGTGAGACATATTCCTCTTTTATTATCAGCCCCATTTGTGGAAGAGGTTATAATTGCTGACGGGGGCAGCACTGATGGTTCAGATAAGGTGGCAGCTAGTCTTGGCGTTACCGTTGTTTCTTCTCCCCCTGGTCGTTCTATACAGATGAACTCAGGGGCCACAGTCGCTAAGGGGAAAATCCTGTACTTCCTTCATGCTGACACTATTCCTCCTGTTTGTTTTTCCCAGAGGATTCTTGAGGCCTATAGTCGAAAAGAGAAGGCCGGATGTTTTTCCCTTAAGTTTGATCATTCCCACTGGCTACTGAATCTGTCTTCCTCAGTAACCCGATGGAAGCTTGACTGTTTTCGCTTTGGAGATCAAAGCCTCTTTGTGACAAGAGAACTCTTTGAGGAAATAGGAGGGTTCGATGAAGGAAGACTCATCATGGAAGACCAGCACCTGATACGGAAGATTAAAAAGTATTCTGAATTTACACTTCTCCCAGGAAATGTAGTGACTTCTTCCAGAAGATACCTGGGTTACGGAGTTATCAGAACTCAATTGAAATTTTTCCTGGTTTATCTCCATTCATTCTTTTTTTCAGCTACCAGAAACTTTTCATTTTATAGGAGGCTCTTCAGGTAATTGTTCCCCCGCAGCTGGAGCCCGCACCTGCCGTACAACCATAGCAGTGGTCGGCCGTTTTTATTTGTCTTTGTAAAAGCCGTTCAACGTCAAATCCTTCCAGGTCGATCCCGTCTATTTTCATTCCGAGCATTTGATTAAAATCGCAGTCGTAGAGTCTGCCATCCCATGATACAGAGACCATTGAACGGCACATGACACCTGCTACTGCCTTCACATTAAAGGCAGAATGAAGTTTGTTCATATACGTCTCGAGATGACCCGATCGCGCAAGGTCTTTTTTGAATCTATTGATTGGCATATTTGTCAGCGTATAGAGGCGGTTAAAAGTTATTCCGTAGGAATTCATTAATTCTTTTTTATACTCTCTCTCCAGGCTTTCCTGGGGAGGCGGAAGATTTTCCCCTGATGGATTATAGACAAGATTCAATGGCAGATTCTCTTTCATTCCATAACCCATTTCATTGAGTCTTCTAAGACCTCTAATGGATTTATCGAACACGCCGACTCCTCTTTGTTTGTCTGTTAAATACTCACCGTAACAGGGCAGAGAAGAAATAAGTTCAACCTCCTCTTTTGCAAAAAACTCCGGTAAGTCTTCCATGGAATTTCCAGTCAGTGGGTGAGGGTCAAAGGTAACAGTCAAATTATGGCGAACGATGACTTTCTTAGACAAAAGTTTTGCCTGATGAACAACCTTCCTGAATCCTGGATGGAGTTCGGGAGCACCGCCCGTTATGTCCAGGCATTTAATTTGAGGGTTTAATGACAGGATTGAAAGAATTCTGTCAATGCCCTGCTCACTCATCATTTCTCTTCTTTTAGGTGACGCATCTACATGGCAGTGATGACAGGCCTGGTTACAGAGACTGGTGATGTTAATCTGCAGAGTCTCAATACTTATTGGTGAAAGGTTCTGTCCTGAAGTCTCAATTTTCTCTTTGAAGCTTTCCATGTTCAAAGAAGAGCAATAATTTCTTTGAAAGAAAATACTCAGGACTTCAGATGCTGTGCGCTTGATGAAGAATTTTGTTTTTAAGCTTTCCCTTCTTTTATTGTCGGTCTTAATCTAACCCGAATAAAAAGGGAGGAGTCTATGCGGTTTATATTCATTTATTTACTTCTGCTGACACAGGCCTATGCCCTTGAACAAAGAGATGTCGTCAGTTTTCAACGGGGACCTTATGTTCAAGCCTTCTATAACAACTTCCGTACCCCCTGGAGTCATCAGGCCGCAATTCATGCGGCCCATGGAGCTGCTCATGATATGTCCCTCGTCATAGAACCTGAAAAAAGATCTGAACGAGACAGAGAATTTGAAGAAAGGATGATTGAGTTAACTCTATCAGGATCAAGTAAGAATGGTCCCAGGTCAGAAACTTACGGTCCACTTACCTCCCAATTTGCTTATGATCTTTTCAGGACAATAGATTGGACACATGTTCACCACGAGCAGACATATGACATTATGTCTTATGACAAGATTAAACCGGAGGAAAAACGAGCATGGACAAAAAGAGCAGAAGATTTTTATCTGAAAAATTTTGATCTGCCCCGAAGCATTGCTCCCCTGGAAGTGACTATGAGAAGGGCAGGGGTCATGATGAAGCCCTATTTCACTCATTTCAGAAATTACTTTCCCCGAACGAATTCTTTTTTCTGGGTGGCCCATTGGTGGCATCCGGCCATCTACGAGGCCCAGTATTTAGGAATGAAGGATGGTAGTCAGAAAGAAAAAGTCAAGGCCACTGATGCTCTTCTCAAAGAATTCTTCAAAACTCCGCCTCAAAGAATGATTCTAAGTCGCGAGCTCATGCCCCGTTACACTGAGGAAAATCCTGAGACCGCAAATATTTTTGATAACCTTCACATGCTCCACGGTATTGCCTATGACATCCTTACTTACCCTCACTGGAGCAAAGAAGAAAAAAGTAAAGAGATCAACAGGGTCATTAAGGCCATGAGTTATAAGAAAGGCGATGAAAAATATGTCAGGGCCTTTAAAATAAAGCATCCCCATACCGATCCCACAAAGAAGGAAGACTGGATGATATCTCAGGAGGGGGCCATGAATGAGATCATGAAAGATATGATGAATGAAATGGCTCCGATGATGATGCCGAATCTTTCCGAAAAACAAAAAGAAGCAGTAAAAAAGCAATTCATGATGAAACTTGGACCTTTTATGGAAGAAGGAGAACATGATGGTTCTTTACATGATGCTCTGATGAAAATCGTACCTGATATGAAAATGAATAAAGAAGCAATGGGACCCGGCAAGACTCCGACTAAGATGATTGAGGTGATGCTAAAAAAATGGGAGGAGAAGAATGAATTCTAAAAAGCTGCTTTTACTAACTCTGTTGTGTTGTCCTATTCTCCAGACATTTGCCCATGACCATTTAAATCTCGAGCATGGCGTGCCGCTTGAAGTTGAAGACGCCTATACAACTGCCTATATGAACAGGGAGTTTCACACTTACTTCATCTATGAAGACCTTCCTGACGATGAAGATCGTTATCTGTTGGTTCCCCGACTTGAGCTCGGGCTGTTCAGGAATTTTCAAGCCGAAGTGGCAACACCTTTTGAATTCGGTGATGTTGAGAATGAGACAAGTGGGAATATCGAGCTCGCCTCTCTTTATAACTTCAATATGGAAACGATCTGGGTTCCAGGGACATCACTTGGTGGAGGTGTCACACTTCCTACGGGAGAAGGAAGAGAGGGGTACGATACTTTTTTAAAACTTAATTTGACCAAGACCCTTCCTGTACCAATCTCCTTCCATCGTTTACATGCTAATATTTATTGGACCCAAAATGCTCAACCGGAAAAGAGTGAAAGAATTAATGCCATGAAATATGTCATTGCCCACCAGGTGAGAGTGGGGACGGATGATTTCTTTATTGTTGATTACTTTTATGAGGAGCACTTAGAGGATAAAAATAAAACTCAAATGGTCGAACTTGGATGGAGACACCAGTATAATCCTCTGACTGTTCTGGCAGCAGGAATTGGATCAGGATTAACTGATGAAAGTCCCGATTTCCGAATAAACCTGAGCTTTCAACGGGCACTTAATCTGTTTTATTAAGATTTTTTGGCAAAAAAAATGCACTTTCCTGCTGAATACTAAATCCTTCAACAGGAGATGCTGCGTGATTCAGGAAATAAAAATTAAACATGGAAATTTAGACCTCGAGGGGCATCTTTCCTCCCCTGAAAGTCCCCGTGGATGGGTGATCTTTGCTCATGGTAGCGGAAGCTCCCGGAAAAGTTCCCGTAATAACTGGGTTGCCGGTGAACTTAACAAAAGCGGTTTTGCAACTTTGCTCTTCGACCTACTTACACTGGATGAGGATAGCGTTTATCAAAACCGCTTTAATATCCCTTTGCTTGCTGATCGGTTACTTTCGGCGACTAAATGGCTTCTTGCCAGTGATTATTATCATGGAGAGCCACTTGCTTATTTTGGAGCAAGTACCGGAGCAGGAGCCGCACTGATAGCTGCAGCAAGGGCCGATGCTTCCTGGCCGCTTTATACTGTTATAAGTCGAGGAGGAAGACCGGATCTAGCAGGGGAAGATTATCTAAAGGATATTTCTGTACCTGTTTTACTCATTGTTGGAAGTCTCGATCACCAGGTCATTCAATTAAATCAGTTCGCTGAAAATTATCTTACAAACGTAAAGCTAAGTCTCGTTGAAGGTGCCACACATCTATTTGAAGAACCTGGAACTTTAAATGAAGTTGTTAGAATCTGTATCCAATGGCTGGATGAAAAACTTCCAGATCAGAAGGAGGCATCAGTATGGCATCATTAGACTATTTTTTTGAAGACAGAAAAGATGCAGGTAAGCAACTGGCAGGAGAATTAAAAAAACTCAACTTTGAAAATCCTGTCTTACTTGCCTTACCAAGAGGGGGAATTGTGGTTGCAGATGAAGTCGCTGAAGAACTTCATGTCCCGCTCGATGTCGTTATCGCCAGGAAGATTGGAGCTCCGGGACATTCTGAATATGGAATAGGTGCGATCTCAGAAAATGAAGAACCAACCTTTAATTCCTCAGCAATAAGTTATTTTAATCCTGAATCACCTGCTGTACGCCAGACTGTTGAAGAAGAAACAAATGAACTTCATCGGAGAAAGCAGCTTTATCGGGGAGGTCAGGATCTCCCTGAGATGAAGGATAAAACGGTGATAGTCATTGATGATGGCCTCGCTACGGGAGTGACTGCAGTGGCAGCGGCAAAGTTTCTCAGAACACTCGGGCCTAAAGAGCTTGTTCTGGCGGTCCCTGTAGGTCCAGCTATTCCTGGTAGAGAGGTTGAAGAAAGTTACGACAGGATAATTTGCCTGCATTCACTACAGGACTTGCGTGGAGTCGGATTATGGTACAACGATTTTACTCAAGTCGAAGATGAAGAGGTCCTTGATATTCTGAAAAAATACCACTAAAGGAATGGAGGAATTTATGTTTGAAGAAATAAAGGCCATACAAAAAACCAATGAGCATACCGCTGAATTTATAAATGCCCTGATGGACTCTGGAGAGTTTGAAAATGAAAATGAAGCTTTTGTCCTTCTGAGGGCCACTCTCAAAGCACTAAGGGATAGGATAGATCCTCATGAGGCCATGCATCTGGGGGCCCAACTTCCTGCACTTCTCAGGGGATTCTATATTGAAGGCTATGATTTTTCTCAAATGGATAGACCAAAGAGTTTGAGTAAAGACGTATCGGAATTCCTCGGAGAGGTAAAAAAATATCTGGCGGGTTATGACCAGCTTAAACTTGATACCGTGGTACCTGAGGCCATGAATGTCATATTCGACTTCATTGATGAAGGGGAGGTTGATCATGTTCTGACTCATCTTCCAAAAGAGGTCCAGGACTTTTGCCACTAAGGGGGCCTTTATGAGATCTGTAAGAATACATGAGTTCGGAAATTCCGATAAAATCAGTGTTGAAGAAATTGAAAGACCAAAGCTGAAGACAGGGGAGGTTTTAGTAAAGGTTCTCGCTGCCGGAGTAAATCCGATCGATTTTAAGATCAGGGAAGGTTACATTCCAGATAAAAGATTGCCTTTAGTCATGGGACAGGATTTCTGTGGAGAAATCCTTGAAGTCGGTAAAGATGTTAAAGGTTTCGAGGAAGGAGATAAGGTCTTCGGATTTGCCAAGGAAGGCGCCTATGCAGAATTCACTGTGGCCAGTGCCTGTGACATCGCCAGGCTCCCGGTGGGAATGGATGAGGAAACAGCAGCGGCAATTCCAACAGCGGGACTCACGGCCTGGCAAATTGTAGTTGATGAAGCAAAGATTTCTGAAAATACCAGAGTATTGATCCATGGAGCAGCAGGTGGTGTAGGATCATTTGCCGTCCAGTTGTGTAATTGGAAGGAAGCCTATGTTATAGCGAATGCGGCAAAAGAAGACGAAGAATATCTGAGAACACTGGGTATTGATGAGTTCATAGATTACCACTCCGAAAAGTTCTGGGAAAAGGCTGAAGACATTGATGTGGTTATTGATCTTGTTGGTGGACAAACATATCAGCGGTCATTTGATGTGGTAAAGGCAGGTGGGACTGTTGTAACAACTCTGCAGGAGAAAGGTGGAGAAAAAGAAGGCGTCAAGGTTATCAGAACGATGATGAGAAAGAACGGAAAGAGTCTGGAGCATCTAGCAGATCTGGTAGAACGGGGTGTGATTAATGTCCGGGTAGATAAAACTTATCCTCTTCAAAAGGCCCGCGAAGCTCAGGATCAGATAGAGTTTGAGCACAAACAAGGGAAAGTTGTTCTTAAGGTGGCCTAATGGGCATATCTCACCGTGAAAGTGGCCTTTCCTAAGGTGTTATTCTGAAGGCTTGTCTCCACTGTTACTCTGTCAGTGTCAGGATCAATATTTAAATGGTCACTCTTTAAAGCATAGAGCGTGAAGACATAACGATGCGCTCTATCACCTTTCGGGGGACAAGGACCACCATATTGAGTTTCTCCAAAATCATTTTCGACTTCGACAGCTTCTCTGGGCAATGTGTGCTTGCTTGAAGCACCTTCTTCAATTTCATGGATATCACCCGGAATATTTAAAACTGTCCAGTGTCTCCATCCTCCTTCAGCAGGGGCATCAGGATCAAAAACAGTGAGAGCAAAACTTTTTGTACCTTCAGGGGCACCTTCCCACTCCAGGGCCGGTGATAAATTCTTTCCTGAACATCCTTCTCCGTTAAAGACATAGCTTTCCGGAACCATCTCTCCCGCTTCTAGAGAAGGAGAACGAAGGATGAAGCCTTTTTCTGAGGAGGTCGTTGATTCTATAGTCATAAATGATCCTTTATAGAAATGAGCAATCTCTTCCAATATTTTGAAGCGAGAAGTTCAAACCTGCACGGTTGCAGGCATTATGAGCAGGGCATTGTGAAGGATTTATCTCTGCTTGATGAAGCTTAAGTTAAGTCAAATTTCTCTCTCCCGAATTCCCATCAATAGGTTCATTGACTACCATTCCCTCATAAGTTTTCCACTGGAAGGAAAATTAAAAAGGAGACTATTTATGCCAAGAAATCAATTTGACAGAGGTATGGACAGATATCAAAACCGCGATAGGGGCGGTGATTTTAACCGTTCAACACTCGATCAGGGTCGGCTATCAATAGATAGAAATGAAAATGATCGTTATCTTGACCGGGACTTTGATCTCCGAGGTTCTGACTATGGAAGAGGAAGTGATCGTGACCGCGGATACTACGGCAATGAAATGAGCCGTGAATACAGCGGATCTTCAGACAGAAACTTCGGTGGGGATGAATCCCACGGTGATTATCACGGCTATGGCCGGGACTTTATGACCAACAGGCCAAACTATAACAGAAATTGGGAAAGTGGTTTCAGACCTGGTGACATGAGACAAAATGATTTTGGAACAAGAAGCTCCAGAGGAGACAATTTTCGCGAAACTCGCTGGGGAGGGAGTGATCGTTCTCAAAGAGGAGAGCACTTCGGAAAAGGGCCAAAAGGCTGGAAGCGCTCCGATGAAAGAATTCGTGAGGAAGCCTGTGAGGCGCTTTATCATGATTCAAGAATTGATGCCAGTGACATTGATGTAGAAGTGAAAGAAGGGACCGTGAAACTTCGTGGGAATGTTGATAGCAGGGATACGAAGAGAGCAGCGGAAAGATGTGTTGAGGATATTTCTGGGGTCGAGGACGTCCAGAATGAGCTACGGGTGAGAAGAGAAGAAGGTAATATTTCTGATCTCCGTGGGCGCAATAGGCAGAGTCAGGAAGGTCAGTCGAGAAGTGCTTTGTCATAGCTATCACTTGTCCGGCAGGGATTTTTTCCTGCCGGATTTGTTTTTTGAGGATTTAAAATGTTAAGTATTCATATCGATTACTTATCATTTTCCCTGCTTGTCGTTTTTTATCTCACAGGTTTTGCTCTTGCAATCAATGCCGTCTTCCAGGCAAGGACACCTCAGGGTACAGTGGCCTGGATTTTAGGCCTCATCTTTTTTCCCTTCCTTGCCATTCCTTTGTTTCTGCTCTTTGGAAAGAAAAGACTGGATCATTATGAAAAGCTGCCGGGCCCTCTGATTCCCTATAAAAAGAACATTGAAGCTAACCTTTCTTCCTACAGATTTAAAGAGTATCAGGAGCCCATTGAAAAATTTTTGACTCACACTGAAGTTGAGTATCTGACAGGTAATAAAATAAAATTGTTGATAAACGGGAAAGAAGTTTTTGAAGAAATGATAGGTGCAGTAAAAAAAGCAGAAAGATATATTTTTCTTCAGATGTATATTTTCAGGGCCGATGTTATAGGTAAGACCTTTATAGAGGCTCTGAAATTCCAATCTTTGAGAGGGATTCAAGTCTATGTCCAGGTGGAAAGACTGGGCCTCCATCTCTCAAAAAGTGTTTTAAGAGGGATGAAAGAGGCGGGCATTCACATCGGAACGTTTTCCCCGGTTCACAGTAACATTCTTCATTATAATTTCAGGAACCATCGAAAGCTTCTCATCATCGACGGGGTCACCGGCTTCTATGGAGGAATAAACATAGGAGATGACTATCTCGGTAGATATCCAGAAATAGGTTTCTGGCGGGACTCCAATGTGAGGATAGATGGGCCTTCTGTTTATTATTCCCAGATGGAATTTCTAAAGGACTGGCATTGGGCCAGGAATGAAACCATTAATGTCGATTACAGAGTTCCAGTAAGATGTGGAGATGTTAATATCATGATCTTAAATTCTGACCCCTCCGATGAAAATCATAACAATCTTCTTCAGCACATTGAGATCATCAACTCCAGCAAGAAACGAATCTGGATAGCTAACCCTTATCTGATTCCCCCTCAAGGCATTATAGACGCTCTGGTGATTGCCTCCAAAAGAGGAGTTGATGTCAGAATTCTGGTTCCTGAAAAGAGCGACAACTTCCTGGTGCAGATGGCATCTGAAGCATTCCTGGAAAAATTCTGGAAAGCCGGAATACGCATCTACAAATACACTAAAGGGATGATGCATCAGAAAGTGATTCTTCTCGACGAGACTTTGGCCCTCATCGGATCTTCCAATCTGGATTACCGAAGTATGTATATTAATTTTGAAAACTCGATTATTACTTCAGATCCAAGCTTCCTCCTGGAGCTGGAGTTTTCATTCCGGGAAGATTTTAATGAGTCTTATCAGGTTCAGCTGGATCATTTTAAGAATTTGAAATTCGGTACTAAGCTAGTGTCACGTTTTGCCAACTGCCTGTCTCCTATCTTATAATGAGGTCATGAAAAACCCTATCAAACTATTTCTGATTTTATTCTTAATACCCTTGAAAGTAATGTCCTTTGAGCCAGTTAAGTTTAAAAAGCCAAGTGATAAGGAACTCCTGAAAAAACTATCTGAATTACAATATCGGGTGACCCAAAAAGATGGTACAGAGCCAGCTTTCAAAAACCCTTATCATGCTCATAAAGGTGAGGGGATTTACGTTGATGTTGTCTCAGGAGAACCTCTTTTCAGTTCATTAGATAAGTATGATTCCGGCACCGGCTGGCCCAGCTTCTTTCGTCCCATTAAAGAAGACGTGGTCCTCTTTAAGGAAGATAAGGGATTGTTGGGAAAAAGAATTGAAGTCCGTTCTCGCTATGGCAATTCCCATCTAGGTCATGTCTTCGATGACGGCCCAAAGCCCACGGGCAAGCGCTATTGCATGAATTCTGCTGCCCTGAGATTTATCCCTAAGGAAAAACTCGCCTCAGAAGGTTATGCTGAATTTGAAAAGCTATTTCAGCCCAGAAATAAAAATGATCAGTAATCTCTATAAGAAAGTTGATGAATTTGAAAAACGACTTTCGTTTAAAGAAAAGCTTTTATGTAAAGAAGCTTGCTCCCGTTGCTGCTATACAGACATATCAGTTTTTGAAGTTGAAGCTAATTTTATCAGGCAATGGTTTAAGCATCTTCATCCAGATGTTCAGGAAAAGCTAAGAGCAGATTGGTCTTTACCTTCAAGTGAGAGCATGAACTTTGCAAATAAGCTTACAACTTCATGTCCCTTTTTGATTGATGAGAGGTGTTCTATTTATAATGCCAGGCCCCTGATTTGCAGGACTCAAGGCCTCCCTTTAAAGTTCAGTATGGACGAGGGAGTCTTTGTGGATATTTGCCCTTTGAATGAAGACTTACTTGATGCAGCAGATATGTCTGAGGTCCTGAACCTTGATCTACTGAACATGATACTTGTTCAACTTGAAAGGGAAGACTCTGGGGCCAGTGACAGGAAAAGAGTAAAACTTTCTGATCTCAAAAATGAACTTCTAGAGAAAAAGGAAAAATGTGGACTCAATCGCTAAAACGCTGCTCATTATAGGCGGTTTTTTCATTCTTTCTGGTCTAGTCTGGCACTTTAGTGGCGGTAAAATTCCTCTGGGGAGACTGCCAGGAGACATCCGGATTGAAACCGGAAACGGTAAAGTTTTTATACCCATTACTACTAGTTTACTCCTCAGCGCTCTGCTATCTCTCCTTGCCTACATTTTCAAGAAGTAGTTTCCTTAAGGTAAAAACCAGAATGAATATCTTCTCACTTAGCATGAGGAGTTTTATGATTTGAATGTCCAGATGAAACAGTAAAGGTGAAAATCTGATCTGATAACCAAACTGGATGAAAGAGGCTGTTTTAGGACAGCCTTTTTTTTTGGCCCTTGGCAGGAGAGAAGTTTCATGGAACATCATTGGTATAAAAATATTGTGATTTATACAATTGATGTGAAAACTTTCTATGATTCCAATGGTGATGGTATCGGTGATTTAAAAGGGGTCATCTCTAAGCTGGACTATCTAAACGACCTGGGAGTGACTTGCATCTGGCTGCTGCCTTTTTTCCCAAGTCCTCTCAAAGATAATGGTTATGATGTTACTAATTATTTTGATGTCGACCCGAGACTTGGGACTCTTGAAGACTTTCATGACCTTGTAAGAAAAGTTTCTGAGCGAGGAATCCACGTTGTCATAGATTTGGTGATGAACCACACTTCTGATGAGCACCCCTGGTTTTTGGCAGCCAAAAATGATTCTCAGTCCATATTCAAAGACTACTATGTCTGGACAGAGATCCCTCCCCCAAAAGACCCCTTAGATACACCGGCGTTCCCGGATAGTGAGCATGGTTTGTGGAAGTTCGAAAAGACTGCACGGGCCTATTACTACCATAAATTTTATTCTTTTCAGCCGGATCTGCAGATTGCTAATCCCACAGTGAGAGAAGAAATAAAAAAGGTCATGGACTTCTGGATATCCCAAGGTGTCTCTGGATTCAGGCTTGATGCTGCTCCTATCATGATTAAAAAGAAGGGCCTGGAAAGAACACGGCCTTCAAATTCACACGAGATTATCTGTGAGATGAGGAAATTTCTTAAGAAACGGCGCGAAGGTTCTATTCTTCTGGGGGAAGTGGATGTGGATGGCACTGAACTCATTGACTATTTTGCAAATGGAGGAGGTCTTCAACTGGTGTTTAATTTTCTTCTGAACGCTTATCTTATTGGCGCTATCACCGAGGAAAAAGCGGAAACACTCGTTCGAGGTTGGCGCGAGCTTCCCATCATCCCAGATTCCGGAAACTGGGTGAATTTTCTGCGGAATCTTGACGAGCTGAACATCAATCAGCTCCCTGCAAGTGAAAAAAAAATTGTCTTTGATTTGCTTGCTCCAGATAAGAACATGCAGGTCTACGGTAGGGGAATCAGGAGGAGACTTGCATCCATGCTACAGGGTAATAAAAAGAGGATTGAGATGGCGCAAAGTCTTCTGTTCTCACTTCCTGGTACTCCAATGATCGTTTATGGAGATGAGATAGGGATGGGTGAAAACCTGGATCTCTGGGAGAGAGAAAGTGTCCGAACTCCCATGCAGTGGGACGACAGTAAGAATGCAGGATTTTCAGAATGTGAAACAGCTAAGCTTTACCGGCCCTTAGTTAAAGATCCTGACTTCCACTGTAAAAAAATAAATGTCGCTGCTCAGCTTAAGGATGAAGAGTCACTCTTAAATAAAATAAAAAAACTTATCTATGTAAGAAAAATTCATCCGGAGATTGGTCATGGACGAATAGCCTGGGTTTCTACCAATGATCCGGGTGTTTTGGGTCACATATGTCACTGGAAGAATGACATGCTTCTTGCTGTTCATAATTTAGCATCCAGGAAAGCTGAAGTAGTCCTTGATCTCAGAACAGTCTATGCCAAAAAGCTGAAGAATATTCTTGGTTCATGTGAAGCCATCCCTCTTGAGGACGGCAATTACAGGATCAATCTCGCAGCCTACGAGTACGCATGGTTCAGCGTTCATTATGAAAAGGGAGAGTAGTCATGGAAGAGAATCTCTTATGGTGGCAAAAAGGAATCATCTATCAGATTTATCCCAGGTCTTTTAAAGATACCAACCACGACGGGATCGGAGACCTTCAGGGAATTATTTCAAAAATTGATTACTTGAACTGGCTGGGAGTGGATATCGTCTGGCTTTCTCCCATTAATCCTTCGCCCATGAAAGATTTCGGTTACGATATCAGCGACTATTGCGGAATTCACGAACTATTCGGGACGATGGAAGACTTTGATGAACTTTTAGAAAAACTTCACGCTTCAGGCATAAAATTAATTCTCGATTTTGTCCCTAACCATACCAGTGATGAACACCCCTGGTTTCAGGAGTCACGGTCATCAAGAGATAATCCAAAAAGAGACTGGTACATCTGGAAAGATCCTGGTGCTGATGGGGGGCCACCCAATAACTGGCTTTCTAATTTTGGTGGACCTGCCTGGACTCTAGATAAGAAGACAGGACAGTACTACTACCATGCATTCTTAAAAGAGCAGCCCGATCTGAACTGGAGGAATGAGGAAGTTCAGAAGGCCATGTTTGATGCTCTGAGATTCTGGCTGGAAAAAGGTGTTGATGGCTTCAGAGTTGATGTTATCTGGCACATCATTAAGGATGAACAGTTCAGGGATAATCCTCTGGCCCCCGAGTATGAACCTCATCTGGCGCCCCATAGAAAAGTACTGGAAAAATATAGTTCTGACCAACCTGAGGTCCACGACATCATAGAAAAGATGAGGCATGTTCTGGATTCATACCATGAAAGAATGATGGTGGGAGAAATTTATCTCCCGATAGATAGACTTGTGGCCTATTACGGATCAGAAGGAGAAGGTGTTCATTTGCCATTTAACTTTCACCTCGTCCATGTTCCATGGACGCCCAGAGATGTTGCTTCAGTGATTGATAATTATGAATCCTCACTGCCCGATCATGGATGGCCGAACTGGGTTCTGGGAAATCATGACAATCATCGGCTTGCTTCCAGGTTCGGATCAAACCAGGTTCACGTGGCTGGAATGCTCCTACTCACATTAAGAGGAACACCCACAATGTATTATGGGGATGAGATCGGTATGCATGACGTGCACATTCCCCCTGATGCCGTACAGGATCCATTTGAAAAGAATGTACCCGGAATGGGGCATGGCCGTGATCCTGAAAGAACGCCGATGCAATGGAATGACGAAGAATATGCCGGTTTCTCGGAAGTGAAACCCTGGCTACCGGTTGCTTCGGACTATAAGACCTATAATGTGAAAACTCTACGGGAGTTTCAAAAGTCTTGTCTTAATTTCTATAAAAGACTGCTCGATATCCGCTCCCAAAGCAGGGTGCTTCAGGGAGGCGATTACCAGAAGCATTATGTCGATGAGCATCTTTTTGCTTACATAAGGTCTGACGGGAAAGATAGATTTCTTATTGTTTTAAATTTTTGTCCCGAAGAATACGGCCTTAATCTGAAAGAACTTTCAGGGGAAATCATTCTTTCAACCAAACTAGATCGGGAACATGAAGAGGTTTCAGGACAACTTAAACTCAGATCGAATGAAGGAGTTCTTATTCATCTGAAAGCAGCTTAAAGGAGGATTTATGATACAGGGTAATCCCATTCATTGCAGATATGACCATGGTCACTTTGAAGACAGGAGATATGAAAACGAAGTTGATCATGCGGGAAGAGTCTATAAGAATCAGAAGCTAGGTTTTTCGGGGAAAGGTCCGAAAAACTACAAGAAGGATGATCAGAGAATTAAAGACGATGTCTGCGATACTCTTTTCAAAAGCTATGATGTCGATGCAAGTGATATCGACGTTAATGTAGAGGAAGGTGTCGTTACCCTCTCGGGTAAAGTTGAAAACAGATTCATGAAGAGAGCAGCGGAAGATTGTGCTGATGAAGTCAGAGGTGTGGTCGATGTGAAAAATGAACTTACTTTTGAAAGAAAAGTACCGCAGCAGAGGCAAATGGGTCGGCCAGATAACAATTTAGGAACGCGCCTGGCCTGATACGATGTATCGCCAGGCTTAACTGAATCAAAAATTCAGCGCTTCCTCATTGGATTCCCTCGATTAAATGTTCACCTGTGGTAAGACAGCTTTTCCTGATTTGACTTCTTCCAAGGAAAAAATGATGGAATCAGAAAACCAATGGTATTGCGAAGATGCTTCAGAGAATGACGAAGAAATAGAAAAACTAGAAGCCGAAATCCACGAGACCAAATCTCTCTTAAGGACTTTGTCTTCTGATGAAGAACTATTCTTCTTCTAACAGTTGTCTAGCCTTTGAGAGTAAGGGAACTCATGTCTTTGAGTTTTCTTGTGACATCGAGAGGAAGGGAGCTTTCAAGAGAAAGGCCGGCCCGGAGATCAACTGTGTCCCTGAATCTCCTGCTATAAACATAAACAATTCTGGCGAAGACCGGTCCCGGAAGTTTTTCGGAATTTATGGAAGTTATCCAGACGTGATCGTTTGCTTTGAGGAGCTCCTCATCAGGCGTAGAAACAACAATACCAAGACCTTTCTCAGAGATATCAAGAAGGGTTCCGTTCAGGTCACAGGTTTCACCACGCTTCTCACTTCTATGAAGGGTAGTCACAATTTTTGAATTAAGAGGAAGAACAAATCTTTTATTGTCCCGTGCCGGGATGGCCCTGGCCTTTTTTGGGAGTTCTCCAATCAAGATATCATCTTCAATCCAGTAAAAATCCGGCTCGATCTGAAAAGAAATATTTCTGTAATTAAGTTTTACTGTGACAGGCCATTTGTCATGGATGTTTATTTTTTCCTTCAGCTTGATAATCAATTTACCGGACCGATGCAGGTCAAAGGTCAGGATCTCGATGGAAAGATTTCTGGTTGGAGTGGGATGTGTGACTTGCCCTCCAAAAAGTGATGCTTTTAAGAGAATCTCACTCATTTCTTCCTGGGACAGACTTTCAAGCAGATGATCCATGTCAAACTTCCTGTTTAAGTGGATGTGAAGGGGTTATCGGCAATATTTTAGAAAAAGTATAACCTCGGAGTTAAGCAGACTTAACCCCGAAAATTTTTCTATCCAGGGAAAACCTTCCAGGTCCCATCACCATCAGAAGAAGTGAAATCATCAGATAGGCCACCGCCAATTCATAGGAAGGACCGCCTTTTCCCATAAATGGGTCACCCCTGACCACCCCATGATAAAATGCTGCAACAATCATGGTGCAAAATATTCCAAAGGCAGCAAGATTTGAAACGACGCCTAAGATCAAGGCGATACCCCCTCCAAATTCCGCAATGGCCCCCAATGCCTGAAGGATTCCGGGTATGGAGCTCTCATGCATCCAGGAAAAAGGTGACTGAATTTTGCCCCAACCATGAAGGATAAAAGCGATTCCAACAACTACTCTGATCAAAAGTAATGTTAAATCTTCAGGTATGCTTTGATTTTTGACTGCAAATAATTGTTTCATGATGTTCCCGCCTTTTTTGTTTTTCTTCATTCATTATATCCTTCCTTTCCGCTCAGTGAATTCAATTTTTCATTCGCCTGCGTTAGAATGAAACGGCTAAAAATAACAGGAGGTCTCTGATGGCACTACCTATCATTATATTGGCGATTTTGATTTTAGGAGTCATGATGATTCCGGCCTACCGGGAACGATGAGCGTAGCGATACCAAATTCTGATCTTTCTCATTAGAATCTCAAGCGAGATAGCGGAGGTTACGATGACTAAGATTGCACTCTTTTGTTTTCTCTTAATATCAACTTTTACTTTCAATGGTTGTTCCATGTTGAACCCTGGTGAAGACCAGGTGGAGGCCATGGCCCTCGAAGCTTATCAAAAATTTAAATCAGAGGCTAAAATCTCTGACAATAAAGAATGGCAAGCGATGGTTGATCGGGTTGCTAAACGAGTAACTCAAGCTTCTGGTCAGGACGAAGAATGGGAATGGATTTTGGTGGAGAATCCGGAAGTGAATGCCTGGGCCATGCCTGGTGGAAAAATCGCCGTGTATACGGGCCTTCTGCCGGTGGTACAGACAGAAGCTGGTCTTGCGGCAGTACTTGGACATGAAGTGGCCCATGTTACAAAAGAACATGGCCATGAAAGATATGCCAGGGCCATTAAAGGAAGTCTTGCTGGCCTGGTCATTGGTGCTGCCACTGCTGTTGGTGGACAAATGCTCTGTAAATCTGAGGCCTGTCGCTATCTCACAGGTCTTGGAGGAGCGGCTGCTGGATTTGCCATCACATTCTTCGAAAGAAAATTTTCCCGGGAACAGGAATTAGAAGCCGATCAAGCAGGACAAAAATACATGGCTGGAGCAGGGTATATTCCCAGTGAAGCCGTTCAGGTTTGGGATCGCATGGCCCAACAAAATAAAGGACCCCAGCCTCCAGAGTTCTTATCAACTCACCCCTCTGATCAGATCAGAAAAGAGAAGTTGAATAATTATCTTCCGGAGTCGATGGAGATTTACCGGGAAAACCGGCAGTCAGAACAATATGGAGTAGGCGAGACGATCACGAGGAATCTCTAGCGTCTCTTCTGGTTTTCTCTGAGTTTTTTGTTAAGTTCTTTCAATGTCTCTTCGTAATGAGGTTTTGGTTCTTCTCGCTTCTGGGTTGATTCCTTTAGTCCTTCCTCTGGTTTTGAAACTGTATGAAGAAGGGAGTAAAGAGGGGAACTTAGCCCTACTTCCTTTGCTGTAAAATAAGGCAGGAAAGGTTTAAACTCAGTTTCTTCATCAACGCCTTCTCCCTTGAGCCGCTTTATTTCAGGAGGAGAGAGAATAATTTTGTCATTCTGGGAAATGTTTTTTGCAGAGTCATGGATTAAGACAACTCTGTCGCCTTCGTTTAACTTTAGTGTTTCATTCTTATCGTCACTGACTTCGATCTTCCCCCTCAAAAGGGCGTACTCAGCTATATCCAGTGAACCCTTACTCTGATGATTCATGAGAAAGTAAGTTCCCCGGACACCCATAGATGTATACTTGGTCCGGAACTTTATATCCTGAGGATTTGCTTTATTTTTTACTTCTCCAGTGACTTGGCCTTTTGAAAGAGTAAAAGAGAGCTTCCTGTCTGTTTTTTCCTTAAAATCCATTTCATCAAATTTAAATTCAGATTCAGGTCCAACAGAAATAACAGTGTCATCCACAATTTGAATCCGGGCAAAGGAACTATTGTTGGTAATGAGGACATCATCCTTTTTAAATCTTTCTCCTGTCTCAACTTCCGTTGTCCCTTCCGCATTCTTTTTGAAGACTTTTCCTTTCATGAGCTTGATCTGTCCAATATAGGAGGGAACGGCCCGTCCCTTCTCTTTGTCAAAGACAAAGTCCTGAGAAAAGGCCAGAGATGAGAAAATGAACATAAGGAGGATTTTCATTTAAATAGGGTAATTGAACTCTCAATTTTTCGCAACGGCCCTAAAGAAATCCCTTTTAAGTACCCTTTTTGATTTGACCCTCAAGGCTGGAGCTGTTAACTTTCACAGGTATAATGAGAATTAAAAACTCACCCATCGTTCGGTTTCTCAAAGAGAAGCATTACGTAGACCATATCCCTTATTTAACTGTAGGAATCCTTTCCTCAATCATTTGCATCGCTTACTCCCAAATCTTCCATTATTTTGAAAAAATCGGCTCCCGGTTTATCGCCAATGAACCTTATTGGTTTCTTTTTGCTGGTCCTGTTCTCCTGGTCCTTTCTTTCCTTCTGGTACAAAAACTCGCCCCCGGATCTTCGGGCAGTGGAATTCCCCAGGTTATGGCCTGTATTGAAAAATCCCATAAGCACTTGGGTCCCTTCTTTTTAGGGGTGAGGATCATTTTTATAAAAATTGCCTCTTCCTGCCTGGCCATTTTTTCAGGAGCTGCCATCGGAAGAGAGGGTCCATCACTTCATATATCAGCTGCTCTGGCCCATAATCTGGCCCGGGTATTCCGACGGATGGATTTGCCTTTTAAGTATGATCAAATGCTGGTGGCGGGAGCGGCAAGTGGTCTGGCCGCTGCCTTCAATACTCCCATTGGAGGGATTGTCTATGCCATCGAAGAGCTGTCCCACGAACATGTCAGAAGTTTTAAGGACGTGCTTCTTTTATCCGTGGTCATTTCCGGTTTTACCGCCCAACTAATACTTGGAAACTATCTCTTCCTCGGCTATCCCCAGATATCCCCCCATCTGCGGTTTTCCAGTATCGGCCTCATATGTCTTCTGAGTTTCCTCTGTGGGATCCTGGGATCAGTGTTTTCCATATTCCTTTCCCGGATCATCATCTGGAGATTTTCCAAACCTTTCAAACAGCAAATGCTAATAGTCGCAGTTGTTTCTTTTGCTTTAATTGGAAGTTATATCCTATTTGGAGAAAGATCGATCTTCTCAGGAAAAGAGACCATCAACTTCATTCTTTTCTCTAAAGGTGAACTGCCTTTTACTGAGGTCCTGATGCGTTTTGCTTCCCCACTTTTATCATCTATGACGGGAGTTGCAGGCGGGATATTTGCCCCTTCTTTATCTGCCGGGGCGGCCATCGGAGGATATGTCTCTCAGTTTTTTGATCCGTCTCTCCGAACGATTATGGCCATGTGTGGAATGATCGGTTTTCTAACCGGAGTCACTCATAGCCCCTTAACGGCTTTTGTTCTGGTGCTGGAAATGACGGACCGCCACTCTGCTGTTCTGGCCATGATGTTTGCTGCTTTCTTTTCTTCCATCGGGGCCCATGTCCTCGGCAATAAATCTTTTTATGAGACCATTGTTGAGGCCATAAAAAGTGATAAGAAGTTAAATAATACCTATGGCCAGAATGAAAGCTGATTTTATTTAATATGAGTATGAAAAAACCGCTCCTCCGGGGACACATTCATCAGGAATTCTTTTTTGTGGCCCTCGGCGCTTGCAGCATGCTGGTTGCCAAAGCTTCAACATCTACTTCTCTGATTGCGGGAGCCACTTATTCATTCTGTCTCGTGATGCTTTTTGGAGTCAGTGCTCTTTATCATCGTCCTAACTGGAGTGTCAGGAAGAGGGCACTGATGAGAAAGCTTGATCATTCCATGATCTTCATTTCCATAGCTGGTTGTTTCACTCCCGTATGCCTTCTGGCCCTTCCTCCTGAAACCGGAATAAAGCTTTTGTCGATCGTTTATGTGTCTGTTTTAGCGGGAGTCATGAAATGCATGCTTTGGACAAATGCTCCTAAATGGTTTTCCTGCTTGCTCTATGGCTGTGTTATTTTCCTCTTCATGCCCTACCTAAATGAATTCAATGCGGGCCTGGGTTTTACTAATATGGTTCTGATCTGGTCCGGATGTGCAGCCTTTTCTGTTGGGGCCATCTGCTACGCCTTTAAGAAGCCTGATCTCTTTCCGGAGATTTTCGGGCACCATGAGCTGTTCCATTTCTTCACTGTCGTTGGGGCAATCCTGCATTTTATTGTCATGTATAGATTAATCAAATAATAACCTTTGGCACCATTCTCGCAATTCAACCCGTATTTGCGGAGGTGAGATATGATGTCGCCAGGCTATACGGAAGATCCGGAACATAGAATAACTACGGAAAGAATGAGAGAAAGGGTTGAGATCTTCATGGAAGGCGAGAAAATCGCTGAAACCCGACGTGCCATAAAGTTATCCGAATCAGGTTATCCTGATCGCTACTACATCCCAAGAGAAGACATTCGGGGAATTGAATTAATCAAATTTAGAGACTATGAATGTCCCTTTAAGGGACAGGGAGAGCTTTACTCTGTCAAACATGGGGCAAGCCGTTTTGAAAACGCGGCCTGGTCATACTCACGACCCTATGATGACATGACAGAAATTAAAAACCTGATCGCATTCTATCCGGAGAAGGTGCAACTTATAAGAGTAACCGGGTGAGGAGTTTGTTAATGAAATTGTTAATTCTTCTTTTTGTCTTAATGGCCTGTGATCAACCGGTAGAACATATCGACCCCAAAGTGGAAGAATGCAAGGAGGACTTATCTTCGACAAAACAGGAGTGTCCTTAAGTGATTTTACTGGCACCGATCTAACCTACCCATTGCTGATGATGATTATCCTGTTCTGGGCGTTCCTGGCCCTGTCAGGGATACTGACCACGGTATTCACCAAAACCAGGGCGGGAGACGCTTTTAAGAGGTTTATGACCAGAATCAGGGAGTCCTTTCATAAAAGACATTCTCATCAGGAATGAACCGGTATTAAGATGAAAGAATGAAAAAGCGCTACCATCCCTCCAAGTCCTTTCCCAGTTACGTCTTTATCCCCGGTAAAAATCCTCATCCAAAAAAGTCCGGAGGACATATGGAAGGTGAGGCGGATCCCCTGGCCCAGGCCCTGGACAAGCTAAAACCGGGGGAGAGTGAGTTTTTACGATACTCCCTGGATCTGTTCAATCACGGGTATTTCTGGGAAAGCCACGTTTATTTTGAGGCCCTCTGGAATGCCCATGGAAGAGAGGGTAGTGTTGCGGATTTCCTCAAGGGGATGATCAAGCTGGGGGCCGCAGGGGTGAAGCTCGCTATTGATCAGAGGGAGGAGGCGAGAGGGCATTTCTCGAGGGCAGCAGAGCTATTTCAAAAGGTTATGGGTGAGGAAGGGCCGGTTTTCCTGGGATTTGATCTTGAACTTCTCCTGAGAAATATCACCAAAACTCTAAGCGGAGACCTCACTTTCTTCGAGGTCCATCCTTCATGGGAGTAGGTAACATTCTCTTACAAGGGGTACCCCTAAAAAATTTTGTTTGTATTTCTAGGCGGAATGGTAAAAAGTATTAGTATAACAGAAGTAGGAAAGATTAACTTCCGAATAACATCCTCTGGAGGATCCATGGCCAAGAAAGCTACAAAGAAAGCTACTGCAAAGAAGACAACTGCTAAAAAAGCTGCTCCTAAGAAAGCTACAGCTAAAAAAGCTACAGCTAAGAAAGCGGCTCCAAAGAAAGCTACAGCTAAGAAAGCGGCTCCAAAGAAAGCTACAGCTAAAAAAGCTACAGCTAAGAAAGCTGCTGCTCCTAAGAAGAAGTCAGCTCGTAAGCCAAACGCTGCTTTCATGAAAGCTCTTACACCATCTGCTGATCTTGCTGCTGTTATCGGTGCTGCTGCTGCTGCTCGTACTGAAGTTGTTAAGAAGCTTTGGGCATACATCAAGAAGCACAATCTTCAGAACCCTAAGAACAAGAGAAATATCCTTGCTGATGACAAACTTTCAAAAGTTTTCGGAAAGAAAGAAGTTTCTATGTTCGAACTTGCTTCTCTTATTGGTAAGCACCTTAAGTAATTTCTACTTAAATAAAGAGGCCCACTTCGGTGGGCCTTTTTTTATTCTTCTACAAGTTCAACCGGCATTTGATCGACTTTCCATAAAACAGCACAACCCACTGGCAAAGAATCATGGGCACTTTCACCATCTGTGGTTGCCACAGTTTCCGGAACATCGAGGATGGCCGGTACTCCCTGGAAAATAACGATTCTTCCAGGTAATGTTATTCCCTCAGTTTCTTTCAGCTTAATGATTTCATCCGTCGGATCCTGGTCTACTGCTTTTAGATCCTCAAACATCTTTGAAAAACTTGTGGACTGTGAGTAAGTAAGTTTGCCATCGAGACCAACGACCGGATATTGCCACTGGCCCTCGGTTTGTGAATCAAGGCTACCATCAAAAGGAATGGTTATCTTTCCCATTGCAACCCGGGCCTCTAAAATATCAATGTAGGCGTCCTTGTTCAGGTCATCAGTTAGGTTTGGACATCTTCTGCCGGTAAAGAGGGCCTGCTTCACCTTCGTTCCCTTAGGTCCGTTTTTAAATTTTACCGTGACTGTAAAGTTATCTCCGTCGCGGTTGATACCGACCGCTCCGATTTTCTTAAAATGGAGATTGTAGTTCATGGGCCAGATGTCAGCGGCATAATTCCCCTGGACATTCGATCCATCGATCTCAATGGCCTCGTTTTGATTGATTCCCAAAGGGACGTTCTTCCTGGAAGTTGAAGAGGAGTCTACACAGGAGACCAAAAGAGCAAGAGACAGAAAAGGAAGTGAAGACTGGAAAAATGAAATCATTTTGTTCCTCGCTTGAAGTTGAGTACAAAAAACACCTCATCATAGTTGGGAATCTTTTTTTGTCCACTTAAGGACCCTCTTAAGATTCATTCAGAACGCAGTCAGAAGGAAGAGTAATTGACTCTTTGTGTCTGTTGAGTTCGTGGAAAATTTTTCCGAGAAGGTCCTGAAGGAGAATCCAACCCATGGGTTTCAGGATTAATACAAACATGAGCGCTCTCGAGGCCCAAAGGCCTATGAAGAAGGTCAATAGGGAGACCGAGGAGAGCTTTGCCAAGTTGAGTTCCGGAGAAAGGATCAATAAGGCCGCTGATGATGCAGCCGGGCTCGCTATCTCTGAAAAACTCAAAGCAGAAATCCGATCTTCCAAACAGGCCAATCGAAATGCTAATGACGGTATCTCCCTGGTGCAGACTGCTGAAGGAGGACTCAATGAAACTTCCAGCATTCTTACCAGAATGCGTGAGCTCGCCATCCAGTCTGCTTCAGATACTCTCACAGACGCAGAACGTTCAAAATCAAGTCTTGAGTACGAACAACTGAAAACTGAACTTGAAAGAATAGCCAGATCAACGACTTTTAACGGTAAAAATTTGCTGGATGGAACAGGACCACGGCTGGATTTCCAGGTGGGAGTTGGGAATCATTCAGCCGATGATATCATCAGCTACAATTCAGCCGAGATAAACTCCGGCATTCAGTCTCTGGGAGTTTCAGTGGCCAGTATCCGTTCCAAGGATTCGGCACGGGATTCTCTGGGAAAAATTGATCGCGCCCTGGATAAAGTTTCAACCCATAGGTCAGTCCTTGGTTCCATTCAAAATCGCCTTACCACCAGCTCCAATAATCTCAACATCTATACGGAGAATATGAGTTCGGCCAATAATCGAATTCGAGATACCGACTTTGCCGTGGAAGCGGCCAATGCCGCCCGTAATTCCATCATCACCTCCACCAGTACTGCTGTAACCGCCCAGGCCAATATGTCAGGCCAGAATGCTCTGAAGTTAGTCTGACTGCTTTTCCATAAAATTATGGCACCTCTTGTGCTTCTCCAATTCCGGTGTCGTTATTTCCTGGAGGAACATCATGATGAAGTTACTCAGTCTCCTTATGTTATTCTTATTCATGCCATCTGCTTTTGCCCAGAAAGAGGCCTATCAGTATCAGCTGAAAGGATCTTATAAGCTTGAGTCTTCCAAAACAGAACCTGTTAAATACACGATGCGCTGGAATGAAAAAGACGGAGAAATAAAGGGAACCTACAGTGACAATTATTTTGCAAGATTTGCAGAAGTGGCTGGAGAGAGGAAGGCAACTGGCCGTACTTTTATTGTCACATTTCCTGAGCTGAAAAAAGGAGTTAAATCCATCACCATTGTTGGTTCTGTTGAAAAAGAGGATGATGCCACAACTGTCCCCATTGGGATAGTGACAAGAGATTTAAGAGGGAATCCCCTCACAACGACAGAAGCTGAATCGAGTTTAAATATACTTAATAAACCAGTGGTTGCTCAGAGGCAGGAAGACCCTGAATGTGTGGGAGGATTTGGAATGCTGGCCGGTTATTGTGGTGTCTATGCAGGGTTAATAGCAGAGGAAGTTGATCGAAGAAATCGTTGCGATCTGTTGATTGTTGATGCTGTCAGGCTTGAACTCACAGAAGAGGGAAGTGTGCTCCTGCATCTGGGACCGGTCAATGAACTGGTGCAGACTCCCGCCCATTCCGTAGGGCGGATCCCCTATAATCCTCTGGAAAGATCAGTTGATATGATCGGAAGGATCTGCGGACCTTTGGCAGGAGTCAACTCAAGCAGTACGACATGTAAGAGAGTGCATTTAATTGGAGATTTCTATCTCGAGGATAATGATCGACGTTTTACCGGTACCTATGAAATTACTGAAGAGGATACCAATCTTCTCTGTCGATACACCCTTTCCATGGAAAAGCAGCTATAGTGCCAAAGAAGTCTGGCACAGTCCTTTTTGCCTCTGCAAATAAAGAGAGGCAGGAAATAAAATCACATATTTCACTCATCACAGGAGTGTTGATAAGTTTTCTTAAAGTGCTAGGATAGTGCTTATGAGAAATAAGCCATTTATTTTTACTGTATTGTCAGTTTTGTGCTTTATTGAACCTTTGATCAAGGTTCTTTATTTCAAGGCCACGACTCATTTTGATTTTGTTGTGATCTTTGCCAATTTACAGGCGAGGAACTCCTTCATCGAAGTGGTGGACTTCTGGCTTATTTTCCCAATCGCAGGTCTCCTCATACTTAGACTCAGGAAGTGGACATACTTCACCTTCCTCGCAGTCCTTACCTACATTAACTACAATATTTTCACCTACGAGAAATACACCTGGCCCTACAACAGCGACTCACCATTCATGTACAACTATGTTGTGGCCATGCTTTCGGTTGCCGTTTTTGTTTACTTCCTCTCTCCTAAAGTCAGAGAACCATTCTTTGATCGAAGAGTCAGATGGTGGGAACCGAAGACCCGATACGATGTGAACTTTGCTTGTAAACTTCAGAGTAGTAACCTCACGTTTCCTTCGAGCATCATTAATCTTTCACAAAGTGGTGCCTTTGTTCAGGAATCAAAATACATGAAAATAGGCGATCAGCTTCAGATGGAGTTTAATTTCCTTGGACAAACCATCTCGCTTCCTGTTGTCGTGGTCAGTAAGCACAAGATCAAGGGGCAACTGGGGTTCGGGCTCCAGTTTAAGTTCAAGACCCTTAAGCAGAGTCTCGTTATGGTAAAAGTTGTTAATGTCCTTAAAAAATCTCAGAAAGAGTTTAAGGACGTCGAACCGAGGCTCGCCGCTTAACTCATCTTCAGGTACTGCTGGCCAGGAAAACTTTCCTGAAAATCACCTTGAGTAAGGGGGATGGTCGTTCCATTACACTCAAATTCGTGATTCCTTCCTTGGGCCTTTTTAATTTCTTCCAGAAGATCTTCCACCGCAAACGGTTTGTGAATTAAGGACGTACAGCAGTCTTTCAAAACCAGATCTTCAATCGCTGAACGTTCGACTGTTGCGGATACAAAGATCACTGGAATGTGGAGATTATTTTCCCGGCACCAGAAAAGAAGGTGGGCCCCGTCGAGCTCGGGCATCTTAAAGTCTGATATGAGCAAGTCGAAGTGATCTTTTTCAAGGAGGCCCTTCGCTTCCAGACCATTTGGCACTGCCTTGCAGTCAAATCCCTCTCCCTTGATCAGCTCACACACGACTTCTCTTAAAATATCTTCATCTTCGGCCCATAAAATTTTATATGCATTCTTCATAGGTCTTGAGGTTAGCGGTGACACCTCATGTTTTCCGACTCAAGAAACTTTAAATTGTGATTTTTTTTGGGTGAGTTTAATGTGCCGCTATTGGCACCTTAATACTCTCTGACATCTTTAGGATCGATGGTCACAGGAATGGCCGTGCCGGAAAAAACTGTTTTCTTATGTGATCCCACAATGATTTTTCTGTTAGTCAGTTGAACGTCAAGAAGACAGTTAAAACCTTTTTGAGCAGCAAAGAATGCAAGTCTTAAAACAGTTTCATCTTCGTCTTCACAGTCTTCAACTTTAAGCGGTTCCTCTTTACGTTTAATGTGTCCTGTTTTCTTACTCTCATTCTTAAAAAAGACCATGACGTCTTTTGCCTTTTCCATCATTTCTTCATAGTCACTTAGTGGAGCAGCGATTTTTTCATCAAAGCATTGTGAGCAATAAACAGAATGAGAAAGCTCCGCTGGAACTTTTTGCAGGAAGGAAAAGGCATCCGTCTGGAACTGGGCACAGGCTTTACATACGTGCTCTTCACATAGACCACAAATGTAAGGGGCCTTGGGTTTTCTACATGTCTTACAAACGGCCGTGAATTCCATTAGGAAACAACTCTTGTTTTAATTGAACGCTTCAATTTTTTTATGTTGTCGGCCAGCTCAGCCGCGTGTCCTGAATGAACATCCATCACGAGGTAACCAATTTCTTCATCTGTTGAGAGATACTGTCCTTCAATGTTGGCGCCTGCATTTGAAATGAGAGTGTTGATTTCCCCCAGAACACCTGGTTCATTTCGGTGAACGTTAAGAATCCTGTGGGTCCCTTTTTTAACCGGCAGGTCCACATTGGGAAAATTCACCGCTCCGGAGGAAGAACCAATTTTCAGAAATCTTAAAAAACTCTCTGCCACTTCCATGCCGATTGCTTTTTGTGCTTCTTCCGTGCTGCCACCGATGTGCGGAGTCAGAATGACATTAGATATTCCCTGCAAAGGTGAAGAGAACTTTTCCTTGTTGGAAGAAGGTTCTACAGGAAAGACATCGACTGCGCAGCCTGCGATATGTTTTGACTTTAATGCGGCCACTAGTGACTCAATAACCACAACTGTTCCTCGGGAGGCATTTATGAGGTAAGAGCCTTTCTTCATCCGGGCCAGTTCTTTTTCTCCTATCATGTTCATGGTTTCCGGAACCTCCGGAACATGAAGAGTCACGAAGTCCGAAACTTCAAGAAGCTCCTCAAGGGTTGCCATAGACTGAGCATTACCAAGAGGAAGCTTTTTAACCGTGTCATAGAACACAACTTTAAGACCCATGCTTTCCGCAAGAATACTTACCTGGCTTCCAATGTGACCATATCCCACAATACCCAGAATTTTTCCCCTGACTTCACGGGAACCTTCGGCGGATTTCATCCATTCACCTTTATGGGCCTTGGTGTTTCTGTCACCAAGCTGTCTGGAGAGGGCGATCATTTCCGCAATCACAAGTTCTGCCACACTTCTGGTATTGGAGTGAGGAGCATTGAAGACAGCGATGCCTTCTTTTTTTGCCTGCAGGAGATTGATTTGATTGGTTCCTATACAAAAGGCCCCAATGGAAAGAATATTTTCAGAATGTTTAAGAACCTTGGCCGTTATTTCAGTTTTAGACCTGATTCCGATGGCACAATAGTTCGGGAGAAGGGTAATGAGTTCATCTTCGGACGGCGCATGGGTTAACAGATCCACCTGATATCCATTGCTTTCAAGATAGTCTTTAGCGATAGGGTGAATGTTCTCGACCAGCAGGATCTTTAATGTGTCAGTTTTCATACCCAACATATTATTAGAAAAAGAAAGCTTTGAAATGCAGAATTTTAGGTTCAGGTGTCAATAAATGAACACTTCTGCATTAAACATTTATTTTGGGTTGCATTACGGTAATTAATTTATCAAACTAATCCTACACACACGGAGGTATTTATGGAAAATACAGAAACTGCAAAGAAATCAGCTCGTAAACCTAACGCTGCTTTTATGAAAGCTCTTACACCTTCAGCGGAACTTGCTGCAGTTATTGGTGAGACACCAGTGGCCAGAACAGAAGCTGTAAAAATGATCTGGGATTACATCAAGGCTAACAATCTTCAGAATCCAGCTAATAAAAGAAACATTCTCGCTGACGCTAAGTTAAGAGAAGTTTTCGGAAAAGATGAAGTCACTATGTTTGAACTTACAGGACTTCTTGGTAAGCACCTTCACTAATCAGACTGAATCATTTATTTTAAGAGAAGGGACCCTTATTGGGTCCCTTCTTTATATATGACAGATTCTCATCTCTTTTTCCTAAAATCCGAAACCTCAATCCTGGAGAAGGTCTTTGAATCTTTTCAGGATGAGTTTGATCAGCTCCTTGAAGATAACTTCACTGATGAAGAGCTGGAAGTTTTTGAAAAGAAGCTCGATTCCTTAGGGGCAGTTTACGTTCAGTCTCTGTCCTCCGAGCTTTCCCTTGATGATTTTTACGCTTCTCAGGAAGAAGAGGAAGCTCAGAGAGAGTTTTTTGGTGAGTGCAAGTCCATGATCACCATTGAAAATCTTCCCTATCTTGAAACCAATCCTTTTCAGGTGACTTATCTTCAGGAACTTCTGAAGAAGTTTGATGAGGTGTTAATCGATAAGGGAGGGATAAACGAGCTTTCTTTTAAGGAGGAGTATCTTTCTTATCTCGAAGGTTTTAAAAACATCGATCCTCTTATTTCAGCTGCCCGGCCGGTACCTGTGGTTATAAAAACGTCAAAGCCGGTTGATCCCATTGAGTTCTTAATCCTTCACGTGGGAAATGAACTAAAGCGTCTTGAAGGAGTTTCTTTACCTCTTCAGGAGTTGCCGGAGAAAATCCGGAAAATTTATGACGTCATGATCAGTGAAGAAGAGAGAGATGCTTCTTATCTTCTTTTAAAAACAGGTCTCAATGCCAAAGACTTTGACGACGGGCTTGAACGTCTGAAGTTCTGGCTTAAGAAACATTAATGGTGAATCGGGGACTCACCTAAAGTATCCGCCACGTAAGCATTTCTTTCTCCCATAGGTTGATCCGGCTCTTCCGTTGAATCTTTTTTGGTTTGATGCTCTAGTTCTGCATTGATTTCTCCCCCTAAAAGGATGACGAAACTGGAAAGATAAAACCACATCATAAGAACAATAATCGCCCCCAGAGAGCCATAGGTTTTATTGAAATTTCCAAACTCCTGAGCGTACCAGGAGAAAAGCGCACTCACAATCGCCCAAAGAACGCTGGAAATGACGGCCCCGGAACTCACCCATTTCCACTTGGCGTTGGAGCGATTGGGACCGAAGCGGTAAGCAAAGGAGAGGAAAAAAGAAAAGATTGCAAGAAGGAGAATCCAACTTACGGTCTGGATGATAAAACCCATAAAAGGAACGAAATCCAGAAAACTCATGACGGCCGGGACCACCACCAGTACACCGATGGCGAGTATTCCAAGAAGGGCCGCAAGGAGAGTCATGCCGAGTGCAAAAAAGTTTAGTTTAAAAAATCCTCTCTCTTCTTTTTCATCATAAATAATGTTCATCGCTTCGATGATCGCTTTACTACCTTTTGATGCTGACCACAGAGCAATCAAGAGAGCACCAATGACACCCAGTCTTAATGCACCAGAGGCCTGGCCCGATAGCTGTCCCAACTGATCAGAGATGATAGTTTGGGCTTCTTTCGGTAAGAATTCAGAGACGGCCGACATGTGCTGCTGGATTTCAGATGGATCACTAATCCAGGCATACATGAGGACTATTGCCGTGAGACTGGGCACAAAAGCAAAAAGAGCATAGTAGGCCATGGCAGCGGAAACAAGACTCAAGCGATCCGACTTCACCTCACTTTTCACTCTCTTCATCACATCTTTCCAGCCCTGATAGGGTATGTGGCGGGGCGACTCTGCGTTTCTGCCGCGATCCTGATCTTCTCTTTTGCTCCTCATACTGCCTCCTGAGATAATGACTCTCAGATTCAAGTAGCAAATGTCATTCCACCCGAGTGTTGCATAGGTATGAGACGCAAATCGATGGTGGCCTGAAAATGTCATTCTTTGTAAGGGGTGAAGAGGCTTTCTGATTGTTATTCTTAGCGGATGAAAAAACTAATCTTTATTCTTTCTTCAATACTTTTTACTTTTGCCTCTCAGGGATCCTCACTCACGGTCTCAGGAATTTCTTCCGGGGCCTATATGGCGCAACAGTTTCATGTGGCCTTTTCCTCAAAAGTTTCTGGGGCAGGGCTAATTGCCGGTGGGCCTTACTTCTGCGCTCAAGGTGGCATTGCTGCCGCTCTCAACCGTTGCATGGATATCAGAATGGGCATCCCGGATACTGAAGCATCTCTTGGTGAAGCTCAGAAGATGTTCGAGGCCCGACAAGTGGATAATCCGGAGAACCTCGCTGATGATCGCGTTTATATTCTCTCCGGAACGGAAGACAGAACAGTGGTTCAAAAAGTTTCAGATGTCGTGGTAAAGACTTATCAAGAGTGGGGGGTCGCATCTTCTGCTCTTGTTTATGTCAACGATCTTCCCGTGGGCCATGCTTTCCCAACGGAGAACTTTGGAAATAGTTGTTCCACTCCAAGCGAGCCACCATTCATTTCCCGCTGTGGCAGGGATGTGGCCGGTGAAATCCTGAATCATCTGATAGGCCCACTTACTTCACGAAAGGAAATGGATAAGAGGCATCTGTATTCTTTTAAGCAACTGGAGTATGGAAATGGACTGGACCTTGATAAGCTTTCGATGCACGAAAAAGGATACGTTTATATTCCTGCAACCTGCCGTGAGAATAATTGCCCGATTCATATTGCCTTTCATGGTTGCCGCCAGACTCAGGACGATTTGGGCACCACCTTCATAACTCAAACCGGTTACAATGAATGGGCCGAAGGAAATGGCATTATTATTTTGTATCCCCAGGCAAAAAAGAACTTTCTTGTAAATAATCCTAAAGGTTGTTGGGACTGGTGGGGTTATGGCGGAAAAAACTATCACACCAAGAAAGGTCCTCAGATGAGTGTTGTCCACAGGATCGTTGAGGCCCTGAGAAAGAAAAAGCTCTCTATAGTGAAAGAGTGAACTAGGTCACCAGCTTTTTCTTAATTTTCCAGTAAGCAAGGCCGCAGAAAACTGCACTTTGAAGAACCAGAATACTTCCACTGTAGGAAAGCGCTTCCAGAATGCCTTCATTCCAGAAAAGGGACTGGGCCACTCTCACTCCATGAATCAATGGAAAAAACTCTGCCACGATTCGAACTGGTTTTGCCATTTGGGAAATGGGAAAGAAGATTCCCGAAAGAAAGTAAAGGGGAGCAATGATAAAAGAATAGACTGTCTGGAATTGATTGATGTTATTGACCATCGCCGTCGCAAGTAGACCCATGGCCCCACAAGGAAGGGCCACAAAAAATCCTACCAGTGCCACCAAGGGAATGAGGAAGGGATTGTTCATGAGACCGAAGAGAGCGAGGACGATCGCTACACACACGGACATGACCGCACCTTTGAGTCCCACCCAGAGCATTTCTCCCAGAACCACTTCTTTTACACCGATAGGAGTTGTGAGCATCGCCTTAAAGACATTCTCGTAAGTCATTCGTACGAAAAAACCATAACTACTTTCAAAAAATGAAGTAAAGAGGGATGTCGCAACAGTTAGTCCTGGGGCGAGGTACCGCATGTAGCTCATGCCTTCCACATTGGTAAGATAGGAACCAAGTCCAAGTCCCAGGGAGAGCATGATGAAAGCAGGATCGGCCACAGTCGGTGAAATATTGGCCAGGAGGTCTTTTCGATAAACCATCCAGTTCCTGCGGGTGATATGGAAACTAAGTTTTAGTGAATCAAGCATTGGCGTTGAGTTCCTTTCCTGTTAACTGGAGAAAAACGTCTTCAAGATTACTGGGCCTGATTTGCAAGGGTTCAAGACCGTGTTCCGAGTGAAAGGAAGTTAAATCAGTCAGGGTTTGAGTTCTGAGATAAATGCCGGAGGTGTCTTCGTGAAGATGCAGGCATTCTTTTTGAGAAATGATCTGTGAAATTTTATCCCCGTCTTCTGACTTAAAGATACCCACAAACCCAGGAGTATATTGCTGAATCATGGCCTGGGGAGAGCCTTCCGCAGAAATTTTTCCCTGATTCATGATAACTAATCGGTCACAGAGAACCTCTGCTTCATGCATGTAGTGAGTAGTCAGCACGATGGTGGTTCCTTCATTGTGAAGCTCTTTCACCTTACCCCAAAGAAGGTGCCTTACGGCAGGATCAAGGCCCGTTGTCGGTTCATCCAGAATCAGAAGCTCTGGTCTTCCCAAAAGTGCCCTCACGAAAACCAGTCTTCTTTTCATGCCCCCTGAGAGAGCGATGATTTTTGTATCTTTTTTGTGCTCAAGATTCATGTAGGAAAGAAGGTCCATGACCCGTTTCTTTCTTTCAAAGGATGGTATTCCAATGAAAGCAGCGTAGACCATCATGTTCTCGATGACCGTGAGGCTCTCATCGAGAGCGTTATCCTGAGTGACAACTCCCAGTCTCTTCTTAATTTCCCGGCTTTGATTTTTCGGATCATACCCAAAAACTTTCAGCTCACCGGATGTTCTTTGAATCGTTCCGTAGGTCATGGAGATGAAAGTTGATTTCCCGGCCCCATTTGGTCCCAAAAGGCCGAAACATTCACCTTCTTTGACGGTAAGATTGATTTCATCGACGGCCGTGAAGTCACCGAAAGTTTTCACTAATCCCTGTGCATATATAATCATGGAATTAATGGTATCGGCAGTTTAGAGCTTAAGCAACATGTCTTCCGACAAAAGCACTTGGTTTTAAAGAGGAAGTCAGATGCATCTACATTGATTATAATTTTTTCCTTAAGGGGAAAATATGCACTTACTAAAATCCAATGTGGCAAACGATGTTATTGCTCAAGGGCTCTCAATGGGAGCTGACTTCGTAGACGTTTTTATTGAGAAGACGCATTCAGAAGGAATTGTTTTTAAAAATTCCCGGGCCGAAGATTCACAATCTGGAACCCAGTTTGGAATCGGAATCCGACTGATACATGGTGAACAGGCCCTTTATGGGTACACGAATTCTGTCGACCGTGAAGAGCTGTTACGAATCACTGGCCTTCTGGGTGCCCGAATCGGGAAAGAGAAAGGCCTGTCTTCCATAAATTTTGAAAAACTCACGTATCCCAAGATCCCCGTCATTCTGGATAAGGAGATCGATACAAAGTATAAGCTTTCTTACTTGAATAAAATTGATCAGACTTTGCGGGCCGATGATAAGGTAGCTCAGGTCATGCTGAGCTTCACCAAGAAGAAGCAGCTGATTGAGGTTTATAATTCTGATGGTCTCTTTGCTACGGAAGAAAGGCCCTACATCCGCCTCTTTCATCATCTGGTGATGAAAGATGGAAATCTCCAGTCAGAAGCCTTCCATGGTCCAGGGGCCATTGGGGGTTGGGAATTCATGGAACAGCTTAACAACGAGGAAATTTGTGAAGGACTTCTGAAGCAGGCGAGAACGATGCTCACGGCCGCTCCATGTCCCGCAGGAAAAATGCCGGTGGTAATTGATAATGGTTTCGGTGGTGTGATTTTTCATGAAGCTTGTGGACATCTTCTGGAAACAACTTCTGTCGAAAAAAAGGCGAGTGTCTTTTGGGACAAGATGGGAGAAGAGATTGCTCATCCCGCCCTTTCAGCCGTTGATGATGGAACGATCGATGGTGCCTGGGGATCCCTTTCAATTGATGATGAAGGGATGCCGACTCAGAAAACCAAACTCATTGAAAATGGGGTTTTAAAACGATTCATTGCTGACAGACTTGGTGAGATCAAGACTGGTCATAAAAGAACCGGTTCAGCGCGAAGGCAATCCTATAAATTTGCGCCGGCCTCGAGGATGAGGAACACCTTTATCGAAAGCGGGAACTTTGAAAATGATGAAATCTTTGCAAGTGTACCAGATGGTCTCTACGCCAAGAAGATGGGAGGAGGATCAGTGGATCCTTCAACTGGACAGTTCAACTTTGCTGTTCAGGAAGCTTACCTGATTGAAAACGGAAAAATAACAAAACCAGTGAAAGGGGCAACTCTTATTGGAACAGGACCAGAGATCATGAGAAGAATTTCCATGGTAGGGAAAAACCTCGAACTCATGGCCGGGATGTGCGGCTCGGTCAGTGGAAGCATCCCCACGACAGTCGGGCAACCACTCATCAAAGTGGATGAGATCCTGGTAGGAGGTGAAGCATGAAAGATCTGATGGAAAAGGTGATAAACAAGGTCACGGACTTTAAAGCAGAGGCCGATCTTATCTATTCTTCTTCAAGGTCACTTAAGATGAGCTCTCAGAAGGGCGCCATTTCAGAGTATAAGGTTTCCAGTTCACAGATCCTGGGAATCCGTGCGATCAAGGATGGAAAGGTGGGGATTTCTTATACGGAATCCCTCGATGAAGACTCCCTTGATCTTTTGGTTAAACAGGCCCTGGCGAACGCAGAAATGAGTGAGAAAAATTCTTTTGAAAGGATTCTTCAGATCTCAGGCCACGTAAATGATGAAGCCACTTATCCCGAAGAAGAAGTGGACATCAAAGTCAAAACACAAAAGGCCCTGTCGCTGGAGTCCGGACCAAAAAGCAGAGATGCGAGAGTTGTTGCCGTTCCCTATAATTCATTTTCGGAGAGCGAATTTACTTCTCACTACCTGAGCTCGAGAGGAAGATCAGCATCATGTAAGGATAAAAGCTACACCATCACTTCTTCCGCCCTCATGGACGACAATGGCAAAAAGGCAAATTTCTATGACTATCACAGGGCCCATACTTTTGATGAACTTGATTGGGATAAAGTTGTAGAAACTTCTCTTTTTCATGCCAGAAACCTGCTGGAGGAAAAATCTCTGCCAACTGGAAGGTACAGTGTTCGCTTTTCAGAGGACTGCCTGCAGGAACTCATGGGCTGTTTTTCCAATTTCTATTCGGCCAAGTCGGCCATTGATAAGATGAATCCCTGGGCGGAGAAGATTGGAGAAAAAGTTATCTCAGCTGACCTGTCCATAACGGATGAGCCTCTATATGAGAGAGCATTTCGTCTATCTAAGTTTGACAGCGAAGGTGTTGAGCGCAGACCTTTAAATCTCATTGAAAATGGCGTTTTAAAATCTTTTTATCATAACTCAGTGACCGCCGGACATTTCAAAACTTCTACTACTGGTCACGCTTCAAGAGGACCGGCCAGTTCCCTAGGTGTCAGCGGAACCCACATGGTCATAAAGGGAAAAGGCCAGGGGCCACTTCCTCAGAAATACCTTGAAGTCATTCAGATGGATGGCCTTTACTCAGGAGCAAACCGTGTGAATGGAAATTTCTCTGTTGCAGTGAAGGGGTACGTTTGGGAAAATGACCAGAAGGTCATGACATTCGGAAACATAACTCTTTCCGGGAATATCATAGAGCTTCTTTCCAGGGCAGAAGTTACAGGCACTGAGCTCAAGGCATCTACTGATGAATCTTTTTTCACCGTCCCATTGATCATTCACGATTTATCCATCGCAGGAACCTAGAGCGTTTTTAAATTAAGAAGTCCTTCTGAGGACTTCTTAATTTAAAATTTATCGGGCAAGATGCCCCGACCTTTTCCTTAAAATCACTTCGGACCGTGTCCAAAAAATTGTGCTTACTTTTAAAGTATTATTCTTCTTCCTCTTGAAAAGAGGTTAGGAGAGTAATTATTTCTGTGTCATTCATCACGTTTTTCCTCCGCCTTCCTTGGCCTTCTGATTGCAAATCCTGCGACAGGTAACTTTGGAGATGATGAATGTCACAAGAAGTTCAAACAGTTCTTATTTTTCGCGCTTTGAAAATGGGAGACATGCTGTGCTCTTTACCAGCATTAAGGGCACTTCGGCAGACTTTTCCAAAAGCAAAAATTACTCTGGTGTCTCATCCGGCCATGAAAAACTTATTCTGCCGTTATCCACATTATATTGATGAGTTCGTCTCTTTTCCCGGCTTTCCGGGGCTTCCAGAAAGTTCCTGTGATGCTGAACAAAGTTTGCAGTTTATCAAGACCATACAAGATCAAAAGTACGACCTGGCCATTCAACTTCATGGGAGTGGTGAACTCAGTAATCCTTTGGTGAAACTCTTTAATGCGAAAAAAACAGTAGGCTTTTATCGTCGCGCAGATAACTTCTGCCCTGATAGTGATTACTTCATTCCTTATCCTGAAAATCTCTCTGAAGTTCATCGATGTTTAAAGGTTATGACAATTTTTTCAGAAGAAAAGTGGGATGAAGACATTGAATTCCCCCTATGGCCCCAGGACAACAGAATCTTAATCGGGGAACTACAAAGGCAGAGCATTTTTATTGAAAGACCATATTTTTGTATTCATCCGGGGGCCTCAACGGAAACAAAAAGATGGGCCCCTGAAAAGTTTGCGGCCATATCTGATTATTTAGTCACTAAAGGTTTCCAGGTCGCCTTCACGGGCTCGGCTCCAGAGTCACTCCTTGTTTCCCGGATTCAAAGGATGATGAAGCACGACTCTCTAAACATTGCAGCTCTAGACCTCACCATAGGGGCCCTTGCCGCCTTTATTCACCATTCCCGCGGTCTCATTTGTAATGACACAGGCGTTTCACACCTGGCCTCAGCGTTAAGGAAGCCCAGTCTGGTCATATTCTCTGAAACGGATCCGGGAAGATGGGCACCGATTAATAAAAACAGACATCGAAGTCTCGTCCGCCCCGAGGTGGAGGAAGTGATTGATGAGTTAAAAGCATTCCTCATGGAAGACTTAGAGGAGGTTATATGAAGAGACTTAAAATTTTTACCTGGCACGTGCATGGAAGTTATCTCTACTATCTTTCCCAGATTCCACATGACATTTATCTTCCGAAAAAGGAAACGCCCTCTGTAGGCTACTTCGGTATTACTCCCAGCTATAACTGGCCCTCTAACGTATATGAAGTTCCAGTTGAAGAAATCCAAAAACAAAAATATGACTGCATCCTTTTTCAATCTCATCAGAATTACCTTAAGGATCAGTTCGAAGTCCTGAGCAAGGGACAAAGAGAACTACCTAAGATCTATCTGGAGCATGATCCTCCACGGGAACATCCTACTGATACCACACATCCGGTGAATGATCCTGATGTGATGGTGGTCCATGTGACCGACTTTAACCGGCTCATGTGGGACTGCGGAAGATCGCCCACATTAGTTATCGATCACGGAGTGATGTGCCCTGATGGAGTGGAATATAAAGGTGACCTCGAGAGGGGCCTGGTTGTCGTCAATAATATTCAGAAACGTGGGCGCCGGCTGGGGTTGGATATTTTTAAAGAGGCCCAAAATCAACTCACTTTGGATCTCATTGGCATGGGCTGGGAGGAAGTGGGAGGCCTTGGTGAAGTTCCCCACTCAGAGTTACCTTCTTTCAGTTCACAGTATCGATTCTTTTACAATCCGATACGCTACACCAGCCTTGGGCTTTCCATTTGTGAGGCCATGATGGTTGGTCTTCCTGTGATAGGACTTGCCACAACAGAACTGGCGACTCTCATTAAAAATGACGTGAATGGGTTCATTTCGAATCGACCTTCCGAACTCATTGAAGCAAGTAAAGAATTATTAAAAGACAAACGGCTTGCTCAGAAGTGGAGTGCGGGCGCGAGAAAAACTGCGAATGAAAGATTCTCCATTAAAAGATTTGTTCATGATTGGGACGAGTGCTTGAAATTTGTTACCGCTCAATAAACAAAGGGGAAAAGATGGATATTGCCATTATAAGCGAACATGCTTCTCCGGTAGGCGCTATTGGTGGAACTGATGCTGGCGGACAGAATGTTTATGTGGCCCAGCTGGCCCGCCACCTTGCCCGGCTGGGTCATAAAGTCGATGTGTTCACTCGAAAAGACTCCCGCTATATACCTATCGTCCAGGATATTCCCGAAGGATACAGGCTGATCAGCGTTCCCGCGGGGCCCCAGGACATTTTGCCTAAAGAAAAGCTGCTTCCGCACATGAAGGACTTCACTGATTTCATGATCTCCTTCATCAAGAAGAGAAACCGAAAATACGATGTCATCCACAGCAATTTCTGGATGTCCGGACTTGTTGCTGCGGACATAAAAAAGGCGCTTGGGATCCCCTTCGCCGTCACTTTCCATGCTCTGGGAAGAGTTCGTCGCCTTCATCAGGGTAAGGACGATGGGTTTCCTGATCAAAGATTTGTCATCGAAGATCGGGTCGTAGCTGAGGCAGATGACATCATCGCTGAATGTCCCCAGGATTATGACGACCTCGTTAATCTCTATAATGCTCCGGAGGAATCAATTTCAATAGTTCCCTGTGGATTTGATAAAGAAGAGATGTATCCGTTAAACAAAAACGAGGCGAGAAAATTCATAGGGGTAGACCCAGGGAGTGAAATCATTCTGCATCTGGGGAGGATGGTCCCAAGAAAAGGAGCGGAAAACGTCATCAGAGGTTTTGCCCGGTACTATAAGGAACAAAAGAAGAATTCAAAACTCATAATAGTCGGCGGAGAGTCTGATAAGCCTGACCCTGTTAAAACTCCTGAAATAGGCAGGCTCATGAGCTTTGCGGAAGAAGAAGGTATTTCAAAACAAGTGATTTTCACAGGACGGAAGAGTAGAGGTGTCCTCAGGTACTACTATAGTGCGGCCGACGTTTTTGTTACTACTCCCTGGTATGAGCCTTTTGGCATAACACCTGTGGAGGCCATGGCCTGTGGAACACCAGTCATTGGTTCTGAAGTCGGTGGCATAAAATATACGGTAGAGCATAATGCTACGGGCCTCCTTGTTCCCCCTGAAAACCCTTTTGCTTTAAAAGACGCCCTGATCAAAGTCCTGGGGAACAAACAACTGAGAGAAAAATTTTCTAAATCTTCAAGGGAAAGAGCGAACATTCACTTCCGGTGGGAAGTCATGGCGGAAAAAATTGAAGAAGTACTTTTAAATCGAGTTCATCAACTAAAAGCGGAAAAAATAATTTTTCATGAGGAAAATAATCTTTTCATACCAATGAATATAGAGGGGGTTCAGAATGCAATCACAAAGTCAGTTATTGGATAAAGTTGTTCTCGTTACTGGTGGAGGAAGTGGTCTCGGAGCTGCGATTTCTAAATCTCTGGCAAGGACAGGTATGAAGACAGTAGTTGCGGATGTCTCTGCGGAAAAAGCACGTAAGGTGGCAGGTGAGATAGAAGCCGAAGGTGGAAAGGCCTGGGCGATAGAGATGGATGTGACTGATCATAAAAGAATACCATCGCAGATGGATGAACTTGTTAGTATGTGCGGTGGAATGGATGTCCTCATCAATAATGCCGGTGTTGATCTGACGACGTCAATATCGGAAATGCCTGTAGAAAAATGGAATAACATCATTGCAACCAATTTGACCGGTCCATTCTTGCTGTCAAAAGAAGCTCTAAGAATCATGAGAGGCAAGAAGGGAAACATCATTAATATTGTCTCGACAGCTGCTAAAAGGAGCTGGGCAAATGCCTCTGCCTATCATGCCAGTAAATGGGGGCTCCTTGGGTTTTCCCATGCACTCCACGTTGAAGGAAGAGAGATGGGAGTTAAAGTCACAGGAGTCGTCTGTGGTGGTATGCGCACACCCTTCTTACTGGAAAGATTCCCGGACATTGATGTGTCCACTTTGCAGCCGCCGGAAAACGTAGCTGATGTCATCTGCCAGATTCTTCAGATGCCACACGAGTCAGTTATCCCAGAAGTCATGGTTCTCCCAATGAAAGAAACATCATGGCCTTAAGAGAGGATTCAGCGGAAAAGGCAATTTTTTTCGATAAGGACGGGACTCTCGTTGAAAACATTCCTTTCAACGTTGATCCTGACAAAATTGCCTTTTCCAGCGGGGCATTACTTGCACTTTCTTCTTTGAAATCATTGTTTCAATTTCATATTGTCAGCAATCAGGCCGGTGTGGCCCTCGGGAAGTTCCGGGAATCTGAACTGAAAAATGTGAAATTAAAAATGATGGAGATGTTCAGGGAAGCAGGAGCAATGCTCATGGATTTTCACTATTGTCCTCATCATCCGGAAGGAAGCATCGTGGAGTTCTCCATTGACTGCACCTGTAGAAAACCCGGAACGGGAATGCTTGAAAAAGCTGCTCATAAATACGGCATAGATCTCCGGCGTTCATGGATGATCGGAGATATTCTTGATGATGTCGAATGTGGAAGACGAGCAGGGTGCAGGACAATTCTGATTGATAACGGTAATGAAACAAAATGGGAGTTGAATGATTGGCGAAGACCCCATTTTAAAGTTCGTGATCTGGGAGAAGCGGCCCTTATTATACTCAATGAGGAGTGCTAAATGCAGAGCTGGAATTCCGCGAGAAATATTTTATGTATAAGGCTCGATGCCATGGGAGATGTGATAATGACAACTCCCGCTTTGAAGATGCTTAAAGAAGCCGTTCCAGGGAGGAAATTGACTCTTCTGACTTCAACCCAGGGAAGTAAAATAGCAGAATCCATACCACTCTTTGATGATGTGATCCCTTATCCTGCTCCCTGGTTAAAGGCAAGTGGTGACAGAACTGATGACCGGGCCGATCTTCAAATGATAGAAAACCTGCAGAAACAAAGGTTTGATGGCGCAGTTATTTTTACTGTCTATAGCCAGAACCCTCTACCTTCAGCGCTGCTATGTCACCTGGCCAACATCCCCCTAAGGGCCGCTTACTGCAGAGAGAACCCGTATGCTCTTCTTACAGATTGGATACAAGAGGAGGAGCCCCACAAGCTACTTAGACATGAAGTCAGGCGTCACCTCGATCTTGTCAGCAAGATTGGCTGCAGTTCTACCAATCTCCCTTTGGTGCTGCAGATCCATGATGAGGCCAGAGAATCACTTTCATCGAAACTGGCCCGGGTGAATGCCTTAGATGATAAAAGAAGAATCATTATCCATCCCGGTTCAACTGCCGAGTCCCGGAGGTACTCTGAAGATGGCTTTGCGAAAGTCGCAGACACCCTGTCAGATATGGGACTTAATGTTCTCTTCACAGGTAGTGAAGAAGAAAATGAATTGGTAAAGCGGATTCAGGGGAAGATGAAGAACTTCTCATGGAACCTTGCTGGTGTTTTATCTCTTAAGGAAATGATCGCTCTTCTTGGTAGCTCTCCGCTTCTCATTTCCAATAACTCTGGGCCCGTGCATATGGCGGCCGCTTTAGGAACACCTGTCGTCGTTCTCTACGCTCTAACAAATCCTCAGCATACTCCCTGGTTGATTCCAAATGCTGTCCTGTTTAAGGATGTCCATTGCCGGTTCTGTTATAAGAGTGTTTGTCCAGCAGGAACTAAGGAATGCCTTGATAGTGTTCGTCCCGAGCTCATCGTGGCCAAAGCAATGGAGCTGCTTCATAAAGAGGAAGCACCTTCTTATGATTTTCTTGCCATTCATCCCATTCAACTTAAAGAGGAAGTTCATCATGATCACGCTACAAAATCAGAAGCTCTTAGTTAAGATCAGTACCGGAAGAGGTGCGAGAATAGAACACTTCATAGACAAGGAAACCAATAAGGATTGGGTATGGAAACCTGACTCTATCCCGGGTGATGGAACAGAAGAGCTAGCTCTTGAAGCCGGTTTCGATGCCAATTGGGCAGGAGGATGGGAGGAGGTCTTTCCCAATGATGCTCCTGCTGAGATTAAAACATATCAGCTTAAGGATCATGGTGAAGTCTGGAGGAAGAGTTGGAAAAGGGAAGATAACGGAAAAAATGAGCATGAAGCATCCTTTTCTTTTACATGTGAGACTTACCCTGTCCATGTGAAAAAGACATTTGTCCTTAATGCTTTTCAAGCTGAAATGGTCATTGATTATGAAGTGAAAAATATGACAAGTGACCACCTTCCTTTTATCTTCAAGTTTCACCCTGCACTTAATATCACCGAAGGTGATAAATTCATCTTCCCTGATTCTTCAATGGAGCCCGTCGCTCTTGGGTTTAGCAGAATCATTGGCAAGGAGGGTAAAACGGCTTTCCCCTTTGGAGAAGATGCAGTAGGGAATAAGGTTTCCATTGATACGGTCCGTTCTGCTGATGGTTTTAGCCGTGAATTCGTTAAGATTAATGAATTAAGGAAAGGCAACTGCGCTCTTTATAATCCTCAGACCCGCAAGGAGCTGGCCTTTGAGTTTTTAAAAGAGGAACTACCTTATGTGTGGCTGTTCCAAAGTTATGGCGGATTTGAAGGGCACTATGTGGCCATGATGGAGCCCACCAATGCCGGACATTATGATCTCAAAGAAGCGTCGGAAAAAGGTAAATGCGGTTTGCTTTGTCCGGATGAGACTGTGAATTTTTCATTGACCATCAAGTTAAGAGAAGTATGAAAACTGGATTTAAAAAAATAGGAGTTCTGAGGGCCAACGCCCTCGGAGACTTCATACTTAGTCTCCCGGCCCTCGAGGCCCTCAAATCCTCCTATCCAGATGCTGAGGTTGTCCTCCTGGGAAGAACCAGTCATCTTGAGTTTTTAAAAAATAAAAAAGCTCCTGTAGACCGGGTTATACCCATCCCCGGGCACATTAAGTTTGATGAAACACTACTTGAAGAAGATGATGAAAAGGCGCATTTCCTTCGAGGACTTCGTGAGGAAAAATTCGATCTATTGATTCAACTACATGGAGGAGGCAGGTATTCCAATGCTTTTATAAACAGCATCGGGCCTGTCTTGTCTGTCGGTGCTTCTACTGTCGATGCTCCAAGACTCGATATTAACGTTCCCTATACCCGTTTTCAGCATGAGGTTCTGCGACAGTTAGAGATTGTAGAAAAGGTGGGTGGAAAACCTCATGGGATTCATCCAAGACTTTCAGTAAATGAAGAAGAAAGAAAAAGGGCGGGTGAATTTCTCAGGACTTTGCTTCCTCATGGAGAGCGGAGGAAAACCGTACTCATAAATCCCGGTGCCACTGATCCCAGACGCCGCTGGCCTTATCTGAAGTTCGCTGAAGTTTGCGAAGCCCTTTTAAAGCAAGGACACAACATACTTCTCAATGTTTCTCCTGAAGAAAGGCCTCTCGGAGAGCAGATTTTAAAGTCTCTAGGTCAGGATAAGAATGCTTTTATTATCAGTCCCTCCCTCGATGAACTGGCCGGAGTAGTTGCCCATTCGGATTTGGTCATTTCGAATGACACCGGAACGTCCCACCTTGCCTGGGCGCTGGACATTCCGACGGTGACGTTATTCTGGTTTGTTAATCTTATAAGTTATGGGCCAATGAACACCATGAAGAACAGAGTGCTGGTTTCCCATCAATGTCAGTGTCCGGTATGTGATGAGAACTATTTTAATATGATCTGTGACCATGAACATTCCTTTGTTTCTTCCATTCCTAGTCATGATGTTTTAAAGGCCAGTGAAGAATTAATGCGTGAATGACGTAAAGGAGTCAAATATGGGTATGATTAAAGCGGAAGTTTCAGCAGGCGAGTTGCTTGATAAAATCTCTATTCTGGAAATCAAGGCTGAGAAAATTCATCAACCTGATAAGCTAAAGAATGTCAGGTTTGAACTCGCAAAACTGCGGCAGGTAAGAGACGAAGAGTTACGTAACTGGCATCTCACAGATGATCTGTATATTTCTCTCAAAGCCGTGAATGAAGCTCTCTGGGAGATTGAAGATCAGCTCAGGATCCTGGAAAGGAGGAAAGATTTCAGTCAGGAATTCATAAAACTCGCCAGGATGGTCTATTTTGAAAATGATAAGCGGGCAAGACTAAAGAGGGCCATAAATGAAAAACTAGGCTCCTCCATCATTGAAGAAAAACAATACGTAGATTATTCCACATCCTCTCCGTAGATATCTTATCAAACTGACTGGACAATAATTGTTCAGTCAGTGTTTCCTTCCTCCTCCCGGAAATTAAGTTTTTCTTTCTTGTCTCATCCAACCTTAAGTGATTCTATAGGGCCATTCCACGTGAAAAATAAGGAAAAATTCAGTTCCTCCCGGGAAGTATTTTATGCTCAAAAAAGTTTTATTCTCAAATGTCTCTTCAATAATTAAAACCGGCCGTCAAAGACCCATTGAATTGAATGATGTTCCAGATCTTCCCGAGTTGTGGGATCCGGACAAATACATTCAAGGATTTGATGAACTCCATGGCAATGGAGGAGGGCGAAAGTTCATTCTTCAAGTTCTGACATACCTTAAACCTCAGGCCGTTAAGCTCCTTATCATGATTCTGGTGATGCTGGTGTTTAAGATGGCTTCTCCCATGCTTATCCATAAGCTGATAGGTTCCATTGAGCTGGCCAGTTCAGGACAGATCACTCTTGCGGATGGTATCTTCACTGCTCTTTTTCTGTGTTTTGTTCAATTGGTGTCGGGTGTCCTGGGTCAGCATTATGTCTACCATGCTGTTACATCAACCCAGTCAGCGGTGAATGGAATTAATCAAAGAATTTGCAAGGCCATTTTGCAGGGTAAAAATAATCACTCAAGAAAAGGCCAGGTGATTAACCGGGCAGGTGGAGACGCAGAACTTGCCGGTGCTTCTCTTTGGGCCGTTGGAGAAATTTTTCAGATTATTCTCACAATGATAGCTACCGCTTCTCTTCTCTTTTATTTCATAGGTACCGCCGCCATTCTTCCTCTCTTGCTGATGATGACCCTCATGCCACTCAGTAGATTCTTTTCGGGAAGATTTGCCAGGCTTCAATCTCAAATTATGAAGTACCGTGACGAGCGGGTCGGTAAAATGAACCAGTTCCTGGAAGGTATAAGAATCATAAAATCATTTGTCTGGGAAAAAGTTGTCCGGACAGACATTTCCGAAATCAGGAAGAGAGAAACAGGCATCTGGACCAAGCTTGCCAAATACAAATCCATTTCAACGGCAAGCTACCTCTTTGCAAGTTTAAGTGTCTCTGTTGTTGCTTTCACTGTTTATATTCTCCAGGGAAACACTTTAACTGCCGCCAAGGCCTTTACCTGCCTCACGCTTTTTAGTTACCTCGAGCCATGTTTCCGTCAGCTCCCGAAGATTTTGGGAGAGGTTAGTTCATCCCTGGTGGCCGGAGAGAGAATTGCTTCCTTATTAAGCGATGTTGAGAAGCCTCATCAGGAACCTCAGGAGGGCGGAAGTTTCCTCAGATTTGATAATCTTAGTTTTGATTATCCTGAACAAAAACATGTCCTTCATGATGTGAATTTTGAAATCGAAAAAGGTGAAAGCGTAGCCGTCATCGGTCCTGTTGGATCAGGCAAGTCTTCTCTATTAAAGCTGATTCTCGAAGAAGTTAAACCTGTTTCGGGAAGCATAATAAAAATGCCTGCTAGAATGGCCTATGTTCCCCAGGATCCTTTCCTCTTTCATGGTAGCCTGGAAGAAAATATTCATATGGCCCATAAGGAAGTATCAGACAAGGAACTGGAAGAGGCCTTGCATGCTTCTTGCCTCGATCATGACCTGGAGTATTTCCCTGATGGACTTTCAACTGAGATTAGTGAAGGGGGAGGAAATCTCTCCGGGGGACAGAAACAGAGAGTGAATCTTGCCCGGGCGGCATCACATCGGGCGGATCTGGTCCTTCTTGACGATCCGTTATCTGCGCTGGATCCGACAACGGAAGCAGAAATTATTGAGCGCCTAATTTTTGGGCATTGGAAAAATAAAACCCGTATTGTCACAACTCATCGCTTATCTCACTTAAGAAGATTTGACCGGATTATTTTCCTTGAAAAGGGCAGAATCCTTGCACAGGGTAATTTTGATTCACTTCTCCTCAACCCTGACTTCCAGCAGTTTATCCATGACCATCAGAAAGAAGAGCAGGAAGAAAAAAAAGTAAATGAAAAGAAGGTCATCAATTTTACGAAAAAAACTTCTGAGAACAAAAGCGTTGAAGCGGAAGAGCAAAAGACCGGTGAAGTGGCCCTATCTCTCTACTGGGATTACCTGAAGGCCATGTCAGACTTTTCGAAAAAGAATCTGCCGAAAACCTTGAGTCTCCTTCTTATGAGTTCATTTGCAGCGATGCTGTTTCCTATTATTCAGAACTCCTGGTTGTCACGTTGGACCCAAAGTCTCAAAGGTGGAAATAATGATTTGTTCTATCTTTCAATTTACGCTCTGATTGGAGTTTTCACTCTCTTAATTTGTGCTTTTCAACATTTTTACTGGGCCAGGAAGGCCGTTGTTGCATCGGAAGCTTTACATAGGAAGGCCCTGGAAGGAGTTCTTTCAACAACCTTGAGGTTCTTTGATGCTAACCCAACCGGTAGAATTCTTAACAGGTTCTCAAGAGATCTGGATGCAGTCGAAAAAGACCTTTCATGGTCACTAGAAGAAGCTTTCATGGCCTTGCTAAACTCCATTGGTGCAGTTTTCGTGATGATTTTCGCTCTTCCTTTTATGGGTCTTGTTGTCTTACCGGTGGCAGGTCTTTACTGGGGTCTCCAGAAGTCTTATCGGTCATGTATGCGTGAGGCAAAAAGGCTCCAATCGGCCCTTCGCTCTCCACGCATTTCTTCCATTCAGGAACTCATTGATGGAGGCCCGGTGATCAGATGTTATCATGCTGAAGATTTCTTCCGTAAAAGATTCTCAAAGTCCCTTTCTGATTATCAGAAAGCCTTTTATGGAGTAGTGCTCATTAACCGATGGTTTTCTATCCGCATACCACTTATCAGTTCCGTCCTTTCACTTGCAGCTTCTGTCGGAGTCATTCTAATGGGAAGATATGGTGGGATCACTGAGGGGATCGCTGGAATGGCCATTGTTTATGCTTTCCGCTTTTGGGACAGTCTCAACTGGACAGTCAGGGCCTTTGGTGAAGCTGAGGCACAGATGACTTCTGTGGAAAGACTTGAATCCCTTGCCTCCCTTCCTCCCGAAAGAGACAGCGGTGATTTATTTGAGCAAACACCCATTCTGGGAAATATTGAATTTGAAGACGTTTTTGCCCGGTATGCACCTCATCTTCCCAATGTTCTCAAGGGAGCGACCTTTAGCATACCTGCCGGCTCTAAGGTTGGTGTCGTAGGGAGAACCGGTGCAGGGAAATCAACACTCTTCAGCCTCCTTCACAGGTTCATTGATACAAGTGAAGGTTCCATCAAAATCGATGGTAAAGAGATCTCTCAGTATCCTCTGCCTGCTCTGCGGGAGTCCATTGGAACAATTCCTCAGAGTCCAATTCTCTTTGCTGGAACAATTCGGGATAACCTCGATCCCTTAAACCAACATTCCACCGAGGAGCTGCAGCGAGTTCTGAAAACAGCTCATCTTGATTTTCTGACTGATGGACTTGATTCAAGAGTGAGCGATAGTGGATCTAATTTTAGCCGGGGCCAGAGGCAACTTATCTGTCTGGCACGGGCACTGGTTAGAAAGTCCAGAATCATAATTGTGGACGAAGCTACCGCCAGCGTAGATGGAAAAACAGATGCACTTATCAGGGACATTCTGATGAATGAGTGCCCTGGAATAACCGTCCTTATCATTGCTCACAAACTGCAAAGTGTAAGTAGATGCGATATGATTATTGAGATGAGAGACGGCAAAGTTCTCGAGACAACATATCCCTTCAGTTCTCCGGATCTATCAGTCATTCCTGCTTAATGATGATGGAGCCGGTTTTCCTGAGTGGATGCGACTAGTGCCGGAGCATCCAGTTCGCTGAATATTTCCCTTAATTCCTCTTCTACAAGTGTTTCTTTCTCCATTAAGCTATGGGCCGCGCGGTCAAGGAGATCCCTGTGCTGGGTGAGAAAATGGAAGGCCCTGTCATAGGCCTTCATGACGATGGTTTTGACACTCTCATCGATTTCTTTTGCTGTCTCATCTGAATAAGAAGGTCTTCCGAAAGCATCTTTAACTTCCAGGAACTGGCTTCCTTGCTCTTCATAAGTGACAAAACCTAGTTCTTCCGTCATACCAAATCTCGTCACCATTTCCCGGGCAATGCTGGTGGCCTTGGCGAGATCATCTGAAGCACCGGTACTCAGTCGATGAAAGATCAGCATCTCGGATGCTCTTCCACCCATCAGGACGGCCATTTTGTTTTCCAGATCTTCCTTGGTAAGAAGGTAGCGGTCTTCTGTTGGATGCTGAATGGTGTATCCCATTGAGCCGATCCCATGAGGAATGATGGATACTTTATGGATTTTATCTTCTTTACTCAAAGCGTGCCCCACCAGAGCATGCCCCATTTCATGATAGGAAACGACTTCCTTCTCACGCTGGCTCAGAACTTTGTTTTTCTTTTCAATACCTGCAACTATTCTCTCCATTGCCCTGGTAAAATGATCCATGTGAATGGAATCTGACTTGTCCCTGGTCGCAATCAGTGCCGCCTCGTTGCAGAGATTGGCCAGGTCTGCTCCCGTGAAACCGGGAGTAAGGCCTGCAATTGAATCAAGGTTTACGTCGCCCGCTATCTTTATTTTCTGGATGTGAATTTTAAGGATATCGATTCTTCCTTTTCTATCCGGTTTATCCACCACTACCTGACGGTCGAATCGTCCCGCCCTTAGAAGTGCTGGGTCAATCATTTCAGGACGATTTGTGGCCGCAAGAATGATAATTCCATTCTGTGTATCAAATCCATCCATCTCAACCAAGAGCTGATTCAGAGTTTGTTCTTTCTCATCGTTTCCGCTCATCATGTTGGAGTGTCTGGTTTTTCCAAGAGCATCAAGCTCATCAATAAAGATGATACATGGAGCTGTTTTTTTCGCCTGCTCAAATAGGTCTCTGACCCTTGCAGCACCTACACCAACAAACATCTCCACAAATTCCGCACCGTTCGTTGAATAAAAAGGAACACCCGCTTCTCCCGCAATGGCCTTGGCAATGAGAGTTTTACCTGTACCTGGTGAACCAACTAACAGGATTCCCTTAGGCATATGACCACCAAGGCCCTGTACTTTATCCGCTTGTTTGAGAAAATCTGTTACTTCTCTTAATTCTTCCAGGGCCTCATCCGCACCCGCAACATCCTTGAACGTAACTTTAGTATCTTTTTCGACGTAGATTTTTGCCTTACTTTTCCCGACAGACATAAATCCACCGCCGCCGCCTCCCTGCATTCCTTTGAGTCCGCGCTTCAGTATGTAATACCAGAAACCAATGAAGAGAAGCGTTGGCAAAATAAAAAGAATGAAATTGCTAAAGAGCGAACCGGATCCCTGGCTCTCATAAGGGACATTATGTTTTTCAAACTGCTTCGCCACTTCCGGTTCAACCATGGTCGTTGAAAAAGTTGTCCTTCCATTTACTGGTTCTTTGAATTCTCCGGTAATTGTTTCACCTCTGATGCTGACATTTTTTACGTCACCTTGTTCGAGATATTGCTGGAACTCACTGTAGCCAATCCTCTGCATTGCAGATCCTTCAAGACAACTCCTGATTACCAGGAACATCATGATGGCGAGGAAGAGGTGGTAGTAGCTGAAGACAAATTTATTATTTTCTTTTTCAGTTTCCATGAAGAAAGCATAACAACAAAAAGAACAGAGAGCATGATACCTCACATGCTTTCTGCTAAAGTCAATTATTCCTCATTACGGGAAATTAGCAGCTCTTACCCCTGATACGGGACGATATAGTTTAAAAAAAAGATGGAAAAAAATCTGATCAAGGTAGAAATTCCCGTATGAACTTCTGAATAAGTGCATCAGTTGCCAGGAAAGCTTCATCGCCTCCAATGTTGGCCGTGCTCATGAGAATAGCATTCCGATGTGGAGCGATCCAGACCTTAGCATAATTAAGTGTATTTGAACCTGTATGAGAAAGAGTTGAACCCTGTGCCCAGTTTCTCTCCAGAATGTGCCATCCTCCATAAGTATAGCTACTGTCATTGGAGGGATGTTTGGAGTACAGCTTTTTAAAGTTTTCTGGTAGGAGAAAATGACTTCTTCCATTATATCCATCCAGGTGAAGCATTAAAAATTTGGACCAGTCCTCAAGAGAACAATGTACTGTTGAAGCAGGTCCGAAACTTGCTGGATTATCAAAGTGCCGCGGAACAGGGGCGCCGTTAACTCTCGCATTGCCCCATGGTCTGGAGGGCACCGGTTCAAATTGAATGCTGGTGACTCCGAACCCACATGACTTCATTTCAAGGGGAAGGAAAATCCTGGTTCTGATAAGATCTTCCCAGGATTCACCCGTAACTCTTTCGAGTGCGTGTCTCGCAATGATGTAATTGTAGTTGCTGTACTGATGTCTGGAGCCGGGAGAAAAAAGGGGAGGGGCACCCAGGAGATTTTTAGTGATGTGAACTCTGCCGGTGAAAGAATTCATTCCTTTAACTTCGTGAAACACCTGATGCTCGACAGGAAGACCTGTTCTCTGTACCAGCAGGGTTTCAAAAGTAACATCCTGAAAGTTTTCGTGAATGAGAACATCAGGAAAAAGTTCGCTTAAGGTGCTTGTCCAGTTAAGTTTTCCTTCTTCTATGAGTTGTGCTGCGACAGTGGCCGTCATGGCCTTGGTGCAGGAGCCCAGATGGAATGGATCTTCTGCATGTAGCTCAGAGGTACTTCCCGCCTTCCTCACTCCTTCAACATAAATTTTCTGTAACTGGTCATCTTTCACTACGGCACCAGCAATCCCAGGAAGTGAATAGAGGGCCGATAAGGATTGAAAACCATGGCCATCAGAAGAAGAGTCACGGAAACAACCAGTCAGGAAAAGAAGAATGATGAGAAGTTTCATTCTGCCATTGTCATCATGGCGCAGCTTGAATAAAGACCGGCAAAATATTCAGCTGAGAGACTTGGCGAAGAGGCCCAAAAAAGTTTCTATTTTAATCCAGGAGGAATGATGATTGAACAGGCAGGGATTCATACCAAAGACATTGCTCATCATTATGATGAACTTGATGTTTTTTATCGTGAGCTCTGGGGAAGCCATCTTCATCATGGCCTCTGGGAAACAGGAAATGAATCTAAAGAGGAAGCTGTCGTAAACATGTCACTGAAAGTCTTGCGGACCCTGGAAGATCTATCGGGTAAACATTTAATCGACATCGGCTGTGGCTACGGTGAAACAACGAGACTGGCAGCTAAGGTGGGTGCCGGAAAGGTCACTGGAATAACACTATCGCAGAAGCAGGCTCAGTTCGCCCAAAAGGAAACAACTGGTTCAACAGTAGATTTTATCCTGGGAGACTGGACTCAAAATTCTTTTTCAGATTCTGCCTTTGATGGAGGATTTTCCATCGAATGCTTCTCCCACGTTAATGATAAGTTGAAATTTTTCAGGGAAGTAAAGCGGACATTAAAGACTGGTTCAGTCTTCACCTTGACAGCATGGCTGGCCGGAGAAAACGTTTCATCCCGACAAAAAAAATACCTCCTCCGCCCGATTTGCGAAGAGGGGAGATTGCCCTCACTCCTTTCAAAAGATGAAATCATCAGATGTGCTTTAAATGAAGGTCTTAGCTTCCATTCCTTTGAAGACCTCTCTGAAAAAGTCATGAGAACCTGGGTGATCAGCATCAGTGAGGTTTTAAAACTTATCAGAACAAAAAGAGGTCTATCTTACTTTTTGAATTCAAAGAGTAAGGAAAAACTTTTTGCCCTGACAGTTTTCAGAATTTGGTGGGCCTATCGGACTCAATGTTTCAAATATGGTCTATTCGTCTTTTATAAGCGTGAACAGCGAACTTCCATCAGGTAATCACGCTTCCAGATGGCAAGGTCTACGAAATCGTCTTTCTCACGGAGAGCTCCCGTCGCATAAGAACGTGTCGGTTCATATCGATTAAGGGTTTGCAGTTCTACGACTTCATTTCCTTTTGAAGTAAGGTAAAAACTGAATTCATTGAAATCACCAATGAGTTTATTCTTGTCACTTTCTTCAAGGACAAGCTTTTGCTGGAAAACCGGATCCAGGCTGTTTTTGACTTCACAACTAACTTCCATGGAAGCTGCAAATACCTGAGATGTGGTGACTAAAAGTCCTAAGATGATGCCTGGTTTTAACATTTTAACCCCTCTTAAAGAAGACAACCTTAGTTAATGATCGTAACAACCGGAAAAGGCCCCGGCAAGAAGCGGAGTAAAGGGGTCAATATCTAAGATTTCAGGGAATTAAGCCGAATAGACTTTAAATTATGTCGGCTAAAATTCTACCGATCTTTCTATTCTTATTTTCCCTTGTTGGCTGTCAGGTCGAACAGTCTCCTACTGTCAAAAATGCTGGTGTCTCCACCACTCCTACAGTGTTTGATACTGTTCCCGTTGTCTATGATCTCATCTTACCTGCTGTTCTTGAAGATAATGAAAGTGGATGGATCTATCTTAGTTACTCTGATGCTGAAGGCCACCAGGCCGTGAGTTGTAACATCTTTAACCGATCCTATTTAACAGTAACTGTTCCTTGCACCTGTTCCTTTGGAATTTGTTACACCAAATTAACTCCGAGTACTAACTACTCAGGAACAGCTTCCTTTGAATATTCAGTAACCGCCAACAACCTCACTTCATTATCTGCCACTGGAACTTTCACTGTGGTAGCAGTTGCTGAAGCACCAATTGCTAATGAAAGATCACTTTCTCTGGATGAGAACACAACCTATACTTCCAATGGCACAATCTCTTATCCCAACCTCTCAGGCTCTGATCCTGATGGGGATCCCCTGACTTGTAGTAAAGTAACTGATCCGACCAATGGGGCCGCCACAGTCAATGCGGACTGTACCTTTAGCTATACACCTGTTGCCAATTATGAGGGTTCCGATTCCTTTACCTTTAAAGTTAATGATGGAACGGCAGATTCTGCCACTGCCACAGTTTCTATTACTGTCCTTCACGTGAATGAAGTTCCGGTGGCCAATAATGGTACTTTCGAGACGTACCAGAACACTTCGGGAACAATTACTTTTTCTTTTGTCGATGCGGATACCACAGATCCGTTCGAGGCCATCATTGTCACTAATCCTGCCAACGGAACTTTAAGCGGTAGCGGGACTACCAGAACATATACTCCCAATACAAATTACATTGGAACTGATTCCTTTACTTTCATGATTAATGATGGGCTGGTTGATTCTAACATTGCCACCATCAGCATCAATGTACTGACTCCAACAATTTTCATCAGAACAACCGGGAATGATGCCACCGGGGCCATTAACGATGCGACTCTACCATTTTTGACAGCTCAAGCAGCTGTTGATGCTGCTATCGCCTTTGGTCCTAACCCGGTTACTCCACTCATTATTGATGTGGGAACCGGGAGTTTCGGTAACGTAAATCTGAGTGTGGATTTCGGTGGAAGTGTCACCTGGAAAGGGGTAGGCACGGCTTCTTCTTTCATAGGAGATATCACTGGCAATGGAACCAATGGAGCTGCGGGAGTGGCATCGGGGGATCCTACCCTTGGTGACTACGATGGGGCCCCTGGTACCAATGGACTAAATTTAAGAATCATTTCAGACTTTAGCCTGACTTTCGGAAACGTTACCGTTAACGGTGGCGATGGTGGACTCCAGGCCATTGATCCTGATTCCAGACCGGGTAACCCTGGTGCAGGAGGAACTCTCAATCTTACAGGAGTGTTTGGTAATATCTCAGCATTAGGCGGTTCAGGCCATGGTGGTGGAGCAGGGGGAACAGTGACTCTTGTCACTAACTCCTCCGTAACAGGAATAGACGTCAGTGGCGGAGGAGATCTTTGTGTACTAGCTGATAGCTGCATAACTTCTCAGGACTCAGGAAATGGCGGAACCGTCACTATTCAGACCTCTGCGACTGTAAATGGCAATGTCGTTGCCAATGGAGCAGTCAACAATGGGGACGTTTCAAATCCAATGGGCGGAGGAATGGGAGGAACCATCACAGTGAATGGAACTATCAATGGGGCCATCACTGCCAACGGGGGAGACACTTATGATTCAGAAGTCGGTGATGGGGGATACGTTATTGTAAACAGCACAGGTGTCGTAACCGGAAACATCACAGTGCATGCTGGCGTTGACTCTAACAATGGATCTCCAGGAGTAGCGGGTACTGTGAATGTTAATGGTTCTGCTCAGGATATTTATGCCAATTCTAATCCTGTGAGCGGAGGAGAAAGTGGTGAAGTTAGCATTGCCGGTACGGTCAATGATATTTACGCCTTCAGTACTGATTCTTCTTGTAGTGATAACTCCGCAGGAGGAGTCACCGTCTTTTCTTCCGGAACTGTCGCCAACATTTATGCCTATGGTGGAAATTTTACCTGTGATACTCATGGTTTTGTTTCAGTCAGTGGTACAGTTACCGGAACAATCTCCGTTGATGGAGGAGATACTCTCACGAATGGAGTTGCCGCAGGAACGGCCGGAGAGGTTGAGGTTTCATCTACTGCCAATGTGAATATTATTTCTGCGATTGGAGGTGATGCCGCTGTGAGTTCTTGTGAAGACGGAGGTGATGGTGGATCAATTAATGTTGCGGCCGCTGCTACTTATAATCCTGCCAACTTTTTTGTCACCGGCGGTACAGGTGATATTGGTTGTGGTAATGTGAACGGGGCCAATGGAACAGTTACAGTGATTCCTTGATTTTTAAGATCTCCTCATAAGTGTAATCACGAACGTCACATGGTAACTCAACTGTCTGAGTGTTATCATCCATATCTATATAGGTTATTTTAGCTGAAGTGTTTCCTGTGGAATTGACCAGAGTAAGTTTGTAACCAGGAAAGCTATAAGTATCATTGTCATTTTTAAATGTACGAGTCCCAGTAAAAAGGCCGTCAAGACCTTCAGTAAATGCCATAGCACTCTTACTTATTTCCTTAATTCCATCGAAGTCAGAATAGTAATTAAAGCTTACTGCCGTTCCATCAAGGAGAGTGCCTGAACAGGAACCCTCAACTTTCATTGATGAGCCTTTACCTGACTCTGCCGCTTCTGCATGAGTAACGAGATTTAAAAGAACGAATCCGAGAGCTATAAGGAATAAGTGTTTCATGTTTGTGTACCTCTTGTACGTGTTAAGCGATGAGCTAAGATAACTTTTTCGCTACTCGTGAACCACTTAACAAATCCTGAAGATCCTCCCTAGAGAATCACTTTTGTCATTTACCTGCATCCTCACCATAGGCCCTCTTCACTGCGGGCCGATCTGCCATTTTCTCAAACCATTTTTTGAGATGTGGGAAATCACCCAGCTTCTGACCTTGCTGTTCCCAGGGAACAATCCAGGGATAAATGGCCATGTCTGCAATTGAATATTCGTGTCCACCGACCCATTCTTCCTGTGAGAGCTGTTTATCTAAAACTCCATAAAGTCTGGTTGTTTCCTTGATATACCTTTCCTGGGCATAAGGAATTTTTTCCGGAGCATAGATATTGAAGTGATGGTTTTGCCCCGCCATTGGTCCCAGTCCCCCCATTTGCCAGAAAAGCCATTGAGAGACGAGGGTCTTCCCTCTGGTATCCACGGGAATAAATTTATTCATTTTTTCTGCCAGATAGAGGAGGATCGCCCCTGATTCAAAAATTGAAATGGGAAGTCCCTGATCAACAGGAGCATGATCCACTATTACGGGTATACGATTGTTAGGAGCTACCTTTAGGAACTCAGGATTGAATTGTTCCCCTTTGGTAATATCCACTGGATAAATTCTATAAGGAAGGCCCGCTTCTTCCAGGAAGATGGTTATTTTATATCCGTTGGGAGTGGGCCAGTAATATAAATCAATCATAAAGTCCCCCTTTAACTTAGTGAATAATACTAAGAGCATTGCGAGTCATTCAAGGATTTGATATTGATTAACCATGGACATGGGAAAATTTAATCTTTTTATCAAGATGATTCAGGAAGAGTACAAGCTAAGTGAGTCACAACTTCAGACTCTGACTCAAAGAATGCTTGCTGATGATAAAGAGTTCGAGAGAGTCTGGAAGTTCTATAAGAATAAATCATCCAGGGGTGGTGTGGATCAGTTCAAGTTCCTGTTGCAGGAACTTTCTAACTAACTACTTCCTGAGCATTGCCTTTCAGGTCTTATTTTTAGGGTCAAAGATAGGTGCTTCATGAATGAGCTCACCATCTTTCTTGATTTCAATGGTCGCACCCGTTTTATGGCTGAAAATCATCTTTCCTTCGACCAGGGTTTCGGTTTCCGTTGCACAGGCCTCACATTGAGTGATCTTTCCAGGTCTGCCTTTTCTTTCTTCCTGATTGAACTCAAGGCTGCAGGAATCACAGGTAAAGGGTGTGACCTTATTTGAAGTAGGGAGAGGCTTACTTTCAACTTTCTGTCGATGCATGTTCTTTGTATGAGTCATTGTCCGACTGGATGTGGAGCCTGAAATAAAAGGCATTGAAGCTGTTTTGGCCTTTCTGATTTCTGGTTCCGGTTCATCTTTTATAACTTCAAGATCAACCGCAGGAATATTGGCCCTGGTCATATCTGACAGGATACAGGCAGCGTTTTTCTGTCCTCTATCATCAAAGCTGACGTTGGAAACTCTAATGATCTGGCCTTCATACCGGCCCTTGAGTACTTTCGCTTTCAGAACTTTGCTCATGGACTCAAATTACAGGCAGATTTCCTTAAATTCAACAGACCGGTTTAGTAGTTAATTGTAAGGGTTACAGGAAGATGATCTGAAAAACCTTCTCCTGTTGAATGGTCGAATCTGTTTGGTCTTAAGTCTCCCGTGGTTTCATCTTTTCTCATGATGAATGAAGGAGTCATGATGTCATAGCTCGAATAATCAGGTTTTAGTGTAGAGTATTCATGAATGAAGATCTTATCCAGAGAAGACCAGTGACCATTATAATAGTGGGTCCCTGGATTAAGATGACTATTCACTTCTCTGGCCCTTTCCTCTGAATCAATGAAAGAACTTAGATAGGAGAAGGGATGAGGAGTTTCGTGATTAAGAGTATTAAAGTCACCCATGGCAAGAATGAGATCAGCGTCTTTTTGACGGGCGATTCTTGAAAGCAGCCTTGCCGATTCGATTCGTTCGGAAGTTGGATTTCCCTGGCTTGGCCAGTGATTGGCAAAAACGATAACATCAAATCCTTTTACAGAAAATCTCGCTTCAAGAATTCCCCTGGTGTCCAATCTCTGGCCGTTAATGACAAGAGAGTGGTGTCTTGCTCTTATAAGGGGATAGCGGGAGACAACCGCAACATCGATACCACGGGTATCATCACCTTCAATCAGAACCTGATACTGATATCCCATTCCTTTGAGACCTTTAGTGACCAGTTTATTGAGGGCGTTTTTATTTTCCACTTCCTGAAGAACAAGAATGTCCGGACCCTTTCCTGATTTATCAAAGGCCTTGATGACTTTTGCCAGATTGATGACTTTTTTAGTGAGTTTGGCCTCAGTCCAGTCCAGATGAAGACATTGATTTTTTCTGAACTCAGAAGTCATGGTGGCACAATACTCTTTATGTCCCTTGAGATTCTTTTTTATGTTCAAAGGAAGGTAGGTGTAATCCAGAGTTCCTTCATCATAGGAATTGTCGTACAGGTTTTCAGCATTGTATTGCATCACAGACAGTGAGTCGGCCTGGGCAAAAAATGAAAGTGAAAATAAGACGGCCGCTATAATGAACTTCATGTCATCCCCTGTATTCTTAGTTTCTAAAATTTTAGGAAAATAAACTTAAAAGGGTCAACCTTTCATATGTTAATGTTAGGTTAAAGTGGATGCGTGAAGCGTTAATGGTGTCATTTAGGTCACAATGTCAGTTGTTGAAAGTTACCAGAAAAAATTCTCGAAGGTTTATCTCTTTGATCATCATCAGTGACCACATAGAAAGTATTTCCCTTGATGGCGATTCCCTCTGGTTTGGAATCTATTTTGAGGGCCTTCTTCAATAGAACTTTCCCGTCGAAAGACATTTTTCCTATGACCGAGCCCACATAGTCTCCATCAAGGTAAGTTGATTCACTTTTTTCGGCAACCGCAATGAAGATAATTTCGTCGTTATTGATCGTGGCATCGGTAAAACTCAAAGGTGTATCACAGATAGTTCCGAGGTCGATGTTAAGAACAGAAATATCTTTCACTTCATCTTTCAGGAATGAGGGCAGGGGAAGGTCAATGATGGCATTTTGATGAAGCTTGCCATTTCCTCGCTGGAAGAGCCGGATGGTTTTATCCAGGACAACCGCCCCTTCAATGTTAAGTTCAGGACAGTATTTTTCCAGTTCCTGAAAGACTTTTCCAAAAGACAGGGGAGTCACTGAAAAATCACTAAGTGACACCAGGGCACCCTTTATCCGGTTTGGCTTTGATCCAGACGGTATGAGCAGAAGGTCATTACCGGTAACCAGGAGGCACTCCAGGTCCGGCTTCAATCTTTTCCTCTCCTCAGTTTCCTCAGGAAGTCTTCCGGGAAAAACCTGATGGAAAGCACCTCTCCGGGAAAAGTCCAGAGGTTGAGAGACCATCCCCAGTTCATCGTCAGAGATGATATAAAACGTTCCTTCATGGAGGACCAGCCCGCTTCCGGCAGAAACAACAGGATCATTTAAGATAAATTCTTGAGTTAGAGTGATCATCCTTTAGACAGTATCAGAATGTGGCCGTTAAAAAAATAGGCACCTAATCAAAGTCCGGTATTCTGCCGATAGGCTTTTGGATGGAATATTACGTTACCACCTTAACCAATGCGTTTAAGAACCTTGCCCCCTACATTGCTTTTCTCGTGGGCGGGTATTTCATTTTCATAAAAATGCCTTTTTTGTTTCTGAAAAAGAGCATGGACGACCAGAAGAAAAAGCTCCAGGAAGAAAATAAAGATCTGCAGGTTAACAAAGAAGAGAAGTATACAGTTGATGACTACATGGCCTTTCAAAGAAGATTAAAGCTCATGAATGGAGGTCAGGAAAAGGCTTCTGAGAAGAGAACAGAAGGGCCTCGGCAGGAGAAGAAGTCAGAGCAGAGATCTGAGCAGAAAAGAGAACAGAAGACTGAACAGAAAAAAGAGCAAAGGACAGAACAAAAAAGAGAAGCTCCGAAACGACCGGCCGAACCTGCCAGTCAATCACCTGAAGAGATCTTCAACTTCCGCCCTGGGGAGGCGATAACAAAGTCTGAACTCAAAAAGCGTTATTTTGAATTGCTAAAACAAAATCATCCTGACCGGGTTGCCTCTATGGGACAGGATTTCAAAAAGCTTGCGGAAAAGAACACCAAAGAAATCAACAAGGCCTATGACAGGCTCAAAAGCAAGGCCTCTTAGTAATTGATGTACTGAAGAATTACTGAAAGGGCCCTTTTCATTTCATCCAATTCCATACTTGGTTCATCATTTCTGACTTGCTCCGGAAGTATGGGAACATGGATGAATCCACAAAGCCTTAAAGTGTCCTGGTTTGTTTCCATCAAACGGTAGAAGAGATAGTTGCAGACGTATTTTCCGGCACATTGTGAAACCTTCACGGGTATTCCGGCATCCTTCAGAGCACCTTCAATTCCCTGAAGAGGAAGGGTTGAAAGATAAGAAGGCATACCGAGATGGTTGATCATCTCATTTTCTGGTTTCAAACCTTCATTGTCAGGAATGTCCGCATGAATGCAGTTGACAGCGACGCTCTCCAGATTGATTTCTGCCCGCCCTGCTGCCTGCCCCAGACAGATGACTACGTCTGGATTCATTTGGGTGATCTTTTCCTGGAGTGAAAGAAAACTCTCCCTGAAAGTCACAGGCAGTAAAATATGATCCACCAAGAGATTGGCCGGATAGGGGACTTCATTATGCTGAAGGGCCCTAATAAGTCGATCCGTAGGATTCAGCTCCCTTCCACCAAAGGGCATGAAGCCTGATATTAAAACGCGCATTTCCTTATGATGAAGACACTGGCCGGATCAGTCAATAAGGTGAATTAATCAGGATTTCTTGCTGTTTAATTGACCACAGGCCGCAAGGATTTCATCCCCTTTGGTCTTTCTGATGAGGGTAGGGATTTTATACGTATCAAGAATAGACTTGAACGCTTCAACCTCTGAAAGAGAAGGTCTCTCATACCTCGTGCCCGGGAATGGGTTAAAAGGAATGAGGCTGATGTAAGCATTCTTGCCGGTGAGAAACTTCCCCGTAGCATGGGCATCATCCTGACTGTCATTGAAATTTTTAATCAGAAGGTATTCATAGGTAACGAACCTGGTTCTTCCTTCTGGGATGGACTCTGCGAACTTCAGAACATCTTCCAGAGGATAGCGCTGGTTTATGGGGATAAGGACATCTCTTTTCTCTTTGATGGTCGAGTGCAGGGAAACTGCAATATTCACCTTTGGCATCTCAGATTTCCATCGCTTCAGACCCGGTAAATAACCAGCGGTAGAGATAGTTATTTTGTGAGGAGCAAGGCAGGTTCCGTTTTTATTAAGGAAGATTTCACAGGCCATCTTTACAGCATCAAAATTATGAAGAGGTTCTCCCTGTCCCATAAAAACGATGTTGAGAATTTTGTCATCCTGAGGTCGGTTAATCGTCAACCATTCCTTTGCCCCAAGAAATTGTCCGATGATTTCTGATGTGGTGAGATTGCGTTTTAGTCCCTGAGTTCCGGTATAACAAAAGCTGCACTTCATGGCACAGCCCACTTGCGAGGAAAGGCAAATGGTGTACTTATTGTTGAAAGGAATTAAAACTGTCTCCACTTTCTGGCCATCCTCAAGTTGAAACAGAAACTTCACTGTTTTATCAGAAGATTCCTGTACCAGATCAATGACAGGGAGAGTGAAATCAAAGTGGGCGGCCACGAAGCTGCGGCTTACTTTAGCAAGGTCGGTTTCGCAAGGCTCACGACGGTTTTTTTTATAATGCCAGTTATAAAGAAGTGCCGGACCAGATGGGGGGAGTTTATGCGCTTTGAAGATTGTCTCCAAATCTGCCAGATTTAAGCCATAAAAAGGTACTTTTTCCGAAATCATTTCCGGTTTCTATCATAGTCACCTTGAATTCTCAAAGTGGGAGTCATAAAATCATCCCATGATTGATAAAAAATGGTCGGTTATCTTCCTTTGCTGGATTGTGGCCCTGATTTCGACCCTGGGTAGTCTTTTTTTCAGTGAAGTCATGAAGCTTCCTCCATGTGTTCTTTGCTGGTATCAAAGAATCTGCATGTATCCCCTTGTCCTGATTTTTCTGGCCGGACTCTTTCCTCTGGATAAGGCGGTGATTAAGTTTTCATTTCCCCTGGCAGGGGTTGGCTGGTTGATTGCGGTCTACCACAATCTTCTTTACTATCGGATCCTGCCTGAAAGCGCCTCTCCCTGTGTTCAGGGAATTTCCTGCACTACGGTCCAGCTTCAGTGGCTTGGATTTATCACAATTCCTTTACTCTCTTTGTTCGCGTTTACCTTACTTCTTGTATTATTAATCTTTTCCAATGGACTCTTTCGTGAAAAATAAATTTATTCTGGTTGCTGTTGCTGTCGTTGTGCTCATCACTGGCTTTATTCTGGCCAGTAAGTCTTATAAAGCAGAGGAAACAAAACGGTTGGAGTTTGTTGCAAAGGAAGACTTCAGGAAATTTGTCCCTGAATATGCACCTAAACTCGGTCCAACTAATCCCGATGTTTATCTGGTGGAGTTTCTTGATCCTGAATGTGAGAGCTGCCGTCTGTTTTTCCCTATAGTAAAGAGTATCCTTCAGGAAAATGAAGGCAAAGTTCAACTCGTTGTGAGGTATGCCCCATTCCATCCCAATTCTAAATTCGCCATAAAAATTCTTGAAGCTGCCAGAAAACAGGGAAAGTATTGGGAAACTCTTACTGTGCTTTTCCAGCACCAGCCTGAATGGGGGAGTCATCACCATCCCCGGCCCGAACTTATCTGGACTTACTTACCTCAAGCAGGGGTTGATATTGAAAAAATCAAAGTGGATATGACTGATCCTGCTATTGACGAGATGATTGAACAGGAAGTGAAAGACCTAAATGCTCTGGGAGTTCGTGGAACACCGACTTTCTTTGTTAACGGAAGGCCCCTTGAGACATTTGGAGTTGAACCTCTAAAGGACCTTATTCAGGAAGAAATTCAGAAGAAGAACAATTAACGAGGACCGTAGTAATCAGCGTTAATACCTTGAGAAAGATCAGTTTCTTCAGATGAAGGAGTTCTTTCCTGGTTACTAGCGCAGGCCACAACTGTGAGGGAAAGCAGGACGAAAAAGATGTATTTCATAATGTCTCCTGTGGTTGTTTCCACTTATTATATTATCGCATAATTTGACGATTTTGTGTGGGAGGCAAAAACCTCTCCCTTCTGGAGGATTAAGGCCCTAAGTATGGATTTACAGAAAATATATGCTGAAATTGAACAATTTACTCAGGAGAGGGATTGGGATCAGTTTCATTCAGTCAAAAATCTCGCCATGGCCCTGAACGTTGAGGCTTCTGAATTATTAGAAATCTATCAATGGATTTCAGAAGCTGAATCCAATGAACTTCATCAGGATTCAAAGCTTAAAACACGGATTGAAGATGAAATCGCTGATATCTTTATTTATCTTTTAAGAATTATTAAAAAGACAGATACCAATCTTGAAGTCGCAGTAAAAAATAAAATGCAAAAAAACCGGGAGAAGTATCCCGTCGAACTTTCAAGAGGTAGTGCAAAAAAATATGATGAGCTCAAGTAAGCTCATCATAACCGCGTTTAATGTAAATCCAGATTTTTATAGGCCCTGGAGTTTTTTATTTCTTTATGCCGGCCCTCGTACTCTTTCCATAATAACTTGATCCTGCTTTTTTTTCCGGTTTCCATGGAATAGGCTTCATCGAGATCTTTTCTTAGCTCAGGAATTACTTTAGAGATCTTTTCAAGTTCTTCTTTTATTTCATTTACTTTCATCAGGACTCCTTTGTTGGGAAAATCTTTATAACTGGAAAGGAGTAGGAGGTCATTCGGACTGAGTTAGCAGGTGTACTGCTTCAAGTTTGATGGAGTGACTCTAAAAAATGGCACTTTAGGGGAATTGAAGATTTTCCAAAGCGAATATTTTTTTTGGCACTATATAAATCTGGAGGCTTATCCGAAAAGCTATTTGTCTCTTAATATTCTTTTTTAACTTTTTATACGGGTGATGAATGTCTGAAACTGATACTGGCCTCTTACTGAAGATGGATGTCGCAAACCTCATAAAGTTTGCCGATAAGTTTGCAGGGATAGAAGTGCACCTTCCCGTGAGCGGAAAATATGTAAAGCTTAATTATTCCTCAGATAACTTCGTTGAGATTTTGAGAAAACTTCAGCAAAAAGAAGTTCACGAGGTTTACATTAAGGAGGCTGATTGTAAGCGTCTTGTTGAACATGTCTCTCAATCCCTTTCTGCCAAATCGTTTTATGACCCCAAGACCGTCCAGGAAAAACGGGTTGAGGCGGTAAATGCAGCTATGGAAACAGTGAAAACAGTCATCAACCAGCTGGGAGTTGAGCCCGAGACTGTGAAGCTTTTGAAAACGATCAATACCCGTGCCATGTCTCTTTTGAGCGAATCTCCCTCCATCTTTGCCTTTGTCAAAGAATTCAAGAAAAATTGTTCGGAAGAATTTCTCTTGTCCATCTTAACCAATTATATAATGTCACTTGTGATAGATAAATTCCCCTGGAAGTCGGATCAGGTGAAAGAGAAAGGGGCCCTGGCATCACTGATGTGTGACATGACTTTAACCAGGGATGATTTTACTGCACTAAGGGAGTGGCAGGAAAATGGCGGGGAATTAAGTGAAAAGCTTAAACGCCATCCCGCAGACATTGCAGAAAGTCTCAAAAAGAACAAGCTGCTGATTCCTATTGAAACCATCACCATCATTGAGCAGCACCATGAACTTCCTGATGGGAAAGGTTTCCCCCATGGGATTACAGGAAACCGGTTTAATCAGCTCTCAAGTATCTTCATTGTAAGCCAGCAGTTCAGTGAGTCGCTCCATGCTTCCGGATATGATTATGAAAAACGAATGGAAATCATTGCGAAGATCCGCAATAAATACGGATCTTCGAAAATGTTTGATAAGGCACTTGATGCATTAATCACTGTCGTGAACTAAAAAAATGGCCATCGTCTTCCGTCGCCCCAGATTTGGCGGCGGTTTCTACGGTCTCTTTCCCAGACATTTCTCCACCAGTCGATTACTCTGTCATACCAGCGGTCTTCTTCCTCTTCTTCACGGGGCGGTTGTCTTTCATCGTATTCCGGATCTTCAGATTCACCGTCGCTCATATCACCATCAGGAACGGTTGTGTCTTCCTCCGGCCCCACTTCTTCAATAGGCCCGGGGATTTCATCGGTATGAGCCTCTCCCGGCACCTGAGTCACTCTTTCAAAAACTCCACAGGCCACAGGAAAGGTCTGATAGACAGGCCGGTTATCCGCCGATGCCACCGTTTCAGGATAAATAACAGTGTCGCTGGTGCCTAAAACAACGGCGACTTTACCGGTAAAATCCAGGCCTTCATTCGGAAGAAGTTTCCGAAAGTCATCTTCAAGATTCTTGTCGGAAGATTTCAAGTCCTGAAACATTTTGTCAAAAGTTGTCACTCTTTCGTAGAAATAGCTTCCTGCCTCGTCTGCAATCGGATAAATGTTCCGGCCACTTTTTTGAGAGCTGATATTTGAATCCAGAGGAAGGAGAATTTTCCCCCAGACTCTGTTTCCTTCTTCAATGTCTATATAGCCATCTCCATTGAGATCATCACTGAGGTCAGGGCAGCGGGTTCCTTCATGTACATTCTGTTGATGCCAGGTTTTAGGTCCTCCTCCAAAAAGCCTCACATAAGCATAAAACTTATCTTCTTTTTTATACAAAGTGGCAGACCCCGGGGTTGATCCATTGACCTGGGTATTGAGTGTCTGAAATTTTGCCATGTAGAGCCCGGAAATGTTGGAACCGTCAGCTGGTAGAAAAACCGGTTTATATTCTTCACGGGGATAACCGGCCCGTGAATTGCTTTTTCCACAACTAGTTACGAAGACGAAAAGGAGCAGGATAGCGAAAATACGCATGAGAACCTCCATGGTCTTAGAAGCGGTCGTGGCCAATCATTCTAAAAAACTGATTAGGTTGTCTATAAGGTATTATTCAGGACGCGCGTTAGAAAATTGAGCAAAGGCTATAGTAGACATCTTTACTCGGTCTTAATTTAGCTACATCCTGTAGGCAAAAAGACTGGTTCTGTAATAACCTTTATTTTTAGTTTTTTCACGAGGATGAACTATGACAGTAAAGATCCCAAATGAAGTGATCACTTGTTCCAATTTTATTAATGGCGAGTGGGTGAAAGGGGCAGAAGGTAAACTTGATATTACCTCTCCCTACAATGGAAAAAAAATTGGTGAAGTCAGTTTGCCATCTCAAGGGCAGATTCAAACTGCATTAGATGCTGCATCAGCTGCACAAATTGAATGGGGCAGAACTCCCATGAAAGAAAGAGCACGGGTGCTCTTTAATTTCCGGAATATTCTCCTGCGTGACCTGGATAAGATTTCTCACTTGAAGTCTTCTGAGAGTGGAAAAACTTTTGATGAAGGGAAGGCCGGGCTCATGAAAGGAATTGAGGTTCTGGAATTTGCTTTATCGCTTCAGAACATGGATATCGGCGGAAGAATGGAAGTCTCCCGGGGTGTGAGTTGTGAATACCGGCGAATGCCGTTAGGAGTTGTGGCCAATATCACTCCTTTTAATTTCCCTGCAATGGTACCGATGTGGACGATCCCGATTGCTCTTGGTCTCGGAAACGCTTATGTCTGGAAGCCTTCTGATAAAACCCCTCTGACATCTATCGCTATTGCCGATGCTTTAAAAGAGGCAGGACTTCCTGCAGGGCTTTTCACAGTTCTTCAGGGTGGGTCTGAAGTTGTTAACGCCATTGTTGAATCACCAGTTGTGAAGGCCGTGGGATTTGTGGGATCAACTAAAATTGCCAAACTTGTTTATACCAAGACAACTTCTCTTGGTAAGCGGGCCCTTTGTATGGGCGGAGCAAAAAATCATATTGTCCTTCTTCCTGACGCGAATCCAGAACTGGCAGGAGTGGGAATTTCTGATTCATTCACCGGCTGTGCTGGTCAAAGGTGCATGGCCGCTTCTGTCCTCTTAGCGGTAGGAGAAGTGGATAAACACATAGAAAAAATCATTGAAAGAGCATCTTCGCTCCAGCTTGGTAAAGACATGGGTGCCATCATTACTAAAACTCAGAGAGATTTTTTAATTGAGGCCATCGGACGTGCGGAAAAACAAGGTGCTAAAATTCTGCTTGATGGCAGAAAGGCCAAGGCCCCTGCCGGCATGGAAGAGGGGAACTGGATTGGACCAACCATTCTGGATCACGTTGAACCGGGATCTGAGGCACAGACGACTGAATTATTCGGACCCATACTTTCCATCATCCGTTGCAAGGATGTAACTCATGCCATGAGTATTCAGAATACAAGTGAATATGGAAATGCTTGTTCAGTATTTACTAATTCAGGAGCTCTTGCTGATCGAGTGATCCGTGATGCGAAAGCGGGAATGGTCGGTGTGAATGTGGGCGTTCCTGTACCGAGAGAACCCTTTTCATTCGGCGGTGTTGCTGCTTCAAAATTCGGACACGGTGACATTACCGGAGAACATTCTCTGGATTTCTGGTCAGACGTGAAGAAAGTTACAACAAAATGGGAAAAACAAAACGACAATAACTGGATGTCGTAAGGAGATTTATGTCGACTGAAGATAAGCGTAAAGAACACGTTGTTCTTGCCACTCACTCAAATCTGAAATATCCAGAGTCCCTGACTTTGGATTGGGGAAATAAGGATCCGATGAAAAGAGGTCCTGTCGTCGCTTCTCAGACTAATCCCAAGGCGAGAAATGCAATTGGCACTCATTCCGGATCTTATTCTGTGTACCGTGCCCTCTCTATTGCAAGCGGAAAATTTCCTCCGTCTCACAGGCCCGATCTGAACAATACTCATTCACCTGTTCCTCTGGGACCATTCCCATCCTGGTTTGATGAAACTAAAATTGTTTCTCTCGACCCCTGGGGCCTGGATCCACAGATTCATTTCAAAGAGTATTTTGAAAAAGGTTATGACATCCGGCCTTCCATTGCCGTCACCCAGGCCCATCTGCAGATTCCAGAGATTCATGATGCCATTCGAGCCGGTCGTCTTAAACCTGACGGAAAAATCATTAAAGAAAATATGGATATCAAAATCACGAAAGTGGCCTTCGAGCCTGTCTGGTTTTTACCTGGAATGGCAAAGCGACTGAATATTGAAGAAGGGGTGCTTCGTCGTATTCTTTTTCAGGAATCGGGAGGAATGTATCCTGAACTTATCACGCGTCCTGATTTAAAGGTCTGGTTACCACCAATTGGTTCAACGACTGTTTATATTTTTGGTAATCCGGCCGATCTCTCAAATCCAAAAATTGAACTTTCCTGTCGTGTCCATGATGAATGTAACGGCTCCGATGTCTTCGGTTCAGACATCTGCACTTGCAGACCTTATCTCATGTATGGAATTGAACATGCAGCAGAAACGGCCCAGAGAGGTGGGGTAGGGATCATTGCTTACTACCGCAAAGAAGGAAGGGCCCTGGGTGAAGTGACAAAGTTTCTGGTATACAACGCCCGTAAAAGACAAGAAGGCGGTGATTCAGCTGCCACCTACTTCAAGCGCACTGAATGTGTCGCGGGAGTGGAAGATGCCCGCTTTCAGGAATTCATGCCTGATGTCCTGCATTTCTTTGGCATCACCAAAATTCATAACCTTCATTCCATGTCGAACATGAAGTATAACGCCATTGTTGGATCCGGCATTGAAGTGGTGAACAGGATTTCCATTCCTGCAGGTCTGATCCCTGCTGATGCTCAGGTGGAAATGGAGGCGAAGAAAGCTGCGGGTTATTTCACTGAAGGTGAAGTGAAAAAAGGTGAGGAGCTTGCCGGAGTTAAAGGGAGAGACATCACGTGAGTAATCTAGACTATATTCTCTCTCCTCTTTGCATCCGTGACGGAGCTAAAAAGATTTTCGAAGAGACAAGAAGTGGTAATACTCACTTCCGCTACCACGAGGAAAGAATTCCTTCGACTGTAGACTTTGTCATGGAGACTATCCGAGAGAATTATCCCGACATGAATATTCCTTTTCATTCCCGATGGGGACATTTCCGACCAGGGAATGTTGATCGGGCCTTATGGCTTAAGGCGCGGATTCGTGATCTCGATCCTATGGAGCAGGCCAGAGTGAAGTGGGACCTTGTCATTCCATCTGTACTCCTTGATGCAGGGGCCGGGCCTCAGTGGAAATATTTTGAAAAAGAAACTTCCCGGGAATATTCCCGTTCTGAGGGGCTGGGGGTCGCAAGCTTCCATCTCTTCATCAACGGAACCTTGTCCCGTGATGGAAAGAGCGTTCGAACAGATGCGGAAGGCCTGAGCAAAGTCACTCCTGCACTTATTGAAGAGTATTTTCAGGTTTCTGACAGAAATCCCTTAGTGGGAGTTCAAGGCCGAACAAACCTTCTTAATAATCTTGGCCGGGCCCTTGAAAACAAAACCATCTTCAAAGACGGCCGTCCCGGAAATCTTATTGATCACCTTGTGGCAAGGCATGGAACTACCATTGCTGCCACGGCACTTTT
>JBKHWS010000002.1:0-124838 GCA_046566385.1 Bacteriovoracia bacterium | reverse complement strand
CGTGCATAACATCTTTATTGTCGTAAAGATTCTGATCATCGAGGGAGGCAGAATCTTCAAGAATAATTTTTACCAGGCGGGAAGTGGGAACCGTGCAATAGACCGGACCTCTGAACCCCTCATGCACGAGCCTTGGTAGATAGCCGGAGTGATCCAGATGGGCATGGGTAAGAATGACTGCCTTGATCTCACTTACCTCAAAAGGAAGAGGTAGCTCATTAAGTCTTTCTGTATCATGTTGCCCCTGATAAAGGCCGCAATCAATCAGAAGGAGTCCCTCCGGCATATGGACAAATGTCATTGAGCCAGTCACATCTTCGCTGGCCCCCCAGAAGGTTATTTTCATATCTTACCCCTCAAGAACTTCCAGTTCTCTCATTATTTTTTCTATCTCATTCTGGCCTAATCCAAGTCTTGTTAAAAGGGCCTTATGGTAGATGATGTCTTTGGCGAGGACGATGCCCCGGTCGAGGAGTTGTCTTTTTAGTGGTCTTTGAAGACTGCGCAAAGAAGTGACGGGGAAGAGCCTCATCTTTTTAATTGTTTCCAGGAAAGATTCTTTTTGAGGGGAGTTAACTCCCAGTAGCTCAAGCCCTGTACCTTTAGCATAAGTCATTGCATCAACGGAAAAGGCCGTGTTACTGACTACAATAAAACGCTTCAAGTTATGGCCTTCGGGACCATCCTTTAAATCATCCCATCGGGCCTTTACATAAAGAGCAATCTTAATATCGTTTTTAATTCCTGCGCGGTTATGGAACTTGCATTCACTGAAAAATCTGCCGCCGTTTAATCTACCGACGACATCCACTTCATGCTTCACGTATTTGCCCTGAAAGACTCTGCATGTTTCAGTTTCATAACCAATTTCTTCAAAGTATCTTGCCACAAAGAGCTCAAAATAATGGCCTTCCGGGCCCATGTCAAAAAGGGCCTTTTTCAGAGAATAATTAACAGAAGCTAAGGGAGAAGTTTTTTTCACCAGATCCAGCGTCTTTTTAAAGATCTCTCCGGTATTGGTTCCTTCTCCTAATTCATGAGCTACTTTTTCTGATATATGCCTGCAATCTCTGCGTGGGAGGCCTGAACGCTTAAGTGACTGATAGAGCTTTCTTCTTGAGAACGTTTCCGGACGGCCACTGGCCTTAATAACCCTGAACTTATTTTTGTGATGATATCTCATCTCTTCTCTGCCCTGAAGGGCCGCAGAAGTGGATAGAGGGGAGATCTTTTATTCTTGATGGAACTAAGGAGCTTGGATTTTCCAATCAAAATGATTTTTGAATTGGCCTTAACACGACACACGAACTTAAAAGGAATCTCTTCAAGTAAATGGGAGATGCCAATGACTTGGCCGGGATTGATTGTTTCCATGACTTTTGAATTCTTTAAAAGTTCCAAGGCCCCTTCTACAACAGCAATCCCTGCAGAAGGAATCTGATCCTGATAAACCAGATCAAAGTCATTAGGAAAAGTGAGAACTTCAAATTCTTTTTGAAGTTTCTCTAAATCTGCTGACTGAAATGAAGTTAGTAAATCATTCATAAATAAAATGTAATCCAGAAGGAAGACACAAAATATGTCTTAGATCATGTTGCTGGATGATTCCTAGTAATCGAGGTTTGCAAATTCAAGAAGTTTTTCTTCATCTTTAATGAAGATGACTTTTCCTTCCTGCTCAAGAATCCCTTCATCCTTAAATTCCGATATCAGTCGAATGATTGTTTCGTGAGCAGTTCCCACTAATGAGGCAATTTCATCTCTGTTAAGTCTTATATCAAGCCGCCATCTTCCATCTTCTCCTTCAACACCATAATTCTTTTGAAAGGTAAGGAAGAGTTCGGCAAGCCGTTCACGAGCACTCTTCTGGGACATGGACGCATTTCTAGCTTCTGCCGCTCCCATATCTTTACTTAATTTCTCGATAAGATTCAGGGCAATGGAAGGATCATTCTTAATGGCGTTGTAGATATAGTTCTTATCAAAAAAACAAATTGAAGCATCCTCTATCACTGTTGCAGTTGCCGTATAGATTTCTTTACTGAACAAACTCCGATGCCCAAGTACATCTCCCGGTCCGGCGATCCGAACGATGGATTCTTTTCCATCGTTACCGACTTTCGATACTTTTATTTTTCCACTCCCGATACAGTAGAGGCCGAAAGGCGGATTCCCTTGAAAAAAGATCGTCTGTCCTTTTTTGTAGGTATTTGTCACTTTGCTCTGACTTATGACTGAAAGAGAAGCATCTTCCATGTCACAAAAGATCCCTTTATTTCTGGAAGCACAGGTTTCACAGCCTGTGGGTCTGGTCATTTTCTGCATATCTTATCCTCATGTTTTGACGAGAATATCATAATGATGCTGTGAAAATACTGATCTAGGTCATGCTTTTTACTTAATTAGTTTCTTTAACTTATCAAGTTCTTCCTGAATTTCCTTAGGGATATGAGTCCCACTTGAACCAGAGAAGTCAAATTCGACGCTTTCCTGGTACTCCTGAAGGCATTCCCTTGCAATAGGATGGGTAGGATATTTCCTTACACATTGCTTAAGATAGAGGTCCCCGGAAGTCAGGAATTGATCTCTTTTGAGTCGTTTTTCCATCCAACCCAGCCAGTAACTTAGAACAGGTGCCGAAGCCGTATCCTGATTCATGAAAAAATAGCTTGAGATAAGTCCGGAAGAAAGAAGGATGTCCACTTTGTGAACATCATTGAATGACTCTTTCTTCATATGTTCAAGTCTTCTCTTGATAAAGTCCCCGAGCTCTTTTTCATTCTTTATTCCTGTGACAACTTTTTCAGTTTCCCAGGTTTGAAGTCTTTTTTTCCAGCTACCGAGAGTGTTGTTTATGTAGGGTGGTAGCTTCTTCTTATTGATGAAGTCATCAATGATCGTGATCATCCCTTGGGGATCTTTCATAATCCGTGTTTGAATGAAGAGAATCTGTTGAAAAGGCTGGAGAATTTCTTTTTCCTCTTTCTTAATTAAATGATCCTGAATGCTCCTCATGAATTGAGCTTTTGCATCCACATATCTTCGAACAATAAGGTAGGCGATCCCGAGGTCATAGGGGTTTTTCCACTGCTCATGATTAACAGTGAGTTCCCCGTTCTGAAAGCTTGAAGGATGATCCGTTGGAATTCTGGAATGACATTCCAGACACATTGAGAGCCCTTCTTTTAGTTGCCAGAGGGCAAAGTCTTTTTTTCCTCGGTTAAAAGACTTGCTGCTTTCTTCCACATTCTGTTTAAGTAGGGCATATGAAGGGGCGAAGAGATCGTGTTTAATGAGAGAGTCATGTCCCGCAAGCTTTAGGGATGAGTTTAATTCCGAAAATCCTTTTCTGATTTCCTTTTCGTTCTTCTTATCTTTAAAGCTTTCTTCATTGAGCACATAGGGCATGATGCCGGAAAGAGAATTGAAAGCTTTGTTCATCTGCAGGATTGGGCCGGCCAGAACGGTGGAAGTAACAGTGATCAGGAATAAATGTTTTTTCATTTTTACGGCCTCGATTTTCCTTCAATTTGTTCATATATAAAAAGCATTGTGGCCATGAGACCACTGGAAATAATGAGAGCTTTTTTTAAATCCCTTTGCCCGGCCGGTTCCATCCCTCCATTAGAAAGGGATTCCATGAGGAGCAGGGTAGAAGTCAAAGTAATGGCAGATGCAACTTCAGTTGTTACCGGAATGCTGACAGGCTCAAATACTTTTTCGCTCATCATACCTGCGCCTGGTGCCTCAGTTGCAGAAAAATTCACGGCCCCCAGTTTATTGAGTGAAACCGGATAAACAGACTCAACATAAAAGACTGGCTCCATGGATTTTATTGAATCGTTGCTACTGACCTTATAATTAACATATCCTTCGATAAAAGCTTCAGAGCCTTCCTCTAAATTATTAAAGGCCTTTCTCACCATGGCGTCTTTAAAGAATGTTGGAAGATTCCTACTGTTCTCAATCATGTAGGCATGGGTGCTATTCCCTGCTTTTTCCAGGCGAACCAGGGTACGAATTCGTTGAATCTCTTCTGCCAGGAGCAGAGGAGATAAAGTGAGGAGGATCAGACAGAGAAGATGTTTTTTCATTTTTTAACTTTATCCCTGAATGGATTTTTCACGTATTTGCCGCCTCATGGGAAAATATGATTTATATCAGTATTTCCGGTTGTTCAGGTCATATCTCCAACTTAAAGGTTTCCTTACTATGTTATGAGAATCATCAGGAGATATGCATGTTCAAGTTCCTCTTACTTATCAGTTTGACTGGTTCTGCTTTGGCCAGTCCATTTGTTCAATCAATCGCAAAGCAGGAGATTATTTTACACGGTAAAAACGCCTATCAGGTGCGTTGTGCCGGTTGCCATGGAGACAAAGGTGATGGAAAGGGACCAGCCGCAGCTTTCCTTAATCCAGCTCCAAGAGATTTTACTTCGGGAATCTTCAAGTTCCGTTCATCGGGAATCGGAACCCTTCCGAATGACCATGATCTCATGCAGACTTTGTCTAAAGGGGTGAGTGGTACCAGTATGCCAAGCTTCGCGGACGTTCCCGAGCAGGAGCGATTTGCCATCGTTCAGTATGTGAAAACCTTTTCAAAGAGCTGGGAAGATCCTGCCAACTATGGTCCGGTCGTTCAGGGAACGCCTTTTCCAGAGGAGGATTTCCGGGATTATAAAAAGTTTATTGCCCGAGCTGAAAGAGGCAGAAAACTTTTCATCGAATCCTGCGTCCTTTGTCATGGTAACAATGGGGTGGGAGATGGTGAAGGGGCCACAGATCTGACTGATGACTGGAACCAGCCTATTCGTCCGGCGAATCTTACTAATCTCACTATTAAAGCAGGAAAATCCGTCAACGACATTTATAAGACGTTACTTGTAGGAGTCAACGGAACTCCGATGTCCAGTTACAAAGACGTATACACTGACGATCAACTCTGGGATCTCTCTGCATGGGTTCTTTACCTAAGAGGCCTTCACCATGATGTTTATGATCTGAATAATCCGCCACTGTCTCTTATTCAACCTCATGAAGTTCAGAATTAAGGAATAAAATAATGGAAACAACAAAAAAAGAAGATCTTGTTCCTTACGACATCATTAAAGCACATTTGGGATTCTCTTTTGTAGTACTCCTGATCGTGATGCTCGCAGGGCTATCTTATTCACTACAGTTTATTGATCTCTATCCCTTCAAGGGAATTGCATTGCTCTCTCCCGGGCGCCTTCGTATGGTGCATACTCAAGCAGTGGCCTATGGCTGGCTTGCGAATGCTTTCTTTGCCATCGTTCTCTACATGATTCCGAAGCTGACGGGTAAACCCCTTCTTTCCAAGAAGCTGGGCTGGTTCTGTTTTTATGCTTACAACACTCTGATCCTTCTGACTGTGGGACTCATCATGGCAGGATTTGGACAGGCGCAAGAGTGGGGGGAAACTCCTGCCATTCTGGATCCTTTCATTTCTATCGTGGTTGTTCTCTTTGTCATTAACGTTGTGACAAGCATCTGGAGAGGAAGACATGAGCCCTACTACGTAACCGTATGGTATGTTCTTGCTGCCCTCATCTGGACTCCGCTCGTTTACGTCATGGGTAACTTCTTACCAGAGTATGTTTTTGCGGGAACGGGTGGTGCCACCATTTCTTCCATGTATATTCATGACCTGGTAGGACTTTTTGTGACTCCTATCGGAACCGGTATGATTTATTATCTTCTTCCGGTGCTGATGAGAAAGCCTCTTTTCTCTCACTCACTTTCTCTGATCGGATTCTGGGGGCTCGCTTTCTTTTATCCTATGAACTCCGTTCACCATTACCTTTATTCTCCGATCCCAATGTGGGCCCAGTATGCTTCCATCGTGGCATCCGTTGGTGTTCACGTCGTCGTTTACACTGTGGTCTTTAACGTTATTGCCACCATGGCAAGTGACTGGAAAAAAGTTACTCAGAACGTTTCCCTTCAGTTCTTTTTAGTGGGCGCTCTTTCGTATCTTGTGACATGTATCCAGTGTGCCCTGCAGGTGACTCTTACATTCCAGGAAATCATTCACTTTACTGACTGGGTTGTCGGACACTCACACTTAGTACTCTTCGGAACGTTCAGTTTCTGGGCCTTCGCCTGGATCTACTATCTTTTCCCAAGACTCCTTAACACTCCGATTTACTCGTCTCAGCTTACAAGCTGGCACTTCTGGCTTTCTTTTATCGGAATTGTGATCATGGATATCGACCTCCTCTCTGCAGGGCTTGTCCAGGGATTCATGTGGAAGAGTATGACTCCATTCATCGATACAGTGATTGCATCCAAAGGCTTCTGGTGGGTAAGAACACTCGCAGGAGTTGCCATCCTCGCCGGTACAGTGTGTTTTGTCATCAACATGGTTATGACATGGAAAGAATCCCGCATGAACAGGGGTGGAAAAACTGTTGTCAAAGATTCCCTTGGTAATGACGTGATCGTTCCAGCTATTGAAGAAAAAGAAGAAGTTAAAGTTACAGATTCTGAACCAGAAGGAAGTCCAGCATGAACCGCTTAGAGAGATTCAGTACTATATTTTTAATTGCAGGGTTTATCTTTTTTATCGTGGCCCTGGTTTCACTGGGAATTGCACCTGCCATGATGACTTCGGCGATCCCTGAAGACGGTGGTTATCCTCAGGAAATTCCACCGGAGTTCAAAGTCTATTACAAGGAGCTGCCTGAATATCATGAAGCCTTAAGAACCGGCCGTGACATTTATATTAAGGAAGCCTGCTGGCACTGCCACTCCCAGTATGTCAGACCCGTTGGTTCTGAGAGCATGTACTACGGTGCAGTTTCCACACCCGGTGAATACGAAACCGAACTTAACCGTCCGCAACTTTTTGGTACGAGACGGGTTGGACCCGATCTTACCCGTGAAGGTGGAAAAAGAACGAATGACTGGCACTTTGCCCACCTTTATGATCCAAAATCAACAACACCTGGATCAGTCATGCCTGGTTATACATGGTATTTTGATGAGTCAAAAAATCCTCCTGTTCCCAAAGCTGAAGCGGTCGCATTGGTGGCCTATCTTCAGAACCTTGGTGCCTGGGTGAAAGACTCAAACCGTACAGTTCATAATCTGAATGAAATAACACTTCCGCCAGTGCAGGAGGATTAATGGAAAAGACACGTGACCTTCCGAAAAAGATGTACAAGGTCCCTTTGCTGATTGCCATCTCGGTTTTTTCAGTCAGTATGATTTTCCTTTGGGTCTTTCACTACTCAGAAATGAATAAATCCATCATCATCATCGGTGGAAGTTATGCCATTATGTGTTTTGTATTCCTCGTCTTCCAGATTGTGGCCTTCGTAAGGTCACACATCATCTATGACGAGGATGTTGAAAGCATCAAACTGAAAGTTTTTGAGGTTGAAAAAGATGAACTTAAGAAAAACTTTTAAAGAGTATTTTCCGGGAGGGAGCTTCTGCTTCTACTGTAATGTTGACTCAGAAGAGTTGAGGATGTTTCTCATTGTTGTTATCGGAGGGCTGGTCTTTGCCTCTCTTAGCATTGCAGTGGGAGCATGGTTAAAAGGTTCATTCAGAAATGTAGAGGACCCTGAACTTAAAGGAAAAGTTTTAAAACTGGAGGAAGTTGAAAATGGAAAATAGAGATTTAAAGGAAAGGGATTTTCACCATGGTGAAGGGCACTCCATTCCTTTTTTTATTAAAATGGCCTGGACCATACTTATCATCTGGGGCGTAACGTACTTAATCATGTACGGGCTTCCGGACCTGAAAGTCTGGATGAAGTAATAAAAAATGGTTGATTTGAATGAGCCGGTAAGGCGTAGCTATTCAGAAACAGAAAAAGAAGAAGTGAGCAGGAACTTTCTTATACTCCTGCATTCTTTTCTGCTTCTTTATCTAGCTCTTCACAATCTGCTGATACCTTTACTTATCAATGCCCTGAAGGGGAGAGATCTTCTTCAGGACGTTCACTATTGGTTTCTGTTCCAGATTCCGGTTCATCTTTGGCTCAGGGAAAGAAGACAGATAAGTTTCTCTTACAACTTCTTCCTTCTGATTGGATCATTTGCAAGACTTATCTTTTATAGTTTTTTCATGTTTACCAGATCCTGGACGATGGTGAGTGTTTATCTCTCAGAGGTCAGTGCTCTTATCTTCTGCTTCATCATCTGGAGTCAGACAAGGAAAGATAAATTTGTCTATCTGGCCTTCTTGGGTCTCTTCGTCACTCCTTATCTTGCTACAATTGAAAAATATCCGCCGGAAGTTAAACCGGAAAAGGTAATGCGGAAGGGTCCTGTTGAGAATTATGGAGAACTCGGATGTAAAGGCTCTGAATTAAAAATCAACATGACTGGAGTCGTTCACCTTCCATATTCTTCGGTTGCGGTACTTAAAGAGTGCGGCTTTGCTGAAAATCTTCTGAGATACAACGATAGCGTTGACCTCTTTAACGATTCTTCAATTGATATCAATCTTCGCCTTTATGAGTTGAAAAGAAGAGAAGGTCGCTTCTCCTGGAAGTTTGTACGGCTTCTGAGGGTGGAGAAAAACCAGCGAATTTCTCTTAAAGACAATCTGAAAAAAGACAGCATGTATCTCCTGAAGTCTCCTGAAAGGAGAAAAACGGGAATAACGGTCCTGATTCCGGCCACCACAGTTCTGAAAGGGACTTTTAAGCTGAACATGGACACAATTAATTGGAGAAGGAATGAATAACAGCGATATCGATCCTGCTCTTTTTGAGACACTCATCCATCTCCTCGAACTCAGTGTTGTCGTAGGAATTGGAGTGATTGTTTACATCACAAAGAAGTATTCAGGAAAAATTAACAAGGAAATAGAGAGAAAAGTTGATGAAATGGACTCTTTATCCGGAGAATAAAGATTTAACGACAACACTTCCTCTTTCGGTTGAGATCGAGCAATGGGAAGGAAAACCTTCCGTGAAAGTGGAGGGGTTGGGTGAGTTAAAGCTTAAAGAGCAGAACAATAAAATGAGATCTGAGTTTTATTTTACCCTCCCGGGTAAATATAAAATTGAAATCAAGGACAGAGTATCCACCGAAGTTAAGGTTTTGACTGTCAGTGAACACCAGTATCTGAACTTCACTAATGAGTTTGGATTCTTTTTTGTACTTTTTCTCATTGTCATGGGAGGGATTGTCTTATGGACCAGAAAAATTATGCTGAAGTAGACGCTAAGAACCTTAGATGGGGGTCTTTACATCTTATTGTGTTTGTCCTCCTGATCATTGCAGGCATTGTCGCCAAACGCGGATATGGACATCCTGAATATATGATGTTGTTTCATGGGCCCGCGGCTATTTTTCTGATTGTCGGAGGCCTTAAGATAACTGCCAAACAAAGACGGCGATTCGGCGAGATCAAGCTGGATTAAGGTCCCAATGCTGCAATTTTTGCCTTTAAATCAGACCAGTCAGGCATTTTGATATACTTCCTGCTGTTTTCACCGATGAGAATTCATCGGAGAAAACATGAAAAAACTATTTGGACTGGCCCTTCTGCTTTCTTTTTCCCATGCATTTGCTGATGAAATAAGAGTGTCCAGAATGAAGCAGGACGGGGATCTTGAAAGAAGCTTTGTTCTTACCACCAACATATCCCAGAAAGTGGTTCTTGATTGCCAAAGTTTCATTCAGGGCCTTCGCATAGGGGAGTTTGAAGAGGCCTATACTTATCTTCTTGATCCCTGGGAATGCGAAGAACTTCAGGATCGTGTAAAGAGCAGTCTACGAAAACGTCAACAACACTGCATCGATGTCGCCAATGAAATACGGTCCGACAGGACCTGCTATTGATATGAAGGCGGGATGATTATTCCGGAGTAAAGTCTGGCATCCAGATTGTAGAGATGATACTCGAGCCAGACGTTCCAGCGCTTGATATTTGTTTCTGCTTCCTCCTGTTCACGGAGAGTGACAATATAAAGATCTGATGCCCCTTGGGCCCATCTTGTTCTTTCAGCTTCCGAGATATCTTTTGTCTTTTCCAATTCATTGCCGATGATTCTCCACCGGGAGAGACTTCTTGCCATCGCTTCCAGGGAAAAATCAAGCTGCCTCTTGAGACCTTCGAGCATGAACTGCACCTCTTTTTTCATCGCCAGATATTTGTATTCCGTGGCAACCGCTTTTCCCCTGGCCTTTCTGTTTTCAAGCGGAAATTTAAACATAACTCCAATCTGCAGGCTTCTTGGGTCATAGGGTTCATTTGGAGAGAGTTCTTTAGCCCCAATGAGTTCAACATTGAGCTCCGGAAGTTTGCTCTGATCATAGAATTTCCTCTTAATTTCTGTCACATCCAGGTGCTTATCAATGATTTCTATCTGAGGGAGCCGTTCTGGATTGAAGCGGGCCAAGGGAAGGCCTTTCATCTCCTGCTCAGGAAAAGCCTCTCCCGGCAGGATCGGGTTTCCCTCTTGATCCCGATAATAAAGAGAAAGTTCGTTCTTCACTTTCTCCTGTTCAATTTTTACTTTCTCTACTTCATCTTTACGCTTATCTATGGAGCGATCATTGTCCATCAGTTTAAGTTTTTCTATGTCTCCTGCTTTGAAGCGTTTATTCAACATCGACTGCCTCTGTTGGGCAATCTCAAGTACCTCTTTACGAATCTGAAGCTTCTTATTGAGGAAAGTAAATTTGTAGTATAGGGAAAGTGCTTTATGAATATAGATAAATTTTTTAAGTTTTACCTCTGCCACTGAAATATCTTTTTTTATTTCAGCGATTCTGAGTTCTGTCCTGTATTCATCAGTTTGGAAGCCTCTCAGGACAGGAAATGAGAGTCCTGCGAAAATTTCACCTGCCCCTGAAGTTTCATACTTTCCGTCATAGGGAGGAAATGTTCCGGTCCCTTGTCTATGTCCTGCAATGAGACTCAGACCATGATAGGGGGTAAGCCTTTGAATGTTAGTTTCAAAATAATGATTATCATACTGTTCTTCAAGGCGATCACGTTTTTTTAAAGTGAGTTTATGATCAAAGGCCCCTCTGGCAGCCACTACCTCACTTTCTGCAGCTTTTGCTTTGAGTGAAGCCTCCTCAATGAGTGGAAAGTTTTTGATTACTGACTGAATAATATCTTCTTCAGTAAGGGCAAATGCGGACGTTGATATAAGAATAATTAAGAGAATCACTTCTCCTCCTTCTTTTCCGGAGTAAGGAGCCTGCTGATTTCATCTTCAAAAGGATCTATTACGGGAGGAAGACCAGTGAATAGACGCCATACTTCTCTTAAAATAAAGGATTCAGAAAGGCTGATGTAGCCTTTGGTGTGTATACCAGGTTTTAAAAATTTTACAGCAGGCCATTTTCCATCAGGAACCAGAATGACTCTGAATTTTCCCTTGTATGAACTTGCAGCGTCCACAAGATGTACTTTTGCCGGAAAGATGCCGAGGGCAATACCAGGCCATCCCGGAACCTGAAGAGCGGGCCAACCTTCAAACTGAACCTGAGCTTTTTGTCCCCGTCCCAACATGGCAGTGTCATTACCGTCTACCCAAATTTCAACTGCCGGAGTTTCTATGTCCGGAGTAAGTACCGCCAGAGGAGTTCCTGCCTTGATAAGGCGACCTCTTTCTCCAGGAAGAATTCTTGTTATGATTCCGCTCCTCGGGGCGGTAACGGTCTGAAGTTGGCGTTCAAGCTGAGCTTCGGCCTTGGTAAGAGTGGCAAGGGCCTTGGAATAGTTCATCTCCATTTTTGAAGTTTCAATTTTTGCCTTCTCGAAATCTTTCCTCGCGGCAAGTCCCTGTTCAAAAAGTTTTTGTTGTCTCTCGAGATTTACCCTTGATGTATCCAGCATGAGTTTAGCCGACTTTACTGCCGATCGGGCTGCCTCAAGTTCTCTTTCATATTTCTCCCTTATCCCCGGATCTACATCCTGGATGCGGGCAATGATTTCTCCGGTTTCTACTCTTGCACCTTCCTGAATATACCAGTTGGAGACAAAGCCATTGACTGAAGCTGTAATGGTCTGAATTCTTTCATTTGGATTAATGGACGTTACCTGCCCGCTTCCGACTGTAAAAGCTGTCCATGGGAGAAAAGGGATAACCAGCACAATTGTCAAAAGAACCCATTTGCTAAGGGTTCTCTTAGGTTCCAGGGGAAGCTTGGGATTTAAGAGGGATTTATCCATCTGTATGGGCCCTCGCTTTTTCCAGTTTGTATAAGCTTGTCTCAAAGTCGTACATGCCTTCAAGAGCGTAAGGAAGCTTATTCAGTGAAATCATAATATTTGAGAAAATGATTTCCGCTGAAACAAGTTGTCCAATGGAAAGCTGGTCATTTTCGATCAGCATGGTTCCACCGCCGAGAAGGAGAATCTGACAAATGATATAGAGGACGGAAAGTTTAATGGTGTTTTTCTTAATGTAAGAAAAGCGCTTTTCCCGTGCCCTCAGATACCTTTCCATTCCTGTAGTGTCAGGAGTGATATCGTGGATGGCCCTGTCAAAGAGAGAGTATTTTTCATCTGAAACCAGAATCGAAGCTTCAATGGCAGGTCTGGTTGACTGCCGGATTTGATACAGAACGATGACAATAAGGATAGCAAGCGAGAGGAAGACAGGGTGAAAGATGGCTATCATGACGAGCCCGAACCCGGTTACCAGCGCTGTTTCCACAATAATAGTATATGACTTGGAAAATGATTTCATGGAAAAGAAAATCTCAATGAAATACATGCGGTAATAGGTGTGGATCTTCTCTCTCCACTCACTGCTGAAAAGGCAAAAGAGTTCCCTTTGAAGAAATTCAATCAGGACAATCTGACAGTATTTAATAATCAGGGACAAAGTTAAGCCTGTCCCAATGATGATAAGGAAAGCGAGGATATTTACCCAGATTCCGGCGAGGGCCAGATTATTCACCAGGAACTGAACCGCCAGGGGTAAGATCAAGGTTGATAGACCATAAAGTATGGAATAGATCACATACTTGCGGTTTAGCTTCAGTCTTTTTATTGTGGGAATGAAAGATTCCTGAATCATTCGCTCTCCAGAAAGGGCCAGAGTTTAAAAGATTCCATTAACGAATGCTACTAATTGGCTCTCCGGGAGGAATTCTTATGGATTCATTTGGATTCGAGCAGTAGATGGCCATCAGGGTGCATAAGGTTAAAAATGTAAGTGACTTCACAGAGGTCTCCTTTTTATAATGTTTAAGCATGGGGCCATATTAGCCTTTTTTTTACTTATGGTATAAATCGATAATTTCTCATGCTTCCATCATTTAAATCGAATAAGGGTTTCAGATGTCATTTACCCTCTCTCAAATTAACCCGCTTCTTCTGCATCATTTTAAGAGCGAATCAGATTTGATAAAGGCCGTTGAAGAAATTTCTAACAAATTCACCACTAACAGAGAGTCTATTGGAGACTATCTTAAAGACTCCAGGCTGGTTTCAGCCTATACCGCCTTTTATCTTCTCACTAATATCCCCAAGCTTTCTGAAGTCATGAAATGGATGCCGGATGAGTGGTTCAATGATCTTAAAAGGTGCGACTTCATTGATCTGGGTGCAGGACCCGGAACATTTTCTCTTGCCTGGAAAGAGGCAGGAGCCGAGGGGGATTTTTATCAGATTGAGCAATCTCCATTAATGAGGGAGCAGGCGAAAAAGCTATGGCAGGGTCTTTATCCAGGCCCGCTTCATCAAAGTGATCAATGGGAATGGGAAACCTCAAGGCCGAAGTTTCTTCTTTTCGGTCACTCTGCTAATGAAATGGGACCTGATGTCGCTATCAAATACATTGAGAAAATAAATCCAGATCATATTCTCTTCATTGAGCCCGGAACAAAAAGTTTCTTTCCTGACATGCTGAAAATCCGTGACTACCTCTTGGGTCAAAATCATCAGGTGATCTTTCCCTGTCCCACCCAAAAGGCTTGTCCCATGAAAGGAACTTCTGACTGGTGTCACCAGTTTATTCAGATCAAGCAGGACCAGGAGATTGAGAGGATTTCCCAGATGGCACGCCTTGATCGAAAGCTCCTGCCCTTAACTGTTCAGGCCTTTTCTAAAACCTTTAAGAGAAATAATCCTTCCGAAAGAATTGTCCGGGTCCTGCCGGAGTCAAAGTTCAGTCATGAGTGGGAAGTTTGTAAAAATAATGAGCTAAATCATTATCAGATTCTTAAACGTGATTATTCTAAAAAGGAGTCCAAGATGCTGGGAGGCATTCTGGCGGGGGAAGGAATTGAAACTGAAGTCATTAAAACTCTTGAGAACTGTCAAAGAGTAAAGTTCATCAAACCGGTTAAATAAATTATTTTTCTGACACTTGACGAATTTCAATTCAACACCATCTTTATAACATATAAGACAAGGAGTGCTTTATGAATAAATTCGATCAAGTAGTTTTAGGCTCTCTGGATATTGCTCAATCTGAAGCATTAAAACGTAAGAATACAGAACTTGCCCCTGAACATCTTTTATATGGACTGATCCTGAATAAGTCTTCCTATGCTTCCAAGGCCATGAAAGACAACGTCAAGGAAGTAGAGGGACTATTGAATGCTCTTCCTAAGACAAGCGGGCAACTTTCAATTGATAATATCAGGACCTCCTCCCGTCTGCAGGAGTGGATCACCCTGGCAAGTGGGGATTCTGTTCAGCAAGGGAAGCAGGAAGTTGCTGAAAAACATTTATTAAAATTTCTTCCTCAGTTTTTCCCTAACCTCAAAGTCGATTACAACAAGTTTTCTGAGGTTGCGGAAGACGTGGAGGTTCCCAGTTTCCTTATCAATCTCAATGAACTTGCCGAAAAAGGGAAGCTTGATCCCGTTATCGGTCGTTCCAAAGAGATCCGTTCGGTCATTGAAATACTGGGCAGAAGGTCCAAGAACAATCCAGTTCTCGTGGGCCCCGCTGGAGTTGGAAAGACGGCCATCGTTGAAGGCCTCGCAGAACAGATTGTAAAAGGCAATGTCCCTGATGTCCTCAAAGGGAAGACAGTGATGTCTCTTGAAATGGGGTCACTCATGGCAGGGACAAAATACCGTGGAGATTTTGAAGAAAGGATTCAGAATCTTTTAAAATTCGTGAAGTCTAAATCAGGAGAGATTGTTCTCTTTATTGATGAAATTCATCAGCTCGTAGGGGCCGGACGAACAGACGGCGCCATGGATGCCGCTAACTTACTTAAACCTGCTTTGGCCCGTGGAGAACTTCACTGTATCGGTGCCACCACTTTTGATGAATATCAAAAGTACATTCTGAATGATCCGGCCTTAGAGCGCAGATTTCGTTCTGTACCAGTTCATGAGCCAAGTAAGGAAGACTCGGTTGAAATTCTTATGGGGATTCGTGCGAAGATGGAAGCTCACCACGGGATTAAAATATCTGATGATGCCATCTATAACGCTGTATTCCTCTCAGACCAGTACATCACGGATAAAAATCTTCCGGATAAGGCCATTGATCTTCTGGATGAATCTTCCAGTGCTTTGAAGCTATCTGCTGAGGCCATGCCAGCGAAGCTGGTGGAGCTTGAAGGGGAACTTCGTTCCAAGAAAATCTACGCTCAGATGGAAAAGGACAATACTGATCTTAAGAAAGAGATCGAAGAACTTGAGAAGAAATTTCTGGAAGGGAAACAGGTCTGGGAAAAAGAGGTTTCTTCCCTCAAGAAAGTTTCTGAAATCAAGAATCGTCTTGATCGCCTTCAGTTTGATCTGGAAAATGCCCAGAGAAACGGTAACTATGAAGAGGCTTCAAAGATCAAGTACATGCTGATTCCGCAAACTGAAAAGGAAATGGAATCCCTTCAGCATGAGTGGGTGTTAAACCGTAAGCACATTGCCCAGGTTATCTCCCGACAAACCGGAATTCCTGTGGAGAAAATCCTTAAATCCAAACAGGATTCCATTCTCCATCTTGAAGAGTTCCTGAACAAGAGAGTCTTCGGTCAGGAAGAGGCGATCCATGAAATCAGTGAGACTCTGATTGCCAGCTACGCTGGTCTTTCAGACGAAACCAGACCTCTTGGTTCCTTCCTGCTGCTTGGCCCTACCGGAGTAGGTAAGACTGAGACCGCAAAGGCCCTCACCCAATATCTCTTTGATAATGAGGAAAACATCGTGCGCTTTGATTTGTCGGAGTTCTCTGAAAAGCATTCCGTAGCGAAGCTCATCGGCGCTCCTGCTGGATATGTTGGTTACGAAGAGGGTGGCGTTCTCACTGAAGCTATCAGAAGAAAGCCATACAGTGTGGTTCTTTTTGACGAAGTTGAAAAGGCCCATCCTGATTTTGCTGATATTCTCCTGCAGATTCTCGATGACGGTCGTCTGACTGACAATAAGGGCAGAACTGTTAACTTCAAGAATACCATTGTCCTGATGACATCGAACTCGAAGAATCCGAAAGAGGATTTCAAGCCTGAAGTTCTTGGCCGTATAGATGCCGTTCTGACCTATCATGGTCTCGACAAGAGAATCATGAAGGAACTTGTTAACAAGCAGGTTAAGCTTCTGAATGAAAGACTTAAGTCTAAAAAGGTTCAGGTCCGTTTGGATAATAGTGCCTACGAATCTCTCGCAGATCAGGGGTTCGATTTCCAGTATGGAGCGAGACCGCTTAACAGTGTTTTCCAGAGACTGATCACAAGGCCTCTTTCCAAGAAGATCCTGGAAGGAACGCTGCCTGAAGGTGAAGTCATGATTACCTGGAACGGTCATGAAATGGAAGTCGTGGCCGAAAGAAAAGGTGAGGGACCAGTAGAGACACAAAGCTTTCAATGATAAGATGGCTTGTCCCTTTACTTATTCTCTTCTTTTGTGAGGTCGTTCTGTCTGAGCCGAAGTACCCTCTCTCTGACCATTACGATGGTGATAAGTTTCACAATCCCGGAAAGACTGACCAGCTCAAGTCTTTCTGGGATGTCTTAAAATGGCAACTTACCAGTGATAAAGTTCCCTTTCCGGAACATGTTCCCAATAAAAACTATCCTTTTCGTCCCTTAACCAGCACAAATAAGGTCAATGTCACTTTCATTAACCACGCGACCTTTCTGATTCAATTACCAGGTCTCAATGTCCTCACTGATCCTGTATATTCCCAAAGAGTGAGCCCTTTTACATTTTTTGGACCAAAAAGAGTAAGAGAACCTGGTCTTCCCTTTGAGGACCTTCCCCCCATTGATGTGGTGATTGTTTCTCATAGTCACTATGATCATCTGGATACAGAAACGCTCAAGCAGCTGGACAAGAAGTATCACCCCCTCATTCTTCTTCCTCTGGGAAATGAGAGTATGATGAGAAGACTGAACATCCAGAATTTTAAAACAATGGATTGGTGGGAGAGCGAAAGTATCAAGGACGTTAAGATAACTTTTGCTCCCGCTCAGCACTGGTCTAACCGGCATCTGTGGGATAAGAATGAAACCCTCTGGGGAAGTTTCATGGTGGATAATGGCCAGCAGAAAATTTATTTTGCGGGTGATACGGGATTAGGGCCTCATTTTAAAGAGATCAGAAAAAGACATGGTTCACCTGATCTGGCCCTTCTTCCTATCGGTGCTTATAAGCCCCGGTGGTTCATGCAGTTCCATCACATGAATCCAGAGGATTCAGTGAGGGCCCATCAGGAACTGGAAGCTAAGCGTTCCATAGGTATGCACTTTGGTACCTGGCAACTGACTGATGAAGGGATTAACGAACCGGTCGAGGATTTAAAAGTGGCCCTGGAAAAGGCCGGGCTTAAAGAAGATGATTTTTTAGTTCTTGATCAGGGGCAATCACTTTCTTACTAATTGGCAATTGCTGTTATTGTGAGAGCATCCTGATACATTCCCGCCGATTTGTAATTTGTGACATCCAGAATGGTAAACTTTAAGTTAAAAAGATCACCTGCAGTGGTGGTGAGGTCTCCCGTTCCAATCTGGACGGGATTAGCTGAAGAACCGGCCAATGAAACATTTCCACTTTTACGTTGTTTTCCGCCTGAGAAAGATCAAGGTTGTCCCAACTGTCATGGGCCATGGAAATCTCAAGCACGGGCGCTACGATATTGTAAAATCAGATCAGCCTGGATAGCGGCAAAAGACGTGCAACTTAAAGTTGCCAGTGAATCAATTTTTAATTAGGCCAAATGTGGTATTCCCTCTGAATTCTTTCTTTTTCTTCTTTAGGGAATAAATTGTGGTCTATCGAGAGGTGCTTTAAGACCGGCATCTTCTTTATTTCGTCAGGAAACTTTGAAAAGTGATTATGATCGAGGTTAAGGCGCTTAAGCTGCTGCAAATCCACGAATGATCTTGGAAGCGCTTCGAGCTGATTGCCGGATAAGTTCATTTCCTGCAGGTTCCAGAGCATGGAAATCTCTTCCGGAAGTTTCTTCAGACCACAGTCCTTGATGGTTAAGGATTTGACAGGGGCAGGAGCAAGACCCAGAGGAAGAAGGAAAGTATCAAGAGGAGTCTCTATGATCTTGAGATTTTCCAGATGGGGTAGTTTCAACAACGAGGAAAGGTCACCATTAAACTGAGGCCACTTAATAGAAAGAACTTTTAGATTCTCCCAAACCGGTGCTTCCGCTGGAAAACTTCTGCAATTGCCTTCCAGATAAAGCTCACTAAGATTTGGAAAATCCAGAATCTCCCGGGGAAACTCCTCTCCCTTAATAATGATCTTCAAGGCCTTTACTTCATTCCTGTCTTTAGAGGTACTCGGGATATTCTTATATAACTTCATCGAGATGATTTCCTGGTATGCCTAAGAAGTAGAGGAGAGAAGTCATGGGCCCGAAACTTAGTCTGTGAGTCGCTTCTCTTCTCACTTTCTCTTTGGCATGAAAAGCGATACCAAAGCCTGCCTTGGCAAGCATAGGAAGATCATTAGCTCCATCACCGACGGCCACTACCTGATCGAGGGAAACATTCTCTTTTCGGGCGAGATCTTCCAGAATCCTGGCCTTCTCTTCAGCGTTTAAGATTCTGCCTTTGACTTTACCGGTAAGGGCGTCTCCCTCCCATTCAAGATCATTGGCAAAAGCATAATCCATCCCCAGTCTTTGCCGGAAGTGTTCAGCAAAAAGCATGAAGCCTCCGCTTACGATAGCGGTTTTATAACCTTTCTTTTTCACTTCAGTGATAAGTCTTTCCACACCAGAAGTCAGACGGAGCTTTGAGAGAACTTCTTCAAGGTCTTTTCTCTGTAACCCTTTTAGGAGAGAAACCCTTTCCGTTAATGACTGATCGAAATTAAGTTCTCCATTCATGGCCCTCTCTGTAATGGCCTTGACCTTATCACCGATGCCAAACGCCATCGCCATCTCATCAATCACTTCGTGCTGAATGAGTGTGGAATCCATATCAAAGATAATCAACTTCCGGTTATGGCGGGCCTCTTTGGGAATGAGGGCCATGTCCACTCGATGTTTGTTGGATAGATCCATGAGATCAACTTTCATCTCTTCTGCGTGATGGGAGAAGACAAGATGGATATCCAGGGCAAGGAGGCCTTGCTCGGTCAGTTGTTCAGTTCTTTCGACAGCAACATTTTTTTGTTGTAAGTGGGAAAGGACTTCATCCAGGAATTCCTTGCTGATCGTCTTTGTAGAAACACAGCAAAGAACATATTTCTTCACACCGATTCCCTTGCCAGCTTCTGGTCTTTTTTGAGTTTTCTTTTTTCCGCTCTTTTCTCCTGAAGTTTTTTAATCATTGAAAGAGAGTATTTTAATGCGGACCAAAGTGAGAGAAGGGCGGCCACATACATGAGAGAAGTTCCGATCAAAACCATGTCCATCCCCAGAAAATCCTCGTAGAGCATGAGCATGGGCATAGCAACCATTTGTGTTGCCGTTTTCCATTTACCCATCCAGCTCACAGGTACTTCAACTTCTTCTGTCATGGCCAGAAGGCGCAGAGAAGTCATGTACATTTCCCGAAGAACCAGGATGATCACGACCACCGGATGAATTCTTTCGAGTCCCATCAGCATGATGAGTCCTGATACCACCAGAAATTTATCGGCAATGGGATCAAGAAAAGATCCGAAGACTGTAACTATATTCCTCTTTCTGGCTATGTAGCCATCAAAGTAGTCCGTGATGCTGGCCAGTACAAAAATCCAACAGGCCACATGACCCAGGTATCCCTGATACTTTTGCAACCAGTGGGGGGTGTCTTCGCTGAAATACAGCGCCGAGACGACTATAGGAATCATCAGCATCCGGAAGAATGTGAGACGATTAGGCAGGTTATCTATTTCCAGATCATTTTTTTCCATAAAATCCAATTTATCAAAATTTACCTAGCTTGGATATATTACCGGAACACCTACAATAAGAGAATAATGAGGTGAACATGGAAAGACGTTTTAATTTGATTAAGAGTGATTTCGAGAAGCATGAGAAGAGAATTCTTCCCAGGTTTCCCTTCTGCTACCTGACCTTTAAATCCGATGATACTTCTCGTGTATATGAGATTAAAGACATCTCTCACACGGGGATGCAGATTTCCCTGAAAGAAGATAATCATAACTTCAAAGAAGACCACGTCTTAAAAGGCCATATCCATTGGCTGGGAAAAAATCTGGATATTTCAGGAGTGGTAAAGTGGCATACCCAGAATCGACTGGGAATTGAGTTTGCCAAGAAAAGAGAGGTGTTGGAGAAAGTTCAGAACTTCCTGCAGATTGAAGAGATCGTGAAGCGGCTCAAACCCTTGCATAAAGTAGATGATGGTCTGGAAATTCCTGCACGGCTCAAATACTGGCTTCGTTCTGACGGTCCAGTGGAAGTCTTTGTGTGGCAGCATAATGATGGAGAAATGGCCAAGTGCCAGGTCTTATTCCTTGAAACTTTTGTAGAATGGGAAGACGGTCATGGCTTGAAAACCGGACGAATCTTGTCAAAAAGAAATGTTGATTCACCTCTTCTTACAGAAGATGAGTGGGTGTTCCAGATCGATCTCGATGTTGATGCAGAGAAACTGGATCGCGTGAAAGGACTTATTCAACACATTCCAGATGATCTTCTTCCATCAGAAGTGAAAACATTTCTGGTGCGTCAATTAAGTTAATAGTTCATAGACTCTTTCAATCAGGGTATGATTCCTACGTTTAACTCTTACCGGAGATCATCGTATGAATCGTAACCTTGCTATGGAATTTGTTCGCGTCACAGAAATGGCCGCCATCGCTTCCGCCCGTCTTATGGGTCGGGGAGATGAAAAAGCTGCCGATCAAGCCGCGGTAGACGCCATGAGGACCATGCTTGACTCCGTTGATTGTGATGCCACAGTGGTTATCGGAGAAGGTGAAAGAGATGAAGCTCCCATGCTTTATATTGGAGAAAGAGTTGGTTCAGGAACAGGACCAAAGCTAGAGATCGCTCTTGATCCCCTGGAAGGAACCGGTGTTTGCGCAACTGGTGGACCTAACTCAATTTCAGTGATGGCCATTGGTGAAGCGGGAAACCTTCTTCATGCTCCTGACACTTATATGTTGAAAATAGCGGCTGGACCTGAGGCCCGAGGCAAGCTGGATATTCGTCAGACTCCCACTGAAAATTTAAAACGCCTGGCCGATATAAAAAAATGTCGTGTGGCTGATCTCACGGCCATTGTTTTGGATCGTCCGAGACACAAGGAAATCATCGAAGAAATCCGCGCTGCCGGGGCCCGAATCAATCTCATCGGCGACGGTGACGTGGCTGCGGCCATCGCAACTGCCAATCCTAATTCGGGCGTTGATATCCTGTTTGGTATCGGAGGGGCCCCTGAGGGTGTTATAGCTGCAGCCGCATTACAGTGCCTCAATGGAGAGTTTCAGGGAATCCTTAAGCCACGCAACCAGGGTGAGATTGAAAGGGCCCGGGCCATGGGTGTAGATGATATCAATCGCATCTTTAAAATTGATGATCTTGCCAAAGGCAATCTCATGTTCGTGGCGACAGGTGTTACAACGGGTTCTTTCCTGGATGGAGTTATTTTTAAGTCCTGGGGATGCTATACGCACTCTATTGTGATGAGATCGGAATCTGGTACAATCAGACATATCAGAGCTGAACATCATTTTGATAAAAAACCTAGATACTAAAAAGGAAGACTCATGGCCCGGGCTGAAAGAACTGAAGTATTCGACGTACCTCAAGACAAATTTTACAAAGCTATCATCGATTACAAATCTTATCCTGGATTTGTGGACGGAGTAGAATCAGTTGATGTTAAAAATGAATCCCAGGCCGGTGCTGAAGCCACTATGAATCTCAATCTGATAAAGAAAATTTCTTATACCATAAAGCTTTCTCATAAACCAAACCAGGAAGTGAGCTGGAGCTTAATCTCCGGTGATATGATGAAAGTGAATAACGGAAAGTGGACTCTTAAGGCCCTTGGTGAAAATAAAACCGAAGTTACCTATTCCCTGGAAGTGGAGCTCAAAGGGTTCCTTCCAGGTCTCGGTATGATTGAAAAAACTCTGGTAAACACCAATCTTCCATTAACAATGAAGGCCTTTGCAAAGAGGGCAGCGAGTTTATAAATGGCCGAAGAACGAGAAAAAGACGGTAAAGTTGAAGGGCTCCTTAAAAAAGTTCTCACCACTGGTGTAACAGCTGCTTTCATGACAGAAGAAAGTATCCGTGCCGTCCTTAAGGATGTTCCTCTTCCCAAGGACATCGTTGGCGGCCTGGTGGAAAACGCCAAAAACACCAAGACGGAATTCGTCACCGGTGTAAAAAATGAACTGAAGTCTTATCTGGATAAGATCGACCTTTCCCGGGAGATCGACAAAATTCTTGAGAAATACGACTTTGAAGTCAAGGCCACCATCAGTCTCAAACGTAAAAAGAAGAGTAAGAACCCAGAGGAGTGAGCCTTGTCCCGCACGGAGCTCTATCAGGAAAAACTCGAGAATCTCAAAGAGGAGTTGAAAGACACTTCTCTTCTTATTGTTTCAAAAACCCGCAGCCTGGATGAAATCAAAACCTATTATCAATTGGGTCACAGGGACTTCGGTGAAAACCGTGTTCAGGAATTAAGTGATAAGGCCATAGCTCTACAGGATGAGTGCCCTGAAATACGCTGGCACATGATCGGCCATCTTCAATCCAATAAAATAAACGCACTGTTTGCTGTTCCAAATCTTTTTGCCATTCATTCCGTGCATGACCGGTCCCTAGTGGAAAAGCTTATTCATGCGGAAGATAAACTGGGACATGAACTTTGCATCTTCCTGCAGTTTAATACTTCTCACGAAGAAGAGAAGTCCGGATTTGAAACCTACACGGATCTTCGGACCAGTGCGGAACTTTTACTCAAGTGTAAAAAACTAAAACTCACCGGACTTATGACCATGGGAACCCTCCGAACTGAAAATTTTGAAGCAGAAGCAGGTCGATGCTTTCAGGATCTAAGGGTTGAAAAAGAAAAGCTTGAAAATGAGTTTAACATTAAGCTCAAGACTTCCATGGGAATGAGTCAGGACTATAAAATCGCCATAAGGGAGAAGTCGGACTGGGTAAGGCTCGGTACGATGATGTTCACATGAAAAAACTTCTGATCATGACTATGCTTCTTTCAGGGACGGCCTTCTCTCAGACAACACCGCTGATAAATTCCGGTGAAGTGAAAATTAATTATCCCTGTGAAGTTCTGGATAAGCTTCCTAAGGAAAAAGAAGAGAAAGAAAGCATCACGTTTTATGATCTGGATAATAATCCTGTCTACGTGGCCGGTTACATTCTGAGAAAGAGGGTCAATACTGATTCCAAAGAGGCCGATTTCACCATCAAGTATCGGACGAGATCTCCTTCAATCATTCTAGATCAAACCTTGTACAAAAAACTCTCAGGTTCACCTAGTGGAAAGCTTAAATGCGAGTTTGATGTTCCTTATAACCATGTGGAGCTGATGCCCACTTACTCTTGTTCTTTTAAGTCTGATACTGAGAATCCTCTTGATGAGCATCTGCAGTTTGTGAGAATGGTTAAGGTGCCACTTCCTCATTTCACGCGAGACATAGAAAACTTCAGGGAGTTCAATGCCCAGGGACAGAGCTGGAACTTAAAACTTACACCCGAACAACAGAAGAAAAGTCCTTTCAAGAAGAAGATCTCATTGGAGAAATGGACGGTCCGAAACGAATGCCGTTTGGAAGTTTCCGGTCGCATTGAAACAGTGAAGGGTGATTCTAAGGTCATTCATCGAGCGGCCGGCGAAGCCTTTGCCTTTCTCATGGGAGTTATTCCAGGTTCTCCCGCGCCAAAGCAGGGGAGTAAAACCAAGTGGGTTTTGGGTCTTTAGAGGTTCTAAACGTATTAGTTTTGCTAATATTTCCCTGTATTTTTTCTATAGTATTTTCTCGCTAGGAACGATCTAATTTTTTACTTAGACTTCCATCGTCATTTGATATTTATTAGATGCATATAATTAACCCAAGGGAGGCCGTCATGGACGCCATTCGTAAGGTACCTGAACTAAGTTTAATGAGTTTCGTAAATGGAACGACTAACGACAAAGTAAAGTTCTCCAACGAACTTTTCCGCGGTCTGAAGGACTATGGTTTCATCGTTCTTGTAGATCATCCGGTTGATTACTCAACAACATCCCGGGCCTATGACCTTGTTCATGAGTTCTTCCAGCTTCCTGAGGCCGTGAAGAGGCAGTACATCTGTAAAGAAGGCGGCGGCCAGCGCGGATACACTGCCTTTGGAGTTGAGCACGCTAAAGATTCAAAATATCCTGACTTGAAAGAGTTCTGGCACGTAGGACGTGAAACTCTTGTGAATGAGGCCCGTTTCAGAAAGAGCATTCCTCAGAACCTCTGGCCCGCTGAAGTTCCTGAGTTCAAAAACGTTATGTTGAAACTCTTCAATGGTCTTGATGCTACTTCAGGCCTTATCCTGGACGCTCTGGGAATGGCCCTTGATGTTCCTGAAACTTATTTCAGAGAAATGCTTCAGGATGGTAACTCAATCGTTCGCGCCATCCACTATCCACCTCTGAGCCCGGACGCTCCGAAGAATGCCGTACGTGCAGCAGCTCACGAAGACATTAACCTTATCACATGTATGGTTGGTGCGACTTCTGCAGGTCTTGAACTTCTGGACCGTGACGGAAAGTGGTTACCTGTTAGCTGCAATGATAAGCAGCTCGTGATCGATTCTGGTGATATGCTTTCTCGAATCACTAACGATGTGATTCCTGCGACAACTCACAGAGTGGTCAACCCTGACGATGCTACAACAAACCGCTACTCTATGCCGTTCTTCACGCATCCGAATCCGGATACAACTCTTGCCTGCATCCCATCATGCCGTGGCACAGGGGAGAAGTATGAGCCAATCAATTCTAACGACTGGCTTATGCAGAGAATCCGCGACATCGGTTTAATGAAAAATTAATATCTGAATAAAAAGGCTCCGGAAGGGGCCTTTTTTTTTACACCCCCACCAGAACTTAACATTCTTTCGGTTTATTTTATTGTATATCCCTTCCATCTATAACTCGGGAGTTACGATATGAAACCAGCACTTCTCTTTTCACTTCTTATTTCTTTCTCAGTTTTTGCCGATTGCAACCGTGAGGCCCAGTTTGTGGGAACGGTGAAAAATCTAAAAATTTATTCAACTCATTTTACCTTTCAGGTGCAGCTGGGAAGATGGTTCCAGCCGAGTGGCGTTTGTCCGATGTGGGAGCTTGAGCTGGAAGAAGCCGTGGTAAAGATTGAAGGAATTCCTGCCATCACAGAAGGGGACGAGATTTCAGGGGTGATGGTTTTTGATGTGAATTCGGGTGAGTATAAGATTGATTAAGAAACTCTGAAACTGATGGAGGGCATTGAAACTCCCAATTCTCTCCACCAGAAACCTTTCCCGGATTCCTGGGACGCTTTCCGGTGAAGTAGCATAGAAATTAACCAGATCTATACTGGGAAGGTCTTTGGCCTTGATTGTTTCGTGATAGATTTTAAGGGTGTTTAAAAAAAACGTCTTAGTCCAAATCCCACTTTAAAATTTGTCTGAGTGGTGGTTTGGACTCTTCCTGATTCCTGCTCTTCTCTTGTGTCCAGACTTTCAAAAGCACCATCAAACAAGAACTCATAAGTCTCATTAAAAGGCATGGAAATGCCGGCCTTCACAGCAGGCAGGAGGATAACTGAGCCGGACTGATCAAGCCCAACGGTAGAGGTATTTGAAAGACCATAGCCTACTCCGGCGGCCAGATAAAAACGGGCCCTGGAGAAGTAGTCAGGAAAGAAGCTCATGTAGTAAATGAGATCAGCGATAACGAGATTTCTTTGCGTGAGAAGGGAAGCTCCTTCAAGATTGATCACTTCGCGCTCATAGCGGACTCCGACATCAAATGCGAGATTAGGATAAAACTCTTTTTCAAAATAAATTTCACCCATGTATCCACCGCGAATAGGCGTTTCAGCAGGGGCATCAGAAACCGATTCTGAAAGCCCGCGGGAAATGGCCCCTCTGAACACCCATGATCGCCTTAGGACAGGGATCTCAGACTTAATGTACTTTCTTCTTTCTGATTCAGGGGCGAGGGCCCAGATATATTCGGTAGCAGGGTAGTAAGTGACTATGGAGCCCTTCTCAAAAGGAATATTGGCATCAGGGTTTACAATCTGCCATTGAGTAAAGTTACCTGTGACATTTTGGGCCTTGGCGAGGATAGAGACATCTTCCGCAGTGAAGGTACCAGTCATTCCTCTCTGAACACCTGATCTTTTTCCGTTTCGGGTGATGAAGGTCTTTTTAGAATCCGACACGGCCTGAATCATTATGAGCTCAAAGGCATGAGCGGAGATGCTTACGAAAAACAGGAAAAAGAAAAAGGTATGACGAAGATGCATATCTTCATCATACCAGTTTCCAAAAAATTTCCTACTAATCTAATACGAAAGGTGGTTGGAACATTCCTGTGGCATCAACAGCAGTTGACTGAATCGCTTCAGGTTCTACGTTGATGATGGCCAGCTGAGGCTTGAACAAATCTGTGGCTGTTAAATCTGTACTAAACACTGCGAACACCAGATCAGTGGTGTTTTCACCCGCGGTTGCTCCCGCAGTTCCGAGTGTAATGTCATTGGCAATCTGAGAAATTCCCATCCTTGCTGTTGGCTGATATTCAAGAGAGCCTGTAAGAGAGAAGCAGGTTCCACAAGTAACAGTGTCGTCTGATTTCCATCTCGCAAGGCGAGGGAAGGCCGTTGCACCAGTACCAACTGAATGGAAGAAAATTCTAGCTTCAGAGAAACCTGGAACAGAGATGATATCCGGTTGCTGGATGAGAACATCAGAGATGACATCATCAGTAGAATCCGTAGTCAGAACCTGAGTCGACAGGAAGTACTCAAGAACGGCCGCTGTTGAGTCGAGTTCATTATTGTAGCGGCCGATATGCCATTCACCGCCATTTGCCGTCTTTTCTTTGGTAATGACATAGTAGTAAGGGTTAGTGGTTTGATCTGTAGCAAGTTTAACGTATTCAAAAGAATATGTTCCCATGATGGCCTGTTGATTCTGGTCAGTGGCAGAGGCACTTCCTGCAGCATCGAAGAGATCCCAGTCAGACCCTGTAAGAGTGTAGCGATAAATCTTTAAGGCCCCCGCATCACTTAGGGCCCCAGAAATCGTGGCAAAAACCATTTCTCCGGCAGCATTGAGTTTATTATCAAACAGGGCAATCTTACCCATGTCCGTGAGGTTATCACCGGTATTAGGAAGAACGCTTCTCATGTGAACGTCGGCAGTCCCTGAAAGAACAGTGATGTTGTTTGCTTCTGTTCCACCGAGAGAGGCGTTAATCATAGGTAAATGCCATCGGCCTCCACTTACGACAATCCTTCCGAGTCCTCCGGCCACTAGACCTGGGATGGAAGCAATACTTCCGTCAAAGTCGAGATAATCGAATTCATATTGGCTGAAGATACTGACAACTCCTGCAGCCGCGCTGGCAGTCATCCCTTGTAACAATGGATCAGTGCTGGTGTTGATCTTACTTGCAAGACTTTGAGCAGTTGAGTTGATATCGGCACAGGCATTTGAATCACAAATCTGGTTAGCTGCTGTTGGAGCAGTGGCCGCGGTAAATGTATAGCCGTTAATTTCAACAGTATCTCCCGTTGTTAACCGGGCACTGAAAGTTACTGTCGCTGCTCCACCAACGCCATCTCCATCAGCAGGAACACAAATTCCCTCCACTGCAGTTGTGCATGACATAGAATAATGGGCGTAATTAAATCCAAATGGAGCTGGATGTGACATTCCTGTTTTATCATTAGTTCCACTGGTGAAGTTCTTATCTATTCTACGTATTCTCGGAATCATAGTTGCTGGAGCTGATGAAGAACTGGCGAGATAGGCGATGTACACGCTATCACCAGAACCTGCAATGGATAGATTAGACACTGTAGTCGAAACTCCTGCAGCCAGGGCCTCAAACTGAATCGTTCTTGTCGATAGAATGATGTTACCTGAAGTATCCTTTACTGTTTTTTCAACAAAGATATCTTCGTTTTCATCCACATAGGCGGAATAAATCACCTGAGTGTTAGCAACTGCATTTGTATCATCATACCAGACAGCAACTTCATTTTGCAGGTTGGCCGAACCTGTGGCCGTGAGATTATGAAGATAGGTGACTGGTGTAACTGACCAATTTCCACTACAAGTTCCGGTCGATGAAACAGGATTGGCAGCAGTTCCGTCACCAACACAAAGTTTCAGATCAATGGTCGAAGCAGTATCTCCCGGAGTGTAACGAAGTATTCTTGAGGTTGCGCCGGTAATAGTGGTCCAGGCGCCAGCTCCAATTTTTGAATACCACTGGTAAGAAATATTTCTTTCCGAGGCAGGAACAGAAGCGTCGGTCACAGTTCCCGGATCAATGGTAAACGGATAGCCGGAATAAACCTGAGTCGTACTTCCCAGCGCCGGAGAAGCTGTGGCGGTATTGATAACTGGAGCGGGGTTATAGTTTCTTACATAAAGACTGAAGACTTCTGAGTCTGTCGTCGTGGTAGTTGTAAGAACACTTGGAGAGTCGATGACGTCAATTTTAAAATAGACGAGACGGCTTGTTGCAGTATCAACATCTATGGATGGTGAGTGAACCCCAATTAAGAGATCTTCCGGTAAGGTATAGGATAGGGCGGAAATAAGAACAGGGTTCGCATCCGGATCCACTTGAATGGATCTCAAGTAACTCATGTACGTCGGACTTGAAAGGATGATGGATGTCGTGCAGGCCGAGGTATTGTCAGTACAAAGAGAAATTCTGTATTGAAGATCATCAATCTGCGGATCAGTGACGTTTAATTTAAAAGTAACGGTTTCACGTTCCGTTGCAAAACTTGCGACGTTGGTGTTGTCGTAAACAGTCGCCCCTTGAGAAATGTTGGAATCAGCAGCCAGAGTTGTTTGAGGACCTAGAGTCAGTGCAACAGCATTGGTTTCCGTTACTACTAAATTCCAGGTGAGACTTTGTGAAGCAAGGCCTGCACCGCCCACTGGCGACCCAGAATCCTGAGCGGTTAAAACAACCTGAAAGCTTCCAGAAGAAGGATCAAGTGGTCCGGTAGAAATATAGTGAGGAACTGCCAGTACACAGGTCCAGTTAGTGACATAAGGAGTGTTGGTGTTGGCTACTGGAGTTGGAGCTGCATTAAATGCTTTTGAACAACTGGTGTTCTCTGGACCAGTGGTAATGAGATCGGCCCCGTTATGTTTTAAGTTCACGTTCCACTGAAATTCATCTGCATCCGCAATTGGATCGTAGAAGTCATCTGTTACAGTGAAACTCACAGTGAAGTTTGTTCCCTGATCTACCTGACAGTTTGTTCTCGAGAAAGCACCGGAAGAGGTACAACCGGTAGGCTGGGTAGAGCCAAATCCGAGGCTCGGAGCGGTGTTAACAGGCTTTACCAGCACTAACCATTCGATTGGATAAGAACCATTTGATGGGACAACATCATCCCTGGTAAATTCTAAAGAAGTGGCCTCATCAAAAAGACGGGCCGTTACTTTATGGTTCTGCTGGACGGATGAAGATGTGTTGGTGAATTTAAGTAATGACGTATCAAACGGAAGTCCGGTTCCTGCGCATGTGTTGGCATCAATGAGGCAGATCGTTTGTGTTCCGGGAGTGTCGACAGTTTCTTTGGTACAGATTTCTCCACCAAGAGAGTCAAGGTACCAGCGAACCTGAATGGTATCCCCGTCGCTTGCATAAGTTCCATCTCTGTCATCAACAGTTACGCAAAAGTTAGGTTGAGTGGCAGGACTTCCTGAAATCCAACTTAGGGTCGGATAATCATTATAGTCCACATCATTATGGGCAGTGATGGTGATACCAGGAGCAGGCAAGGTAATGTTGGTAACATTCGCAAGGTCTGGCTGTTTGATGATCACAGACCACTGTTGTTCAGCGACCACTTCACCTGGGTTATCGTTTTGGACCCGCGCACGAATGATATAGGATCCAACACCAAGAGTCGCAGGATTAAACCAAGGAGTAGGGGTTGTCCCAAGATAAGCAGTATTGGTGCCTGTTTGACTGAAGTCAGTAAAGGAGTCAGATTCTGTGTAGATGCTGGAGCTGTCTTTTAAAACAGTCCAGGTCGTACGCCAGTTGTCTGAAGCAGTCATGGTTGCGCCATTATTCTTAATGTTAAAAGAAAACTCAACTCTTGGATCAGTTGGATAGAGATCGAAAGAATAAGCAGCGGGTGTGATGGAAGCAGTGTTAATCACAGGCTTCGGAAGATCCACAATCCTGATCTCAAAGTTATGCGTGTCTACTGTTGCTCCATTGGCATCCTTTACCTTGGCCATGAGAACGTGGGTTCCCACTTCACCTAATGTTGTTCCAAGAAATGAAGCCGTGAAAGAACAGGTTAGAGAGTTTGAACACATGGATGTTGTCGAAGCGTTGAACGTTCTTTCCCATGCAATGGAGTACGTCTGGCTATAAGGGTTACTGATGGTAATCTGAAAACTCATGGTAGTTGAATCGTTCTTGTACTTAGTGATCGAAGAAACAGGAGAGTAAGTATCAATGAGGATGAAGGAAGAAGGGCCTCCGATTACCGGAACACAAGTCCGCAAAGAAGCGTTGAAGGCTTCATTGGAACTACACTCTGTTTGCTTCTTTTGAGGGACGCAAGCAGCGAGTAGAAATAGGGTACTAATAGTTATCCAGAAAGTTTTTAAACCGGTCATGGTCTTTTCCTTTTCGATCCGTCCTGAGCTATATCGGGACTTTTATTAAAATTCCTTAGACTTGCAGGACTTTCTTAAGTGTATTGTCTCATTTACCATAGTGAGGTAGTCGGTTCTTAGTGGTAAACTCTTAAGAATTCGACAGTTTACAAAGGGAATCAGGAGGGGCACAATTTTAGCCATAAGGCAGTTTTTGACCACTTTCGTTGGCAATATGGGGGAGTCTCTATGTTTTCTTTTTTTAAGCCAAACACTCAGGAATCAACTGGTCCCAAAGGTCGCGTGATTGCTCTCATGAATCAAAAAGGCGGAGTGGGGAAAACCACCATGGCCTTTAACCTGGCCCATGCTTTCAGACATCAGGGAAAAAAAGTTTTATGTATCGATATGGATCCTCAGGCGAATTTCACTTCGCTCTTTGAAGTCCCTCATCTGGAAGACCGGAAAAATATTCATCATTTGCTTATCAACTCCATCAAAGAACTCAAGGCCCTTCATACTGCGACTTTTATCAGTGATGTCATTGTAAAGAGTGACGAGGGAATTGATCTCATTCCTTCCGGTCAGGAATTGTCGGGGTTTGAACTGACCGTTGCAGGCATCAATGCTCCAAGGCAGCTTGTTCTTAAAAAGTTTATCGAAAAGTTTGAGCTCCGTACTCAGTATGATGTCATCATCATTGATGGCCCGCCAACTTTAGGTCTTCTCGTGGTGAATATCCTTTGCGCAACGGATGGAGTGCTTTATCCTTTTGTTCCGGATAGATTCTCCGAGCAGGGATTAAAAAACATCCAGCAGGTAGTGACGGATATTGCGGAAATGGAAATTACTCAGACTCCAAAGAATCTCGGATATATTCCGAATCTTTTTGATACCAGAAGGAAGCAGGCCAATGCTGATCTGGAGCAGATTAAGGTGACCTTGGGTGAGGCAACCATGCATGAAGCCTTCACCAACAAAGTGCAGTTTGGTAAATCTCTAGCTCAGAGGAAATCCGTTTTCCACTATAAGTCCAATGAGTATAAGGACCTTCAGAGACAGTTTGTGGCCATGACCGAAACTGTCCATAAGGAGCTCGAACTATGAAAAACAAAAATCCACTTTATGTTGTTAAGGGTAAGGACGTGGAGCAGGCCAGTTCTTTGTTTGATCTTGTTCTGAAAAAGTTTAACCTTGAACCTGCTGTGACCATTCTTAAAAACATCTTCAACCTTCTGTTAAAGCAGGTTGAAAACTTCGCCATGTTTCAGGCAGTAAAAAAATTCATTGATGAATTGATCAGAAAGGTCCAGGAACTGGGGCAAAGAGCAGGCTTATTGTCAGTTTAAAGTCCGCGACGCTTAGGGCTCGCAGTCTGAGTTGAGACAACATCTTCTTCGAGATCTTCTCCAAAATACTTTGTTTCAAGACTGGGTTCATTCAAGGCGCGGGATCTTCGTGCCTCTGGACTTGTGTTTATGGAAACCGATTGAACGTTATTGACGGAATCTTCCAGGAATTGAAGTTCCTGATTAAGAATAATGGCCTCTTCCGTGGCATTTTGAGCGTAAGAGCCGGCAGAAACAAGACCTAGAACTAGAATTAGAAATCTCTTCATGATAAATTTCTCCCTTAATTATCCTACAGACTCTCATTTCATATTGAAAGGGCCTTGAAAAAATGACTGACTTTGACCTCAAAAGTTATGATTTTGACCTACCGAAGGAACTCATAGCTGACCGTCCCGTTCCGGACCGGCATTCTTCAAGACTTCTGGTCTATGATGAAGAGAAGGACACCATCACTCACTCTTTTTTCAGTGAAATTCATAAGTTCATTCCTCCTGGGTCTACCTTCGTTTTTAACCGTTCCCGGGTTTTTCCCTGCAGGCTCATTGGAAAAAAGACAAGTGGGGGAGAAGCTGAAGTTTTTATCCTCTCCCTTCTTCATCAGGATGGACTCTATCCGGCGATGATCCGGGCCTCGGGTAAAAGGAAAGTTGGGGATACTTTTCTCTTTGAGGAACTTAAGGCCACCATTGAAAGGGTTCCGGGGGATGGGACATTTTTTGTCCGCTTCAATGTTTCCCATGACACTCTTCTGGATGAGCTCGAATCAAAAGGAAAAATTCCCATTCCTCACTATATCAGAAATGGAGAGTCCGATGACCTTGATAAAAAAACCTACCAGACAGTTTATGCAGAGGAGACAGGCTCAGTAGCTGCCCCAACGGCAGGACTTCATTTTTCTTTTGAACTTCTGGAGAAGCTAAAGAAAGAAGGTCATGACCTGGCCACGGTCACACTCCACGTGGGAGCCGGAACTTTTGCCCCGGTGAAAGCGGAAAATATTCTTGAGCATAAAATGCATGAAGAGTTCTTCACCATTGATGAGGAGAATCTCAAAAAAATCCGAGAGGCAAAATTCCGGATCGCTGTCGGTACCACAACTCTCAGGACTCTGGAGAGCTCATGGAAGGAGGGAAATGTTCAGTTTGAAAAACCTGGTTCCCTGTCCAGTACTTCTATCTTCCTTCACCCCGGCAAGATGGTTCACTCTATTGATGCGATGGTAACGAATTTTCACCTGCCCGAGTCTTCACTTATTATGTTAGTTAGCGCCATCATAGGAAGGGAAAAGACTCTTTCAATTTATAAAACTGCCATTGAAAACAAGTATCGCTTTTTCTCTTATGGTGACGGTATGCTTATTTTAAGAAAAGGAAGATGATGAAACACTTATTTCTGATCCTTATGATGATGCTTCTTACAACCCAAGCCTATGCCTCAGGAAAAGCACAAGTTCTGGTTTTGAAAGGAAGTGCCACTTTTGGTGGTTTTAAGCTTAAACAGACTTCTAAGATGAACGGGAAAGGTGAAATTGTAGTAGGTGATAAGTCTTACCTCAAAATTCAGCTTCTTGAATCGAAAACGATCATCGCTTTAGCGGCAAATACCAGATCAGAAATCAATTTTTCAGCTCCGGCCGAGAAACAGGAATTAAACCTTATTAAAGGAATTGCTCGTTGGGTGACTGGAGATAAAAAAGGAAGGGGAGTAAAGACTCCCAATGCCTCCATGGGAGTGAGGGGAACGGACTTCTATGTTTCCTACTTCCCAGAAAAAAAAGAAACTGAACTTATGTGTTTTTCCGGAACCGTTGTCATGACAAACCTCGCTGATCCAAAAGACCATAAAATAGTCAAAGACAGTCAATGGGGAGGTATCGGAGGAAGTTTCGGAGATAAAGTGACGGATATTGTGACACTCACTCCTGATGTCCTTAAGAAGTTTGATGATGCTGTTCCAAAGAAGTGAAAGATATTTCTCTTCTTTCTGGAAAGTTTCTCAGTGCGGGCCAGATCCAGTTCCTTCCCCTCTGGACCAGGGACTCTTGGAAGCAATCAAACTTATGGCATCCTGTTTGCCATTCGTTTAAAAAATGCTTCATTCCAAACTGATAATTCAATTTCATCCTTGATGAACGGAGCCACATCTCTTTTGGCCAGTTCCCAATTTACTTTTTCGAACTTTGTTTCCAATCTCTTGATGAGAACTTCTCTCGTTAAGGTCTCATTCAAATTTTCACTCTGCCTCATTTTTGATTCTAAATATGGAAGGTTTGGCGATATACCTCTTGCCACATACCAGAGGAAGTCATAGAAATCTCTTCCCTTAATTCTTTCACCTTTCCACTCACGACAAAGTACGGCATGTAACTTTCCTGCGAAAAGGCTTGGAAGATCCAGTATTCGATAAGAGAAGAAAATGGGATATTCGTGAACTAGAATTTCCGTCGAAGAATGAGTCTCCGGCGGATTCAAGTCAATTTCGAGTTTAATCTTTATTACATCATTCTTGTTGAAACCGCGCTTAGGATCTTGTAGGCCCTGGATCATGAGAAGATGCTCCAGGGTATTGCCTTTTATAAATGCTGAATCTGCTGCTGATTCTACAGATTTCACTTTCCTTTCCGACTTAAGGTTTAGCCCAAAACTTTTCAATTCATCATCGATTCCATTGAGGTAATTCTCTAGTTTAAAGTCATTATTCCCTCTAAGAAGTTCAAAATCGAGGTCTTCAGAAAAACGATTCAGTCTGTGAGCGATACGAAGAGCTGTTCCTCCATAAAAGGCTGCTTTATCAAAGAAGTTCTGTCTTGCAAGTCCCAGAAGGGCAACTTCCTGAATAACCTCTTTCAAAGCATTCTTGATTCCCTCTTTACTTTTTATCTGATAGCGATTCAGCATTTGTTGGATTGCAGGATGAAAGGCCATATTTTATTTCCCTTTTTCAATTATTTGTACGTGAACAAGGTTGGCTACACTCTGTCTTTTATAGACTGCAGCAATTTGATGAAGCAGTTCGGAGTTGAGTTTAAAAAAATCTTCCTCATCAATGCGCATATTTTCGATTACAAATTCAAGGATCTCTTCTTTTTTTAATTTTTGAAAGTACACGACATCACATAAAGCTTTTTCTGGTGTGGCCATGATAAAGTTTCCAAGTTCACTTATATGGAGTTCAATTCCTATGGGAAACATTTCCTGGGAAATGTATCGATAAGTGAATGCTCCAATTGGAGTCCTGAATTCTTTATTCCTTTTAAAGCAAACAGATGTTACCGCTTCAACTCTTTCTGGAATCAATCCATGAAAAGAAAGCGCATATTCAAATGAGATTGCAGATGGGCCGTAGATGATATTGGCCAGCGCCTCCTTTGAATAAAGTTTTTTATATTTCTCTCCAATGAGATACAGTTCACGCTTAATGGGAATTAAGTCTCCTTTCCGGACCAAGGCCAAAATCTTATCTCTTGGTCTCAAATAGTCCTTATAGAGATCTTTAAGTTCTTCCTGAGTAAGATAGGGTAGTTTATAATTTTGAAGTCGCTCTTCCAATTTTTCACCAGTTTGTCGGAGATAATTCGTTTTGTTGGTTGTTATTGTCTACATATTTAACCAGTTTGTCGATATTTTTCCGACTTATTGGTTGAAAAAAAGGACAGCAACTTACGGGTTTAGTTAGACTTGATAAGAATTTTCAGGTATTTACAACCTATGTCATTTTTTCAATTAGAGGCTTCTTCCGGAGAGGCCCGCGCCGGGCGCATTTATACCGATCATGGAGTCATTGAAACTCCTATTTTCATGCCTGTTGGAACCAGGGCTTCGGTAAAGACTCTGTGGCAGGAAGATCTTGAGCGCATGAACGCTCAGATCATTCTTGGGAACACCTATCACTTGTTCCTTCGGCCTGGTCATGAGCTCATTGAAAAAATGGGGGGCCTTCATGAGTTCATGAGCTGGACTCGACCAATTCTCACTGATTCTGGTGGCTACCAGGTTTTTTCACTTTCTGATATTTCCAAACTGACTGAAGAGGGTGTGACTTTCCAGTCTCATATAGATGGAAAAAAGCATCTTATTACTCCAGAAAAATCCATGGAGATTCAACGCGCTCTTGGCAGTGACATCGTCATGGCCTTCGATGAGTGTCCGAAACTTCCGGCCTCGAAAGAAACTCTTCGTACAAGTATGGAACTGACCCATCGTTGGGCCCGGAGGTGCAAGAGCGTGGAGCTAAAAGAACATCAGCACCTCTTTGGCATCATCCAGGGTGGACTTCATTATGATCTTCGAATGGAAAGCATGCAGGGGTTAATGGAACTGGATTTTGATGGTTACGCATTGGGGGGACTTTCGGTTGGCGAGAAGAATGAAGAGATGGTTGAATTCTGTAAAAAGTTTGTACCAAGCATGCCGAAAGAAAAACCTCGCTATCTCATGGGAGTGGGTAAACCACTTGATGTCCTGAACGGAATCAAAGCAGGTCTTGATATGTTTGACTGCGTGCTTCCAACCAGGAACGCCCGCAACGGACAATTTCTCACCACTCATGGTCCTCTCAATATTAAGAAGGCCCGATTCCTGGAGGATAAACTTCCCCCAGATCCGGAATGCTCTTGTCAGGTGTGTTCACGCTATTCGCGCAGCTACATCAGGCATCTTTTTAATGTGGGTGAGTACCTTTCTGGTCAGCTCATTAGTTATCACAATATCCACTTTTACCTGCAAATGGTGAAAGGGGCCCGGGAGTCGATTTTCCGTGGAGAGTTTGACGATTATTACCGGACATTTTATAACAATTACACTCTCAATCGTTGGGAATAAAAGGATTTACGATGTTTGATTTCTTGATTGCTACTGCTAACGCCCAAACTACTCAGGCCCCTGCTCAACCTGCATGGGTTTCCTTCATGCCGTTTGTTCTGATCTTTCTTGTTATGTATTTTCTTATGATTCGTCCTCAGAAAAAACGCATGGAACAAGAGCAGGCCTTTATTAATAAGCTTTCCCATGGAGATGAAGTTTACACAAAATCAGGAATTCTTGGTAAAATCACGGGGATCTCTGAAAAAGTTGTAACACTAGAGCTTGAAGGTGGAACTAAGATGAAAGTTTTAAAATCTCATATTGGCGGTTCTGCAGCTTCACTTCTCTCTGAACCAAAGAAGTAGTTATGTTTGGTCTTGGAATGGGCGAGCTGATTTTAATTCTATTGATCGCCCTGATTTTTATCGGTCCTAAAAAACTTCCTGAGCTGGCCAAAGGTCTGGGGAAGGGGATTCGTGATTTTCAGAATGCAGCAAAGGGTTTTACTGACCAGTTGCAAGAAGATGAGCATAAAACTCCTCCTCAAGTAACTGACGCTTCCCAGCAGGAAAGTGAAAAGACCGCTGCCCCTACCGAGACGAGTGAAGAGAAAGATAAAGATTCAACTCCTTCATAAAATAGAAGGGGACTTTCCCCTTCTATTCATTGCTCTAATTCCTTAAATTGTTTAAAATTTTACAATCTAATCTAGTCAAAGACCCTTTAAAGATACGGAGTACTCATGGCCAAGGGATGGTGGTTTCGTTTTAGTTTATTAGCAGTTTTGGTGATTGCCTCAGTAATGGCCCTCACACCAAGTTTTTTTAACCTCAAAAAAGACAGTTGGTTTCCGGTTAAGGAAAAGATCAACCTGGGGCTGGATCTCCAGGGAGGACTTTATATGGTCCTGGGAATAGACTTCGATAAAGTCTATAAGGATGAGATCGTTGGTTACGCCAGAAAAGTCCAGTCTCTTCTGAAAGACAATGGTATCGAATCCACTATCGGAACTCTTGATACCTCTAATGCTGAAGATCCAAAGCACACTGTCATTCTGGCAAAAGAAACCCAGAAGGAAGAAGCGATTGATAAAGTTCGAGAATTCTTTAGCTATCCTATTCGCCTAACGAGTGATGAAGGGTCAACACTTCAATATGGTCTTGGAAGAGATTACCTGAAGGAAATTGAGGATACTGCACTTTCTAAATCCATTGAAGTTATCCGAAACCGTATCGATGAGTTCGGTGTAACGGAACCGGAGATCGTTTCACAGGGGACAGATCGCATCGTCGTTCAGCTTCCGGGTGTGAAAGATATTTCCCGTGCTAAAGATCTCATTGGCCGGACAGCTAAACTTGAATTCAAATTTGTTAATGATGAAGTTCCACCAATAACTCTTAACGAGTGGATTGAAAAGGCCCAGGCCAGTGGGATTAAGTATGAAAAAGGTCAGAGATGGTCTGACTATGTGGCCAAGGTCAATGAGTTCCTGAAAGCAGAACTTCCTAAGGGATATGAGCTAGCCTTCTCTAAAACGATCAGTAAGAACACAAACGAAATCACAAATCTTGAGCCTTACCTGGTTGAAATGGCCACCGGCCTCACTGGTGAACAACTTCAGGAAGCAGTGGTACGAATTGATCAGCAGCAAAATCGTCCTTATGTAGGTCTTGAGTTCAAGCCTCAGGGAGCAAAGATTTTTGAAGAGATCACGGGTGCCAACGTTGGTAAGCGCCTTGCTATCGTTCTGGACGGAAACGTTTATTCGGCACCTGTTGTTCAGGGAAGAATCGCCGGAGGTTCTGCCCAGATTACTCTTGGAACAGGTGACTATAATACTGTCATGATGGAAGCAAGAGACCTTGCTCTTGTTCTCCGTGCCGGTGCCCTGCCGGTCGAACTGGTATTCGAAGAGCAGAGGGTAGTAGGACCGTCACTGGGAGCTGATGCCATTGAAAAAGCGGAAGTTGCAAGTATTATCGGTGCTTTCCTGGTTCTGGCCTTCATGTGTATCTACTATAAGCTTTCAGGTGTGATTGCGACTTTTACTATTGTTATTAACGTTTTGTTTGTCCTTTCCCTTCTTATTCTTGTTGGTGCCACACTTTCATTACCTGGTATTGCCGGTATTGCTCTGACAGTTGGTATGGCCGTTGACGGTAACATTCTTATCTATGAAAGGATCCGGGAAGAACTTCGTGCAGGCATGACTCCTTATGAAGCTGTGAGAACAGGTTTTGATAAGGCATTCTGGGCCATTGCTGATGCCAACATCACCACAGCTCTTGCCGGGCTCTGCCTTCTTAACTTCGGCACAGGACCGGTGAGAGGGTTCGCAGTTACCTTATTGATCGGTATCGTTACCACGGTCTATACATCTTACTTTGTGAGTAAGGTTTTCTTCGAGATGTATGTTGGTAAGGGTGCAAAAAAGAATTTGAGCATTTAATTTAAAGGATTGAATATATGGCCACTACTAGAAATGTAAATTTTGTGGGGATGTTTAAGGTCGCGGGCCTTCTTTCCCTGATCTTCGTTGTTGGAAGTATCATCATGTTTTTCACCAAAGGTCTTAACTACGGGGTGGACTTCCGTGGTGGGGTTGAAATTCAGGTGAAGTTTAATGAGAAAGTTGAACTCGGTGAACTGCGTAGCGTGATGAGTGAGAACAAGGTGCCTCTTTCTCAGCTTCAGAGTATTGGAGATGAATCTCAGAATGAATTTCTCTTAAAGCTAGAGGGTTCTGAAGGGGACTTAAACGCTGTTTCCAATAAAGTAGGTGAAGTCCTTTCAGGGAAGTACGGAGAAGGGAAGTATGAAATTCTGAAAAATGATATCGTTGGTCCAAAGGCCGGTGCGGAACTCAGAACTTCAGCTTTCAAAGCTCTTGCCTGGGCCATCCTGGCCATCATGATCTATCTTGCCCTTCGCTTTGATTATAAGTTTGCTCCAGGGGCCATCGCAGCTCTTATCCATGACGTTACCATTATTGTGGGTGTTTTCATTCTGACTCAGAAGGAATTCTCTCTTCAGATAGTTGCGGCTCTTCTTGCGATCATCGGTTACTCAGTTAACGATACCGTTGTGATTTATGACCGTGTCCGTGAAATCGAGGCCCTTCATCCGAATCTTTCTACGGCAGAAACAATTAACCGCGCTCTGAATGAAACCATGTCCAGAACGATCATCACTTCCGCAACGGTTCTCGGTGTTGCTATCGTCATGCTTATTTTCGGAGGATCAGTTATTCATGATTTCTTCTTCGCCATGACCATCGGTATTTTACTCGGCGTTTATTCAACCATCTTCATTGCTATTCCAATGACAGCTCTATACGAGAGATTCACTGCTAAGAAAGCATGAAGATTTTCCTTTCTTTCTTTTTTCTTCTCTTAACTCTTCCTGGTTTTTGCCAGGAAGAGGATGAGAAGTTCCTGGAAGAACTTGAGGCAGAAAGAAGAAAACAAACGGAAGTAGCAGTCGAGATCAATAAAGTTCATGAAGGTCTCAAAGAGAAGGTCTTTAATTTTCCCGAAGAAATGAGAAAGTTAGGCCACGAAGAACTCAATATGGCCGCTCTGGCCGATGACAAAGTCCTGGACCTCTTTCAAAAAGCATTAAAAGAAAATCAATTAAGAAGCCTTCCCCGGGAAAAAGTTGTGGAGCATATCCTGAATAAATCCGCGGGAACCCCGGCCTACAGCCTTTTTAAGAAGAATCCGAAGTTTCTCAACATCGCCGTGGACTTCCTGAGAGATGAAAAGGCCCTTCCGGCTGCCATAATCATGCTGAAAAGAAGAGATGATCTGAAGCTCTACTTTGCCATATGGATTGGCCTCATGATTCTTTCCTGGCTCTTCAAAAAGGCCTTCTTCAATCCTAACTGGGGGAAATTCCGGTCCATGGTTATGGGCCTCTTTGTCACTATTATTTTTTCAGGAATCTCTCTTGGAACATTCTATAAGATGTTTTACGAGGAGCTTTCTCCTATGATGGCAATCATCCTTAGAAATTTAAGTTAGAACTTCGGAACACAGCCGATCTTCCTGTCATGAGGAGGGAAAGTTGTTGTTGATCCTGAAGAGGTTGCCCCATTCGTCAAATTACTCTGATCATTCAGCTCACTTGCCCCTTTAACCCGGAAGATTCTCTGAGTTGAGGTTCTGACGAATGGAGAAGCTTTATTTAAAGGATAGTAGAAGTAAACCGCTTCATTAGTAACGTTGGTATCTGTTGGAACGGTAGGGACACCGTTCTTAAGATAAAACCAGACTTGTTTTAAATCAGTTTCACGGATCAGGATGTAATCAGGGAAACCTGAAGTGAAGTTACCGTCACTATCCTGGACTGTTTCCGGAGCTTTCTCTCCGATATAAAGACCTTCAGTATCCACGCCAATGATATCCCTCATGGCCTTAAACAGTGGATTGGTACTGTTATAGTGAGTGGAGTTCAGGCAGTAGGATTTAAACGTCGTCTGGTCAATCCATGGGGCCATGAAGTAGCCAAGAGACTGGGTTGTATTGGTATCACCGGCGTCTTCCTCAAGCTGAGGAGAACCAGGCCATGAAAAGGTCTGGAAGAAATTGGTATCAAGTGGAATGCTACCGCCAAAACTTTTAGTCTTCTGAATGATCGCCTCATTGACATCAATGGAACCGTTACCGTTGTTGTCATAAAAACGCGGATCAGTCGTATCCCAGAGATTAAAGACTCCCGGCAACTGTTCAAAGCGTGGATAGAGTTCCTGATCCACAATTCCGTAAAGGGGATTAAAGATGTCGTGGCATATAAGATTTGAATTCCCTGCAGGTACCGGGTTAGGAGGTACTCTTGGTACAAAGTAAAAATGAAGCCGGTAAGCGGTGTCGTAATAGATGTCACCGGTTCCTTCCGCCGTTGAAAACTCCCGTACCATACATGTGTACTGAGTAACCGGAGCATTCTTTAACGGGCCAAGAACCGGAAGAGTCGTGTCTGATGAGAATTTAATCATCTGAACTGAATTTGATTTAGCTCCCGATACTTTCTCAACCAGGGTCAGGACGTAGGTCTTGTCATTGGCAAGACCTCCGATATTGACAGTCATAGAGTTGGAATTTAAGGGAACGTTCACTTCAAGATAGGTAATGTTGTTGTTTTCATCTTTTGCCTGCAGCTCACACTCAGGGTTCTGTTCATCTCCTTCAAAAGGAGTCTTACACCAGGCATACATGTTACCCAGCCCACCGAGAGAGATATCTTCAGTTACTGAAAAGTCTGCAAAAAGAGTTTCCGTATCATCAGTGGCCTTGCCGGAACAATAGGAGCTGCAGTTTCCATAAGAAACGGGCTTTCCATTTTTACAGGCGCAAAAATTCGATTTCCAGAAAACCGCATTGTCGGGACGAACCAGTGGCTTATCTTTACAGATAAGAACTTTTTCATCGGGCTCATTACCCTGACCTTCAATTGTATCTTCCACCAATTCCTGTCCTTCAGGACAAGTAGGGATATCATCAGATGTGGAACCGGGAGTGATTGTTGATCTTTGAGGAAGAGTGTCCTGACAAGAAACAAAGAAGCCCAAAAGGCATAATACCCAAACGGTCCTTGTTAAATTTTTTGTTAGCAGTCTCATAATCCTTGATCCTCAAATGACTTATCGATTCAATTCGATAAATTCTTAAAGTCATTCTAACCCCCCTTCTTTTTTCTTTAGAAATATTCCCCTTAAGCTGTATAATTACATATACTTATAAGATGTAAGGACTTTTTATTGTAAGGGGACTTGCCGAGGCTTTTGGGCAGGCCCTAAATTTATTAATGGAATATCCGATAAGCCATCAAAATCATATTAAGATTGTCCCGTAACAGGAGAGGACCATGACGAAAGCTGATTTGATTGCCGTAATAGAAAAAAACGCAAACCTTCCTCATCACCAGGCAGAGAAAATTGTGAATATCTGCTTTGATAGTATGATTCAGGCCCTCTTTGATGATGAGCGAATCGAGATCAGAGGATTTGGTTCTTTTGCCAACAGAAACTACAAGGCCTACGAAGGAAGAAATCCAAAAACAGGAAAAGTTGTAAAAGTTTCACCAAAGAAAGTTCCATTTTTCAAAGTCGGTAAGGAATTGAAAGAAATGGTGGATGAAGGTAAAGACAAGTACGTAATCCGCGAAGCTTAATTCTGACTTAAGATTTAAGAAAAATTGTAGGCCCGCTTAATGCGGGCCTTTTTATTGACGTTGACTTCAAAAATCCATGGTGGCATCACATTAGACCAGAGGTGCTGGTATGGAGCGTTTGCAATCTCAAAGTGTCATGACAAATCATTTTCAGAAAGAGAGTGATGAGCGTTATGAACTCCTCATTAAAAGTCTCGAGACGATTGAAGACTATGCCATATTCACACTTGATCCCCATGGTTATATCCAAACGTGGAATCATGGTGCCCGGAGAATCAAGGGCTACTTCTCTCACGAGGTTATAGGGAAGCATTTCTCAATATTTTATTCTCAAGAGGACCAGGCCAAGCTATTGCCTCAGTACAAGCTCCAGATCGCAGCTGAGCGAGGGCGTTTTGAAGAAGAAGGCTACAGAGTAAGAAAAAACGGTCAGAAGTTCTGGGCCAATGTTATTATTACTGCCTTGAAGGATCCTTCAGGAAATGTTCTTTCTTACTCAAAAGTCACCCGTGATCTGACAGATAAAAAGACTGTTGAGCAAAAACTTCGCCAAAGTGAAGAACGCTTTAAACTACTTCTTGATAATGTTAAGGATTACGCTATCTGCATGCTTGACCTTGAAGGAAATATTACGACCTGGAATACCGGAGCGGAAGAAATCAAGGGGTACTCACCTCATGAAGTGATCGGAAAGCATTTCTCTCTCTTTCATTCGGAAGAAGATGTTCAGACCGGAAAGGTGGATTTCATCCTGGAAACGGCAAAAAAGTCAGGTCGTTTTGAAGAAAGCGGGTGGAGATATGTAAAGAATGGAAACAAGATCTGGGCCCACGTGGTGATTACTGCTGTGAAGGATGATCAAAATAACCTCATTGGCTTTACCAAGGTAACCCGGGATATCAGTGATAATAAGAAGATTCAGGAGCTGGAAGACTCCATCAGAATCAGGGATGAATTTATTAGCGTTGCCTCCCATGAGTTGCGGACTCCGCTCACCAGAATCCTTTTGAATATTCAGCTTATGAAAAGAAACGGAACGACATTAAACGACCGGGAAAAGAAGTCCCTGGACGTTTGTGAGTCGGGAACGAAAGAACTTGTGAGTCTCATGGATAACCTTGTGGATGTAACCCGCCTGAGACTGGGAAAACTGGAAATCAGAAGAACAAAAACCAACATCACAAATATTGTCCTGAATGTTATCACGAAGTTTAAAGATGAAATTCGTTTTTCTGGAAATCATGTTTCCTTAACTCACGGTGGAGATATTGTTGGTTACTGGGACCAATCAAGACTTGAGCAACTTTTCACTAACCTTCTGTCCAATGCCATCAAGTTCGGTGAAGGCAGACCAATTAAGATGGAACTCAAGCTTCAGGATGAGCAGGTTCATTTTTCAATCGCTGATGAAGGACAGGGAATTCCCTTTCACCTCCAGTCTAAAGTTTTTGAGCGATTTGAAAGGGCAGTGGACTCCAAAAAGATCAGCGGTCTGGGTCTTGGACTTTATGTTTCAAAGCAGATTGTCAGTGCCCATAAGGGGGAAATCAGTCTCGAGAGCCAACCAGGACATGGCTCAGTCTTCAAAATTTCACTCCCACTCAAAAAAGATCCAAAGAAGAAGTCAGATTAAGTTGATAAAACTGACTCCGGGAGTGTAACCTCCCTGCATGAAAATTCTCCTCTCATGTCTCCTTCTTCTTCCATTGTTGGCATTTTCCCAGGATTATCCTGCTGAGTGGTTTGAAGAAGTTCCAAGAAGTGAAGCCCAGAGTTGGGAGATTCTCCCTCAGGACGCGGGACCTGGAGAGGTGATCCTTTCCAAAAGAACAGAACTTGGAATCTTTTCAAATTTCGGTGCTACTCCCTTTGTCCTTGATGGAAGAACTTACGCTTCAATTGAAGGGCTCTGGCAATCACTGAAATTTCCTGACCCTGAAATAGAAAATGATCAAAGGCATGCTGTTGCAGGATGGATACATTCCCGGCAGGAAGTGGAACAAATGGTTGGGTTTGAGGCCAAGAGAGCAGGAGATCAAGCCAACAGAATTTATAGGGACAATAACCTCACGCAGGTAAATTATGGAACTACTTTTTTTAATTACACAGACAGAGGTTTTGGTTCAGATTACCACTACATGATCATAAAAAGGGCCATGAGAGAGAAGCTTGATCAAACTCCAGGTCTCTGGGAACTGCTCATGAAAACAGGTTGCCTGATCCTGAAGCCGGATCATTTTGTGAATGAAAACAGTCCTCCTTCTTTTCACTATTATAAAATCTATATGCTCCTTCGTTCTGAGAGATTGTTCGCTCCCTGTCCCTACGGGAAAAATTGATCCTGAAGCTTTAAAGGCCAAAATGAGTTAAACTATTCTCTCATGGATCGTGTTGAACTCTTTCTATTTGGGACAGCAGTCCTCCTCATTCTTTGCGTTCTTCTAAGCAAAGCTTCCGGCAAAGTCGGAATCCCGACTCTTGTGGTTTTTCTGGCAGTGGGAATCCTGGCCGGCAGTGAAGGTATCGGAGGAATTTACTTTGATAATGCTTACTACGCCAAAACCTTAGGTGTTGTGGCCCTGTCCTACATTCTTTTCTCGGGAGGACTCGACACTAAGTGGTCCCTCATTAAGCCAGTCATGAAATCCGGTCTCTCTCTGGCCACCCTGGGGGTCTTTCTCAACTGCCTTTTTGTAGGAGTTTTTGCTCACTATCTCTTAGGCCTTGCCTGGACTGAAGGCTTCCTCATTGGGGCCATTGTCTCCTCCACAGATGCAGGTGCTGTCTTTACCGTACTTCGTTCCAAAAACATTCACTTAAAAAGAGACTTGAGATCTCTTCTGGAACTTGAAAGTGGATCCAATGATCCCATGGCGGTCTTCCTTGTAACATCCATTCTGATCATCATGGTGGTCCCGGAATATTCAAAGATTTCTCTTGTGCCCAGGCTCCTGCAACAAATGATACTGGGTCTTGCCGTAGGCTATAGCGCAGGTAGGGGAATGGCCTGGGGATTTAACCGACTCAAACTTGAATTTGAAGGCCTTTATACAGTTCTTTCTCTGGCCATGGTTCTGATTATTTACACCACATCGCAGGCACTTGATGGAAATGGATTTCTTTCAGTTTATGTGGCCGGTGTAGTTCTTGCTAACCAGACATTTGTTTTCAAGAAAACTCTTATCCTCCTGCATGACGGAGTATCATGGCTCATGCAAAGTTCCATGTTCCTCACTCTTGGTCTTTTGATCTTTCCGACCCAGGTCTTTGAGGTTACAGGTCACGGGGTGCTGCTAGCCGGATTCATGATTTTTGTGGCCCGCCCTCTAAGCGTGTTTATTTCTCTTTCTTTTTCAGAGTTAAACTGGAGAGAAAAAACCTTTATTTCGTGGGTAGGATTAAGAGGTGCCGTTCCGGTTGTCATGGCAACTTTTCCACTTGTTGCAGGTATTGCTAAAGCTGAATATATATTCAATCTTGTATTCTTTGTATCCGTTACATCCCTTCTGATTCAGGGAACGTCAATCTCGTTTGTTGCTAAGCTTTTGAATGTCTATCTTCCTGAACCAGAGACCGCTGAGAATCAGGGAGAGTACGCGGCTCCTGCCACTCTGAGAAACAACATGAGTTACGTTACCATTCCTAATGAATCACAGGCCGTTAACAAAAGCATCGTTGATCTGAAGCTACCTCAGGATCTTTTGATCGTGTTGATAGAAAGAAAAGGGGAAGTCATTATCCCGAGAGGAGCAACTGAACTTAAGGCCAGTGATAAACTGATGGTCATTGCTCAGAAAGAATCCCTTACTCAGTTAAAAGAAAAATTGTAAAAAAAAAATGCTGGTAATCCCGGAACATACTGCTCAGAGATTCCTTTCATATTCCACACTTTCATTCCTAAACTTATAAAAGGACGGGAGAACTCTGCTTTCCTTCCATAGTCAATTCACACTCACTCCACAGTCTCTCAACATTCGAATTTTCTGCCTACTTTGAACACTAAATTACTCTGTGTGAGGATTCTTTCACACCAAACAGCTAGACCAAGGAAGGTTAGAGATGATGAAAAAGATAATGTTGCTTTTATTTTTGAGTTTCATGATTGTTGCCTGTAATAAAGATCCTGGAGCAGGAAGTGATTGTGGGACAACGGCCCAAGCTCAGGAAACGGGAACAACTGACTGTACAGTAACTGCAGATCCTCCTGTCACGGGAGATACCGGAACTCCATCCACAGGTGAGACTACTGGCACTCCTGCAACCGGCGGAACTACTGGTACCACAACCGGCGGAACTACTGGTACCACAACCGGCGGAACTACTGGTACTACAACCGGCGGAACTACTGGTACTACAACCGGCGGAACTACTGGTACTACAACCGGCGGCTCTACTGGTACTACAACCGGCGGCTCTACTGGAACCGGTCTTCCGAACGAGGCCTATACTTTTGACACTAACATTCTCTTCGTCAATACAACGGCCACTCAACAGGAAAAACTGGAGCAGGCCCTTGAAATCATCAAGAAGGTTGTCGCGACGGAAGAATTTCGCAGCCAGATTCTGAATCATACTTATGGCGGGCAGAAAACTTTTGTTGATAATGGCGGTTACACCAATGCGCAAATCTACCAGAAAATTTTAGACGGTGCTGAAACGCTGCAGCCTTTAAAAGATAATGAAATGGATATGGAAGTGGAGCTTTATTATGCTCTCACAAGTACGGTTGGTTACACATATGCAAACAGCAAGCGCGTTTGGGTAAATACAAAATACTTCAATACAAATCCTGTAACAAGTGTTGCGGCCAATCTGATGCACGAATGGCTTCACAAGCTCGGTTTTAAGCACGCCGTTTCCTATTCTACCAGCCGTGATTATTCTGTCCCTTATGCCATTGGAAGAATGGTGGGAAATATCGGTAAACAGTTCGATTAATTGTCATTTTTTCATGTTGGGCCCCTCCTGGGGCCCTGTTTCAGTGGCATCCTGACACCAGTTTTTTAGTGAATTCTTACAAATCCTTAAGCCTCTTGTACTCCCTTTTCCTTTCAAGCTAGAAGAGACATTCTTAAGATCTAACTAACCAAAGGAATACCTGCATGAAAACATTTCTGATGTCATTGCTTCTGATCTCTACTTCTGCATTTGCAGAAAGAATTACAGTTTTAGATATTGCTGCTGATAGAATCTGGAATTCAGATGATATCCTTACAAGATTCCATATTGATAAGATGGACGGACAAGGCTCAGCTTCTGTAACAGTCATTAGAACTGTAATGGATGACTTTGGAGATCGTGGTCCTCGTGTCCGTCAGTACACAATGATGCAGAAGAGAGCAGTTATAAGTGGTCTTCAGATGGAAGGTGACCAGTTTATCTTCAAAGGTTCTGAAAACGATGTGAACTGTGGAACCTTAAAGCCTAGCCGCATTTTTAAGCGCCCGACCTTATATCTTTCAGGCAACTGCCAGCTGGAAGCCAAGCTGGAAAAAGTTGAAGGAAAAAAACGATTGAAAGTTGAACTTGTAACAAAGTAATTGCTACGGCCCCGGAAGGGGCCGGTTTTTTTTGATCGCAAAACGGAAAATTTTCTTCAAGAACTTAGGTTCCAGATTTCTCGCCATCGCTGCCATTCTTATTGAGAAATAAAAACTCACACAGATATTCAGTAGACCAATAAGTAGAATGCTCACTGTAGTAATAAGCATCTCCGGCCATAATGAAGGGTCCCACTCCAGTGCACTGAAAGCAAAGGTCACAGTGCCGGCAGAAAGAGTGACGTGACGTATGTCTACAGGGAAAGAGGTGAACTTGCTGAGAATTATAGGAAAGGTCAGAAGGAATGCGATTGATAAATTACCCGCTATGCCTCCAACTGTTCCGGGAAAATGGTCGGCAATGTAATTAACCTGAGGCTTAGTGAGTAAGCGCTTCAGAAATGAGCTGGTACGAACGGCTTCATTGACTTCGCGGTAAACGATCCAGTTTTCCACCCAACCACCGGCGACGCTTGAAAACCATAAAAGTATTCCGGTTAGGAAAGCAAAGGGAAGAGTAAGACTAAATAATGGATGATGTTTGTTCAGAAAAAAGAAGGCCTCTGACTTTGTCATCATATGATCCCCGGTGATGAGAAACCAGGACCAGTCAATCAAAAGGCAGACGGGGACTACCCAGGCGAGGTTTGCCACTGTCGTTAAGAACTGTGACTTCATTATTTTTCGGATCTCAAGTCCCACTTCATGGAATTGTTTATACTTCTTAAATTCCTCGAAACTTCTGGAGAGGACGCAGGCGGTATAAGCAGGCTGCTTACTGGATAAGGCCATGTGCCACTTCTGCATGATGAGAAAGCTCAGGGCATAATTAATGAAGTAGAAAAACCCTTCGAAGAAAAGTGGGAAAGGCTGAATCCCAATGAGGAACTTGAACATGGCGGTAAAAGCCGTGAGTATTCCTGCCATGGTAGCAGCAAAAAAGAGCTTCCTTTGTTCTTCTCTGGTGGTCGCAATGTAATGATCGCCTCTGTCTCCGGAGCGCTCAACTATTTTACGAGTCAGGAGGTGGAGGTTCTCTCTGATATAGAGTTTCACGCCAAGGTTCTTAAGTTCATCGCGAATCAGGCGCCCTACAAACTGACCCAATATGAGGGGAGCATTGGGACCATACTCTTTTCCAAGGTAGATGAGCATTTCAATTCGATCCAGGATGGCATGCATCTTTTCAAGTTTAAATATGAGGTCAACAGAGACTCCTGAAGATTCAATATTTTTCCTTACCTTTCCCAGATCTTCCCTGCAGTCACTTATCAAGAGCAGCAGATCTTCATCATTCAGGATCGTATTGATGCCCCCGTTGAGTTTCAGAAAATTCAAATCAATAAGTTTTTTGTTTTCAAGTCTTCGTCTGATGTCGCTACTGGTGCCAAGTGAAGCGAGCTGGGCACCAAGAATAATTTTCGCATCCTGAAGATCCTTCAGGAGAGGATCGGTTGAAATAGAATGCTTGACGAAAAAGTCTCTGATTAAGGTAAAACTATTCTTGAAAGAGGACTCGATCCAGATGGCATCCTCTTCTTCTGTAAATATCACTTTAAAGGCTTCCGCGAGGTCCCTGTCTGAATAGCTTTCGGGAAGGACTCTTTGAACTAACCGGTTGGTGAGCTCATTGAAAAAACCGTGATTCTCAGTTAGGCCTGTCAGACAATAGAGAGTGACTGAACCTCCTGGCGTGATGAGTTCCTGGAGAGTATGAGCAAAGAATTGAGCTTCCGTAGGATTTCTTTCCAGAAAATTAAAAAGAAAGCGGAAGCGAACATCACGGGAATGAACAAAATGAGGAATCTCCTCGGGACCTTTGCTGTTAACCGGTAGCCGTATCCAGTCCATCAACTGACCTAAAGCATCCATTCGTTCCTGGTAGGAATTTTCCGGATTGAGGGTCTGTAAGAGGGAAGCCAGGTCTGCAGGAATAAGTTCCGGTTTGAGGGCCAGCTTCAGTTGCTTGATTATTTTTAGCACCCTTAAAGGTAACATAGAGAGAGGGGCATTTTCTTCAAAAATCTTCAGGCGGAGCACCTTGTTAAAGAGAAAAAAATGTTCTATTTCATACCTTATGAAACCAATACATTTTTTAACTCTTCTCTGTCTTACGACTTTCTTTTCCTCTTGTAACAAAGAGGCCAATACAAACCTGAATGAGCTTAATCTTATTTCAACTGCGAGAGTGGCAGGATTCGATCCTAACCAGGCCTCAGATGTCTACGTGACCAACGAGATGGGAAAAGTTTACGAAGGTCTTTACGAATTCCATCCCTTCAAAAAGCCCTATGAGCTCATTCCAAATCTGGCGGAAAAGCTTCCTCAAGCGAGTCAAGATGGTCTTACTTACACATTCACTATTAAAAAAGGTGTCCTCTTTCATGACGATGAATGTTTTCCGGATAAGAAGGGAAGAGAAGTAAAAGCTTCAGATTTCATTTATTCATTCAAAAGAATTGCTGACCCTAAATCAATGAGTAAGGGGTGGTGGTTGTTTGATGGAAGAATTAAAGGTCTGAACGAATGGCGGGAAAAGAACTCAAAAGCTGAAACTACCAACTACCAGGAAGACATTGAAGGGCTAAAGCTTGTCGATGACTATACTTTCCAGGTGAAGCTCGTAAAACCTTATCCACAGTTCCTTTACAGTCTGGCCATGGCCTATACTTTTGTCATCGCCAAAGAGGCCGTGGATCATTATGGTAAAGAATTCTTAAACCATCCCGTAGGAACAGGACCTTTTATTCTCCCGGTCTTTGATCAATCAAACAAAATCGTTTATCAGCGTAATCCGAAGTTCAGAGAAAAGTTCTTTCCATCCGATGATCCTGCCTTGGCAAAATTGAAAGTGCCTTTGCTGGATACGATTAAAGTTCACATCATGCCGGAGTCTCAGCCCAAGTGGTTTTCATTCAACAAGGCCAAGGTAGACGTTCTTGAAATACCAAAAGACTTTTTTCAGCAGGCAGTGGAAAGTGGTGGGAAACTTTCCGAAGAGATGAAAGAGAAAGGTGTCAAACTGGTTTCAGCTCCTATGCTGGATGTGACCTTCTATGCTTTTAATCATGACGATCCCCTTTTTAAGAATAAGAAACTAAGACAGGCCATGTCTCTTGCCTATAACCGTGGCCAGTCCAATAAACTTTTCTATAATGATACAGCGAAGGTCGCTCATGGAGCGATCCCTCCCGGACTCAGCGGATATGAAGAAAGTTTCAAAAATCCCTATGTCGAACACAATATAAAAAAAGCAAAAGAGCTTTTGAAGGAAGCTGGCTATCCTGAAGGAAAGGGGCTGCCGGAAATAACTGTACAGACAACGGGAGAAACCGTATCACGACAAATGCTGGAGTTCTTCGCCAAGTGCATGTCTGACATTGGAATTAGAATCAAAATCGGCACAAATACCTGGCCTGAGCTTGTGAATAAAGTGAGTAAGCGACAACACCAGATGTATACCATGGCCTGGTATGCGGACTATCCCGATGCTGAAAATTTTCTTGGTCTTCTCTATTGTCCTAACCAGGCCCCTGGCTCCAATGGGTCTAACTACTGCAATCCGAAGTTTGATGCTCTCTTTAAGAAGGCCAGTGTCCTTCCTGATTCTCCGGAAAGGACCAGGCTCTATCAGGAAATGAACGCCATGGTTGCTGAAGAGTCTCCCTGGATACTGGGTTTCCATAGAACCAGGCACTATCTTCACTATGAGTGGCTTCAGCATTTTCATTATACTGAGTTCACTCATACTCTTTTCCAGTATCTGGGAGTAGATAAAGAGCTAAAAGAGAAGAACATTTCTAATTTTTAGATTTCATGGGAGGGATGGAAATCCTCCCATGTAGTACTATTTCAGAATATAAGACCAGTCCCTTTCACTTTCATCAGTCACAGTATCATAACAAGGAACTTCATCATTCACTGTGGAGTAGTCGCAGCGTAAAATATTTGATGAAACGTTTGCCTTAACTGATGTGAGCTTTTCTTTAAAATCCTGGACGTTAACTTCCTTTACCGAGATGACTTTGTCTTCAGAAACAATCTTTCCATTTGTATCTTTGCAAATGGTTGAACTAAGCTCAAGGGACTTTGTTAAATCCAGATCCACTTCGCAGCTTTCAAAAAATGGTTCTACTTTAAAAGTAAGCTTGAACTGAGACTCAGAGATCTTTTTAATCTCTTTAATATGCCTCTGTTCAAGTAAAGTAGCTTCCACTTCATGAATGTTTTCACTGTCGTAAATGTCAAAAGATTCACTTCCGTCATCACTATGAGTTACCAAGCTGAAATAACCGAATCGGTTTTCCTTCAGGTAGACGGTCTTCTCTTCGTACCTGTACTCTTCACCTTCATAGATACTGAAGCTGCCTTTTAACACTTCATGTCCCACGGGAGCTTTGAGTGCATTGGGATGTGCCTTCAAGGCTGAGATGAAGGTTTTAAAACCTGGAATATTATTGGATGCCGGAACCCTGCGTTCTGCTTTCGGTTTTCCGGGTTTCTTAGTTTTAATGATCTCCAGCCAGTTTCCTGACAACTTATAGGGGGTAGGTGATTTTTTAACGACATGGGAACTACAGGCCCCAAATAAACTTAGAGCGGTAAGCATTGAAAGATACCTGAACATAGAAAGTCCTCCGGATAAATGATTGGAGTACTTGTCGGCAGTGATCGGATTAATTATGAGTACTTTTTTTGAGGTAGTACTGGCTTCAAGTTCTAAAGTAATTATGTCGATATGGAAAATTATGAAACTTTTACTAACTTTCTCTCTGGCCTTCTTATTTTCATCCCCTCTTCATGCTGAAGATATTTTGGGGGAGCAAAAATACGTAGACATCAAAAGCGAAAACACTAAATTACAAGCTCAGCTTCTCTGTAAATATCTAAAGAAGAATCCTTTTATAAATGTTGTAAATGGAAATTCTTCTTGGGGACATGCTCAAACTAAAAAATCTGAGAAAAGTCCATCTGCAGTTTACCTAAAAGCTTCAAAAGCAGCAGACAAGGCCATTCATTCATCATGCAGTTCAGAGGAGCTCTTTTCAGGGAATATTCTGAGTGATGTTTGGAATACATTTTTTGAAAGTTGCACGGTAAAAAACAAAGAGTGCATGGCCCACGCCAGCAGGTACATGGAGAATGCTGAGTTAGTTAATAACTCAATTTTCGAATCTCTTAATCTAGTTAAGAAGGAAGTGTCTTCAGGAGATTGCCTTGGAACCGTGAATAATTCTGGTCGCCATAGTAATAAAGCGGGCCTGTTAGATAAAGAATTGAAAAAAGATCCTAAAGGTGGAGAGGCTAGCTTCCAATAAGGTAGAGAAGGCAACAGTATAACTTATAAATAAAAAACCCCGCACAAGGCGGGGTTTATTATTTTTGGAGGAATCGTAGGGAATCCTTTAATTGTAAAAAGTTATTCGTACTTTAAGCACAAACAAGCCCACTTTGTGTAGGCCTCTGAAAGTTAACGACAGGATAGGCATTCCTTAAAAAAATACCCCCAAAGCGGGGGTCTGAAGCAGAGCAACTTGAGATCGCAAATTGCGATCTCAAGTTTTTTAGTTTAGTCACCTTTGAGTCCAATACGCTTCCTATCAGGGCTAAGTCTTGGAGATATCTGGACTTCTATGGAATCCAGTTTCTGGAAGACTACCTTAAAAAGTTTCTGAACATCATCTTCAAGAGAATCGATCCTTTCGGTTAAGTTGTTATCCATTGCCAGGAAACTTCTTAGACGAACAAATGTTCTCATGATTGAAATGTTCACCGAGATGGCACGTGGGCTGCTTAGAACTGATGACAGCATTGCAACACCACACTCGGTAAAAACAAATGGAAGATATCTTCTGCCTCCCCATCTTTCTCCTGTAGGATCGGCCACTTTTGTTAAGGCCTGGAACTCATCTTCAGTGAGCTGGAACATGAAATCAGAGGGAAATCTATCAAGATTTCTTTTAACCTGTTCATTCATTCGCCCAGTTTTGATTTCATAAAGATCAGCTAGGTCAGTATCCAGCATCACTTTCTGATCTCGAATAACGTAGATCATCCTTTCAATTTGGGTGGTAGTTATGTTTTCCATTACAGCCTCCCTTTATTGAGAATATTAATTACGTTATCACCGAAGTTGATGTTCTGAGGTGTGAACTGCAAGCTCTCTGTAGCTCCTTTAGTGTCAACTCCTGCCAGTCTTAAATAAATGTCCATTGTTGATGTTCTTTTCCATCCTCCAATTTTCATCACGACTGGTGCGGGAACACCATTGGATAACATTTGAGTTGCAAAACAGGCCCTCAAGGCATGGAACCTTACTGGTTTGATGTTGAGTGACTTCAAAAAGGTTTTGAGTGACACGGCCTGATCTCCATTATCCCATTCTTTAATTCTGGGAAGCACAAATTCCGATTTCGGAATATCTCTGTCTCGTTTAATCTCTAAAATAAGATTGCGGAGACTACTGTTAATGGGAACAGTTCGCCAGTATCTTCCTTTCGTTGGACCAGTTTGCTTCATGTTTGAATCATAAGACCGATCTACAAGGATAATTTCCTTTTCTAAATCGATTTGACCCCAGGTAAGAGCATGAAGTTCGCCAGTTCTCATTCCAGTTAAAATGGCAAAGCTCCAAATTGGATACCATTGGTGATTTAATAGCTTTGCAGCAGTAAGGAATCTTTTAATTTCTTCAAGTGTTAAGATTTCGGGAACTCTTTCTTCGTCATTATCAATGAGTAGTCCTTTAAGAGGCGAGGTGGCATTTTCTTTGATATGCCCAAACTCAACACCCCATTGAAAGAGTGAGTTAATTATATTCTTAACTTTCTTTTGATAGTTCCGCGAAAGGTTTGCTCTTTCCATTCGTAAAATTAAATCTCTTCCATCAGCTCTGGATAATTCAAAGGCTGGTTTATTCATCCATGTGGCGGTCCATTTATGGACTACTCCCACATATTCCTTAGATGATCTCTTAGCAACTCTCTTCACTAAGAGACCAGATAAGAATTCAAGGGACCATAGGTGGACAACTTCAGACCATAATAGGCCTAGACCTTCCATCTTTTGAACTTCTCTCGTCGCTTGCTGCAAAAGCTTTTTCTCTTCTCGTCTTGCTTCAGTCTCTGTCTTTAGTCGATAGGCGTATTTTTGAGATCTTTTTGAGCGGTCGATTGAACTCCGCACATGAACATAAACCTTAAAATACTCCGTATCATTTTCTACGTATTTGCTAATTGCCATTAAAAACCTCTTTTAATTGAGGTTTCTAACAAGTAATCCAATTCATCTTTCTTGAAATAAAGGCGATTCGCAAATTTGCGTGGCCTTAAGTATTTACGAGAAACAAGAGTATGGATGGCATTTACTGACCTACGGAGATAGACAGCGGTTTCTTTAGTCGTTAACCAATTCAAATTGTCAAAGAGCATGGTCGCTGAGTTTTCAGCGGCTCCTTGATTATACTTAAGTATTGTCTGATTGAAATCTGTTTTATATGTCACTCACACCTCATTTTAGAAGATTCCTGGATAGCAATTTTCGAGCGGATTGAATTTCACAACTTATACGGCCCTGCATAATTCAAATCATCTCTTCATTATTTTTCAAAATCTGGTTTCTAGTGAATAACAGGCTTCTTCACCAAAAATTCACCAAGAGTGGGTTTTTAGACGGTCTTCTAAAAGAACCTCTCTACCGTAGTCCTGTTAATGCATTTTCTTAGAAAACTAAAAATCAAATCAAGACCTTCCTTTTCATTACTAAAATTAAAAAAAAATTGACTAGTTCTTGTTTAATACTAAACTCCTTCTTTTGATTTTTAAATTTTCTTCCCCTGTATTTTTGGTTTCCTAACTCTAATTTCATACTCTTCCTCCTTTTTATTGCCTGGCCAGCTATCCTATCTCCCTTGCTTTCTGCGCTCCGACTGTGACTCCATCTATCTACATAACGTGAGAGAGAGGGAGTCACAGTCGGAGCGCGGATTTCTTGTTTGATTTCAAGTGATTAGCGGGCGGAGTAAAATAGTAATCATCCTTAATCACCAGCAAATCAATATCATTTCCACATTCATTCAATATCAAATCCTACAAGTCATTCAGCCCTCCTTATGAGACTTTTATTTGTCTAGTCAAATTTATATGCAAATGATGCCAAATTGTGATTTTTGAAACAGAAGTAATAAGGATCTGAAATAATTAGTGAAGGAAAAATTAAAGGAGTCTCATATTTGAGACTTTGAGACTCAAGAGTATCAGTTGTGATACTGGAGAAAGGAGTAATCTTTAAAGTCTTATAAAGTTGCCATACTTCAAATCTAAGACCATCTCACTGGAAAAGTCGAGGTCTCAAGAGAACATCCCTTGAGACCTCTTTCATTAATGAAAGCTGAGAGGATGTAAATCTCCCATCGCTTCTGGTTGATAAATAACGCTCAGAACCCGAATCTGTCGTTCCCCTTCTGGAAAGAACCATCTGATCTCTTGATTTTCTCTCAGACCAAGCAGAGCTGTTCCAAGCTCATCGAGCACCGATACACAGCTATCCTGATCTTCTGGAACTTCTTCAGAAACTAAGGTCGATTGATAAAAGTTCCGGTCTATGGTGTAGAGGACGTTCGAGTCAAGGGTAACCAGGTCCGGGAGAACCAGGATATCATTGATGACATCAGCACGATTCAATTCTTCCTCGAGTTTCGGGGCGGGATAGAATTTCATTAAATTCGTTAGTCTATTAAAGTCATATTCACTTACCGTTATTTTTTCATTCATTACAACCTCCTTGGCTATAGGTTTATAGATGAAAATCTCCATTAGCTTCTGGTTGGTAAAGGACTTCGAGAACCCTTAGAGTCTTGGCTTGTCCACTTGGAAAGGTCCAATCAATTTCGTCACCCTCTCGAAGCCCCAGTAGGGCAGTGCCTAAAGGAGCTGTTACGGAAATCTTATTCTCGTCAAGATTTGCATGTTGGGGATAGACAATAGTCATCTCACCTAACTTATTTTCCGTGACGTTCAGATAGCGAAATCTCGTGTACATGGTAATGAGATCGATAGGAACTTCAGGGAAATCAATGACTCTGCCCCGGTCGACTTCATTTTCCAGGTCTTCTAAATCTGACACAAAAGGCGCATGTATATCTTTCATTTCAATCAAAGTGTTAATTCGAAAGTAATCCATTTCAGTTAAAGTGATAGTATCGGGCATCATGGGTGTCCTCCAATGATAGTGTGATTGTTGTTGTCTTTGATTCAGCAGCTAAAAGTTAGCTGCTTCAAGAAAGGAAGATAAGAAAAAGAAATGAAGAGGATTGAATCGTTGTTAAGTTCATAACCTGTCATTATACAGGGTGTCAGGCTGAACTTCAATGGGAGTGGTCACTCAACTATGGTTATGTTCAAGAGAATAAACAATTATGCCTCCCTTAATACAGGCCTAAGACAACTAAGTTTTCCATAAAGACTGCAGCAGAATGCTGCAACTCCTTTGAGGCATTTTTAGTGTTGTAAATTTTAAAGATGCCAGTGCTCATTTGCTTCGGGCTGATAAAGTACATCGAGGATTTTCAGAGTTTTTGTTTTTCCGTCAGGAAACATCCAATTGATTTCTTGGCCCACACGTAAACCAATTAGGGCAGAGCCAAGTGAAGCAAGTACAGAAATTCTACCTCCTGCAAAGTTTGCATCTGAAGGGTAAACAATCGTAATAATCATTTCTTTATTGTCCTGGATATTTAGGAACTTCACCTTAGAATTCATAGTGACCAAATCTGGTGGTACTACATCATCAGAGATTATTTTCGCCCGATCAAGTTCGAGTTCGAGATCTTCAAAATCTTCTGATTTTTGAAAGCTCAGGATATTTTTAATCCTTAATAAATCTTTTTCTGTAATTAAAATTACTTCTTCATTCATAAAATACCTATCAATGTTATGCGAGGATTATATAGACTGACCGAGAGAGAACGAATCAGTCTTTGACTAGACTGAAGCCGTTTTGCGAGATTCTATAATATGGGAAAAGTTTCTACTCTTCATAACAATAATGTAGCACTGATTTAATTAAAGTCAAGAGCAACACTGCTCTGTGGAAAAAGGTCTCGGGCTTTTTTATAATAGCGAATAAATTTTTTTTCAATACTCCACTCCGTGGACTCTTCTTAAGTTCATTGCATGTTTTTATCGATAGCTGACTTTGACCTGAATCCCAAGGGATCACTAGCCGGAAAGCTTTCAAGTATTGCTTCATCCAACTTTTCTTCATCCGACATGAGTTGTGAGGTCTCTTCCTTTTTTAAATGTTTCTCTTCTCTTAAATATCGAAAGCCCCAAGCAGAAATAATCCGGGACACATACTCTGAATCTTCTTTTTTGTTAAGTAGGTGTGAAGCCCCTTCTAAAGTTATTAAACTTTTTGGAGACTTTGCAGCTTCAAAGATCGCTTGAGCATGATCTATTGAGACAATTTCATCTTGTGGTGAATGGAATATCAGAAAAGCTGAATTGAATTTGGATATTTTATTTTCCAGTTTAATACTGCGAATATCGTTCAGGAATTGTTTTCTAATTATGAATGATCTTCCTGCTAAGGTAACCTCTGCCTCTCCATCCCTTTCAATTGCTTCAAGCTTGTTCTTAAACAGCTCTTGAATATGCTGAATCTCGCTAGGAGCATTGATTGTGATCACAGCTTTAAGTGTTGGCATAGAACAGGCAGCAGCCAGGGCCGTAGATCCGCCTAAAGAATGTCCAATGAGGATTTCAGGCACTTTTTCTAAATGAAGCATTTGCTTATAAACACAAATTATATCTGAAACAGTGGAAGAGAAATTGGTGTTAGAAAAATCTCCTTCGGAATTTCCAAGGCCTGTAAAATCAAAACGAAGAACGGAAATACCAACTTTCGTAAGGGCCCTTGAAATTCTCGTCGCCGCATGGATATTCTTAGAGCAGGTGAAACAATGTAGAAATATGGCATAAGAGGTGACCTCCTGATCATTAGGAAGTTCCAGTCTGGCATCCAGTAGGTGACCTTCTGCATTCTTAAAAGTTAACTTTTCGCTCTTGAAACCCATCTTGTCTCCTCACTTGCAAACAATAAAGTAAGAAGTTAGTCTTCATCAAAAGATATGTCTTGGCTCAGACGAAACCTCTTTGGGCAGCGTTCCCGAAGTACAAAAAGGAATCATACGTGAGACTATGAAAAAAATGGATAGGGCCTTAACTAGAGGAACTGTTATGTCAGCTGAAAAAATAGAATCAATTAGCGATTTAGGAAAATTGTTCAATACGAGAACGAAGACAAAGAGACTACCTTCTCTTTTTATAGGTCACGGTTCTCCCATGAATGCAATAAGAGACAACTCTTTTACAAGGAGTTTGAATAATTTACGAAAGAACATACCTGAGCCAGAAGCTATTCTCTGCATATCTGCTCACTGGATGACTGAGGGCAGTTGGATCACTAAGACTGAAAAACCTAAAACCATTCATGACTTTTATGATTTTCCTCAGGCCCTTTTCGATATCCAATATCCTGCTCCTGGAAGATCAGACATAGCTGAAGCCATAAGAAAAAGCATTGATGATCCTAAAATCCATCCAGATAATGAAGTGTGGGGTCTCGATCATGGCACATGGTCAGTTCTCAGACACATGTATCCAGAAGCAAACATCCCTGTGATGCAACTTAGTATCTATATGTCTCAGCCTCCAGAGTATCACTTTAAGTTAGGTCAGGAATTAACCAAACTGCGAGACAACGGAGTCCTCATTGTAGGAAGTGGGAATATTGTCCACAATCTGCGAAAGATTCGGTGGGAAGACGATGCTCTACCCTATGATTGGGCCTTAGAGTTTGATCAATGGTCAAAGGAAAAACTTTTGATGAGAGACATTAAAACTTTACAACATGATGTTTGGAAGACTACAGCTGGTAAACTCTCTATTCCCACCATGGATCACTATTATCCTCTCCTTTATATATTAGGCACAGCTTTACCCCAAGAAGAGTTGAAATTTGAATACGAGGAAATACAAAATGGTTCGATTTCTATGAGATGTTTAAGCTTCGGAATGAGATAAGAGGCCCTGATGAGAGGGGATTAATTTTTTATTAGCTAGTGTGACGGTTAATATTTATTTGCATCGGAAAGGAATCTGGGTGCAAACTGGCCTCAGTCCTCATTTTTGAAAATTCCTTCGCAATCCACACGAGCACAGCTATCAAAATAATGATGATAAGAAATATTATAAAACCATCTTTTCTATTATTCATGTAACAAACTCCATTCTTTTCAAAATAACCTCTGTAGTGAAATTATCGATTGGTGGATAAGCTTTGCAGTATTGGCCTTGATGATGAAAGGACATCATGACCTGTAGGTGTTTGATGAATCCTTAAACCAAATTCAGAGATAGTTGCCAGCAAGTGATCAAAGATGTCGGCTTGTGCTGCCTCATAGTGTGCCCATCTCACATCATTAATAAAAATATATATTTCAATTGGTAGGCCGTGCTCTGTGGGTTCAAGCTGACGTATTAGAAATGTCATTTTCGGATTAACTTTAGGGTGTTGCTTTAGGTAGTTGCCAATATATGCTCTGAAAGTACCAACATTTGTCAATCTTCGAGCGTTGACTTGCAGTTCAGGACTGAATTGAGCATTGTATTCGTTTAATTCTGTTACTTTTTGATCGATATAACTTTTCAGAAGGGAGAAATTCCTAAATCTATTAATCTCTTCTTCAGTCAAAAATCTAATCGTGCTTATATCAATCAAGATAGAACGTTTAACTCTTCGTCCACCTGATTCTTCCATCCCTCGCCAATTTTTAAATGAATTCTCCAAAAACTTATGAGTTGGAATTATGGTGATCGTTTTATCCCAGTTTTGCACTTTTACTGAATGTAGGGCTATATCAACCACATCTCCATCGGCGTTGAACTGGGGCATTTCAATCCAATCACCGACTCTAACTAAGCCGTTAGTGGTAAGTTGTACTCCTGCCACCAAAGATAGAATTGTATCTCGGAAGACGAGCAACAAGACTGCAGTCATTGCACCAAGACCACTTAAGAAGAACCAAGGTGATCTATTAAGAAGAGTGGCAATTGTTAGAATAAGCCCAATCCCATACAAGATGATTATAAAAACTTGAATGATTCCTTTAATAGGTCTATTGCGGGACAGCTCAAGCTCGGAATATATTTCATTGAACTGCCAAAGTAATAAGGAAATTGTCCGGATAGACAGGATTACGATAGCAACTAAAGTTCCTCGTTCTAAAATAATTTCTATGCTTTTTGGTAGGCCATCTATAAGTTTACTACCAGAATGTAGCACAATCACTGGTAAAAACCATGAGAGTTGAGAAAGAAGTTTTGGAGCAAATAAGACTCGCCCCCACATACTAGAAATACGACTAGTGAGTATTCGAACCAGTCGAATAAGATAGATCTTACAAATAAAAAAGAGGCTCCATGAAAACAACAAAAGAGTGAAGAGGGCCACTAAATTGTTATTTTTTAAAAATTGGACGACTGATTCAAGTGATAACATTTAAATATCCTTAGAGAAGCCCCTGCCAAGAGGCAGGGGATTGGGAACTATTTCATTTCAAAGTAAATTAAAACACCTATGACAATGAACGTTATTGAAACAAAAAAGAATGCTTTTAAGTGTTCTTTGAGTGTTCCTTGCTCTTTCTCAGGCTCGTTTGAATTCATAATATTCTCCATGTGCAATTAGGTTCTAATGTAAGCATCTTTACATGGAGGATCTCGAGCTCTGGATGGGGAGATAACTTTTGTTAATTTTATAGCTTGAATGTGCTTGAAGTGCTCACAAAGCCTTGCAAGATTTTCCCGGAAAGCTTTATTTGAATGACTTGGCCGATAAGGATCTATTTTAGGACTCGAATTATCTGAGTAGTTATTTGGAGTTCTAATTACATTATTTAAAGATATATCTGACGATATTAGAGTGAGTAAATTGTCCTTCTTTGACTGAAAATCAGATTCTGAAAATCTCCCTGGAGACGTCATCCACGTTAAGATAAAAGAAAGTAGTAGTAACAAGAAATGCCAGTATTTCAAATTAGGTCCTTTAGCTTTTCTTTGTTTCCTACTATCCAAAGGACATCACTGCTTTCCAAAACAATGTTCGAATCAGGGTTAATTTTCCTTTCTGAGCCACGTTCTAATCCAACAACTAAGCCCTCTGTAATCTCTCGGATTCCTGAATCACGAATTGATTTTCCAACAAATTGAGATGCATCTGTTAAGACACAACCTTTTAAACCATAATCCTCCACTCTAAACTCATCTTCAGTATTCGAATCAAAATTAATGAAGTTTTTAAAGTCTTCAAGTTGTTCATCTGTACCAATTACACTCAATTTGTCATAAGGGAACAGGGCTTCATTACGAGAAGGGGCCTTAATTTTCTTTTTCCCTCTTTCAATAAGAACGATAGTGACACCATATCTTTCCCTTATGGCCAGACTGAAAAGAGTTTTTCCAACATAGTCAGCATGCGGAGGGATGACATATGTTGCAAGGTGAGCTTCCCAAGGAAGAAGTAAAGTAGGTGGTTCTACTCGCTTGGTGTTAGCATTTAGGTTCTTTACAAAAGTTCGTTCAAACCATTGATAAACTTCTCCGACATGATTTGAAAACCAAACAAAAGCAAAGACAGAAACAGCACCGATAAAAGCGAGAGCAAGAATTGTTGGAAGGAAAATGGAAATTTGAAATGCGAGAATTCCTGCAACAATTACGTACCTAAAGAAATGAAGTGTAAAAGGGAGAAAGACTAACCTGGGAGAACTAAAAACTTCAAATTTTTCTGTTAGTTTACCTCTTACTAAGGCCCAGAAAAATGGAGCACTTAAAATAAAGGTGATGATAAAAGCAATACTTGTAGCAAGCCTTCTAGATGGAATATTTTCATACAAGAGCTGTAATGCCATTTCTTTACTTAAGATAGTAATGGCAATTAAGACGATGGTGAGCAAAGTAACTTTCGAAATATATTTTTTAAATGTCTCTTTAGCCTGATTCGACACAGACATCGCCTGAGTTGAAGAACTATAACGTCGAATTAAGTCTTTAACATTGACCGGAAGCCAGCCCTCTAGGGAAACAGCAAACCCCTCTGAATATTTTATTAAGTAAGGTGTTGTGAAGGTAGTCAAAACCGAAACTGCTACCGCAAGAGGATAAAGGAAATCGCTTGTAACCTTCAAAGTCAAACCGAGGGTTGCAATAATAAAGGAGAATTCTCCAATTTGAGCAAGACTAAATCCAGTTTGCACAGAGTTTTTTAGTGATTGACCGGAAATAAGAGACCCTGCTGATGAGCTTATTATTTTACCAATGATAGTAACCAAAGTGATTATGAGGGCACTTTGCCAGTGTTCAATCAGAATATTTGGATCAATCAGCATACCGACGGAAACAAAAAATATGGCCCCGAAGAAATCCTTCATAGGTTGGATTAGATGTTCAATCCTTTTTCCTTCAGTTGTCTCTGCGAGAATTGAACCCATGACAAATGCACCTAGAGCTGGTGAAAAGCCCACATGGGTAGCAATAATCACCATCAGTAAGCAAAGACCTAAAGAGAAAATCAGAAGTAATTCATCATTCAAATGCTTTTTTGACCTTCTTAATATGCTAGGAATAAGAAAAATACCTGCAATAAACCAAAGACTTAGAAAGAACACTAGCTTTAGAGATGAAAGTAGAAGCTGAGTACCTTGAAACTGTTGAGTCACTGCAATTGTTGACAAGAGGACAAGTAACAAGATGGCCACAAGATCTTCTACAATAAGAACGCCAAAGACTACCGAAGCAAAAGACTGTGTTTTAACATTCAATTCCTCGAAGGCTCTAATGATAATTGTTGTTGAAGAGATTGAAAGGATTCCTCCTAAGAAGATGCTATCCATGTCATTCCAACCTAACATTCTGCCAGTTGCATAACCAGCAGTCAGCATGAACAGAACTTCCACGACTCCAGTAATTGAAGCAGGTCCTCCGACATCACGTAACTTTTTAAAACTGAATTCGAGGCCTAATCCAAAAAGAAGAAAGATAACTCCTATTTCGGCCCATATCTTTATTGTTTCTCCATCAGTGATTGATGGAGTAAGGTCAAAATTTGGACTTACTAGAAATCCAGCTATGATGTAACCCAAAACGACCGGCTGATTTATAAGTTTGAAAATGAATGTAACAATGGCTGCTACGACTAGAATAATGGCCAAGTCATTTATTAGACCGGGTAAATGAAGCATAAATCTCCTCTAAAGTCTGAAAACAAAAATCAAAGATAGGAGAGCTAATTAGAAGAAGAAATATGATGAAAAATCATGGCCCCAGAGGAAATGAAATTAGAAAGGCCAAATGAGGAAAAAAAACTTGTTTTATGAGATAGCAAAGACTTGCTTTGCTCAAAGTTTACTCGGAGAGACTTTACTAACAAGTAAAGCGGCTTTAGTTTTACTTGAGGAATATTAGGGGATTGAGATGTAGTCCTGTAAGCTTGTACTGACGTCGTTTGTCCAAAAATATATGAATTATTCCATTCGAATGGAAGATCAGAAGGTTTTGGAATAGAAAGCCAAACCAAAATTAATATTAGAAATTTAACTGAAATTTGCATTTGATAAAAGTTAACGCATTTTGGACAGAGTTTCCAGACTTGATTAAATAATCCTGACGATACAGCTCCACAAAAAAATTTATAAACTCTTAAACTGAATACTGCTTCGAAAAAAACCATAATAGATGTGGTACTAACTATGGACACAATTGAAGTACATTTACTCTCTGCTGCTATCCTTTTAATCGTATGCGTTCTTGTAAGTAAAGCCACAGGGAAAATAGGAATTCCAACACTCGTTGTTTTTTTAGTAATAGGAATGTTGGCCGGTAGCGAAGGAATCGGTAGAATCCATTTTGATGACGCGTATGCTTCTCAGTCTTTAGGGATAATAGCACTTTCATATATCCTCTTCTCGGGAGGACTTGATACAAAACTGTCTTCAATCAAACCTGTTCTAAAGTCCGGGATTGCCTTATCAACAGCAGGAGTACTCTTTACATGTCTTTTAATGGGTACTTTCATTCATTTTATTCTAGGTTTCGAGCTGCTCGAAAGTTTTCTCATTGGAGCGATCATATCTTCTACAGATGCAGGAGCAGTTTTTACTGTGCTTCGAGGACGAAACATACATCTAAAAGGTAGCTTAAAGCCATTGTTGGAGTTAGAAAGTGGATCAAATGATCCTATGGCAGTTTTCCTCACGACTTCCATTCTGCAGCTTATGCAAAACAAGGGAGCCCTTTCATTTCCCGAAATGATCCCGCTATTTTTTCAACAGATGGCCCTTGGCCTGATTATGGGCTTTCTTTTAGCAAAAGCATTTGTCTGGCTTTTCACAAAATTGAAGCTTGAAGTTGAAGGTTTATATTTAGTTCTTTCTATTGGCCTCGTCATACTTATTTACTCTACTACTCAGAGTCTAAATGGGAACGGATTTCTTGCTGTTTATGTAGCTGGCGTAGTCATGGGAAATCATACTTTTGTTTTAAAAAAATCATTAGCAATGATGCATGATGGGATTTCTTGGCTTATGCAAGGTGCGATGTTTTTGACTTTGGGCCTGCTTATTTATCCGAGTAAAGTCATCAGTGTGACTGGACAAGGAGTATTAATAGCTTCATTTATGATTCTATTTGCGAGACCAATTAGCATTTTCATAACTATGAGCCTTTCAAAATTTTCTTTCAGAGAAAAATTATTGGTTTCATGGGTGGGCTTAAGAGGGTCAGTTCCCATTATTTTGGCAACATATCCTTTAGTTGCAGGAATCAATAGGGCGGACTTGATTTTCAATTTAGTTTTCTTCGTTGCTTTAATTTCTCTACTTGTACAAGGTACTTCAATTCCTTATGTTTCAAAACTTTTAAAAGTGGATGACCCACTAGGGGAGAAGATTAGACACTTCCCATCTACTCCAGGAAACCTTAAAGATATACTGACGATAGACATACATTCAAAGTCTCCAGTGATTGGCAAATCAGTCGTGGACTTGCATCTAACTGATGAAAATGTATTGATAGTAGCCATTGAAAGAAGCGGTGAAGTGATAATACCAAGAGGGAGCACTATTATTGAAGCAAATGATAAAATTTCAGTAATGGCCGAGGATGAATCATTAGATCATGTTGTGGAGATATTTTGGGAGGATTATCAGTATAAACATCAAAGCTTCTTTTCATTTACAGCTAAGAAAATAAAAGACAGTAAAGCGATGAACAGGTTTAGATCTTAGAAATCGTTATCAGACTTGCTTTTCCTTAAACACGATTCAAGACAAAATGTTAGCGACAAAGAGCGCAAATGCAGCAATGATTTTAAAAATAGATATGATCATTCTTATTGATTGGTTAAATTTGCTCTTGGAGTCAATGTTTGAATAGTGAGCTGACAGCTCTAGAAGTTAAGTGAATAATTAAAAAAAGAGGTGGCGATGAATTTCCATTCAATAGATTTACGATTGTGGTATGAATTTTAGCCAGTTATGCCTAACACTTTTATTCAAAGCCCTTCATTCATATATGTCTTGCTAGTCGTTTCCATTCTCCTCATTTGTTCTGTTCTTTCAAGCAAGATTTCTTCAAAAATTGGAGTCCCTACGCTTCTTTTATTTCTAGGGATAGGAATGTTAGCGGGATCTGAGGGGCCAGGGGGAATAGATTTCACAAATTATCCTCTTGCATATGCAATTGGAAGTATTTGTCTTGCGATAATAATTTTTGATGGGGGAATGAGAACAGATTGGAAAAGTGTTCAACCTGTCTTAAAAACAGGAATATCCTTGTCAGTCTTTGGGACAATCCTAACTGCCTTATTCACAGGACTCTTTGCTTATTCTATTTTTAATTTGAATTTAGCAGAAGCTTTCCTTCTAGGATCAATAATTTCGTCAACCGATGCTGCAGCAGTATTTAGTATTTTAAAATCAAGAAATTTAACTCTCAAAGGACATCTTAAGAAGACGCTGGAATTTGAAGCTGGAAGCAATGACCCTATAGCCGTTTTTCTAACAGTTAGTGTTTTAACTTTTATTACTTCTCCTGAAGCCGGTATATTTATATTTTTAAAACTTTTCGTCACTCAGGCAATACTCGGTCTCATTTGCGGTTTGTTTGTTGGGAAAGGAGTTCAATGGCTTATAAACAATGTAGGCATTGAATATGAAGGGCTGTATAGCGTTTTGCTTTTAGGTCTAATCTTTTTCCTATTTTCCTTAACTACACTATTAGAAGGGAGTGGCTTTTTGGCAGTATATGTAGCGGGATTAGTGTTAGGGAATTTAAAGATTCTTCATAAAGAAAGTATCATAAAATTTCAAGATGGAATTGCATGGATTGCCCAAATCACAGTTTTCCTGACATTAGGATTATTAGTATTTCCTTCAAACCTTTTTGAGGTCTGGAAGGAAGGCTTAATTCTTGCACTCTTTTTGATGTTTATTGCTCGTCCTTTAAGTGTATTGATTGCAGGAAAAGGTAAATTCTTTTCTTGGCGAGAAAAAACTTTAGTTTCCTGGGTTGGTTTGAGGGGAGTAGCTCCAATTATTCTTGCCACATTGCCTTGGAGCACAGGTTTTGTTAAAGCAGAGTATTTTTTTAATCTAGTTTTTTTTGTTGTTTTAATCACAGTTCTATTCCAAGGAATGGGGATACCTTGGGTGGCAAACAAATTAAAAGTCACAGAGGCTGCAGATGAGACTTCTCCCCTTGAAATATCCCAAGACCTTCTACCTGCTGGCTTCATAACCATTGAAATAAATGTAACAAGCGGCGCCCCTGCTCTTGATGATAGAATAGTTGATCTCGCACTTCCATCTGGAGTTCTTCTAACTAGTCTTAAGCGCGATGGACGCTTTTTAATTCCCAAAGGGGATACCGTAATCATGAAAGGTGATAGAATCAGAGGTTTGGCCAGAGCTAGCAGTTTAAGTGAATTAGAGAACGTCTTTGGAAATGCGAAAATTATTAGTTAGAATAGAGGCAAAAGGAGTTTTTAGTGAAACCATATTGGATACTTGCTTTAACATTTTTGATCCTTTTTTTTAAAGACCGGAATCTTTTGGCAAAGACCAAGCCCCGATATGACCGATACATAGATAATCCTCTCTTCTATTCATTCTTAATACTGATTATAGGGGCAGGAGTATTTTGGTATTTAAGATTAGGAAAAGGTTATGAAGATCATCTTTTCAATCGATTGATCTCATTTCTTATCTATGGTTTGGCAGGCATGTATGGAATTTTAATTAATAAAGGTATGAATGAAACTCCTGAGCGTCTGCGATTTTTCAGTTTTTATTCCACTTACACAATGTATGCTTATTTAGCTATTTCAATTGTTACGCTAATTTATCCCTTATTTTAAAATCGCCATTCCTGGTGGTTTTTTTAACAAAAACACAACTCATGCGATCTGAACGTGTTGAATGTACTTCACGTAAGGGTGAAGTTTCGGAAAATCACTCAGTTGTAAGATACTCAAGGAAGTAAATTTTACAATTAGAGTAATCTGAAAGCTAAGACCCTTTATCATCTATCCAATTGATAATTTAAAAGGAATTGTTATGAGTAGCATTGAAATGGGATCTGTCGTTCTTACTTTATGTGTTCTCTTGTTTAGCATTCATAGTTTAGGCTATCTTTTCGATAAACTTAAACAGCCCAAATTAGTAGGTGAAATCCTAGCCGGTATCCTCCTTGGACCATTTGTTTTAGGTGAAGTATTTCCCGTTTTTTCAAAGATGCTTTTTGGATCAACGGAAGGCTTCAATAAAATGGATGTTGTCCTAAATTTCATGTATTGGATTGGATTAATCTTCCTCATGTTTATTTCAGGAAGCGAAGCTCGAAAACTTGTAGCGAAGGAAAATCGAAAGGGAACAGCATGGCTTTTAAGTGTAGGAACTCCAATGCCATTCATAATAGTCATGGTCCTAGGGTTTGCATCACTATTACCTTTAGAACTAATAACTGGAACTGCCAATCAACAAACTTCGGCTCTGTTGGTCCTGGCGATAGCTGCCTCTGTAACATCAATTCCTGTTATATCCAGAATATTTTATGATTTAGGAATCATCAATACACGCTTCGCCAGTCTAATTCTTGGATCAGCAGTCCTCGAAGACATAATTCTTTGGGGCGTCTTAGCAGTGGCTTCAGCACTCGCTGCAAGTGCCACCCTTGCACAAGATGTTGTCGTTAAAGATATCACATCTCATGTATTGTCCACCTTCCTTTTTATGGGATGTGGTCTTACTTTTATCCCTTCTCTATTGGCCCGTCTTAATAAGATGAGATGGAACTTTCTTATTAACACTTCTAAAATCGGATACATTCTTTTTATACTGTTCGCTTATACTTCTGTAGCAGCTTTCTTGAATGTGAATCTTGTATTTGCGGCTTTCATTGCAGGATTTGGTGTTATTGGTGGAGTAGGTGGACCAGAAAGAGAAAGGTTTGCTGACGCTCTGGATTCAATCGCTAAAGTTGCATTTGGTATTTTTATTCCTGTTTATTTTGCAATGGTTGGTTATAAACTGATTCTTGGCAGAGAGTTCTCTTTATCAATGTTGATTATCTTCCTGCTTGCTTCTTCTATATTAGCATTGATAGCTAATGGCATTGCGGCTAAGTTGGCCGGTTTTAAGGGTCTCGATATTATTAATCTTGCCGTTACGACTAATGCTAGAGGTGGACCTGGTATTGTTTTGGCCAGTGTGGCCTATGATGCAGGAATCATAAATGCTGCTTTTTATACGACTTTAGTCTTCACTGCCATTTTTACATCTCAAGCAGCTCAAGTCTGGCTGAGGTTTGTTTTAAGTAAAGGATGGCCATTGCTTTCTACTGATGAATCGGACAATCAAAATAATATAGATGAAAAGGTAGCTGTTAGTTCAGCAATTATAAAATAAGCGTAAGAACACTTTCGTAGAATAGCTCCTTCTTAATATATGCAAATAGAGCAAATTTGAATATATCCATTTCGGTTTTAAGTTTAGGCAAATGGCCCCTTCATAAGAAATAAAGGGGCACATTTCAATTAAAGATTGTTAAGGACTGATTTTAGGAGCTTGAGTTTTTCGGCAGAAAGTCCCTGTATCAAATCGAAGCAATCATCTGCTATTTTTCTTTTTGTAAGAGACTTTGATTTTTTTCCTTCATGTAGAACAACTTCCCAGTCTTCATGGCTGAATTCTAGAGCCTTGAGAAACTTCTTAACATAAGCTTCTGAAATATTCGCTCGACCCACTTCAAGATGGCTTACAAGGGTGTGAGAAACTCCCAGAAGGTCAGCCACTTTTCTCACGGAGTGGCCTTTCATTGATCTTAGCTCCTTAAGCGCTTTTGATTCACGGGTAATGGTAATTATTTTAGTTCTTCTACTCATAAAAATTGATCTCCTTTCAGTTTTGAATGTCGTTCTGTATAGACCCTCTATACGGCCGTATTACCTTTGAAAATTCAGAGGATATACGACTGTATAGACCGACAATTTGAATGCTTGTGCTTAGTAAAAATGCTGTGAGTGCTCACTAAGCACAAAACTAAGCACAAACAAGCCAACGACTGAAAGAAAGCGACAGTATCCGACAGGATCATCAATGCGATCGTGGATTAAGTGTTTGAAACCAGATGTGAATAATATTAGGGAAATAAAAAAAGCCTCTGGGGTGTTAACCTTCAGAGGCTTTTTATTTTGGAGGAGACGGGCGGATTTGAACCGCCGGCTTTACAGTTTTGCAAACTGCTCCCTTGGGCCACTCGGGCACGTCTCCAAATTGAGATCGAAAGATTTGTTGAGTTTCGGTGAAAAGGGCGTTCTTGTCAATGACTCCGAAGGGTTAGAGATGAAAAATGCAAAGCGTTAGGCATTTAAAAAGAAAATCAGGACATTTTGCGCATCCTCTTCATATCTGAAACAATGTTTTCATGAAGACATTTTTACTTTTTCTATCCCTCATTTCCCTGAGTTCAATCGCTGATACTTACGAGGTTGCTTACCAAAAAGGTAAGGTCGAGATATTCCGGAATAAAAAACTTGTTTCACCCCCGGTAATGTCCGGGGATTTGATAAAAGTTCACCGGCCCGGTCTTTTGGTCCTGAAGAGTTCTCAGGAAACACTCAAGATCATGCATGATACAGTCATCCGTCCACGTGAGACAAAAGAAGGAACGATCATCGATCTCGTAAAGGGAGGGATTGTTTCCCTCGTGAAAAAGAAATCTTTTAAAATTAAGACCAGGGCCGTGTCTATGGGTGTGAGAGGAACTCAATTTTTTGTCCAGGCTACCGGAAAAGATGATGTTTGGATGTGCGTGAATGAAGGTGTCGTGAATGTCCTGAAAAATAAGAAGAGCGTAGACGTTCCAGCTGGTAAAGGTGTGTTTGTCGATCAGAAAGAAATCTCAAAACCAGCGGCCTTTGCCTGGACGAAAAAGATTAACTGGAAAATGAATCCCGATCAGGGTGAGCTTGATCACAAGATTAATCTTAACTATGACATCCTGGAAAATTTTTATGATTAAGTTTCTTATTCTGGTCTTTTTAATTCCTGTTTCTCTTTATGCTCAAAGGACTCCTCGTTCCGAATTTGGATTTGAGACAGGAATCGATTTCCGTCTCATCAAAAAACAAAGACGCTTTATTTTTTTGGCCGAATCCAGAAATAGAAAAGAATTAAAGAGTACTGATTACCATCAGTTGCTCTTGGGGAGCTACTATCGCCTTACTAAACGCTTTCGCATGGGAGTTTTTCTTCAGGCAGAGCAGGGTCTTCGCTGGGATGAAGACTGGAGAAGAATTGATGGGCAATGGAAATGGCAGAAAGTTGAGTCCCGTTGGGACTTCGCCTCAGTCCTGGATGCTACATATGCTGATAAGATAAATTCAAAGCTTCTGTGGGAAATGAAGTCCCGTGCCTATTACTTTCATTCACGGGAAAAACTTCAGCTTCGCCTGCGCCCCGGGCTTCGTTATTTTGTCCTTAAGCATGGTAGGCCCCTTTGGCAGATATACTCAGAGGTGGAGAGTTACATTCCTGTAAACTACGGTGATCATTTTCTTTATGAATATTGGGCCTACCTGGGGGCCTTGTATCAATGGAGTGATCGATTTTCGATGGGGCCAGTACTTTCCTTCCGTGAAAGATGGTTCCATGACTATGAGGATTTCAAGGATCGCACAGGGGAGGATTACCGGAGTAAATTCCAGTCCACTTACATTGGATTGTCTGCGGTTTATGCCTGGTAATTACTCAGCGTAGCCGTGTTTCTTGGCCACTTTATCAAAGTGCTGAACCACTTTCTTCGCCCAGTTTCTCTTCTCGATATACTGGCCGTGGTAGAAGCTCTTCTTGAATCCGTAGGCCACAATGTCTTTCAGATGCTTCACAGGAATCTCAAAGTTATCCACCGCAAGCTGGAACTCTCTTGAGACCGTTGTGTCAGAGACAAGACGGTTATCCGTGCAGATGGTAACTGACATGCGGTTAGCGAGCATGTGCTTGAAGTTGTGGTTCTTGATGTCTTTGATTTCAGGATTCGTCTGAAGGTTACTGGTTAAGCACACTTCAATGGTTGTTCTCTTGTCGGCGACGTAAGAAATAAGATCTGAAAGATATTTTTTCTTATCTGTGACACTAGGATCGGTGATCTTGTTTTCATCGAAGAGATAGTAGCCGTGACCGATACGGTCCGCATAACAATCAGTGATGGCCTGGAAGATACTCTCGGCACCGTAAGCTTCACCAGCGTGAACGGTTTTGTGCATGAAGTTCTTGTGAGCGTAGGCATAGACTTCTTTGAACTTTCCAGGTGGATATCCGTCTTCCTGTCCGGCAAGATCGATACTAACGATGGGAAGGTTCTTTTCGTCCCTTAGTTTTACTACTGCCTGAACCATCTGCATGGCCCCTGACTTTAAGACGTCCATTTCCTTAATGGAGTATTCCATCATTTTATAGAAGTTCGTGTAATAGGGTGAATAGCCTTTTGGGCCGAACTTTCTCATGGCGCAGGAGATGATGCCGTAATCAAATTCCGGAAGATTTCCATTAAGGACTTCGGCTTGATTATTATATTCTTTTTTGGCGCGCTCGAGTCCCTTGTTGGCGGCAGTCATCACTGACTCCATGGTGAGACCATTCTCTGCATCCATCATGAGTTGAGGAGCAAAGCGTGGCTCAATGTAGATCACGTTTTCCTTCTGGTTATCGATGGCGAGCTCATAGGCCGCGCGCTCAATATTTTCCAGATCCCGGAGGGCCGCACAGGTGTACTGGAAGCCATGAAGGTATTCACCGAGATTAGCGTAGTGGCTTTTGAAAACCAGTTCCTTGAGGCCTTCCTCAGTGTAGGAAGGCATCTTGATGTTGTTCTTCTTCGCCATTTCAATGAGAGTAGGAATGCGAAGAGATCCGTCGAGGTGGAGGTGGAGATCCGATTTCGGCATCTCGTGAATGAATTCTTTAGTGTATTTTGTCATCCCCCTAACATACAAAAGTCAGGGGGATTTGAACATAAAAAGCAGTAAAGTTGATGCAGTCAGTAGGAAATTAGTGTCCAAGAATGTAAGCAAACATCAGCGGGGCTACGATGGTAGCATCTGATTCCACAATAAAACTTGGTGTATCCTTGGATAATTTCCCCCAAGTGATCTTTTCATTCGGAACCGCTCCGGAGTATGAGCCATACGAAGTTGTTGAATCTGAAATCTGACAGAAGTAACCCCACAAGCGGATATCGTCTTTCTCAAGATCTTGACGAATCATAGGAACCACGCAAATCGGGAAGTCTCCAGCGATACCACCACCGATCTGGAAGAAACCGATTGAAGACGTTTCCGCGGTTTTCATGTACCAGTCAGCAAGCGAAGTCATGTACTCAATGCCGGTTTTAACAGTGTGAACGTTTTTAACTTCTCCGCGCATGCAGAAAGAAGCGTACATGTTTCCAAGAGTAGAGTCTTCCCATCCCGGAACAACCATCGGAATATTTTTTTCAGCAGCGGCCAGCATCCAGGAATTTTTTGGATCAATCTGGTAGTGCTCCTTGAATTTGCCCTTTTTTAAGGCACGGAAGAAAAACTCGTGAGGAAAGCAGCGTTCGCCCTTGGCCTCAGCTTCAGCCCATTCGGCCGCCATGATAGACCAGATTTTTCTCATGGCCGCTTCTTCAGGAATACAGGTATCAGTGACACGATTCAGGTGACGATCATAAAGATCCTGTTCAGCCTCGCGGGTCAGGGCACGCCAGTCAGGAATGCGCTCGTAATGCTCGTGAGCGACGAGATTGTAGATATCTTCTTCCAGGTTAGCACCTGTGCAGGAAATAGCGTGGACCTTATCGTTTCGGATCATCTCGGCTAATGAGATGCCTAGTTCAGCGGTAGACATGGCCCCTGCAAGGGTCACCATCATTTTACCATCTGAGGCGAGGTGAGCTTCATAGCCCTTGGCCGCATCCATCATGGCGGCAGAATTAAAGTGGCGGTAATTGTGAATCATGAATTGGGAAACAGGACCTTTCGTTGTCATAGTTGACTCGTTGGTAAACCAGCTAAGAGGCCGGGGCTCGCTTTGTATTAGCGACCGTAATTTGATTTTAATTCATACGGGTCGTCAAGGGGGGATATGCTTAAAAAGAGGGCCCGGTGGAGGGGCCCTAAGTTTCGTGAGATCGTCGGTCTTCATAAGACTTTGAAATGTGTCCGGGGGGATCACTGGCGGGGAAGCTTTCGTCTATCGCTTCATCCAATCTTTCATCGTCACTCATGACATGCTCTTCCTGCTCATCCTGACTTGATTCAGGATGATGTCGGCTTTTTTCGTTGGGTTTTACCGTATCCCGGTATTTCTCTATTGGTTCGGTCGGCATAAGTTTCTCCTTTATTGTCTCAAATCGATATGGCTGCTGTGTTTTTGGTTGTCGTAGGGCTTGCCCGTTACGGCCGATTTCACAAAACCCAGTAGCTGAACAACTTTTCCAGGAGGTGCATCCCAGAGCTCTGCGCTTTCCACATTAACACCGATAAGGGTTATTTCGGAATCTTCCAGGCCTTCAGGGAACCATGCTTTCAGCAGGGGATTCCAGAGATCTTTCATTTTATTTTTATCAGTGGAAATGAAGGCCTTTCCGGAAACAGACACATATTGGTGCTTGTCCGGATTAGCATAGGCAAGGTTCACTTCTGGCTCTTTTTCGATATTGTGGTTTTTAATCGAGTCTCTTTTGGAGAAAAACCAGAGGGTACCATCGAATTCTTTTGGCCCAAGATTCAATGTCCCCATTGGCCTGGAATGGAGGCTTCCGTCCTCTGCAGTGGTGGTTAACATGGTAAACTTGATGTCGTTAATCATGCCTGCAAGTTTTTCAAAGTCGTTTGTCTCTGTCTTCATGGCCACTCCTTAGACATTTACCGTTGGCTTCCCGGCTATTTTATAAGGGGAAAAGAGAGATGAAATCTTGATCCTTTCCTAAGGTAACCAAGTTGATCAGATGTCTAATCTTTAGACACTCCCAGGGCCTTATACTGCGTCTCAATTGGCCTCATTTTTGTAGGAACTTTAGTAAAATGATGGAGATTCTTATGAATAGAGTGCTGGGTTTATCAGTCTTACTTCTTTCCCTTTCTGTTTTCGCCCGCAAGGGACCCATGCCCCATGAGCGGATAGATACACCAAATCTCAAGAATGCCAATTCCGGAAGATACATCTATCTGGGTGATGCTCCGAAATTTGAGGGAAAAGAGCTTGAAATAACCATATCGAAAATGAATCTTACCACCCGGGTGACTGCCCACATCTCTCAGGAAAAAATAGATTCATATGCCAATCAAATGTTTCTTCGCTGGAAGACCATTGATGACGCTTTGATGGACCCTGCTTTTTCTCTCCATCCCCTGGTGAAGATTTCCAAACTGGCAGAAGGAAAGCCTGCTGCCGTTCAAGCATGGGCGAAAATAGCTGAACAGTATTCATCTCACATCCTGGAAACGACCGGACTTGATATATATCTGGAGAAAAGAAATGCCAGGAATTATGTCAGTAATGAGCAGGAAGATATTTATAAGAGTACCATTTCCGAAGCCTATTTTAAGTACATCTTTGCTACTCACTGGAAACCAGAAGAGGTCGTCAACGACAATTCAAAATTAGAGAAACTTCTTTCAGCTGAAAACTCCAGACGCATTTTCTTTAAACACCTTGGTCATCTCTATACTGAAGGCAGCGAGAAGAGCGGTTATATTGGAGCTTTAAACTTTGTCTATCCTATAGCTGCTACGACTGCAGGTCCATTCAGTCAGCCGAAGGAGATGGTCATTGATCTTAAAACGGCAGAGTCAATTGAGGCCCGCTGGTGGTCAAATAAGTGGAAGGATGAGTTTGGTGGCTTTCCTTTCCTTCTGATTGAGTGGAGCGGAGTTGCCTTTCACGGACCCATTACAAACAATGGACCTATGGATGTATGGTATCTGCGTCGCGGTTATGTTTCCCATGGCTGTCACCGGATGGATGCAAGTGATGTCCTGGAGTTCAGAACTCTCATGCCCCATGATCTCAAAAAAGCATCAGGTCAGATTAAAGTGGTTATCCTGGATCACTTCGATGTGGTGGATTTAAACAAAGATGGTGTGGAAGAGGCCATTGATGTTGAATACTATAGTGTTCCGTCTTCCATTGCCGTTCCCAAGAATAAAACGATTGATGAAGTTATTATTCCTTATCTCGTTGAAAATCAGAAATCTTCTTTTATTAAGTCGAATAAGTATGCTGCGAAATTTTATGATGCTTCAACTGACACACTAAAGAATATTCCTAAGTATACAATTGGGAAAAAATCAGTTTCTAAGACAGGAACCCATGCCGAAGTGAAGATAGAGAGGTTTAAGTATCGTCCCAATCGTATTATTCAGTATACGGAGGACTCTTACCCTCTGAGGGGTTTTGATGATAATTTTGGGAAGTATCCTCCGAAGCATTTTCAGAAATACTAACTTCAGGGGATTTCAAGAGAATCTCTCCTGATTTGGCACTCACAACATTTTTACGGACCTCGTAGATCCAACCCATCTTGGGATCCTTCTCCAGAAGCCAGTAACCTTGTGGCTTAACTCCCGTCTTTTGCAGGGCCTGAGCAGCAGTACTCAATGAGATAAGTCCATCTCCAGGCTCAAGCTCATCTCCCTGGTTAAGGTTTTTTCCGGATGCCTCCTGAAACTTGCCGTCCAGGCTGAATTCGATCTTCACATTTGTTCCTCCCTCTGTGCGTACGATGAAGTCCCGGCCCAGTTCTTCAATGATTTTTCCTCTGGGCACCATTGATTTGGCAACATCAACTGCTCCTCTCGCATTAAAAATGGAGAAAGTGAAAAGAAAGCAGAGTAGGTAACGCATAACTTTACTTCCTTGTCGTTAATGTTTTGTCCCTCCGGGCCCTGTCGCATGGAAAAGCTTAGGTCTCAAAAATGAAGGTTTCGTCATTTTTAAACTTTCATTCGGCCTGGTTTTTTTATTAATTTCATCCAGTGTAATGGGGGAACCAAGATCAATGGAAAGGAGAAGTGCCTCGATTATCTTGATATCAGCGAGTCCTTCTTCACCGGATGGTTCAGGCTTCTTCTTCTTCTGAATGCAGTCAGAGAAGTAGATGATCTCCGGAGAGAACTGGTCTCTCTTTGAATATCTTTTAGTGATGATTTTTTTGTCTTCATAAGTGATCAGCTTCATGGGAGTGGCGTAGTGATAGCCTTTTTCAAGACGAAGTCTTCCTTTGGTTCCTATGAGATCATAATCGGCTGAATTGAAAGCTCCGAAACTGATGGAAAATGTGGCGAGCCTTTCATCAGGAAATTTCATGACACAACTGATGCTTTCATCGGTCTTTTTGAATCTCGAGTCTCTGCTATTAGCGCTCATCGCAAATACTTCCAGAGGCTCCGATTTGAAGAGGTACCTGGCAGCATTGATGCAGTAGATGCCGATATCAAAGAGGGGGCCTCCGCCGCGATCTGTTTCCTCAAGTCTAATATTTCCGGGATCTTTCACCTGCATGGTAAATACGGAGTTGAAGATTTTAAGATCACCGATTCTTTTCGAGTGGGCCCTTTTTATCACTTCGAGATTGGCGGCTTCAAAGTGTAAACGGTAGGCAATCATCAGCTGGATATGATGTTTTTCAGCTTCTCCTATCATAGAGAGACAGTCTTCCGTTGTTACCGCCATGGGCTTTTCACATAAAACATGAACCCCATATTTTGCCGCCGTTTCCATAATGTTTCGGTGATAAAAGTTTGGAGTGCAGATATAGACTGCATCCACTTCACCATCCCGCAGGCATTTCTCGAATTCTGAATAGAGATAGCGTTTCTCAACCTGATACTTGTCACCGACTACTTTTAGTTTTTCCTGATCTCCAGAAACAAGTGCTGCCAGCTCAGAGTTCTCTTTTGCATTCTTGAAGGCCGGGAGCACTGCGGCCTGAGCAATATGACCAAGGCCTACGACTGCATACCTGATCTTCTTCTTCGGTTTATTTAAAAGCATATACGCACCCCTTCCCACTCCAGATAAGCAAAGTGAGTGCCATGGATGAGCATTGAAAGAAACGCTTTTCAGTCCCGTGAAACGTGGCAATTGGGGAAAATTGACGAGTAACCTTTGCAAATTGTGAGGAGGGTTAAAGTCGTTATAAATTTAGACTGAACGGGCCAAGGAGAAAGTATGGCAGCTACCATCTGGAAAGGTTCTATCAGTTTTGGTCTTTTAAATATTCCTGTTGTCGTGAGAAAAGCGCAGGAAGGAAAAGATCTGAGTTTTAAAATGCTGGATGAAAAAGACCTTTCACCCATTAAGTATAAACGAGTCAATGCAAAATCCGGAAAAGAAGTTCCATGGCCTCAGATCGTGAAAGGCTATGAACATGAATCGGGACAGTTTGTCCTGATGGATAAAGAAGATTTTAAAGCCGCCAATCCTAAGGCCACACAAACAATTGATATTCAGGATTTCGTGGACTTTGATGAAATCGATTTAATGTTCTTTGAGAAACCTTATTATCTCGTGCCCCAAAAGAATGGGGTCAAAGGCTACTTCCTTCTGGTCGAAGCTCTTAAAAAAACTAATAAAGTGGCGGTCGCCAAAATCGTCATGAGAAGCAAAATGCATCTGGCCTGCATCATGCCCAAGGGAGATTACCTGATCCTTGAAATGATGCGGTTTGCTCACGAAGTCCTGGAAGAAGATGAGGTGGATTATTTAGGAGACACCAGCAAGCCTAAGTTCAACCAGAAAGAAATTAAGATGGCCGAGGAGTTGATTGAAGGCATGACTGCCGAGTGGAAACCAGACCAATACAAAGACACGTACGTTGATGATGTGATGAAGATCATAAACGAAAAGGTGAAGTCAGGTAAACTCAAGCACGTTGATTACGGTGAGTTACCGGGAGAAGAGGAAGCCGCAACCGGAAATGTGGTGGATCTTATGCCGCTGCTCCGAAAATCTCTCGAAGAGAAGAAAAAGCAGAAAACGGGATCGGAGACAGAGTCGAAGCCGGCCAGCAAGAGTAAGAAGAAGTCGACTAAAAAGACGGCCCGGAAGAAGGCCGGCTAGGAGAGTTTGATGTCAAAAAAAAAACTTTTGAAAGAATACAACCGAAAGCGGGACTTCTCCAAAACAAAAGAACCAAGTGGAAACACAAAATCAGTTCGGAAGAAGACAAAGAAATTAACTTTTGTCGTTCAGGAGCATCATGCAAGAAGGCTTCATTATGACTTCAGGCTGGAACTGGAGGGAGTCCTCAAAAGCTGGGCGGTTCCCAAGGGCCCCTCTCTTGATCCAAAAGACAAAAGACTTGCGGTACAGACAGAGGATCATCCTCTTTCCTATGGAAAATTTCATGGAACTATTCCTGAAGGTGAGTATGGGGCAGGAGAGGTGTTTATCTGGGATAAAGGAACATGGGAACCTTTAGATGAAGATCCCATTGCCGCTCTCCAAAAGGGGCACTTGAAGTTTAAACTTAATGGAGAGAGGTTGAAAGGGAGCTTCGTCCTGGTCAGAACATCCTGGCGAGGAGATGAAAGTAAAAAGAATTGGCTTCTGATTAAGCATCGGGACGAGGAGGAGCTATCAGGAAACGACAAGTGGCCCGGATTCATAGAACCGCAGCTACCAAGGCTCGTATCCAGTGTCCCGCAAGAAGGTGGTCAATGGGTTCATGAAATGAAGCTTGATGGCTATCGAATGCAAGCGCATTTGAAAAATGGTATCGCACTTCTCTTTACCAGAAGAGGCCTTGACTGGAGTAACAAGTTTCCTCACTTGTTGAATTCACTCCAGGATCTTCCGGTTACCAATGCTATCCTCGATGGTGAAATCGTGGCACTCGATAAAGGGGGAAAGCCGGATTTTCAGAATCTCCAGAACTCCATGAAGAAGAAAAAGGACACCCACCTGCGCTATTATATCTTCGATTTGCTTTTTCTTAACGGCCGGGACTTAAGGAAAGAGCCTCTCCTTGAGAGAAAGAGATTACTTGAAGAGGTGATGGAAAGAAGCTCGGAGTTTCTTGTCTATAGTGAACACATGAGTGAAAACGGTGAGGCCTTTTATAAAGTCTCCTGTGAACATAAACTTGAAGGGATTGTCTCAAAGCTTGCTGATAGTCCTTATTATTCCGGAAGAAATGATCTCTGGGCCAAAACCAAATGTACCATGAGACAGGAATTCGTGATCGGAGGATGGACGAGACCTCAAGGATCAAGGGCCGGTCTCGGGGCACTCCTCCTGGGAGTCTATGAAAAAGATAAGTTCAAATATGTAGGGAAAGTCGGAACCGGCCTTAACCATGAAACTCTGAAAACACTCAAACAAGAACTGTCCAAGATTGAAAGAGATGAATCACCATTTGATCTTAAATCACCAAAAGGGAAGGATTATCATTGGGTGAGGCCTGAAAAAGTTTGCGAGGTCTCTTTTGGAAACTGGACTAATGAAGGCATCCTCCGGACGCCGGTTTTCCAGGGGCTCCGGGAAGATAAGCCAGCTGAGGAAATTCATATGGAAAAAGCGAAAAAGAAAATTAAACCAAAGCACCTCTCATCTGTTAAAGAAATTTCATCCCCTGATAAAATTCTTTTTATAGAAGAGGGAAAAACCAAGAAAGACGTCTCAGACTTTTACCATGTCATGGCCAAGGCCATGCTGCCCTACATGGAGGACAGACCTCTCTCACTGGTGAGGTGTCCAAACGGCGCCGAAGGAACTTGCTTTTTTCAGAAGCATATAAGTGGAAGTTTTCCTCAGTCCTTCCATCCGGTAAAAATCAAAGAAGAGAAGGGAGAAGGAGTTTATCTCGCAGTCGATTCTTCTGAGGGCCTCCAGGAACTGGTGCAACTCAATGCTTTTGAGCTCCACGCCTGGAACAGCAGGAGACAGGATTATCTCCGTCCTGATCAAATAGTCATGGACTTTGACCCCGGTGAGGGAGTTGAGTGGAGCGAGGTCGTAGAAAGTGCCTTTGAATTAAAAGAGCTGCTTCACGATCTTGAATTGGAGTCTTTTGTGAAGCTCACCGGAGGAAAAGGAATTCATGTTCACATTCCTGTGGCGCCCCTTTATGACTGGGATCAGATAAAGTCCTTCTCTCAAACACTGGCCCTGGAACTAGTTTCAAGGAACCCTCAAAAGTACACGGCGAACATGTCAAAGAAGGTCCGAAAGAACAGGATCTTTGTGGATTATCTGAGGAATGGTTATGGCGCCACGGCCGTTGTTCCATACTCCCTCCGGGCGAAACCTCATACTGCAGTCGCTCTGCCAGTGGAGTGGAGTGAACTCAGAAGAATAAAAAGCTCTGATGCCTTTGACATGGATAAGGCCATAAAAAAAGTAAAAACCAGAAAGAAAGATCCCTGGGAAGGAATGAATAAACTCAAGCAGAAGATTCATATCCTGAAACCAGTGGGCAAAGGAAAGAAGAAGGCCGCTTAATATTCAGAAATGATAAAATGATTCAGCATTTCTTTAACTTCTTTAACCCGGTTACGGAAATGCTCTTTTTGAGAGCTGCTGATGGTGGGAAGAAGCTTTTTCAACATCTCCAGATTTTTATTTCCTTTAAGAGCATCCTTTTGATAACGGGAGAAGGCTTCCTCAATGGAACGGGACCGTGCCTCCTGTGACAATTCCTCGCCAAAGATTGCTCTGAGTTCTCCGTGAAGCTTAACTCTTCTTTCCAGCCTTTCTTTCGCCCTCAAGTGGAAGTAATCGGAATAATCTCTTAACAACTGTTTCTGGGAATTCTTCATGGAACCGAAAAAGAGCTTAAAACGATCTTCAATTTTATCCAGTCGTTTTTCTTTTTCAGTTTTAAGAAGCTCCCGGTTTTCATCATCCAGAGTCTCGAAGAAATCTTTTTGCTGTTTCTTATCAAGAAGTGCCATGTATTTCGAGAGCATGGCAGTAAAGTCCTGAGTGAGGCCAATATAATATTCTTCAAGCTTGTTATACTGCTTCTCAACTTTATCAGGAGAGTTAAGATCGATTTCATCAATAACAGGTAAGACTTCCTGGGCCACTGGTTTGGCCTTATTGAGGAACTGATCAACATCCTTATTCAGATTGTCTTTTTGCTTGGAGTAAAGAGGAAGTCTCTTCGTTACCTGATGGGTTAGAAGAGTGTCGGCGTTTTCCACCAGAAGCTTTTTAGCAGCACAGGACGAAAGGATGAAGAGCAGGAACAACAAGAATATGTTTCGCATATGAACCTCATCGGTAGATCCTCTCATGGTGGATAAAGTCTGATAATAAGCAGGGCATTACTTGAGTGTTTTCCTTTTTAAAGTACTACTCTTAGAAACCGATAGGATCGGAATGAAGATTTGTTTACCACTATTTTTAGTTTTCTTAACACTTGGTGCCTCAGCACAATCCAGTAGTGAGCAGATTCTTTTAACCGAAAAAGCCAAGTTACTTGAGGAGATGGGGAATTTAAAGCAAAGCCTTGAAACATATAGAAATAACATTGAAGCAGGAAGAGCAGAATTAAAAGCCAATGAAGAACGTTTGCAAAATCTAGAGGATTACGAGGAGAATTTCCAGAGCAATAAGAGGCAGGCTCTCGTAACATTGGAAAAACTAAAAGGACGCTTTAATAAATGTCTACGGAAATCTCTGGAAGAACAGAATGTTCTTAATTATGAAATGTGTTCGAAGAGATTCCGGCCCAAGATCAAAAATGAAGGGAAAGAGCAGCTCGAAGCATGGAAGCTTTCTTTGAGTTTGTCACTTCCTGAAGTTAACAAGGAAAAAAAGAAACTCATGGATCTCATACCCCGCAATCGGGAGATCATTAAAAAGCAGAAAGAATGGTATCAATATACTGTTAAAAGATCAGGGGCCGTAGAGGAGGAGCTTCAAGCATCCGAAATAAAACTTTCAGAGATAAAACTTCTTCCAAAGTTTTCTAAGTTCACAAAGTGTGACACTAATACTCCTGACATCAATCTGGAAAATGAAACACCCTTTCCCGGTGCCCTTTTTAAGGGGCCATTTCATGGTGTGCCCAGAGATAACCAGGACGGGCTTGGTACTTGTTTCGCGAATACAGCCAAAAACCTCATCGTTGGCCTATCGGAGGGAAATGATATTGCCTCTTTTCTGGATCTGGCCTTGTTGTATAAGGATGATCAGAATCAGGTGGTAGGGGACGGATTGGATGGAGGTTCTACTTGCTCCACGCTGAAGACCGCCAAAGTAAAAGGTTATTGTCCCCAGAGATATTCGCCACTTGAAACAGGTGAAAGAAACGAGGTCGGAGAAGGTCTATTCAGGTTGGGGAAATATGAGTACCTGGCCTCCAATGTCAATTTTCTGAAAGACTTCCTTCAGGACTTATCAGTATTTGAGAAATCGAACTCAGTGGTAAAAGAAGATGTTTTATTACGTTCTCAGAACCTCATTGAAAATTTGAAAAGAAATAAAGACATTATTATTCCTGTTCCTGTAGCAAGATTTCCGGTCGTGGAAGAATGGAAGCTAAAGGAGTTCCACGCGGTTCAAAATCTGAAGGATCGGCTTCCTCTGGATGACTTCTTAAGAGAGTATCGGAAAGAGTATTCAAAATTTTATCCGAGTTATGTAAAGAGTGTATTAGCGGGTAAAAATCTGGAAGCAATCTTTGAAAACTATCAGGAAAAAATGTCTGGCTTCCTTTCGAAATATAATTTTTCTTCTTCTCTTCCCCAAATGAAGCAAATGTTCTTCAGAAATGCCAGCGCTGAGATGAATGATCCGGGGCTGAAACAGAAAGTTAGAGCATCTCTTGATTTCCTAAAAAAAACTCTTCAAAAAGATTCAATGAAGGATGAAGATTTTCTTGATTATTGTGTTACCTCCGGTACTGAATCATTGAATTTCCTTTCGTCCCTCCAGACTCTGGTGAATAAGATCAGGGACGATAAAATAGACAGTGACAGGCTCTTTGATGAAAAGGGACGTTTCAAATCAGCCAGAGATCTCATGCAGCTTACCGTGGCACCTTCCTGTTTAAATTCTGAAAACAGGGTAAAGCTTCCCGCGTTCACTTGTGATAATGGTTATCAAACGATTTCAAAGATCAAAGCTTCAGGAAAATCAATAGAAGAGCAGATTGAAATGTTGAGAGAGAAAGTTGTTCTAAGTCTCGTCCAAGGTTACCCCCTTGGGAACAGCTATCCCACGGGACCGAGCTCGGCTCATATCAATACGATTGCAGGAATGCGATTTAATCCAAAAACAAATTCATGCGAATACCTCATCAGAGAGTCGCAAAACGGTCAATCAGACTGGCATTCAGAGAAAACGATCTTTGGAAAAATCCAGGGTCTGACAGAGGTGAGAAGGATACCATGAAGATTGTCATATTATACCTGATGTTTATTTCAACTGCAGATGCCGAGACTTTCAAGGTAGCCGGGGACCTCCTTGATTTTAGAGACCATGAGGGCCTTCTGGTCCGGGGTTGTGACAAGAAGTGTGAAGCTCTTAAAGCAGTCGAAAACCATAAAAAAATTGACCTCAAGAAAGTTCGAGCAGGGATGAAGTTTACCAACTCCATAGGCTCTGACGTGTGCGATAAAGTCTACCAGGCGCAGGCACTGTTAGGGGTTAATGAAAACCAGGATCAGCGAGCCTTTTGTTACTTTAAAGACAACAGTTTTATTGAGATGAATTCACTAACGAATTACCTTGTAGATAAGAAAATAGTCTCAGAATAAGAGACTTTTCCTCTCTGGTATTCCGAGGATTTGTCAAATCCGGACAATTTTTGCATCCTATTTAAATGGATACTATCGACAAATACCGGTCTAGCTCTGACTACCGGGAAATCCTCAGAATCTTACAAAAATCAACCACTCAACAGGAGAACTTTCTCTGGCAAACCGACAGTGAGGGCAATAGGAACATCATTCCGATTCATCACTTTGAGATTGATTTTGTGGCCCGGGAAGTAGTGATTTACTTTGATTCTGAGAAGTTCCAAATCAGGAAGGATCTGTCCCTCTATGTGAAACTGGATTACAAAACCAGTGTCTTCAAAGTGTCGGATTTCAGAGTAGGGCAGAACTCCATTCATTTTGCATTTCCTTACCTTATCAAGACCCTTGAACTCAGATCTTTCCCCCGGCATCGCTTTCTGCCAAATAATGATCACACCATTACCATTAAACCCTCTTTAACCGGTGGGAGAGAAAGTTCTGAGCTCCAGGTAAGGCTTATCGATATTTCACGGTACGGTGCCGGGCTCGTCATTTCAGAGCTCAATCGCTCCTTTCTGAAAAACAACCGTATCCTCTGGGTGACAAGACTCGGAGAAGAAAGACTCCAGCATCCCGTTCTTGCGGAAGTCGTTTACATTAATTCGGAAGTCGATCCGCGTTTTCAAACCAGGAAACAAAAAGAGCTGAAAGTCGGGCTGAAACTTTCAGGAATCTTTCCCAAAGACGTCTATTCAAAATTCATTCTATGAGGTTTTTCATGAAGTATCTGCTCCTTTTGCTTTTGTCTGTAACAGGAGTCTTCGCTCATGAAAAAGAAGTAAAAACCCGGGCCGATCAATTCGCCACGGCCCAATACTCCTCCCAGCGTTTTCATTCCTGGCCGTTTCCTCTTCTTTCCATCGGTCACAACATGCAGTCTTTCCAGAATTACGGCGGCTCTCCTTACTGGCACGACGGACTTGATATCCGCTCTGTGATTGACCAGCCCATACTCGCTTCAGCAGGCGGAAAAGTCGTGAACATTGAAAACTACGTTCGGGGAAATCCTCTTTATTGGGAAGTGGCGATTCTGGATGCAGAGGGTTTTGTCTGGAAGTACCACCACGTTGATCGGAGAACTATCCCTGATGAGATCTTTAAGGCCTATAAGTCTGGTACCGAAATACCCTCTGGAACTTTCATAGGGAATGTCGTTCGATGGACGGTCACAACTTATGGCGAAGTCTACCACCACCTGCACCTTCTGATTGTCGCCAAAGACGGAAAATACATTAACCCTTATCTTTTAATGCAACCACTGGCAGACACTAGGTCACCCTATATTGCCAATATCGGACTTGCGAAAAATCACAGGCCAGTTTCCGGCAATACGATTTCAGGATCTCATTCCCTTTTCGTGGAGGCCTACGATCTCACCCTTCATGATAAATTCCTGCTGCCTCCTCATAAGATTTCCTACAAACTCAATGGAGGAGCTGAAAAAGTTGTCTGGGAATTTATTCATCTTCCCTCCGGTACCAATGATACCCAGTTCATCAACGACTTTTACCTGAATGGAACCTGCGGAAACTATCACTGCCGAAAGTTTTACTTCAACCTGAATTTCACTCCGGAAGCACCAAGAAAGACTATGTCTCTGGCCCCGGGAAGTCATCAAGTGGAAGTAACGGTGGAGGACATAGCAGGTAACAAGGCCAGTGAATCCTTTAACTGGACTGTAAATTAATAATCTTCAGAAGGAACCATCGCCGCTGCATTTCTTGACCCATATAAAGCAATGTAGGCGTAACAAAGAACCGGAAGAAGAAAAGCAATTCTGAATCCGAACTTATCCACCATCTGTCCCGTGATTACTGGAATGATGGCGCCTCCCAATATGGCGGTAGCAAGAATTCCGGATCCTTTCTGTGCCTCAAAATGGCCCAGATTTCTGATCCCCAGGGTAAAAATAGTAGGGAACATGATGGAGTTACACAGGCCCACCAGAACGATGCTATAAACGGCGATGAGTCCACGGGAATTGATGGAAATAAGAATCAGCGCAATTCCTGTCATAGCATGCACTGCCAGGACCCTCCCTGGGAGAAACTCCTTCAAAGTAAAAATGCCGAGGAATCTTCCCACCATTGCGGCTCCCCAGTAGACCGCGACATAAGTCGCAGCTTCTGGCTCTTTCATGGGAGTAAGAAACACAATGTAGTTAACAAGAAAACTTCCAATCGCCACCTCCGCACCAACGTAGAGAAAAATTCCTATCACACCAAGAATAAGGGAAGAGTCTTTCAGAACAGTGGACCATGGGAGTTTGTGATCTTCCTCGTGAGTCTCCAGGGCAGGCAATTTTAGTCTTGATAACAGAAAAGCGATGGCGACGAGAACCAGAGCAATAAAAAAATAGGGATACCTCACGGCCTCTGCATTCGTGGCCCGATCAAGACCTCTCAGAATAAAATAGGATCCGAAGAAAGGGGCGAGGAAAGTGCCGAAAGAATTGAAGGCCTGAACCATTGTAAGCCGTGATGAGGCAGTGTCCTTGGGTCCGATGACCGCAACATAGGGATTGGCCGCGACCTGAAGCAAAACAATTCCTGCGGCCAGAATAAAAAGTGCCAGGAGAAAAAGATTATAAGAATGAAAGATGACGGCCGGAAAGAAGCTTATGCAGCCCAGGGCCGAGACGATAAAACCTATCACCATGCCTTTGTGATATCCGATGCGTTCAATAATCCTGCTGGAAGGTATAGAGAGGAGTCCGTAAGCCCCAAAGAAGTAGAACTGCACTAAAGCGGCCTGTGAGTAATCGAGCTTGAATATTTCTTTGAGATAGGGGATCAGGATATCATTTAAGCAGGTAATGAATCCCATCATGAAAAATAAAAGAGTGAGTCTGGTCAAGGCCTTCTGATACATGAGGATCCTTTGAACAAGGGACTCGCCTAGTTCAACATGGAAGTCAGAATTTGTGAAGGTGATTAGACTTTCAATTTTTTCAAAAACATTTCTAGTTGAGGCCGGATGCGTTCTGCCTGACTTTTGTCCCCGGAATCAAAGAGAAGATTAAAGGAACTTTTACCATCAAAGACGATCTTAAAGTTTGTACCCTTGATCTGCAGGAGAAAGTTGTTCTTATTCTTTAAGAGAACTTTTAGAAGCTGAGTTTCAGGATCATTTTGATTTATCTTTCTATTAAAGATATCAGAGAGGTTCACTTTCGGATCTTCAGAAATATTCAGGGCAACTTTAGTCAGTTCCTTAGGAGCTGCATCATTCGCCTGACTGCTACCCGTCTCATTGGCGAGAACTTGTTGCGCCCCTGCCATTCCCATGAGAGCTGCATCTTTTTGTCCGCTTTTCCATTTCTCAAGCTGAGTTTCAGAATCTGAAACTCTCGCTCGGTTACCTTCAGAAGTTCCGAACTCTTGCTGGAAGGAAGAAGGAGAGGAGGTATCAATGGGTCTCTCATTCATTATTCTTTCGGCCAATGCTTCAGTCTGGTCCGGATTTAGATTTCGGCCTTTGTTCCTTGAAACATCGCTTGCAATTTTTCTCGCCTGCTCTTTAGTAACAGGACGATCTTCAGGCATATCCAGCAGTCTTCTTCGAATCTCATCCTGAATGTCTTTTAAATCATCATTATTTTCCTTAAAAATATCTGACAGGTTATCAAGATTTGAGGCCGTAGGAGGAGCTGAATTTGAATAGCCATTAGAAGACGCAGGTGCACGGGCCGGAGCGGAGGGAGATGGTCTGCTTGGTCTTGCATTCGCACTTGCCAGTACGGTGGCTGGATTCACAGTTGTATCCTGTTGAGTGTAGACCTGAGGCTGCCTTTCAGGGATCTCGACCTGGGCCACCATCGTTCCATCTTCTTTAGGGAGGATTCCGTTTAAAACCAGAATTTCTTTTGTCCTAGGATCAAGGTTCCTGGGAGTACCAATCATGGATCTCAGGAGTTCGTTCACTTCAGAATTTGAAGTTTGAGCGAGTTTATTTTGTAAGGTTCCGGGTTTCTTGGATTCCTGATACTTCTTATAGATGGAGCAGGTGATTGTTCCTTCTTTACAAGTGTCATCAGTCATTTTACAAAGAGAGTTGGTAAGGTTTCCAATTTCATTGTTATATTTTTCAGCCCTGAAAGTATCAAGGGGTAAGTCTGATTCTACTGAAGTTAGCGATATCCCCACTGCTGAACTGACACTTGTGAGATTCCTTTTTCCTTTGGCATCTTTATTTTCACAGGTAGCTAAAAGCTTCAGGTTGTTGTCGACAAGTTCTTCAGTTGAAGCAGTTTCCTGTTTATCAGGAAGGACTTTAGAAAGAGAAGTTTTTGAAAAGTTACCAATGTAATCGTTATAGATCTGACCCTTTTGAAACTCATCCGAGCAAATATTGTCTTTCAGGACCTTAAAGGATTTTTCGCAACTAGTGGCCAGCTCAGTATCAAAGCTTTTTGCGTTCTCTGAGCTGTAGAGGGCCTTTCGTAAATTCTCAAGATGACCAGGTGAAGAAATCTTCTTTATAAAATTAACAAATTGCTCTGAAGATTTTAAATGGGGAGCTAGCAGAGGGTGGTTAAAAAGATTTTGCTTTAAACTAGAAATGTCCCCTTCGTAATTCTCAACAATCTCTTCCGAGTTAAATATTTCATTAACAGAGTCATAGTTTTTAGGATCTATTTTCTGAATAAGTGAAATTAGATTTTGGTCCAGGGCCTCTTCTATACTTAGGGTTGAGAAGAATAGAATATCTCGTTCAGGAATAAAGCATTGAGTGTCTGTACGACTTAATAGAGTTTCACTGGTCTTGAAGTCTTCCTTCGTAGAGAGAAACCTGGCAAGATCATTTGATAACTCATTTGAAAGATTCTCAAAGAACTTATTATCTTGAAGAAGCTTTTTTGCGGCATCTGATTTACAATTGGCAAGGAGATCTTTATTGGTTTTCATCTTACAGGACTTAATGGCCTGATTGAAGGTACCATTGGTTTTAAACAAAGTTTTAAGCTTTACGGAACTCAATAAATTGTTGGTTAAATTTTTCTTGTACTGGTTTAAGGAGACTTCCAGAAAATCCTTTTGCAATTCCGGTATATTTTCTTTAATTTTTTCATTGTAAAGAGTTTCAAATTTGGGTTTACATTCACTACAAAGAGGAGTGATGTCTTTTAACATTAAAGAATCTATTGAGGTGGTATTAAAACAATTGGGAACTGATAACTTCTTAGCAAAGCTCGTAAGATTATCATCTTCACAGATCTCAGTTGCGAATGAGTTAAAAGAAATAAGAAGAAAGAAGATTGGCCACTTCATCATAACTCTCTCTTATGTTTAGCTCCGGCATCTTTTAAAATACGATAATAATTTTTCAGAATTATTTCAGAAGGCTTTCCCTTCATTCTCTCAATTTGATATTCCACGTAGTCGAGCACGGTCCTGTTATCAAATTTATCTACGCGATTGAGGTTCACTTTCCATTTGGCCATATCCAGGACAAAAGAATCAAATTTCAGGCTAACAGCGAACTTTATAATACTTCCACTTACGACATCAAATTGTATGTTGTCACAGGTTAGCTGATCTTCATTTTCTTTCCAGACTTTTGCAATTTTCTTAGCAATTGTGGCTTCATCATCTTTGTTAACATCCACGCAGGCGGCTTCCAGAATTTTTCTCTGATATTTATAAACAAATCTGCCTTGTGGATTAGGATCTTTTTCCATATCTCCCACATACATGCACAGGCCTCTTAATTTTTTCGGGTTCGAGCAGTTGAATTCTTCGCTCGCTAATTGGGCAACTTTAATAACTGGCTTTAGTCCTGGAGGAGTTGTTTCATTACAGTCTGCTTCGTTGGCCATGATGTTGAATGCAAGCAACATAAAGGTAACAGCAGTAATAAGTCTCATAGACGTATCCCTAAGAAAAAAGTGTTTATAAATGTCATATCGGATTGTTAGGGCCTATCTTGAGCGTTTTATTCCTGGCGAGTTTTATGGGCAGGGGCTACTTTCGAGGATTTAAGATTTCTTAATGTCTTCATGGAGATGTCCTGTAGAGGTTTCCCAATCCGATTTTCCATCCACAAAGTAGTAAGCTTAAAAATTTAAGAAATCTTATAAGAAAGCCCATACCTCAAGGAATGTTAAATGTCTGAAAATAAAGGGTTTTTCAAGAGTGAATTAAGTCGTACAGTCTCTATCTTTTTTACATACGTTCACTATCGCTTTGTGGTTTTTGTTTATCATCAACAAGCAAAGGATTAACTTATGAAAAAACTGAACGCTTTGATGACGTTGTCATTTCTTGTCATCTTAGGTTGCAACACCAAAGAGAAGAAAACTCATCTTGTAGAGAACAGGCCTGAGGTTAATACCTCTAGTTCAGATTCCGAGTCATCCTTACCCCCTGCGGGAACTTTAAAGGTAAACGTGAAAAGACTGGTCCAATTAGAAAAGGATTTTTCTAACTTAGAAGAATTTAAGGCCAGCATTAACTCATATAAGGTTCAGATTGAAGCTGTTACAGGTCACTTCACAGATTCAAATATTGAATGTCGTGCTAAAGGTCCTGCTCATGCCAAGTCTAGTTTCTCTGGTCAGTTTAACAGAACTGGTTCTGCAGCTGAGGTGAAAATAGATCTTCTTGAAGCCGATAGTTCAACGGTTGATTATGATTGCCTTGTCCTTCATGATGGAATGGAGATCGACCGTGTTTCAGTAAATCTTAAAAAAAGCTATGTCATTTCCGGCAGACAGAATTATATGTCTGCCATTGGTTCTTCAAACATTGCAACTCTTTTTCTTGAAGAGGGAGTTGAGATAAGCACTGAAGGAAGAATTGTTCAGATGAATGTCAATGAACTCATATCTCTCAACGCTAAAATCGTGACTTTTCCACAAGAGAAAGTTTCAACGACACAAGAGAACCTTCACGGAGACAGTGGAGGAATCATCGGACTTAATATTGAAAAATCAATTGGAAAGCTGGATGTTGAACTTAGAGGATTAAATGGAGGAGTTGTCACTAATGTTCCTGATCCGAGAAAAGACAGACCGGCCAAGGACCCATCGAGAGACGGGAATTGCCCAAGCAGGGACCCAAGAGATACTTCTAACTGTGCGGGTAAAAAAGGGGCAAAAGGTTTCAAGGGATTGACTGGTTACCAGGGAAGAAAAGGTGGAAACACAGGTTCACTCATTTTGAACATTGAAGATAGTGCAGGACTTGAACTTACTATTCTTCATTTTCCCGGCAAAGGCACTGCGGGCGGACTGGGAGGAATCGGTGGTCGTGGCGGACCAGGAGGGAAGGGAGTTACAGTGACCTGGACGGATCCTGATGGACGACCAGGCGGTTGTATTCATTGTGGAGAGAAGAGCATGATGGGCAACAAGACAAAGGTCTTCCCGAATGGCCCTGAAGGAGATGCTGGTGATCGAGGAGATCAGGGGCCTCATGGCGATGATGGGCAAATTGAGATTTCAACCATCAATCTCAAAGATCGAAATATCAATTTAGAAATTAATAATGACTGGGATAACTTTTAGGACTTTATATGAAAAAACTATCACTTCTCTTAGCTACCACAATCCTCATGTCTGCCTGTTCAAAGACAGTGGAAGAGGTTTCAAATTCAAATCCTACGCAAAAAACTGAAGCCATAAGACAGGAAAAGCTTAATAAGGATCTGGATGCTTTAAAAAGGCTTCTTAGTTCTGAAGCTCCAAATCTTGCATTGGCAGAAATCCTGATTAAATCTCTATCTGAGGAGTATAAGCCTGAAGTCGCAAAGCTTGTCTCACAGCTAACTCCTCATGAAGCAGAGGCCATTATCAATCAGGTGAAGGCAGATAATCGGTCGATTTATAATAGTATGATGTTTAAGCATCAAAGGTATCAGGATGATGAGGCATTATTGAAAAATTCTTTAATGGATCCTGATTTGTTTATGGGGCACCCTTTTTCATTTGAAAATCAGTTAAAGGTTTCAACATTTGCTTATTTAAAGAGTAAGGCCCTGGACAATATTATTTCAACGTACGACAAAAGGGCCAGTGAGCTTGCTGATCAGCTTGCAGAATCGATTGCGATTGAAATAGGGAAGAGCTACCCGGTTGATGCCACAAAAATAGAAGATTCTATCCAAAATACCTCTAAAGAGAGGGCAATAGAAGTCATTAAGAACATCCAACCAGTTGTTGAAAAGCTGGATAACCATTTCAAAAATTCAAAGCTTAGTGAAAGTGAGCAGTATACGGTTGTTATTGCCGGGATTATTGCCGGTGGAATTTATGCCAAGGTAAAAGATAGTAATGGATTTCAGAATTTTCTTAAGAGAAATAAGCAGGCAATCAAAGATGTTAAGGAATTTGCGGAAAAGGCTAAGGAATTCTCAGTCATTGTTAACTCTCTTGAAGATCATATCAAGAAGACTTCGGATAATATCAGAGATTTCCAGGATGGGCTTAAAGGTTCCAGAAAAAGCATCAGTGAACTTTACTCAGAAGCTGTTAAAAATGGAGGTCCGAAGGATCTGACTTCTAAAAGAATCATTAATTTCCTTTATAACAATGTGATTAGAGGAAAGAAAGAGAAACTAAAGGAAGAGAATGATAGTATTCTTTCGAAGCAAGTTTCTTTCAATGAAAATTTCGATAAGACTCTCACTGCTGCCGGCAAACTCTCGGATAACCTCTCTAATATTATCAAGACGACTAACAGGCTGACTGCTTTATTTGGAGTAAAGCCATCTAAGGATCTTCAGAATGTTCTGGATAAGGCGCAGAAAGTAAGCGCTGTTGTGAGTACTGTTAAATCTGCGATGGCCGGTTTTGCCACTGGGGGATTCATAGGTGCTCTCGGTGCTCTAAGTTCCGGTCCTATGGCCTCACTCATGTCGGGAGGAGATCAGACTTCTGCCCAGTTAGGTGAAATTAATAAAAAGCTTGATCAAGTTCTCAGAAATCAGCGTGAAATGATGAGAATGCAGGTTGAGACTATGAACATGATCAAGGATCTTGCACTCATGGTTGATACTTATCATCAAAGGGAAATGGCAGCACTTTCAAGTCTTAAAGACTATGCAATGGTTGATCTGGAAATCGCCAGAGCAACTCTTCACAAAGATATAAGAAGTTGTGAAAGGATCATCAGCTTTCAGTTGAGTTCAGTTTGGAGGAATTTCAGTTTCAGCCAAGAGTCTTTTCATAGTATCAATAATATTGATCTTTTATCCTCAAGGTTTAATGAACAGATTCAGGGAATAAAAGACATTCATCGAATACTTATCTCAGTTGAGAGCAATGGATTCGGGGATTGTCAAAAAGCATTAGCAGAAGCTTTTGGCTCAGCAGATATAAAAGAGAGTCCTTTAAATCTTGTTTCCCTTACAAACGGGGAGCAAAACTTTTATAATTTTCAACGAAAGACTTATCGCCCACTTTTAGGATCACTTCAGGATGTTGCCAAGAGTTCAAGCCTGGAAGAAGTTCCATTGCATTTGCCCATGAAGAGTTTTGGTGCTCTCAAGATTAAAGACCAATATGTTAAAAATACATCTATCGAAGGGCAACACAATGACGTTTATTATCTTTCTGATCTGATTTCCGTCAAGAACCTTGAAAGATATCTGAATCATCTTATTATCCTTCTTCCGATTATCGAAATGGATAAGGAAGTCTGGCTCGGGAGCTATTCCGATATTATCAATACATACTTGAGAAACATTGATTTAAGCCGGAATCATAAGACAAGAAGTTTCTTCCTTTTAGAAAATGCCTTGAAAATTACTCAGTCTGCGATCGCACAGGAGGCCATCATCGCAGGTGAGCCTTTACTACCAACCCTTTATGAAAAACATGTTCATGATGTCTTCTCTACAGCTACTCCTTGTGGAGACGGGTTCAACAGGAGAGTCTGTGCCATCAGAACAAACAATTTACTCTTACAAAATCTTCTTTCCTATACTTTATTCAGAGAAGGGGAAGGCATCAATAACTTTAAGAGCAGATACGAAAAGGCCTTTGCCAGTAAAAACGTTCAAGAGCTTACCGCTTTCCTTAACCTTAAAGACAAACAGATCGAAGTTTCTGTGGATTCTGATCAGCTTGTACTGAAGTTAAAGAATGGGTTTGAAAGTGAAGTTACTGTTAATTTGCCTTCACCAAAGGATTTAGCTTCAGGTGAAATTCTTTATTCTGAGAATATGCCACGTCTTCTTAAAATGCAGGAAGTGATCCTGAATAATCTTGAAAAGGTTACCCCTGTTAAAAGGGATTATCATGGTAATGATATGCTTAAAGTTTTAATGACAGGAGTTAAGAAATGAGAACTTGGCTTTAAACTCACAAAATGTACAAACTTTAGCAGGGATCTATAATGTTGGAACTGATTGAAACCATCGTGAGATGGATTAAAAGAAAGAAAAAGAAGTAGGTTTACAACTCCTAGGAGTTGTAAACCGTTTCATCAAATTGGTTTTCAGATTTGGCCACGACACAACTGACGGCCGCGTCTCCCGTAACATTGACTGCCGTTCTTACCATGTCCAGTAGACGATCAACTCCAATGATGAGACCGATGCCCTCAACCGGAAGTCCAACTTGCTTAAAGACCATGGCAAGCATCACAAGGCCCACTCCAGGAACTCCAGCGGTTCCAATTGAGGCGAGGGTGGCGGTTAAAATCACCATCATATATTGCTGAAAGCTCAGATCAATTCCATAAGCTTGAGAGACGAAAACAGTGGCCACTCCCTGCATGATGGCCGTTCCATCCATGTTAATGGTGGCCCCCAATGGAATGGTAAAAGAAGCGACGGAATTATGAACACCTAATTCTTTCTCTGTGACTTCCATGTTCACAGGCAGAGTGGCGTTGGAGCTAGCAGTTGAGAATGCAAAAATTTGCACTTCACTGAACTTCTTGAAAAACTTCAATGGATTGAGGTTGGCGAGAGCTTTGAGTAGTGATCCGTACACAATGAAAACATGAAGGATGAGGCAGAAGAGGACCACGAAGAAGTACTTGGCCATCGGAAGAATGGCTCCGAATCCCTGAGAGGCAAAAACTTTTGTGAGAAGGCAGAAGACTCCAATGGGTGCCAGTTCGATTAAGAGAAGAACCATCTTCATGATGATTTCGTTTAAGTCATTAAAGGTTTTAAGGACTCTTTTTCCTGATTCTCCAGCGAGTGTGAGCCCGACTCCAAAGAGGAGAGCGAAGACAATGATCTGGAGCATTTCACCACGGGCCATGGACTCAATAGGGTTTGATGGAAAGATGTTGGCAATGACATCAACCAGAGCAGGAGCTTCCTTTGCTTCGAAAGCTGCAGCGGCTGAGGAAGAGAGTTCAAAACCAAGTCCCGGGTCCACAATGTTGGCCACTACAAGGGCCATGGCTATGGCGATAGCGGTAGTTAGAATATACAGACCGAATGTTTTACTACCAAGACGTCCTAATTTTTTTATATCGTCCAGTGAACCTGCACCCGATACCAGAGAGACAAAGACCATAGGAACAACGAGAAGCTTAAGTGAAGAAAGAAAAATTCTTCCCCCAACTTCAATAAAACCATCGACCAAAATGCTCTTGACCCAGCCATCTACACCGACATAGTTCAGAATTGTTCCCAGAAGAATTCCAAAAAACATCCCGATGAGAATTCGTTTCGTAAGTGTAGAGCCTGAAGTGTTTAGGTTCATGGATATTCCTCTTAATTTTTTATTTATAACTTAATTGAAACGCTTCTGTTTCGATGGGTCAAGTTTCTCTTCAGTTACAATTGATGAAGCTTCCCTTGAAGAAAGATGCCCGAGGTGTATCTTTAGAGGGAGAGAAGCGTGGAGTTAAACAAATTATGGATAATAAAGTTTTTCTTTTCCCACTCACTAATTCCGTACTCTTTAAGAAGGTTACTCTTCCTTATCACATCTTCGAGCCTCGTTATCGGCAGATGATCCGTGATTCACTGGCAATGCAGATCCCGGTGGCCATTGTTCCTTATCACCCTTCCAATTTATATCGGGGGGAAGTTTGTGTGGCGGGATTGCCTCACATTCTTTCGACTTATCCTGATGGGAGGATGGATATCTACATTACAGGTAGTGTTAAGTGCAGATTGACTGAGTTTGATTCGGAAGAGCCATACAAGGTTTATCAGTACAAGATTCTGGAAGAAGATATGACTGTTGATGAATCCTTCGCCCTTGAGCTTGATAGCTTCAAGGTCCTGTTGGAGCGATGGGCCCTTCATTTTTTACCGGATCCTGTTCAGAGAGAGACATTCTCGAACACTCTGGATGATCCTGAGCTCCTGGTAAATTATTGTACGGTTTTTCTGGTTGATGAATTCAATACAAAAAAAGAAGTCATGGAAGCGAATTCTCTGAAAGAGAAGATGAGAATTCTGATGAATGTAATTGGCCCAAAAGAGATTTCCCTTGGGCCATTCATGCCTACACTTCGTTTCTAAAAAACTACTTCTTTTTTCCGGCGGCGATTTTTTCTTTAATCTTTGACTTCTTCTTGGCCTGACCTTTGCGGCGTAGCATTTTTGTGGCCTTACTCTTACGTCCGAAACCCATATATCATCCTTTTCTAAGTTTATGATGTGACCATTATTCTAAAACGATTTTTTATTGTAAAGCCTTCCCGATCGATTCACAATGAATTGATCAGAAATCAACGCTAATTAAGGAGTTCTCATGAAGAGTATAGTGCTATTTGCTGTTTTCCTGATGTCTTTCTCTGCTTTTGCTGAAAAAAGAAAAATCACACTGGTGAATTATGAGACTGACGGTGTAAAGCAGTGGCTTCCGGGGTCTGTCATTGTTAAAAAAGGTGACGAGGTTGAATTAACCCTAATTAATAATGTTCCTTCCGGTGATCATGGCTTTTTTCTGCCGGATTTCAAGATCAGGGAAATCGTGACTAAAGGGAAAAAGAAAGTAGTTAAGTTCAAGGCCGATAAGACCGGGCTTTTCCCAATGGAATGCCACATGCACCAGCCGCATATTGGCGGTCAGCTTCTGGTTATTGAATAAAAACTTAGACGGGCCTTTTCTGAGCGTACTTCGTTCTAAGGCCCGTTATGGCCCACCAGAAAAAAGTTCCAAGCCACACGATGCAGGCAAGTGGGTGAAGTATCATGGCCCCCCAGGATTCCTGGAAAACAATTTTTGTGAAAAAGCGATAAAGAATCAGAAGAAGTAAACTGGCCAGGGACCAGAAGGGATGGCTCACAAAGAAAAGGAGTGGGAAGGACCAGATAAAAAGCACAACCAGATACAGAACAAGTCCAGTCCTTTCACCTTTTAACCACAGCTCTTCCCAATAGGTTCTCAACTGCAGGGCCTGAATTCGTAGATCTTCCGGATAATACCTTTGAAGATGCTTTTCACCGAAGGCAAGGATGTAGGATTTATTTTCCAGGTCCCATCCCTTGGCGAGGGCCTCTTTCCATGAAGGAATGTTGACTTTACTCCATTCAAACTTCTGAAAGAAAGAAAGTGGCATGGCCATCCAACCCTGAGCAATGCTTACCAGTGGATGTGAAACGTTTCGTCTTATTTTTCTGAACCCGAAGATCGAGGCCAGGGCAAGTGTAGGATTAAGAGAGGCCACGGCTTCCCCGAGAATATTTTGGCGGTGAGTTTGAGGAAGGACAAAGTAAGGCTTTTGTTTTTCAGACACGAGTTTACTGATGGAGAGAAAAGCACTTTCTGTTGGGACCAGTTCCGCGTCTCCCAGGATGACAACATCTCCCTGTATCTTAGGGGAAATTTGCTCAAGCATCCAGGGAACAGCATCCCTTCCCAGTGGTCTCATAAGGAAGCTGTGGAGTTCAACATAAGGAAGCTTCTGATGGAGTTCCTGCCAGGCGCTTACCGCCGGATGATGACCATCAATGATGATGTGAATGCGAACTTTGTCTGAGAGCTCTCGGAAGTAGGAAAGATTCTTCATCCACGGCTCCAGATAAAATTCTGAGCGTGAGGTAATAGGAATGATGAGTTCGATGGTGCCGGCAAAAGTGTCACCGGAACTCAATTGAGTTCCAATCAGCGCATTCTTCACCAAAGTATAGATCATGATAACAGTCAGCGCTAAGGCCGCTAGTCCTAACATGGCATCGCCTTTTTCAATTCCTTTGTATAAGATTATCGTATGAATAAGCGTCAGTACATGCAAAAAAGCTTTGAGCGTCAAAGACTCCTTAATAAGGTCATGGCCAAACCCGGGCCTTTTCCCTACGTGCTGATTCTTGACCATCTAAAAGTGGATTTTAATATAGGAAAGATCATCAGGTCCGCGGAAGCTTTCGGGGCCCATGCTGTGGATGTGGTGGGGACATCATTTTTTGATCCTATGCCAGCCAAGGGCTGCATGAAACGGGTTCCCTGGACCATGACGAAAACCTTTCACGAAAGTTATGAGAAATGGACCGCTCAGGGTTATACTTTCTATGCTTTTGATTCAGAAGCAGGTGAAGGGATTCATGAGGGGAGTTTCCCTGATAAGTCAGCCTTCATTCTCGGACATGAAGGCTTCGGCTTCACCTTTAAAAAAGATCTTTACCCCGCCATTAAATTTGTGAAGATTCCGCAGTTCGGATTGGTAGAAAGCCTCAATGTTTCAGTGGCCGCTTCCATAGTCATGTATGAATTTGCTCGCTCCAGGAATTTTACTCCTCCAGAAGGGACCCTTTAAGATTGAGATTCAACGTATAGAGGAAGCCCAGGGCCAGCACCCCAAAAAACAGGTGAGGTGGTTGAGCATTGGCCGGAAAGGAGAAGTAGTTAAGGGTGATGCCTGTGATGATATTCCCCATGACAGAAAAGAAACCCATGAGAGCGATGAAATAGGCCCCTCTGTTGAATCTTTGTCTGTGAAAATGGGCAATGAGGTAAAGAAAAAGGGCCACAATAACTATTGAGAAAGTTCGATGGATGAAAAAGACCGGACCCAGGAAGCTAATGATGGTCTCACTTGTCGCCTGGAGAGTGTCCCTCATGTAGTGATCCACCTGTTGGCGAACCTGGGTTCCAAGCAGGACCTGGAAAAAAGTTATAGCAACAAGAATTCTTGTAATTTTTAAGGCCTTCTGATCAGTTGGAGGAACGAGGGAAGTATCTTGCAGATCTTCACAGTATTTGCGGAGAAAAAGGAGACCAAACAGAAGTACGATAGCAAGAAACATATGAATGGTGATGATGAATGGTTTGAGGTGTGTACTCACAACCAATGCACCGACTCCACCCTGAACGATGATCAGGAAAAGGAGTCCTCCGCAAAACCAGGGGAGATTCTTCTCATATCTTTTCATTCCAAAGGAAAGTCCAAAAAGAATGACAATCAGAATCCCCAGCAGAACTCCAAGAAGACGATTAATGTACTCAGTCCAGGTTTTAAAAGGATCAAAATCAGCGATGGTTTTTCCAGCAATTTTATAAATTTCTTTGTAATTCTGAGGTAATTCAGAAATGTCCGTAGGAGGAACCCATTGTCCAAAGCACCTAGGCCAATCTGGACATCCAAGTCCGGAACCAGTTCCTCTGACCACTGCACCGGCCAGAATCACCAGATAGGTGCCCAGAATGGACAGAAAAATAAATCGGCTGAAAGTCTTCATACTTAAAACGTAACACGATCATTTTGCTTTTTCATCAGTAAGATGATGAAATAATGAGAACTTGAAAGGAAAAGTTATATGTTCGTCCTTGAGATCCTTTTTTTAGGTCTGGCCCTTGCCATTGATGCTTCAGTGGTGGCCTTTGCCTTAAGCCTCCTGCATAAGGATGAGACGACCTCCTTGAAAGTGAGCAGAGGTGTGATAGCAGCTCTGGTTTTCGGATTTTTTCAGTTCCTGATGCTTTGGTTTGGTAGCTATTTTGGCTATCTGTTTACCTTTTCCAGTTATGGGTACTTCTTCCAGTTCAGTACAGGCTTTATTTTTATCGCCCTGGCCCTCAAATGTGTCCATGAAAGTTTTTCCCTGGAAGAGAGAAGGGTTGAATGGAGTATCGTTCCGTTCCTACTGCTGGCCTTTGTGACAAGTATCGATGCTTTTGCGGCCGGAATAAGTCTTGGAACTCTTCCCCGGGCCTGGTTTGCCGCGCTGGAAGTCGGTCTCATTACTTTTGTCATGTGTGGTTCATTTTATTTCCTTGGTCAATTTTTTCGGGATATTCCAGACAGGTGGTTACTTCGCTTTGCCGGTTTGATTTTCTTTGTCATGGGCGGGCAAATCATCTGGTCTTATAAACATCTGTTCCTAAGAGGATAAATATGAAGCTTCCCTATAAAGAATTTAAAGATGCCTATTCTGTTCTTAAAAAGGTGATTCACCAGACTCCTTTAATTTATAATGAGTGGCTCTCCAAGCAGTATCAGTGTGAAGTTTATCTTAAACTCGAGAACATGCTTCCCATTGGTTCCTTTAAAATGAGGGGAGCAACTTATAAAATTTCCCGTTTGAGTACCGCCGAAAAAAAAAGAGGGGTACTGGCAGTGAGCGCGGGAAACCATGCTCAGGGTGTGGCCTGGGCCGCGAGCAAGTTTAACGTGAAGGCCACCATTGTCATGCCCCTGGGATCACCACTCACAAAGATAAAAAATACAGAGAGCCTTGGAGCAAGAGTTCTGCTTCATGGAAACAGCATTGAAGAATGTTTTACTTACGCAGACGAGATCATGAAAAAAGAGAAAATGGTCTTTGTTCATCCTTATAAGGATCCTGATGTCATTGCCGGACAAGGAACTGTCGGCTTTGAGCTTCTGGAGCAGCTTCCGGAGATGGATTATATTTTCTCTTCTATTGGTGGTGGAGGTCTTGTTTCAGGTCTCGGACAAGTGATCAAAGGAAGTAAATCCAAAGCGATAGTCATTGCGGGCCAGGCCACTGGTTGCAGTCCTATGGTGGACTCACTGAACAAAGGAAAGATCGAGGTCATTGATCATGCTGACACTTTCGCCGACGGCATTCGGGTTAAGAATGTTGCTCCAGAGATGTTTGCTTCTCTAAAGGATGTTGTTGATAGTTCCTATAAAGTTGATGATGAAAAAATGGCCTGGGCCATTTTGCAGCTGATGGAGAAGGCAAGGGTTATTGCAGAAGGTGCCGGTGCATTGCCCTTGGCGCTTTTTGATCAGATCTATAAAAAAGACCCGAAGAAGTTTAAGAATAAGAAAGTTGTCCTTGTCATCTGTGGCGGTAACATTGACGTGAATCTTCTGGAGAGAATTATTGACCGTGGTCTGATCGAGTCTCACAGGAAGGTGAGGATTTCGATTCCTATCCTTGATAGACCAGGACTTCTTCACAGGTTGACCGGAGTTATCCAGGCCCAGGGGGCTAACATCCTTCAGGTCGTCCATGACCGGGATTCATCCAATACAGGAATCACCGGCACCAATGTTATCTTTACACTGGAAACAAAAGGTGAGGAACACTTGAAGATTCTCTTAAAAGAGATGAAAAAAGATTTTCCCCGTTCTCAGGTCGTAAGTTAGTCCATGTTCATAAAATAGACACATTGTCTTTATTTCATGGTTACTCCAAAGTGGTGCTCCTTTGAGGTATGGTGAAAAAATCTATGCCCTTTAAAGGAGTTTCTATGAAAAAGTCTTTAGGTTTAATCCTTTTGCTATCCATGCCTGCAATGGCCCAGCGGATGAATGAATGTCCGGTTCCTGGTCAGGTCCTCTCCACTGATTATCGTGGAGAATCCAGTGATATCGCTTCGAACTCTCACCGACGTGCTGGTTCAGCTGAGATCCCTGTGAGTGCTGCTTTTTCAGGCAGTATCAGAACTAAAATCTACAAGAATTTCCGTGACAGAGTCTGCCGGACTGAATCTTATCAGCACCAGGAAAGAGTCTGTAACAGAATTTCTCCTGACCTAGCTTTAGGAAGAGGAAACGAAGTTCTGGCGAGCCTCTATGACCTCCACAACACGACTTTAAAAAGAGCAGAAATCTTCTCCAGAAACGTAAGGTTTCAGCAAACTACGGCCCCAGCAGAAAGACTGGAATCAGCAAGACTTGTGGTCACGGCCCTGGCCAAATCAGCGGCAGTCCAAGGGACTCCGAAGTCATGGGATGATTTCTCTCTAGTGCTTCAGGGAGCTGTTGCTGACGGAAGCCTTCAGCAATTCCTGGTAGATGAAATTATTCTTACTCATCAGGCCGCCAATAAGCGCGCCCTTGGTTACCTTCCTCTTGAAGGGGCCATTGTAAACGAAGGTCGAGGTAATGGTCGTTTAAACCAGCTGTTCGATCTTGATATTACTCCTGAACACAGGGCCGCAAGAATCAACAAGCTTCTTACCGGGATCACAATCGGTACCGCCCGGAAGCTTAGCCAGACCATAGTCGTTTTCGCCTCAATCAATGGTATCCCTTCCAACTGGAACCAGTTCGTTCTTATGCTCAAAGATTCAAGGGACCAAAGAGTGATTTCTGATAAAGAGTTCCATCAGGTGACGGTTGATTACGAAGATGTAAACCGCGATGCTATGGGCTTTGAAGTCAATGCACAGGTATGCCGTCTGGAAATGCAAACCCGCTATGTAAACGTCGTTCGTCTCCATGACAGAAAGCACGTTGACCGTGAAGTCTTCCGCAACTATCAGATCAGTGTCGCGGGAGCCCCACTCCTTACGGGAGAGGATGAGGTTTTCTCTGTTCGATTTGATGGATTCAGCGCTCCTTCACTTTACGCTCCTTCTGAATACAACACCTACAGAGTGACTCAGGGTCAGGAAGCAGATGTTACGAAGTTTGACCTGGTTGGATCAAGAAAGAGAATCAAACCTTCTAATAGTCTCGTTGTAAAACTTGATCGTTCAGGAAGCATTTCCACGCTTCAGATTCAAAATACGGCCTTCAATGCCAAGGTTTCTGCCAAGGTCGTAGTTAAAGTTGAATTCTATGACAGAAGAATCTTTAAGGATAAGCGCCTTGCTACTGAAACTTACGAACTGACTGACGGGGCCCTTAAAACCATCACTGCAGCTATCCGAAATAAGGAAGTTGATTACGTGAAGGTTTCCATGCAGGTTGTAGGCAGTTCTTATTACAACGATGAGTTTTCTTCAGAAATTAAAATCAAGGACTAATTCCCAACATTAGCACCCTTGATAAGGCCCCGTTTTTCGGGGCCTTTTTATTTGCTCCGGAAGCTCCTGACTGTTTAAAATTTTGACACCCTTTTCATTCTTACAAGTCTCCTTATGGCGAATAGGGGGACGTCCTATACTGTTCCCTGATTGTTCTCAATAAAGGAATCTCTCATGAAGCGCTTATCGCTGTTCATTCTTTTCATCTGGTCCTCATGGGCACTTGCTCAGGGCGGAATACCGATTAAATACATGAACGATCCGGCCGTTGACCTGGTCCATAAGGAAAAAGTTCTTCTGCCTGAGGAAGTCCATGAGTTAATCGAGAAGACCAAAGGACGTTTTGATATTTCTACCCTTAATCCGGTGGAATCATCTGATCTTTGGAAAGATGTTTTTCTGGAGAAATTACCTCAGGACCAGAATCCGATACTGGATATGGATGAGGTCAAATATCATTCACCGGTTCTTTCACCTACGGGAATCTTCCGCTTTAACATTGAAAACGGAGAAGATGGAAAGCTCTACACCATGATGCTTTCCAAGACAGTACACTCAGTACTCCTTGCCAAAGGACTTCTTCGCAAAATCGGTTATCAGATTCCTGACATAAAGTATCTTCCGAGAGTCATCATTAGCTTTAAGGATGAGGCCCATAAGAAAGGGTTCATCTCCTATCTTGAAAACATCGCATTTGCCGGGGCCCCTAAAAACTGGATCGTGGAAGAACTTGAAGATAATAAGCTTCTTCTCCAGGATCTTATTGTCATGGATTCCAATCACACTATTTACAACCTGGCAGTTGGTGTAACCAACGACATGATCCAGGGAAGACGTTTATTGTCTTCTCTTGCTGTTCCTCTTTCTCTGGTCAACCTCACTGAATCCGTGAATATGCTTCGCTGGAACGTGGGAATCAAGAATGGTAATGAGATCACTCTTTTCCATGATCAGCTTTCTGAGTTCCAGTGCTCTTGGGATGATGCCCGATGGATTACAAGAAGAATTGAAAAGCTCTCCCGTAAGGACTGGGAAGAAATTGTTGAAGGTTCTCATACTCCCAAGGCCGTTCAGCAAATCCTTGTGGAGAAGCTGATTTCCCGGCGTAACTCTGCGATGAAGCTCTTCAAGATTGATGCGAAAAGCTTCAAGGTTGATTCTGATATTGATAACGGAGTAGAGCTGGTTGATGGAAAACTAACTCAGCAAAACTGGCCTGGTTACGCTTCAAGATTTGCTTACGGGGACCCTGATTCTCCTTTAGCTGCCTCAGAGATGAGATCGTTTATTAAATCAAAAGTGATTTCAACACTGATGGAGCTGGCGGTAGCACAAATTAACCAGCTTCCGTTCCTTGGAACTGATATCCAGAAAATAAATGAACAGCACTTTGAAAAAGAAATTAATAAGGCCATAGCCAGATCCATAGAGACCAAGACTCCTTTTGAAGTTCCCCTGAAGGCCTGGGTTTTCCCGACTTTCCGTGGGAATATGATTCTTTCAAGAAATATTGTGACGGGAACCTATCTTGGTACTGATAACCTCGTTCAGCTTGCCGATACAGTGGGTGTTGCTGTCGCCGCAGGAGCTTTTGTCGGTACCATGGGACTTCCTACTCCGGTTAAGGGATTTGCCCAGGGTGAAGCTCAGTTTGTCCGAACGTACTCCCATCTTCGACCGGTAACATCGATTCAAAAGTCATTGAAGTATCCTTTTAAAAACGTTTTTGTACCGCTGGTTAAAATGGACTACGGATCTAAGCTTCATGAAGCGGCCAATGTTGCCATTGATCCGGATGCTTCTGAAGAAGTGAAGGCCGAAAAGATCGAAGCAGCTTTAAAGCCCTTTAAAGATGCCATGGATGTGGGAGAGTCTATTCTTGTGACTGATGCCATTGCTGCCTATGTTGGAGGTAAGCTCTCGGTAGGTTATGAGAAGCTTGTTACAGCATCTCTCAGTCTCAGCCCTGGATACAACGTTGTTTCAAGATTTCACGTACACAGAAAAAGTGAGCATGACTTTCAGATTTATAAAGATCTGGGACATGTGGGATCCCTTGGGTTCAACTTTGACCTCGATTCACTTGTTCCTGTTCTTTCTGTTTCTTTCAAGAAATCCCGTGGGAAGGCGAGAGTTAAATTTTATTCATTAAACCTTCATCCCAAGAACCCGGATGTCCTGAAGAATACTTCCATGCTCAGAAGGGCCATTGTGAGCTCATCGGTCCGTGAGATGGAAGAGGAGGAAAAGTATAAACCTTATATCTTGAAACATGACTTCAAAGAGTCCAGCCCGAAGATCAACCTTTTCTTCTGGCAGTGGCAGTGGCAGAACTCTTTGACTAATATCACGGTTCAGAATCCACAAGGTGATGAGCGCTATTTCCGTCGACAATATCATGGAATGACCAAAGGCCGTGATTATCAGAAATACGTGAACGCCACCATTGCTCACTGGGTGAACATGTTGTTCGATCGCAAGGCCGGTCTTTCTCAGGGCGGGGATAATCCAGGTTATTCTTTCAAAGGCCGTGCTGAAACAAGGTATCTTTCTCTTGATGAAGAGGTCAGTCGGGATGGTGATAAGATTGAACCATTTGTCCGACTATCAAGAGTCTTTAATGGCTGGAGCATCACACAGGAGAAAGCAGAAAAAATCCTGGATGAGTTAAGACAAAGATATCGCCATGATTTCTTCAATGCACCTGTCTTAAATGATACTCAGAGGATCTTCCTTTACAACATTTCTCTGAACGTCTTTTTCTACAAGAATGGAATAGAGCATCTTCTGGCCATGAACGAGGAAGAAATTAAAAGAATCTTCAGGGAAAATATGGCCCAGACGAATCTGGTGATCAATCCTGCCAATGTAGATGACAATGATACGGGTGTTTATAAATTCCTTCGATTCCTGGCACGTTTCAAGAAGTATGAGAACAAAGGAAACTGGGAAAAGGCCAACAAGTATCTCATGAAGGCCTTATCTCAGGCCGAGTATAAGGTGAACTTGAATGGTCTCGTGGCCCTCATGGGTGGTGAAGAAAATATCTTTGTCAATTCCCGCATCGATGGTTTCCGTGAAGGAGACGAGGACGGGGACAAGGCACTTATCTCCAATTCTCTGGGGGAGTTTGGTTCTTCTAATATCCTCGGTCCGGTTGTTCAGCTACAGAGACAAACAGAGATGATTGAAGGTGAATTTTTCATCTACTGGATGATGAAGAGGTTAATTTAATATGAAAAATCTATTGTTCTTCATTCTTTTATCTGCCTCTTTCGCCCATGCTTCAGTCATACCTGTGGATAATCCAAGTAGAGTGGTTGAAGATGAGCTCTTTCCTTACCAGTGGGGTCTCCTCAACCAGGGACAGACTCTTATAAGAGAGAAGGATGATATTCATAACCTTCCGATGAAAGGGACACCTGGAAAAGATATTGGATGGAAAAAGCTCTCAGGACTTGAGAGAAGACCGATTGTTGCTGTCCTGGATTCAGGTGTCGATCTATCTCATCCTGAGCTTCAGGGTAACTTATGGACCAATGAAGGCGAGTGTGGAAAAGACCCTGCTCAAGATAATGATGGAAACCAGCTGGCCGGAGATTGTAACGGCTGGAACTTCACTGAGCTTATTGATTCAGATGCTGCAAAAAATCCTTCAGATGTAGACGGGCACGGAACGCATATTGCAGGTATTATTGCTGCCCTAAATAATGGTTCAGGAATGGTTGGTGTGACTCCCAATGCTCTCATTATGCCGGTAAAGGTCATGAGAGATTCAAATTCTGAATCAACAGTTCCAAGTTCAGAGGCCTTCGCCCGTGGGATTATCTATGCTGTAGATAATGGGGCCGATGTCATTAACATGTCTTTAGGCTGGCCCCGTTCTTTGGAAACCAAGGCCCTTCGGGATGCTGTTTATTATGCTTTAGGAAATGGTGTTCCCATCGTCGCCGCCGCTGGAAATAACAACTCTTCAGAACCTCTCTATCCCTGTGCTTATGATGGTGTGATTTGTGTGGGTGCCACCACCATCAACGGAGGATTTGCTTCTTTCTCAAATTTTGGCGGACATGTCGACACAGTTGCCCCGGGAGAAGGAATTCTTGGTCTTCATCCGGTTCTCCTTGAGCCTGATTATTTTCCAGTTCCCGGATTTGAACTCCGGTCTGGTACTTCTCAGTCCGCTCCTATGGTAGCAGGAATGATTGCGGCCCTGAAAGCAATGGATAAAACGATGACGATTGATGAAATCTTCGCCAGACTTTATCAGGCCGACTCCGTTCTTAATAAGAATAAGTATATTCTCGGTGGTGAAGCTACCTGGGAACTTCTTAACACCCAAGTCACAACTCCTGTGATCCGTCCGGTGTTCAAGAATCTGAGACAGATTCTCTTCAGGGGGAATTCTTCCGAGTCTAAGATTCCTTTAAGGATCAGGAATTTTGGTCTCCCTTCATCAGAAATCATTGTTAAGGTTGAAAGCTTATCAGGTGCTTTGAAGGTGAGTGAATCTTCAGAGACACTTTCGTCTCTGAACAAGGGTCAGTTCAAGGACCTTTTATTTGATGTTTCACTTGTTGACCAGAGTGGTGAGAGTAACGTTTCACTTAAGGTGACCATCGAGCATAACGGGAAGAGCACTTCTTACGTGAATGAGGTTCCGGTGGTGAGAGATCTCAGACAGGATCCGGAATTTAAGAAGTCAAATTTTGTTTTTGCTAACGGACCTCTTCCGGTTGGAGCAGTCAAAGAGGGTCAGATTCTTCCTATCATTTCAACTCTTGATTCTTACGGTAATTCTCCGGCCCATGAGTTTTTCATGAAAAGAACTCTCAAGGAAGAAAAGCAGGTAGAGATCATTATATTTAGAAAAAACAATGACCAGTATATCCAGAAGAAAAATACTATTCTCATTGATAACGCTCTTCTTATGGTCAATCTCATCCGGGTGGATCTGAACTTTGATGGTACTGAAGATTATATCGTTCAGACCCTTGCCGAAGCGGATGAGAAGAAGTTTTTCCAGTACTCATTCTACAATGAAGAGCTTCTTGCTCTCTGGCCTGATTTTCAGCACGTAAAGCTTAATCTTGATCTTTATGTTGAAAGACTAAATGATATGGCCTTCATGAAATATGAAGATCCTAAGCGCGGTACTATTCTTGTCCCGGCCTACTTTACCAATGGCATGATTCCTAAAATTGATCAGACCATCACTTCATGGGACAGGGCCGATGCAAGCAGGAAGAAGAGAATTTATTTCCTTGAACCAAATGGAACGGAATTACGTATCCGAACTTTGACGACCAAGACTTGGGAAGAAAACGTTAAAAAAGAACTTAAGTCAAAGTGGTTTGAAACAGTTGAAACAGAACAGGTGCTTCCGGTTTCAAAAGAAGACAAAGAGCGTGGGCAACTGCGAGCTCTGGTTTCTGTGGGTCTCGGGACGCGCAGGCAACTTTTCATCCATACTTTTGATACGAAGTTAAATACCCATGGATCAAAACTTCCCCAGTTGGTTCTGCAGTCGGATTCTGTAGACCCTCTCCTGGAGATTTCTCCAAGAGGTCTTGAGGTTAGCGGTGACGTTTACTTTAATATCTACGACCGGACCCGCGCCAGACTGGTTACAACCAAGGGACAATCGCAACTTGGTCAGTATGTTCTGAAGCATGAAACTGAATCCGATCTTATTGCCGGACACATTTCCAGCTATAAGAACGGCACTGATCAGTTCTCGGTCTTCCAGACTAGAGAAGAACTCATCAGCATCACACAAGGCTCTTCTTCTATTCGTTCTTCAAGGCCAAAGTTAAGGTACAGTTTCCTTTCGCAGAAACTTCTGTCTGAAATGTATTTTCCTGTGAGCTATAACAGAGAAGGCAATCATCGGCCGGCCCTGTACGTGGATGCAACTTCAGTTACAGGAAACAGAATTTATCTCTTCGAGGATCAGAACGGTCAGCTTGTGTCGAGTATCAGGAATTCAATTCTTGTGTCTCCGAATTGCAAGCCGCTTAATCCTAAGTTCAATACAGATTCCGGAAGTCATGAGTTTGTTTTTTTATGTATTGAGAAAAATGAATTTGTTATCCGTTCATATGAAATGAACTAAAAATATTACATGCTCCATGGAGTGGCGCATGAAAACATGTTATCGAGTCATCGATTTATATTAAACCACTCCAAAAGGGGAATGAAATGAAAGTTCAAAAGGCAGTTTCAATTCTGGCCACTCTCTCTGTTCTTAGCTTTGCCGTCGCTTGTAACAGCGGTGACAGTAGCGACAGGTACTCAGAAGGATTCGCCGCCGGGAAACAACAGGGTTACGAAGAAGGATACGACACTGGTTACGACGATGGATATGCTGACGGAGATGCTGCCGGTTATGCCCGTGCAGAAGCCTATTTTGCTTCTCAGGATTACAACAGCGGCTATGCAGATGGAAGGGCCTCTGGTCTATCAGAAGGTTATAACACTGGTTATACCGATGGTAAGAACGATGGTCTTGCCGAAGGTTATACTACTGGATACAACGCCGGTTATGATGATGGTGATGCTGACGGATACACTCGTGGCTACAATGTAGGTTACGATGACGGGTATGCTGATGGCGGTACTGATTCTTACTCAACTGGGTATAATGCGGGATATACTGATGGGTATGATGATGGAGCTATAGATGGTTATGATACTGGTTATACCGCTGGCACAGCTTATGGCTACGATCTCGGATATGACGTTGGTTGGGATGATGGATATAATGCAGGATTCAACGATGGATATGCTCTTTCTGTTGGACCAACTCCTAAACTTTCAGGTTATGCTGACGTTCTTTCAGCTTTCCACAACGATTTAATTGATTACTCAAAAATCGATGCTCCAAAACAAACCAAGCGCGGTCTGGTTGTTAACGGAAAGCTTCTCCTTTCAGAAGTTTCTATGACGAATAAGGACACGTTAAAAAGAGCGGCCGTTGTGGAACAGTACCTGGTTATCGAAATGGCCAAACAGGTTAAGGGAAAATTCGGACTTTCCGCTGAACGTTCACTTAAAGTTGCCAAGGCCGCTAACCACTTCAGAAAGTTTGCCACTAAAAGAGCTTTAACAGCTGAAGACACTAATGCTTATGCCACAGAGTTAGTGGGAGCTAACTTCAAAACAATCGAGAAGGCTTATGAGAACACCATGAAAGGTGATACAACTGAGCTTCAGAACGTGTTAGATAAGGCCGCAGAGAAAAACGGCGTTTCACCTGAAAAAATGGGTGAAATCATGGCGAAAATGTTCCTTTAATCAGAAAGTTACTCATAGCAAGAGGCCGCTCATTGGCGGCCTCTTTTGTTTCTAAACAGGGCCAAGCTGTTGGGCAAATCAGTTCCAATTCGCATCTTGCAAAGCAGAAATAACTCCTTTTCAGTGCCAAAGTGATCCCAAAAACTTGGCAAGCAAATTGCTCACCCATTCTCCATACACCAAACAAGCAGGAAGCTCGTTGATGTGTTTTCTAACAAAACACATGGGCATTCTGCTGTATTTTTTTGTCACAAAAAGGGGAAGGTATGAAATTACAAAAGGGATTAAACTTAGCAACTCTCTCACTCGTAGGTTTTCTGAGTGTGGCCTGTAACTCTGGCTCAAGCTCAGACAGATATGCTGAAGGTCTTGCGGATGGAAAGCAGCAAGGATACGCCGAAGGATACGACGTCGGTTACAGCGATGGTTATGCTGACGGTGATGAGGCCGGTTATCAGCGCGCTAAAGATTTCTTTGCTTCAGCTGATTACAATGCTGGATTTGCTGACGGTCACTCAGCTGGTGTTTCTGAAGGATATAACAACGGATACACAGTCGGTAAAAACGATGGTCTCTCTGAAGGCTACAGCAATGGATACAATGTCGGTTACTCTGATGGAGATGCTGACGGCTATGAAAGAGGATATGACAGCGGTTACGATGACGGATACGCTGACGGCGGAAGTGTAAACGGTTACGAAAGCGGATACGCTGCCGGATATGATGATGGGGCCTTAGATGGTTATGATACTGGTTACAGCGACGGAACTGTTGCCGGTTATGATTACGGATATGATGATGGTTTCTCTGATGGCTATGACATCGGTTACGGAGACGGATTCGATGACGGTTACGGACTATCAGTGGGTAAAACCAAGAAGCTTCAGGGTTACTCAAATCTTCTTTCAATGGTTCACAATGACCTCTTTGACTACTCGAAGATTAAAGCTCCGAAGCAAACCAAGCGAGGACTCGTTGCTAACGGCCGCCTGATCCTTTCAGAGGTTTCAGTGACCAATAAAGATACCTTAAAAAGAGCTGCAGCTGTTGAGCAGTATCTTGTGGTAGAGATGGCAAAGCAAGTTAAAGGGAAATTCGGTCTTTCAGCTGAACGTTCTTTAAAAGTAGCCAAGGCCGCCAACCACTTCAGAAAGTTCTCTACTAAGAGAGCTCTGACTTCGGAAGATACTAATGCCTATGCTTCTGAGATCATCGGTTCTGATTTTGAGCAGATCACTAAGGCCTATGAAGCTGGTATGAAAGGGGACCTTTCTGATTTCAATGAAGTGATGGAAAGAGCTGCTGAGAAGAACGAAACTTCTCCGGAAAAAATGGCAGCCATCGTTACTAAGTTCTTCATCTAATCATTCAAATGGGCCCCTATTTGGGGCCCTTCTTTTTTTTCAGGATATAATCAATGAGCACACAAATATCCAGGCTAGCGCTTTTTTCATTACTTGTTTTGCTGGTTTCCTGCGCCGATCCTTATAAAGATGGTTTAAAAGAAGGAAAGGCCATAGGTTATCAGGAAGGCTACCAGGTCGGATACGATGAAGGATATGCTGAAGGTGACACTGATGGATTTGAAAGAGCCAAGGCCTATTTTGAATCCGCTGGTTATGAGGAAGGTTTTGCTGATGGAAATGCTGCCGGAATTTCTCAAGGCTATAACCAAGGCTATACAGTAGGAAAAAATGAAACTTATCAAGGGGCCTACAACACCGGTTATAACGATGGTTACGAAGATGGTTATGATGACGGGGAATATGAAGGTTATCAAAATGGCTATGATGACGGTTTTGATACCCGCTATACCCAGGTTTATAACCAGGGCTATTCCGCCGGTTACAGTGAAGGTGAGGATGATAACTACTCTTCAGGATATTCGGCAGGAGAATATGCCGGTTACGATCTGGGCTATGATGATGGTTTCACTGACGGTTATGACGTAGGCTATGATGACGGCTTTTATGATGGTTCTCTTTCTGTGGGAAAATCCAAGAAGCTCAAAGGTTATGCCAACGTTATTTCCCTCGCCCACAATGATGTTTTTGACTATTCAAAAATTCCTTCTCCTAAGGTCACCAGGAAAGGCATCAGTGTCAATGGAAGGGTTCTCCTTTCTGAAGTGTCATTAACAAACAAGGATACGTTAAAAAGAGCAGCAGTGGTTGAACAGTACCTTGTTATTGAAATGGCAAAACAGGTTAAGGGTAAGTTTGGTCTATCCGCTGAGCGGTCTTTAAAAATTGCCAAGGCGGCAAATCATTTCCGAAAACAATCTTCAAAGAGGGCCCTTACATCTGAAGATACCAGTGCTTACGCTACCGAAGTCATTGGTTCTGATTTCACTCAATTGTACGCGGCTTATGAAGAGACTTTAAAAGGGGATGTTCTTAGCTTTAATTCTGTTCTGGAAAGAGCTGCAGAGAAGAACAGTACGAGTCCGGAAAATATCTCGCTCATCCTCACAAAATATTTCATGTAAGAGAAAGATGCCCCCTTAACAGGGGGTATCCTTTACTAAAGTAACTGCTTACATTCTTTTGAGATTTTCTCTTTATTCTTTCGGAGGCACTTGACGACAGCACCATCTTTAAAAGGTGCGTCTTTGCAGAAATTCAATCGATCCTTCTCGCAGACTTCGACCATCTTTTCCACTTTCTTTTTTTCAACGGCCCGGAATTGTTTGCAAGCATGGCTTAAATGCTCTTCATTGATCACCATGCACTCATTCTGCTGCTTGGGAGTAATCCCCGGGCGGCAATGAGTTATGAGATCTCTGTAGCAAGGATTCGCTTTGAGTTTGACGTTTTCTTTCTCCACAACCTTTTTGCAGGTAGGAGAGAGGGAGCTTACTTTTTTAGAAAGACAATCCTGAATGTCTACAAACTTCACCTGAGTAGGACAGAACTTTTCGGTATCATCATAACAAGGATTTCTCTTCCTCATGGCCTCAATCTTCTTACTAAGATTGTTCTGGCAGAGTTTTGAAAGTTTCGCTTTATTTTTGATGAGACACTTATTAACTGCACCATCCGGTCCCGAGAGCTCTTTATAGCATCTATCGGCAATATCCTGAGCACAGACATTGCGGTTAAGAATTCTCACTTTCTTCTGGATGAAATCTTTTGAGCATTGAGCGCTAAGTTTTGATTCATGTTTAATCAGACAGTACTCGTAGTTCAAAGGATCGCTGGGAAGATCAGCGCAATACTGAGCGAGATCTTCAAAGCATGGATTCTTTTTCGCTGTGTTCTGCTTGTACGCTTTTAACTCAGCAGCACATTTAGGCGAAAGACTGTCCTGATAGTCTGAGAGGCAAAGGGCCAGCTGGCCTTTACCTGGCTCAACACCAGAACAGAACTTCTTTGCATCCTGAGCGCATTCATTCGCCTGAGCTCCCAATGAGACCAGAAGAAAGAAGATGAATTTTTTCATGCTAAGACCTTACTGCTTTTTCTTTTCGCACGATTCGCCAGAGCAGTCTTTTTTCTTTTCTTTTGGACATGATCCGTCTTTGCACTGCTTATCTTTGTCTTTTGCACAACATGACTTCTTATGAAAGTGAGAGCATGATGAAATTGAAAGAAGGGCGGCAAGAGTAATGAAAGATAACATTTTCATGTAAGTCCTTTGGTTAAAGTAGTGAATGATTTATCGGTTGAGTTTATTATAAATTAAAGACTTAAACACAGAAAGTTTTGGTTTGATGATTTTAATCAGGATTAGCATGAAGTTTTTCATCTCATTATGGAAAAAGATTATGGGAAAGCAGGGTAACTCAGAATCGGATATGTATGAACGAATGGGTGGTTTTGAGGCCATTGATAAGCTGGTGGATGATTTTTACCAGATCATGAGTACGGATCCTCTGGCCGAAGACTGTTTTGCCACTCATCAAGGAAGGGAAATTCGAGAGTCTGCTGAAAAGTTAAAGTTTTTTCTTTCCGGTTGGACCGGTGGTCCACCGCTGTATATGGAAAAGTATGGCCATCCTCGTCTTCGCTTACGACACTTCCCATTTAAAATTGGCCCCAAGGAAGGGGATCAGTGGTTATATTGTATGCGTAAGGCACTCCTACAATCAAAGATAGATGCCGGAACTCAGGAAGAGCTGATGAATGCTTTTACTCACATTGTCCGCATGCTGACAAATAACCTCAGGTAAAGCAGTAAGAAAAGGTCAGAATCGGGAAGCTAAAGTGAAGGTAAGATAGTTATATGAAAAAACTAATTCCTTTACTCTTTCTCCCTGTAATGGCACATGCCGGATTCTCCAAACCAGAGCTCATGGCCCGCTTTATGGCCCTGGATGCCTGGAAGGCCCCGGACAATATGTGGTGCTTTAGTGGGGAACCGACTGCTCTTAATAATAAGATTTATCTCAACTGCATGGATATCGATGGAAATCTCATGGTCTCATGGGACCAGGGTAAGTTTGAAGTTGCGGCACGTGCAAACTCAGAAACTCTATTCTCCAAACCCCTGGTGGCCTTTAACAGAGTCAACTGGTACGAGTTTGAAGAGTTTTCACCTCTTCGAACTTTTGTTGCTTCCGATAAACTGGAAGTGAGAACGATCTCAAATCTTGGACCTATGTCATCCAGCCCAACGGATAGTTTTTTACCCCTCACCAAAGACACATTCTTCTTTAAGAACAAGTGGGAAGATTCCCAGCTCTGGAGCTGGAAGAATAATGTGGTCACAGCTTTTTTTAATCCGGAAGCGGCCTACATTTTCACACCTCATCCTGGATTAAACGGAGAAATTGCTTTTAAAACCCGTCATCTCAGTACCGATGAATCAGCACCTGACAAACTCTGGCACTATAATGGGAAAGAGTGGAAAGTTGTCCTCCAGGATAAAGATGCTCAAAAGGATTCTCAGTGGAAGTCTTTCCGTCATCAGCTAAGTGTTGAAGGAGATAAAATTGTAGTCGTGGCCAATGATGGAACTACTGATTCTCTGCTCCTGATCACGGGAAATAAAGTTCAAGTTCTCGCCCGTGCGGGAAAAGAGCTGAAAGAACTCGATTTTTTCTCTCCAAAAATTCAGGCAGGAACAATCGTTATCCGTGGAGTGGATTTTCAGGGGAACAAGGCCGTTTACGTTAAGGATAACGGGCCTTTCAGAAAGCTCATCACTCAAGGTGACATCGTACAGGCAGATAAAGGGGCGGCCATGGTTTACTACCCAAATGAACATGCCATTTTTTATGGCGCACCTGGTCTGGATGAAAAGGGCAATATCTACCTTCAGGCCACCTTGTCGGATCCTCATCACCCTGAAACTCTTCTTGGCATAGGACTCTTAAAATTTAAGAAGGAGTAGTTTTTGCTCGGGGTGGAGGGAATGACAGTCGCACTTTAAAATGGAGTTATGATTAAAAAAATAGTGTTTCTTCTTTTTGCATTTACTCTTTCTTTTTCTTCCTGGAGCTGTGAGCTTCCCAAAGGTGAGACCATCAACATTGGTTGCTCATACGACTGCAGTTTTTTTTATCGCTTCCGTCTCATCATGACCGCATGGGGAATGGGTTATTCTGCAAAAATTACAACTCTTCACGATCAGCCCGACATGAAACGGGCCATGAGTGAAGTCGATGCCATCCTTCTTCCGGGCGGTGCTGATATTGATCCAAGGTTTTACCTGGATGAAGTGACTCCGGAGCTCCGCGAGTATACGTTGAGTAACCTCAACCTGGTTAAATATTCCAATGAGGGCAGGGAGAGAGACCCCTTCGAGTATGCTCTGGTTAAAACTTATTCTGAAGATGAGTCATTTAAGAACGTTCCGATGCTAGGAATTTGCAGAGGCCTTCAGATGATGTCTGTGGCCCAGGGAATTCCCCTCTACCTTGATATCAAAACAGAATTGGGAATTAAAAACCGTTATAACCGTTTTGACAGAGTTTCTCTTCTCAATGGCATGGATTCTCTCATCAAAGAACTCTATCAGAGAAAATCCTTCAAAGGTTTTAAGCTTCACCATCAGGGAATACGGGTTCCTTATTACGAGAAGAATCAATCACAGTATCCACTTACCAGAGTGACGGCCTTTTCTAACAACAGAAAAATCGCTGAGGCCATTGAATATACCCACAGGCCGGCCCTGGGTGTTCAGTATCATCCTGAGAGATCCTTCTCAGGCACAAGTGTTCCTGTCTTTAAGTGGCTTTTGACCAAGGCCTGTGAATATAAAAAATCTGCCCGTAAGGAATAGAAAATGAAATTCTGTTTTCTCTTATCACTTCTTCTTTCAACAACTGCTTTTGCTAATCTTCATCTCGCTCCCCCTGACTTCAACAACGAGCAGGGTCGCGCAGTCTTTGTCGATTTTCTGGAGGCAGAATACAACATTACCTATAATGTTTTCTGGAAGAGAACCTCGGTTAAGTCAAAAATTACTTTTGTCGCCACCAAAAACGGAAGTCCTGTTTTTGATCTTATTCCTTCCATTAAAAATGCCAGTCTGAATGGTCAGCCGGTTTCCATTGCAGAAATAACCGCTCCTGACGGGTCTAAGCTTCGTCAGGTCCAGGCAGTCGTGGAACCAGGAACCCATACTCTTGAGATTGAAAACTCTTTTAAGAGTAACGTCCGTTACAGTCTTTTAAGAAGGAGAGTTTCAAGTGCTTTCTGGATCCGGGATCTTAAATCAAGAAAATTTCTCGAGCAGTACGTTCCAAGTAACTTTGAGTATGATCAGTATAAAATGATCATGAATGTCCGTTTTTCCGGAATCAAAACCGCCAGACAAGACATTTATACCAATGGGGAAGTGAAGCAAACTTCTGCCAATTCCTACCGCATTGAGTTTCCGGAGTATTTTACTGTCTCGTGCCCGTACTTCCATACCACTCCGAAGGGTCAGAAGAAGAGGATAGACTTCACTTACAAATCTATTGATGGACGGGATCTTCCTGTGACTGTTTATACTTCGTGGTGGTCCCGCCCGGGAAAATTCAAGAAAGAAGCTGAGAAGATTTTCAAAGAGCTTGAGGCCGACTATGGCCCGTGGGGACATCGGGGTCTTGTGGCCTATGAGACCTTTCCCGGAACCGGAGGGATGGAACATGCTGGCGCCACTCAGACATCACTAGGGGCCCTGGACCATGAAATGCTTCACTCCTATTTTGCCAAGGGCGTGATGCCCGCCAACGGCAATTCCGGGTGGATCGACGAGGCCATCGCGAGCTGGAGAGACTATGGTTATCAAAGAAAACCTCTTCCTGAATTTTCCGGAAGTGACTTAGGAAAAGGTTCCGTTTACCAGAGAAATACAGATTCACGGGCCTATGCTTTGGGAAGAGAATTCATGGCCTATCTTGATTACCGTCTGCAGGACAGGGGAGGACTTAAGGCCTTCCTTAAAGGATATTTCCAGACATATAAGCACACGGTTGTTACCCAGGAGCATTTCAAGAATAATCTGGAGTTCTTTTCAGGCCTTGATCTTACCGATGACTTCAATAAATATATCTGGGGCGAAAATGAAGAAGAACTTCATTCAGATCATGAAGTAAGTCCTGCTCACAAACCCCTTAATAGATCTCAACTGGAAGCTATTCTCTAGCCCCGATTTCGGCAGATTGTTTTTCCTGCCATCTTTGTGGGTATTTAAAAAAGTGGAGGCTTGCCTCCACTTTTTTTATGCTGAAAATGTCTGGATCTGGGGAAATGTCTCCGAGAGGTCTCGCTTGATCTTTTCCACATCCAGAGATTTTATCTCAATGAACATCTGGATGTAGTCATGAGTGTGGGGGCCCGGTACAGGAACCCCTGCTTTTTTTATGAGCTTTAAGATCCCTTCATTCTGAGGGAGGAAAGTGAAAGAGAGCTTTTCAATGTCCCGTTCAATGGCAGCGAGAATGATGAGGTTCATGAGAAGAGTTCCAAGCCCCTTCCTTTGATATTCATCGATGATAGTGATGGCCACTTCCGCTTCTGTGATGGAGTGAGACGCCCTTACCAACCTGATGACAGCGACACCTCTTTTAAGATTCTCTCTCTCTTCTATTCCGATGGCGTAATGGTTGTGGCCATCGAGAGTCGTGAGGTATTCCAGTTCTTTTTCAGAGAAGTCTCTTTTTGAGCCAAGGAAACGGTTCCTGATGGACTCCGGGGACATGTCCCGTAGTCCTTCAGAGATTTGTTTCTTATTGTGTGGAAGTACACTTCCCACCCGAAGGTGTTTTCCCTTCCAGTCGAATCCCATGCTGAATGATGGATTGAAGAAAAGGGAAGATGTCATTTACTGTTTCTCCGCCCAGATCCTCTTCGCTCTCTGAAGTTTCTCATAACTGGTGAGAAGCTTCTGGTGCATTTCAAAACCTTTGAGGTTCAGATCTGATTCATGAAGACCGTCGAATTTTTCATGGGCATTGATTAGTTTCTGAGCACGTTCAACCAGGTCCCTCCCATACATCCTCTCAATCGTAGGAAGATAGTCGTTGGTGTTCAGGGTATCATCCATCTCAATCTGCAGAAGAGTCTGGAGGCAAAGATAGAGGAGTCTCCTTTCCTGTTTTAAAGGAGCAAAGTGCAGGCACCAGTCAACTCCAGCACGGGCCTGTTCATGATGTTTTGCCGCCAGGGCAATCATCGCCTTGAACTCACCGAATCTGACGTCGGCCCACATGGTTCCTGCATTGGGAATCACACCGATCCCATGAGTAACTAAAAGCATGTCATCAAAACCTTTTTCTTCCAGTTCCTCATGGAGTTCAACCAACTCTTCCTGGGAGAGCTCATGAGCTCCAAGAATCCGTTCACGGAAAGCAACACCCGAATTATTATTGTCCCAGGCAAGATCATCCGGCTGGTAAATTTCCGACATGTCAGGAACATGAATCCGGCATCCGTAAACATTCAGGTGTTCAAAGTCCATGATATAGACATCTTTTTCAATTTTCCGGAATATATCGATCATGGCCTCATATTCAGATTCAGTTGTCCCGCCACCAAAATTCCAATCAGAGAATTCAAAGTCCGGAGTTTTCTTAAAAAAGTTCCAGTGAATAAGTCCGTTGGAGTCAATGAAGTGAGCTTCAAGGTTCAGGGTGTCCGCAACATCCTCAAGCTCAAAGCTTGGAGGAGAGAAGACATTCAACTGGTCAAGCCGTCGCCCCTGGAGGAGTTCAGTCAGAGTTCGCTCTAAGGCCACCTGAAATTTCGGATGAGCGCCAAAGGAAGCGAAGGCCGTTCCTTCTCTTGGATTCAGGAGAGTCACGTTAATGACCGGATAGTTCCCCCCCAGGGAGGCGTCTTTACAGATGATAGGATAGCCGTGGGCCTCTAACTCTGCGATGGCCTCAACAACTTTAGGATAACGGTTTAAAACTTCCTGCGGTATATCAGGAAGGGCAATGCCTTCGGCCAGAATTCTATTTTTAATACTTCTTTCAAAAATTTCAGACAGGGCCTGAACGCGGGCTTCTGTTTTGGTGTTTCCGGCCGACATTCCGTTTGAGACATAAAGGTTACCGACGATGTTCATCGGAATGTAGTAGGTTTTATTATCTGAAACTCTGGTGTAGGGAAGGGCACAGATTCCGCGCTCACTGTTGCCTGAATTAGTATCGACTAACTGAGAAGGAGTTAGTTCCCGGTTTGAATCATAGTAATCCCAAAGAGCTTCATTCATGAGCCCTTCCGGCATTCTGTCGCCGTCAAATTTAAACCACTTTTCATTGGGATAATGGACAAAATCTGAGTTCGCTACCTGTTCTCCAAGATAGAAATCAGCAAAGAAGTAGTTGCAGTTCAGACGCTCAAAAAATTCCCCGAGGGCGCTGGCAAGTGCTGCTTCTTTGGTCACACCTTTTCCATTGGTAAAAAGATACGGGCAGTAACGGTCACGAATGTGAACAGACCAGACATTGGGAACAGGATTGAGCCATGAAGCTTCCTCCACATCAAACCCCCAATCCAATAACTTGTTACGGAGGCGCGTAATGGTATCTTCAAGAGGAGCATCCTTTCCAAGAATCATTGTTTTCTGAGTCATAAGTTATCCCTTCTTTTTATATTTATTCGGTGTGCTATATCTCATAATTCAGGGGTCCCGACAAGAATTCTAGTAGAAAACGATTTTGGAGGAATATATAATTTCTTCGATTTTAGTCTCTGACCAAATGACTCTTATCGCGTTCTTAAGGAGGACGTTTTTTATGGGTAAAAGACTCTATGTAGGAAATCTCTCTTATTCTCTTAAATCCCCTGATCTGGAAGAAGTTTTCAGACAAGTGGGTGAAGTGGTTTCTGTTAAAGTAATAACTGACATGGAAACCGGTCGCTCTAAAGGCTTTGCCTTTGTTGAAATGGCAAGTGACGAACTTGGGGCAGAGGCCATTGATCAGTTAAACGGAAAAGAAGTGGGAGGCCGCGCTCTTCGAGTGACCGAGGCCAATCCTCGACCAGAAAGACCGGCCGGTAATAACCGTTTCGGGGGTAACCGTGAAGGTGGGTTTCGGAAGAGAGAAGGTGGATTTCGTGGTGGTTCTGGAAATCGCAACTTTGACTCCTAGTTAGACAAAGATTCTACAAATTCATTCTCCCTATTATACAGGGAACGGATTAATGAGACACCTTAGGTGAGGTGTTTCATGAAGTATTACAATATACAGGCCGTCTCCAAACTATGCGGACTTTCCACTCACTGTATCCGTGCCTGGGAAAAGCGCTATGGGGCCATTAAACCCCATCGTTCTGAAAACGGCAGAAGGCTCTACTCAGAGTCTGAAGTTAATCGCCTGGTGCTTCTGGGAAAGCTTTGTCAGTTCGGTCATTCCATCAGATTAATCGCTCAACTTCCTGACCATGAGCTGGAAGGGTTGATGAAGAAGGTGCCTTCAGGAATGAACCGTTCTCCCGCTGTGAGACCAGAAAGCCTTGTTGGCCCCAAAAACTATCTGGCAAATTTGTTCATGGCCCTGCAGGTTTATAAGCTCGATGTTCTGATCCATGAACTCAATAAGGCCTCAATGGATTTGACCTGTAAGGAATTCGCACTGGATGTGCTGGGGGCCTTGTTCAGGAAAGTCGGAGACTATGTGCAGGAGGGTAGAATGAGCATTGCCCAGGAGCACACTCTTTCTGCCATCACGAGATTTTTCATCGGGAAAAGGATTTCTCATCATCTTGCGGCCACGCATGTGAATAAAAAGAAATTCATTCTTGCCACTCCGGAAGGGGAGCTTCATACCATCGGGTTATTGCTGGCAAGTCTTCTCTTGGCCGAGCATGAAATGAATTTTATCTATCTGGGAGAAAGTTTACCTGCAGAATCTATTGCAGATGCTGCCCGGGCCACTCAGGCGGATGTCGTCCTTCTGGGAGTTAGCCAGGCCTTTAAAAAACGTGGAAATATAAATGATGTTTCTTTAAATTTAAAAAAGCTTTTACCAGAGGAGACTCAGCTTTGGGTGGGAGGTGAAGTTGAAAGTTTGAAGGCCGAGACAATAAAGAGAGGAAAAATTCTCACCTTTAGCACCTTGGAGTCCCTGGAGGACAGCTTGCGCAACTAGTCAGCTTTGAATAAATTCAGAATCTTCCTTGGATGAGGTTGCGGGACTTTTGATTATTCGTGTACAATGAAGCCACATATTCGTCTTAAAATTTCTGGAGTCTAAAGCTTATGGCCGATCATTCTCACGGTGCTCATCATTCTCATAATCCTTTAATTGGTGGAATTGATCCACAATTTGGAAAAGCGACTCCGGGGAAAATAGGTATGTGGATCTTCCTCGTGACAGATGCCATGTCTTTCTCAGGCTTTCTTATTGCTTATGCTGTTCTTCGGTCAAAACTAGAGTGGCCGAATCCTGCTGACTATCTTGGCATCACTCTTTCTGGTATCGCCACATTCCTTCTTATTTGTTCATCAGTGTCTATGGTTCTTGCCATTGATGCCTGTAAGGCGCGTAATCGCCAGGGGATGCTGAACTGGTTACTGGTAACAATTATCGGGGGTGCCATCTTCCTTG
>JBKHWS010000001.1:0-203321 GCA_046566385.1 Bacteriovoracia bacterium | reverse complement strand
AGGACTAAAGGAATCAGATTGGCTTGTGACAGAAAACATTTCTGAAGCATAGCTTTTCAGAAGCAGATTGAATTTTGATGGGTCCTCGATATGGAAAAAATGGCTTGAATGTACGACTATCGCAGAGTTCTTCCATAGCTTTGGACTTCTGATCGCTTCTAAATAGTCACTGGAAATAATCCTGTCATTCAGGCAATTAATTAAAGCGATTTTTCCCTGGAAGTCATTGATGACTGTTAATTCATTCAGGAATTCAAGACGTCCTACAGATTCAAAAAGTTTCTCTCTGGCAACAGGATCTGTTTTTTGTATGATTTCAGCATACTTGCTTAACGGTTCTCTCACATCATTAAAACAACAGGATAAAATATTCTGAATGTCTGCAGTTTTAAGATCTTTTTGAAAAAAAAGACCCAAATAAGGGTTAGGGACATAGGCCGATTCAAAATCAGGAGGATTACCAAGTGGGGGAGTACCCCAAATGAAAGCACCTTTTAACTTTTTCCTTAAATGACTTCCGCCCAGGACTTCCAGGGCGATATGTCCTCCCAGGCTGTGTCCTGCAAGAACAACCTGAGTGAGTTTCAAATGTTCAAGGAGTGCAACTACGACTCTGGCATATTCCGGTAAGCTGTAATTCGACCCGGCAGCCTTTGCCGAACTCCCATGCCCGGGTAAATCCACTGCTAAAAGTCTGTATTGGGAAAGAACTGGATCTGAGAATTGGTCATTGAAAACATCGCTTGAAAAGGAATTCCCATGGATGAATAAAATGGCTTTTTCGTGATGTGGATTCTTATCAAGAAATCCAACAGAATTGTTTTCGAAAAAAAATCTGTTCATGATTCTTTCACCCGTTTTTAATTTCTTGATCTATATCTAACAAGGTAGTGTACGTTAAGCTTTTTGTAAAAAAGATGGAGTTCTTACTTTAGTGACTTGACGTGTCAAAAGGTCCGGTTCCTGTGACTTTTGACCACGTTATTACCTTCTGAAAGCTTCAAGTCATTGACATCTCTCTCTTAGTCATTGGCATGATCTATGCTCTGCTATCAGTAAGGATGTCGACATTCAAAGGGAGGAGTTCATGCCAAATCCAAATAACGAAACTAATCAGGAACATATCAGTTTTTATGACCAGGCCGATGAGAAATTTAATAAAGTCGTGGAAAAGGCCGCAGGACACGAGGATGAAATTAATCCTGTTGAAAAAGACCGATTGTCCAGCGGAGTAACCAGTGATGATGATGAAAATGCCGGCAGTACTTACAGTAAAAATCTAATGAACCGGGCAGATGCTGAGGTAAGGGAAAACGAAGACGCTTCTCTTCAGGATGATACCTACGCCTTTGATTCAGATAATCTCGGGAATGAGGACTACCATGATGTGGGGGACGGTGACGCGGATTACGATTTTGATAACGATGACGACTTTATTCAGTAGGAACATAAAAAAGGGGAGCCGAAGCTCCCCGCTATTTTTAATTAGAACTGGTAAGTAACACCAGCGTAGTAGTTTCTGTCCAGTGCCCAGATCACACCTTCGTTACGAACTCTTGAATAGTATTCTCTGTCAAAAAGATTGTTAATTCCCGCATGAGCAACCCAATGCTTGTGGAAAGTCCAGTCAGCAGTAAGGTCAAACACTGTGTAAGAAGGAATCTCAAACTGATCAGTATTGGTGTCATTTCCGAAATGCTCTCCTACGAATACACCCATGAATGCCACGTTAAGCTTGTCTTCTTTTTCATAGATAAGACCGGCCCTGGTGATGGTTTTCGGAGCGTACTGCGGAGTCTTCCCTTCATTTGGTCCCTGAGTGTATTGGGCATCCAGCAGAGCGAAGTTGGTATAGAAGTTGAACTCACCATATTTTTTCAGGAAGTCACTCATTGTTGAAAGCTTAACTTCTGTAGCAACGTCGAAACCTTTGTGAGTACCGGCACCCGTGTTAATGATCTGGTTATTGGAAGTACCGATCTGGTTTTCATAACGGATGTAGAAAGCAGATACGTCCCAGTTCAGTTTATCCGTTTGTCCACGGTAACCAAGCTCATAATTCCAGACTTCAGATGGCTTGATATCGCTAGCAACAGTCTGGCCGGCACTGGTCGGAAGGGCCTCTGAATAAGTAAAAGGCTTGTAAGCTTCTGAGATATTCCCGTAAAGCTGAGAGTTTTCAGTAAGGTGGTACGAAAGACCTAATCCGAACAATGGGACACTAGCGGTTCTTTCTCTTTCTCTTTCAGTACCTGTTCTTTCATCAACGGATTGCGTGATATTTTCAAAGCGCACACCTGGTGTTGCCATGAATTTACCGAATGTGAATCTGTTCTCAACGAAGAACGAGTTCACATGGGTTTCACGATCAAGTCTTGATTGAGTGGCCCCTGTGTTCGCGTCTGCTCTGGTTCCTCTCTCAGTATGGATAGGAGAGATGAGGTTGTAGTTTAAGTAACCTGCAGTAAAGGTGTGCTCGTTTTCAAAAGCGTTATAGTTTCTGAGGTAACGAACTTGACCATTGTAGCCATAGTATTTCTGAGTAGTGATATCATTTGTAGAAGCGTTGGCACCTGTGGGAAGTGTTCCGAAGCCGCCGCCCCTTTGTCTTTTCGAGTAACGGTTGTAAGCGGTTGCCCAAAGGTCAACGTCGATCTGAGAAGCATCATCAAGACGTTTTTCAAGTCCACCGGCAAGTTGAGCGCGAGAGACTTTCAAGCGGTCATGTCTTCTGGTTGATTTTCCAAGGTCATCACCGAATACGGCTGCTCCGGCGCTGTCTGTCTTTGCAAATCCACCAGACTCACCGTGATCAGAGTTATATCCGTTAAAAGAGATCTTATATTTTGTATCGCCTTTAAAGATATGGTCTCTTAACTGAACATAATCCGCAGTGAAGTCAGAGTTAATTCTCTGTGGACCGTCACCCTGTCTTCTGTAGTACTCAATTCCGTATGAGTGATCGCCTTTAGAACCATAAACTGCGTTATTGGTAGTGATGAGATTGTAGGAACCATAGGTAAGACCAACGTGTCCGTTCGTCTTCTGGTTATGCAGTAGTGGTTCAGAGATGTAGTTAACAACACCACCAGGCTGTGGTCCGTAAAGAAGACCGGCACCACCTCTGATGAATTGAAATTTATCCATCATAGGAAGAGCAGGTGAGAAGTAGTGGGCAGGATAACCATACATGTCTGCTGCTACAGGAATTCCATCTTGAAGAAGAAGAACGTTGTAGGATTCATGAGGGTTACCAAGACCTCTGTAGGTCATGGCCGCAAGGGCTTCGTTTGGTATTTCAGAAATTAAAAGTCCCGGAGTTTGTGAAGTGGCCTGACGATAGTTGTTTGTTTGCAGGGCCGGGATTTCATCGAGATCAGTAACGGTATTTTTCTTTCCAGAAAAGATCTGAGTGCCCTTGTTTTCCTCCCAGTATTCGGAGAATGAGTCTTGTTTTTCGTGTGAGACTTCGATGGTTTCAAGATTCTCCTGAGCTTGGGCCACGCCTCCCAAGAGGAGAAAAATAAAGAATAATTTTCTCATTGCGTCATACCTTTTTGTTGGTGCGAATAAAAGTTTGATATATAAAACACTGAGTTCTTTAGTTTGTCTAGTCATTGAAAAAAAAGTTTTCACTAAATGTACACAAAAGAAAAATGCCGCTGTCACTCATGCAAATGTTTCCTTCAAATTTGAACACTTCATGCGATGAAAATTTTTTTCTTCATTGATCTTGATGGAAAAAGAAAAAAGTTGTCGCAAGATTTGCTTTGCAAGAAGTGAAGAGCGTCACTTTATCAGAGTGAAAAGTGTAAGAATTTTACTGATGCGTTTTCAGATTTTCTTGATAGGGTCGCTTCCAGATTGTTTTGATTTCTACAAGGAGAAAAGAATGAAACTTGTTTCCCTGATGTTTATTTTGCTTCTTTCTGTTTCCTGCGGTCAAGATGGTGGAGGAAGTAAAAGTTCTTCAGCTTCGAATGAAGAAGGGTGTAGCTTGAATGGAAGTTTTGTTTCCTGTGAATCTATTCGGGGTGCTGATGGTTTAGGTATCGACCTGCTTGAGGCCATGATTGATGTTCCGGTAAAAATTGAAAATTCTGAAATGACTTTCCTTTCTGATAAGTCGGCCACGTCCAATGGTCGTCGTATTAACTGTAAAGTATCAGTGAAGAATGGTGAGATGTACCGTTTTGCTCTCCGAGGAGACAAACTCCTGGTCATGACGGGAGAAGGCTCTTACGAGATGGAAAGAATCTCTGATGGATCGGGGCTTGGTGGAACATGGACCTGGAAAGGATACGTGGATCAAGGCACTCACATCATTCGTAACCTGACAGTAATCGGAAACAATAGAGTTATTCTTCGATCTAACTGCGAGCTTTAAAAAGAATAAGGCCTCCTTGGAGGCCTTATTCTTTTTAATTCATGTTTTCAATGACCGTCGCCACACCCTGACCTAAACCAATGCACATAGTGGCCAGACCATACTTCTTGTTGTTCTGCTTGAGTTGATGAGCAAGAGTTCCGGTGATGCGTGCCCCCGAGCAACCAAGAGGGTGGCCTAAAGCGATGGCCCCTCCATTAAGGTTAACTTTCTGATCCATGACATCAAGAAGACCAAGATCTTTCAGCACAGGAATAGACTGGGCCGCAAAGGCTTCATTGAGCTCGATGATGTCCATCTGATCCATTTTTAGTTGTGCTCTTTCCAAAGCCTTTTTCGAGGCGCTGACGGGCCCATAACCCATGATGGATGGTTCGCACCCAGAGCTTGCGATTGAAATGATTCTTGCCAGGGGCTTAAGTCCTAAGGCCTTCGCCTTTTCTTCGCTCATCACGATTACACAGGAAGCTCCATCCGAAAGTGCTGATGAGTTACCGGCAGTCACTGTTCCGTTTTTAGGATCAAAGACAGCCGGCAGTTTAGAAAGTGTTTCTGGAGTTGTTTCCGGACGAACCACTTCATCAACAGCAATCATTGAAGGGATGCCTAGATCATCGTGTCCAGGAGTAGGTATAATTTCATCCTTAAAGCGCCCCTGGGTCGTTGCTTCGTGAGCTTTCCTATGAGAGCGGGCCGCAAATTCGTCCTGCTGTTGTCTGGTCACATTATGCATGCGTCCCAAAAGTTCAGCGGTAAGACCCATGGAGCCCGCGCCTTTGGAAGTAGTTTTGTTAAGGGCTGGGTTAAAGTCCACTCCGTGGGTCATTGGAACATGTCCCATATGTTCAACACCACCACAAAGATAAATATCCCCCTGGCCAGACCAGATCCCCTGAGTGGCCATGTGGATGGCCGTCATGGATGAACCGCAAAGGCGATTTACCGTTTGAGCAGAAACAGTTTTTGGAATGTCCGTTAAGAGTTGAGCGTTTCTTCCGATGTTATAACACTGCTCGAGAGTCTGCTGGACACACCCCCAGATGATATCTTCAATTTCACCTGGATTGATTTGAGGGTTTCTCTTTAAGATCTCTCTCATGAGGTGAGCAGAGAGTTCTTCAGCACGAATGTTCCGGAAATTTCCGGCCTTAGAGCGGGCCATGGGCGTTCTTACGGCATCGATGATTACTGCGTTTTTCATATGTCTATCCTCGTTTTTGAATAATGTTTTTTAACCAAAGAGGCAGGTCCAGATCATCCACAAGGTTTGGTGGAAAGCTCTTCATCTGTTGATGATCTGCCAGTGCCATTCCCTTAGAAACAGCTCTAGCGTCCTCTACAGAATTTCTTTTTTCTACCTGGTCATGCATATCGGACTTAACCTGCCTCTTTGGATAATTTGTTAATAGTAAGTTTTATTTTCGGCAGCGAGACCTTTCATGTAAGGTGTGAACTCATACATGTGACCGATGCTGTGAAATTTCTTTGATTCCTCCTCAAGCTTTTTAAGACCGATGGAATCGGCGTACTTCAGGGCCCCCGCACGGAAAGGAGGAAAGCCAAGTCCAAGGAGCAGTCCCATGTCCACTTCAACCGGAGAGTTCACGATTTTGTCTTCCAGGCAGCGTGAAGCTTCAGTGATCATCGGAATCATCATTCTCATCACAATATCTTCGTCTGTGAGCTGCACTTCTTTTTTCACGACGGATTTGATCAGTTCATAAACTTTTTGGTTAACTTTTTTAACTGGTCTACCTTTTTTGTCAGTCTCGTATTCATAAAAGCCCAGGCCATTCTTTTGCCCAAAGCGTTTGTTCTCATACATGACTTCCAAGATGGTTTTGTCAGAGTAGGCCATTCGGTCAGGAAAGGCGTCGGCCATGATTTTTGATGCATGAACGCCGGTATCAATTCCCACAACGTCTAGTAGATAGGCCGGACCCATTGGCCAGCCGAATTTTTCCATGACTTTATCAATCCGCTGAAAATCCACTCCGTCTTCAAGGAGATGAACAAAGCCTTTAAAGTAGGGGAAGAGAATTCTGTTAACCAGGAAGCCGGCGCAGTCATTAACAACGATAGGAGTTTTTCCCATTTGATTGGCGTACTGAACGGCCTTGGCAACAGTTTCCTCAGAGGTCTTAGCGCCCCGGATGATTTCCACCAGTGGCATTCTGTGAACAGGATTAAAGAAGTGCATGCCGCAGAAGTTTTCCGGACGGGAGAGTTCTTCGGCCAGTTTTGTGATCGAGATGGTAGATGTGTTAGTGGCCAGGACTGCATCCGGGGAAATGTTTTTTTCCACTTCCTGGAAAACTGCTTTTTTCACTTTCACATTTTCCACCACGGCCTCTACGACAAATTGAGCATGGGAAAAATCAGCGTAGGAAAGCGTGGGCGTGATGCTGGCCAAAATTTTTGCCATCTTTTCCGGAGTGAGTTTTTTTCTCTCAACCGCTTTCAGCATGATCTTACTTGCTTCATTCATCCCGAGATCAAGTTGTTCTGGTTTAATATCCTTCATAAGAACAGGTGTTCCGGTGGATGCGGATTGATAGGCAATTCCTCCACCCATGATCCCGGCCCCGAGGACGGCCCCGAACTGGGTTGGTTTGGCATTTTTTGTCACTTGTTTTGAAACTTTCTTTAAGTATTGATCTCCTAAAAAGACCTGAGTGAGGCATTCAGCGGTTTTAGTCTTGGCGCAGAAAGCGAAGGTTTCACCTTCCAGGGCGATGGCCTCATCACGACCAAGACGTGAAGCTTTCTGCATGGTCTCTACTGCCTTAACGGGGGCAGGGTAATGGGGCCCGGCCATAGCGGCAACAAAAGCTTTTGATCCATCAAAACTCATGGTGGATTCAACTCGGTCGAGCCTTAAAGGGCCCTTTTTTTCTTCCACTCTTTTTTTCCAGTCGAGTTCTCCCCTGATGCATTTTTCAAGAAGCCTGAGCCCTGCTTCTTCGAGTTTTGCGTCTTCAATGATTCCGTCAATGGCACCAAATTTTAAAGCTTCTTCCGCTTTATAATGCTTGGCCCCGGTAATCCATTCGATGGCGTGATCTGCGCCGATGAGCCTTGGAAGGCGAACAGTTCCGCCCCAGCCAGGTATGATTCCGAGTTTGGTTTCAGGAAGACCAATGGCCGCTTTAGGAGTGGCCAGGCGATAGTCCATAGTGAGAGCGATTTCACATCCACCGCCAAGGGCGAAACCGTTAACCAGTGCAACTTTTGGAAAAGGAAGGTCTTCATAGCCTGAGAAAATTCTGTTGATCCCGGCGATCCAGTTTTTCATTTCATCTTCAGATTTTTTAAAATGATCCAGGAATTCAGTGACGTCTGCACCAAAGACAAATCCACTTGGTTTCCCTGAAGTAAAGAGAAGGCCTTGGGCCTTTTGCTTTTTAATCACTTCAAGAACTTCACCCAGTTCTTTCAAGGCCAGTGCATTGAAGACATTGGCCGACTGATCTTTCAGATCGAACACAACTTTTAAAATGTCGTTAGGGAGGGATTCAAGCCGGAAGGCTTCTCCGGTATAAAGCATAGGAACTCCTTCGAGAGAAAAATAAGAATTATTCTAACCTCTCGAAGGAGAAATATCTAAAAAAGAATACTAGAGCATTTTAGACAAATCTTTTTTGATGTCTTCAGGTTTATCTGTTGGGGCATAGCGCTTGATCACTTGTCCCTCAGGGTTAACCAGGAACTTGGTGAAATTCCATTTGATGGCCTCAGTGCCTAAAAGCCCCTTTTTTTCCTGCTTTAAAAACTGATACAGGGGAGCCGCGTTATCTCCATTCACATCGACTTTTCCAAAGAGGGGAAACTTCACGTCGTAATTGAGGCTGCAGAAATTTTTAATTTCCTCAGGATCACCAGGCTCCTGGGAACCAAATTGGTTGCAAGGAAAAGCGAGAACTTCAACTTTATCTTTAAGGTCCTCATAAAGGGCCTCAAGGCCTTTGTATTGGGGAGTGAACCCGCATTTACTGGCCACGTTGACTATCAGTAGAAATTTTCCCTTATATTGGGAAAGATTCACGTCCTTTCCATCAATATCTTTTACTGTAAAATCGAAAACAGATTTTGCCATTTTTGACTCCATGCTTTAGGATCGGCCTATGTTATTGCAACTATCTTATCGGACAAATATCAAATGAGCCAGCGTCGCGCCGGTCATGTTAACCGTTGTGAAAATTGCCGGGTTAATAATCATTTTTGTGTCTGCGAATTCATAAAGCCTTTTAAGATTGAAACCAATGTTTCTTTGATCGTTCATGTGCGTGAATTGAAACTCACTTCCAATACTGCTCAGTTTGCGCAAAAGATGCTTCCGGAAAATGCTGAGGTTGTTATCAGAGGGAGAGTGCATGATACTTTTAATGCCGATCCCATACTGAAAAAAACGGGAAGACCTCTGTTTCTTTACCCTCATGAAGATGCTCTGGAACTTAACGAAGATTTCAAAGAAAAATTTCCAGGTCCCTACCATCTCATTGTTCCTGATGGAAACTGGCAACAGGCACGGAAAGTTCGTCAAAGGGAAGAAGGCTTTGCAAAGCTTCCGGCAGTGAAGCTTCCTCCTGGAATCACCTGTGAGTACGGTCTCAGGAAGGCCCTTCATGCGGAGTGGGTTTCCACCTATGAGGCCATGGCCCATTCCTTAGGAATTCTGGAAGGTGAAGAGGTCAGAGAAAAACTCATGGAGTTTTTCCGAATCTGGGTTAAGCGAACCCAGCAGGCGAGGAATGGGGAATTTAATCTAATGTAGTCGGGCAGTTTTTCATTACGCTGCCAGAATATCGATCTTCTCGCTTTCGATATATTCTTTTAATAGCTCCAGTGCTTCAGCATGCAGCTGACAGATCCTTCCTTCTGAAAGATTTACAACTTTGGAAATATCGAAGAAATTCAAATCCTCAAAGTACTTTAACGTAACAATCAGTCTCATCGTGCGTGGAAGTTCATCCATCACCACACCGAGAGTTTTCTTCAAGGCATAGTTTTCGAACTCAGTGTTCTCAAGGTTACTTTGCGCAAAGGTTTCTCCTTCCACGTACTGCTTGATAGTGTCTCCGCTTTCATATTGTTCCAGCCGAATCATATCTCTTGATTTGAAGGGGAGAACATTGGACATCTCTGTGGATGTCGGAACACGCCCCAGTTCCTCTGTAAGGTGGTTCTTGGCCTTCTTGTACTTCTTCTGTTTATTCCTCTCAGAACGGGTCATCCAGTCTTGTTTTCTGAGCTCATCGATGATTTCCCCGCGGATGCGGAATTCGGCATAAGTTTTAAATTGATTCTTCTTATCTTTCTTATACTTATTCATGGCATCTATAAGGCCAATGATTCCCACCATGACTAAGTCCTCGAATTCAAGGACCTGATGATACTGGTAGTGGTAGTGCTTGGCCCAGTAGCGAATAGTGGGCATGAAATTTTTTATGATTTCCTGCCGAGAAGTATCTTGAGGGTTATTTTTTGATGTCACTGTGGGCCTCCATTGAAAAGTGCGACCATTGTCACACAGATCAGGGGTCCAGGATCATATGACCGTAAGTCTCAGGGGTTAGGACTCACGGTCATTTCACTTAGAAAGTTTAATTCTGGGTTTTTGCCTTATTTAATTGGCAGTCAGGTCGTATTCGTACACTTCTTCCACCAAGGCCTGGGGACTCTTCAGCCACTCAGTGAACTCATTTATATCGAGGATTTCATCGCGAAAAATCACCACACGCCAGTTGGCCTGATTCTGATCAAGAGAAGGATTGTCGACAGGGTCAAGAGCTCTTTCCTGAATTTCTTCCGGAAGAGAGGAAAAGTTCACGTCGCCTTCTAATCGAAGAATCTTTTTACATTTCATGATGTAGTAGTGTGGATTCATCTTGGATCACCCTCCTGGTGGCGTGAAGGAATAACTCATTTATTCCCTTCGTTAAAAAGATCGTTTCATGGAAAGTTTGACTTCACAATACCTACACCAAAATTTTTTTATCAAATGTGCTTACATCGTCGGTTGAGTATTCATCACCCAAGAATTGGACTCAACTTCTTGCCCCCACAGTGGCCCTGGTGTCAATTACTTAGAGGCCACGGTGGCACCGAGTATTTCACTCTCAGGATTTAAGTCTGCGATTCTTCAGTACCAGAGAACTTGGCATGAAAGCTGCTTTAAGGATTTCCGAGTCTCTAAGTTTCCCACCAGGATGGCAGGAGCTTAAAGTTCAAGATGAATTTGTGATTTCAAGGTTAGCCTCAGGGAAAGAGCGGTGAGAGTCCATGGATTGCCCGGTTTAGGCAGGACCCGCCAGGTTCAAGGATGAACCAATTTTTATTAAAGGAAAGAAGGAGGAAAAAATGGAAGAGGAAATACTTGTACTGGCAGCAGTCATGGTTTCTTCAGTAAGTTTCTCACTCCTGTTTCAAAAAATTTTTTCCCGAAGGAAGTAACCCCTAATTCTTCTCTTCGTGTTGTGGTTAAAGGCCTCTCCCCCCAGAGAGGCCTTTTTTTTTGCCTGGTAGTTCTTTCATGGTGCCATGGTGACCTCATAGGTAGTGACAATTAAGGGTTACTTTCCCTGCAAGACACCACACTAAATACCTGAATTGCATAGAATGATTTTGGCACGATTCCTGCTTTATAGATTTACAACGGGGCCGCCAGGATGGTGACTCTAAAAGATTTTCAGGATGAAAAGAGACCAACAAGGAGAGAATCAAATGGAAATGATGTTTGTTTTAGGTGGTCTGATGTCAATGATGGTTACTAGTCTCGTTCTTCAGCACACTTCATACCGGCGACTCAAAGTTGCAGTTAAATAAGAGGCCCCTCCACGGGGCCTCTGTGGCGTTTTAGTACTTTTTCCAGTAGTTATCCCTTCATCTCCCCCTCAAGCTTAAGTCCCGAATAGACGATAAAGAAGATATGAAATTTCTTTTTGTCATCCTCGTTTTGTTGCAGTCGATTGCCTGGTCAAATGAATCGCAGGGTCTCACTATCCAAACGAAGGATAAAGTTTATCGTTTTCACCAAAAAGAAAATGTCCGGGTCAGTGAAAATTGCCTTAAATCAAATTGCCTTGCCTTACAAAGAGCTGAATTAAAAACGAAGAAAGCTGATGGTAAGTATGTAGGTCATCCCGCTTCTGATTTTTGTGAACAGGAGAAGGGGGAGTACATAGTGGGAAAAAGAGAGTCCGGAGATGAGGACGGGGTTTGTGTTTTTAAAGACAACTCCTACATCCTTGGCTGGGACTACTTTAAGAGAAATCAAAAGGAGAAGAAATGAAGCTTCTCTGGTTTGTTTTCCTTTTTTCCTCTTTCGCCTTCGCCGTGGATCCCTACAAGATCAAACCAATTGGATATGAACCCGTATGTGACAAAAGTAATATTGAACTTAAAAATCTTCCTCCCTTAAGAGACCAGGGAAGATATGGCCTTTGTTATGCTCACTCAAGCCTTCTTCTTCTGGAGCATCTCAGATGTTCAAATTCTCCGGATCCGTCATCTTGCTATGATAAGCAGGGGTCAGTTCTTCATCTGGCACGCTTCAATCACACTAGGAGTGAAGAGAGAATAGACATTGGTGGTAATCCAATAAGCGTCTTGTCGAGGTTCCTGGATACTAAAAAACTTGCCCCTGAAAAATGTGCTGAGTATGACGACTGGAAAAAGCTGGATCAGTATCAAAAGGAAGAGAGAAAAAAACTCACACTGCCAGATTCAGAAAGAGATGAAGCAGACTACTTCTATTACATTTCAAGACGTCTCAAGCAAAACGCTTCCTTTGAGGAAAAGAGTTGCTGGGCCAATGAACTTGTCGAGGCCGGAATTAATCAGAATATTCAGGATATCATGAAAGTTCTTAACGAAGGGAAAGGACTTGAATGGCAGGAGCTCCGCTACCAATTGCTGGTTCCTAAGAGCTGTCTAAAAGAGGCCACGTCCTATCCTGATTACACTCTTCATACATTTCCAAAATATAATGAAAAGAAATCCTTCAAAGGGTTCAGGGATTTTATCTTCAGGTCACTCTCTGCGGGTGTTCCCGTGGAAGCTTCTTTTAAGGCAAGTTTTGATGGCTACCATTCTGCCACCATCGTAGGGCAAAGACACGTTTGTGATAAATTGAAATGCGAGCTCCAGTTTAAGATTCAGAATAGCTACGGGAAATCCTGGCAGGACATCTATGATGATGGATGGGTGAACGCGGAAAATCTTACAGAACTGATGGAGCACCAATCCATGGGAGTGTCAGCTATTCTTCCGAAAGGGAAAAGTCTTTCAATGTCAGTCTCGGCCCCCTATTATGAGAATTCTCCGGTAAGGAGCAACGGTTCTTTTTCATCCTCCAGAAAATGCTGGGAAGTTAGAGAAGGTTCTCAGGAGTTCATCACTGACGACAGAGGCAAGCGTCCTCCTCCGGTGACAACAAATCCTGAGAGTCGTGGTGAGCGAGGAGTCTGGAGTTGCAGTAAAGATGGGAAAAAATATTTTGGAGAATATGCTCTTCAGGGATGGGACTGTAAAAAAATGCAGTGATCAGTCAACAGAGTGAACTTTGATACCCTTTTGTTTTAAGAGTTTAGTGAAGACACCATCTCCCTCTTTAAGATTCCCGGAAAACGTTCCATCATAAATTTTGTCACAACCGCAGCTTGGTGATTTGGATTTCAACCAGGCCTCAGTGGCATTCACCATGAGGGCCATTTTCAGGGCTTCCCTGGCACCGAGTTCAAATTCCGCTGTGACATCCTTGCCTGATTGAGACAAAACCTTGTCGCCAACCATTTCCGATGGTTCCCGGGGAGTGGAGAGCCCGCCCATCTGCTCAGGACAGACAGCTATGGCCTCTCCTGATTCAACCATCTTCCTGATGTCTTCCCGTTCTTTTGAACCACAATCAAACCGGCAGTGAAAACCTGCCAGACAAGCGGAAACAATTTTCTTAGAGTTGGTCACTTAAAATATCCTCAAAAAAAGCACCGTATTTTTTATCCGGTTGCCAAAGATGAATTTCCAGAATCCATGCGTTTGGTATCACTTTTTCCTCACATTCGGCCAGTCCACCCCTAAAATGTACATGGTGTGGGAAGTCCCCGATTCTGTGTCCATCCTGCCCGCTGTTTAGAATGAAACCTTCCTCGTCAGCAGATTTTTTTGCAAATTCATAGAGGAGCGATCCTTTTTCTCCGTTTCTCTTCCAATGATCAGTCACTTTACGAAAGACTTTTTTTTGAGCATCACAGATTCTTTTATGATCAAAGTTCGATCCCAGAAAGAAGGTTTCTCCATAATCGGCCTCATGTCCTTCTACAACAGGACCAATGTCGATGAAAAAGATATCGTCCTCTTTGAGAACATAAGGAACAGAGAGGTCTTTAAAGTTACAGATGGTGTTGGGACCAAAACGAAGCTTGGGGGGATGCCACTGTTTTTCTACCGGGTACTTTAAGCAAAGCTCCTTGTAGAGTTTGTGGGCATCCTCTTCGATCATACCAGGACGAATGAGAGAGGCCAACTCATAGGTTATGTCCCGGGCCGTATCCCGGGCGAGAAACAATTTCTTTAAATCAAACTTCTCTCCGAAATCCTGAATCGCCATGTTTAAAGAGCTGACTTAACCAGATCAGAAGCACGTTTCCCGTCAAAGCGGCCCTTGATTTGAGGTTGAAGCTCTTTCATAATGGAGCCCATGTCCTTAGCACCTTTTGCCTTGATGTCGTTGATCATGGCCACGACGTCAGATTCTTCCAGCTGTTTTGGAAGATAGGCCTTGATGACTTCTAGTTCTTTGACGATTTTATCGTGAGCAGGGGTGCCTGCTTGGTACATCTCAAGAGAATCCTGAAGGCGTTTCGCGTGGGCAACTGTAATAGACAGTTCATCGGTGGGTTTTGTTGCAGTGTTATTTTTAATGTACTCAGCCTTCAGCATGCGAAGAGCATCAAGACGCTCCTGTTGCTTTGCTTTCATGGCCTCTTTGATGTCGTTATTAACCTGTTCCATCATACTCATGGGTTCCTACCTTTTCATGTTTTCCATATGAAGTTCTAAATTCATGTCTTTGTGAGTTCTTAAAAATTGATACAGACTTTGGAGTTCATCGATGCTCTTACTTTCAAGCCGGAACTTCTCATCCATGTATTGGGATTTTCCCTTAAAGCCGGACTCTTTTATCAGTCTGTTGACTAGTTTCTGAGCGTCTTTATCAAATCCGGTTGTGAGAGAAAGAGTCATCTTCTTATTCTTGAGACCGGAGTTCTCAATTTCAGATTCCTTCATGCCACGAAATCCGATTCCTCTTTTTCCCATATTGGTTCTGAGGATATCCAGGACCGTTTTCACTTTCATTTCATCTTCGGCCTTGATTTCAATGACCTTTTCTTTTTCCTTGTACTCCGCCTTGGCCTCAGAGCCTTTAAAGTCAAAACGACCACTGATGACCTTCTCAGTATTTTTCAGAGCGTTTTGTAATTCCATTTCGTCAATTCTTGAAACTAAATCAAAAGATGCCATAAATTCCTCTTATCTTGTTTGTCCGTTACCTTTAACAAGAAAACGGGTCGTCGTCATTTCTTTTGCTCCCATGGGGCCATAGGCATGAAGCTTTGAAGTGGATATTCCCAGTTCGGCCCCCAGTCCCAGCTCACCTCCGTCATTAAATCGGGTAGAGGCGTTAACCACTAAGGCCGAAGCATCTAGATTATTTAAGAAAGCTTCTATGGCAGACGGATCTTTGGCCAGGATCGCTTCGGTATGATGGGAAGAGTGCTTCTGAATATGAGAAATGGCCTCTTCCTCTCTTTGAACAATTTTTACAGAAATGATCTTGTCGAGGTATTCCGTATCATAGTCTTTTTCAGTTGCAAGTTTTACATCAGGATGGAGCCTCTGACTTTTCTCGCATCCCCGGACTTCAACACCGGCGTCAATTAATGCAGTGATCACTTCTTTATTCTGAGAATAGCTTTCATGCAGAAGCAGACTTTCAAGGGCATTACATACACCTGGTCTTTGGATCTTGGCGTTCAGAATAATAGGAATGACTTTTGATGGGTCTGCATCTTCATGGACGTAGAGATGGCACAGTCCCTTATCATGGGCCACGACCGGCATGGTGGCATTTTCCCGGACATGTTCGATGAGGGAGCTGCCTCCTCTTGGAACCATGAGGTCAATGTATTGGTGGAGTTTCAGAAGCTCGGCCACATCTTCCCTCGTTTCAATGAGTGAAACACTGCCTTTAGGGAGAATCCTTTCAATGGAACTTGATATGATCTCAAAAAGTTTCTTGTTTGAATGAAAGGCTTCTTTTCCGCCTTTTAAAATAATGGCATTGCCGGATTTAATAGCAAGAGCGGCACCGTCAACGACGACATTCGGGCGGGATTCAAAAATCATTCCGATGACTCCCAGGGGAATTCTCTGCTTCTGAATGACAAGTCCATTGGGCCTTTCATACTCTTCTACAATTGTTCCCACTACCTGTGGTTGATCGGCTACATCTCTGCACATCTCGGAGAGGGATTTAATGGATTTTTCAGTGAGAGTCAGGCGGTCCATCATGGCACTACTCAATTTATTTTTCTTTCCCTCATCCAGATCTTTTTTATTTTCGGTCAGAATATCCTGAACGTGATGATCCAGGGCCACGGCAATTGCTTCCAGGGCCATGAGCCTTTGTTCCTCAGGAAGGGACTGGAGAGTAATAGTGGCCTTTCTGGCAGCTTGGGCGATTTCTCTGACGCTCATAGATTTCCTCTTCTTTTAAAAGAATCATTTTATCTCCAAAGAAGGGGAGAGATAAGGGACTTTTTTTCGAGCAATGAGTCAATGATCCTTCTTGATGAGAAGGTTATCTTTATGAATGGCAACTTTAGATGGTGAATTTTCTATGAGACCCGAAATCTCCGCCGATTTTTTCCCTTTAATGAGATCCATTTCCTTGTAGTCAAACTCACTAATTCCGACTGCAATGGTTTTGTTCTTATGTTTTACCTGGATCACGTCCCCCCGTTTAAAAACTCCGTGAACTTTTTTAATTCCAATAGGGAGAAGGGAAGTGGTGGATTTCATCATGACACCCGCACAACCTTCATCCACAACCACCCAGGCATCATTTTTAACAATTGTTGAAAGCCAGGATTTTCTGCGGGAAGTTTGTTTCTCAGGGTTGCCTTTAAAAAGAGTTCCACCCTTTCTTTCAAGAAGTCGGATAAGGGGTGAATCAGTAAGAAAAGTTCCAATAATAACATCTACTCCATTGGGAGTGAGTTTTCTGACCGCTTTTAGTTTTGTATCCATGCCTCCACGGCCAATGGAAGTTTTGGCGGCAAATTTAACACCTGAAAAATCATCTTTAAAGTCGATAACTTCGAAGCGAATGGCATCAGGGTCTTTAGGGTTTTTGTTATAGAGTCCATCAGCTTCAGTCAGAAGGATCAGCTTACCAGCATCAGTGGCCTCAGTGATCATGACTGCCAGTTGATCATTATCGCCCACCGTTATCTCCTCAAAAGAAACAGTGTCGTTTTCATTAACGATAGGAAGGATATTGTTTTCCAGCAGACGATTGATGGTGTTTCGGATGTTGAGAAAGCGCTTTCGCTCTTTAAAGTCTTCATGAGTCACAAGTATCTGGGCGCATTGGGATCCATGACTCTGAAGGGCCTCAAGATAGGCCTTCATAAGGAGAGGCTGCCCGATGGCAGCTGCCGCCTGCTGAAAAGAAATCATCATCTTTTTCTCTTCCGGCTTTTTGATGAAACTTTTTCCGGAGTTGATGGCCCCTGAGCTCACCAGGATGGGAGAGAGTCCCCTGGACTTCAGAAGTTCAAGTTCTTTGATAAGGGATTTGACTTTCTCAGGAGACACTCCTCCTGATTCATCTGTAACTGCCAGAGAACCTACTTTTACGACTACTCTCATTCTTAAATGGTAATGTAATTTTTTCCGGAAAACACCACGAAAAATGAAAATCTGTTAGGATGCCGCCTCTTAGAGAAGAAGGGTTTATGAAGGTTGTAGGGGCATTTACTGCATTGTTTTTTTCTGTAACCGTTATGGCAACGGACTACACCATCACAAGGTTTGAGGCCAGTGACTACCGCTCATTCACAGATGAAGAAATGTCAGAACTACTGGGTGAGAATCGACACCTTCTTCCATTCCTTAAGTGTAACGGCCGCGATGAATATAACCCCTTCCATGCTCCCCTCCGCATGAACCCCCTTCGGAATTCTCTGAAAATAAAAATACCGAAATCAGAGACAATTTTTACCTATCAGTGGGGTAAAATTTTTGATGAAGAGGGGACAGAAGTAACGAGGGTAACAGATCCTTTTGTTAAAAAAGTAGTCAAGGCCCTGCTTCGATTTGAAGATATGATCTCGGGTGAAAAGCTTTTGCGAATGCTTGAAGGATCCTATTTCCCACTGGTGATTTCTTTAGGCAATAATTCTTTCAACCCCCAAATCGAGGGAGGCAGGTTCTGGAGCGGAATCAAGATGGCCCAGGCCATTGCCTTTCTCTCCACTCTAAGGATGTCACCGGGTGGTCACTTTTCTGATATTGGCGTGGGCGGACAGATCCTTTGGAATCCTGATCTTGAAATAGACTCCATTGAATCAGACAACGTCTCACGGAAACTTGACCCGGATGTAGCTCTGGCCCATGAAATGTATCATGCTTTTGATTCCATTCGGGGAATGCTCGACATGGGAATAGTCACTGGCCAGAATTATGAATTTGAATCAATCGTTGAATACCGTGCGGTTTACTTTGAAAACCTCATCAGAAAAGAGCTGGGAATTAAGTACCGAAAGCACTATGGAAAGCCGGTTGGAGAAAACCCGGCAGATCTTCTGGATCAAAATGGCGAGCCTCTTTATATCCCTTCCACATGCCTTAACTAACAACTCAGAATTTTAGCAGGAATGAATGACTGCTTTAGTGAAGCACGCGCTTGGCAGTTACTAATGCTCATATGTCTCTAAGATGGGGAATTGTATGAACCTTCGTCAAGGATGACTTATGGAAGAACCTCAACCATCACCAAATCCCACGCACCCAATTCCAGGGGGAGGGAATCCCATAGAAATTAATACCGGCGATCTTCACTCTAAACCAGAGGTTGATATTGGGACACAGCCCTCGTCTCCCCCCTCAGAAAACCCTTCGAATCCACCTCATCCGGAGATTGTTCCGGATCCAGGCAGGGAAGAACCGCCTTCACCGGATACTCAACCTCAGTGAAAGCGCTGATTATCTTCGGTCTCTTTTTTCTCGTGAATGCCGGGCCGGTTAAAAATGAGAAGCTCAATCCCCGGGTGGATAGTCCAGAGATGCCTGGGACTCCCACTCCCATCAAAAAAATCAACCAGGCCCCTAATCCCACACCTGAAAAAAATAAGTCTGATTACTTCAGAGGGAGCACGATTAACATGAAGAAAAGTCAGACTGAAGAAAAGAAAGTGCCTCAACAAAGAAAAAAGGAGAAGTGAATGGTTTTTAAAATAATTCTATTCGTTTTTCTCTGCGGATTTTTTGCTGCCCATGCAGATGAAGAAACAGATTACAACGTAGACTCTCTTTCTCCGGCCGATGAAACGAGGGGAGGCCCACTTGAAAGGCCGGCTCGCCCTTTGAATGAAGACAGGGAGGAATTCCCTGAAGAGGAGCAGGAAGGATCTACGGAAATTGGTCCTGAAAGTCTGGAGGAGGCGATAGATGAAATGAATTCAAAAAGAGAAGGGCAAGACCACGAGTTATAAGATTAACAGGGAAATTAATGACTTTAAGAAATCACTTGGAAAAGAAAAGGCCGCTAAAAGCGGCCCATCATCATTATGCAAATGTCATTTCAGGAACGTTATCCGGCACCACTAAATCTGCTTCTGTAAGCTTTTTGATTTCTTCCACGCTCACACCTGGCGCTCTTTCAAGTAAATGGAACTTACCGCCTTCAAGCCTTAATACAGCGAGATCAGTAACCACGAGCTTTACGCAGTCAACTCCAGTAAGAGGGAGGGAGCATTTCTTGAGGATTTTTGAATCCCCATTCTTGGAAGCATGAGACATGGCGACAATGATATTTTCAGCACCGGCCACGAGATCCATGGCCCCGCCCATACCTTTAACCAACTTTCCTGGAATCATCCAGCTGGCCAGTGCTCCGGTCTGGTCCACTTCAAATGCACCAAGAACGGTAAGATCCACATGTCCTCCGCGAATCATGGCAAAGGAGTCAGCAGAGTTGAAAAAGGCCGCCCCTTTAACAACAGTCACTGTCTGTTTTCCCGCATTGATAAGATCGGCATCAACAGTTTCTTCTGTTGGGAATTCTCCCATTCCCAGAATTCCGTTTTCACTTTGGAACATGACGTCCATGCCCTTCGGAATATAGTTAGCCACGAGAGTTGGTATACCAATCCCCAAGTTAACGTAATAGCCGTCTCTGAGCTCCTTAGCGATTCTCTGAGCGATTTGTTCTCTTGATAGTGCCATATGCTTTTCCCTTCTTTCTTATTTCTTAATTGTTCTTTGCTCGATTCTTTTTTCAAATGTTCCTTTGATCAGGCGATCCACATAGATGCCCGGAACGTGAATGAAATTAGGATCAAGTTCACCTGCCTCAACAATCTCTTCCACTTCCACCACTGTGATTTTCCCTGCGGTAGCAATCATCGGATTAAAGTTCGCGGCAGTTTTTCTGAAGATGAGGTTACCAAAGGTATCTGCCTTCCAGGCCTTCACAAGTGCGAAATCAGCTTTCGGGAAGGCCGGCTCCAGGACATAAGGTCTATCATTGAACATCTTTATATCTTTACCCTCAGCGACCACTGTTCCGTAACCTGTGGCCGTGAAGAAACCTGGAATCCCGGCGCCTGCTGCGCGGATCTTTTCAGCGAGTGTTCCTTGAGGGGTAAGTTCAAGTTCGAGCTCGCCTGAGAGAACTTGTTTTTCAAAAAGAGCGTTCTCACCTACGTAAGATGAGATCATTTTTTTGACTTGTTTTTTTTCAAGCAAGATACCAAGACCGAACCCATCAACACCTGCATTATTGGAAGCGATGGTGAGTCCTTTGGTTCCCATGTCATGAACTTTTTTAATGAGATTTTCTGGAATACCGCAGAGACCAAAGCCCCCGACCATTAAAAACATATTGTCTTTAAGACCGGCCAGCGCCTCATCATAGGTCTTAACGACTTTATTAAACCCGGACATGAAGACTCCTTTTTTTGCATAAAAGGTAGCGTATACCTTTTGGATTATCAAAAGGTATACGCTACCTTTTAACAAAAAAAGGGTTGAACCATGAAAAGAGCTTTTTCTCCGGTTTTGACACTTAATGTCTTTAAACTGGAAGGTGAACGGTGAATGTAGAACCCTTTCCCGGGGCGCTCTTAACATCGATAAATCCCCCATGGGCCTTGACGATCTGATTGGTGATAAAGAGACCCAGACCAAGTCCACTCACTTCACTTGCTGACATTCCTGCTCTTTCAAACCGTTCAAAAATTTTCTGAATATTCTCGGGAGCGATTCCAATTCCCTGATCCATAACTTCAATCTTTGCCAGATGGTCTATTCTTTTAAGGGTCACTTTCACCGGCCTTTGATTTCCGTAGCGGATGGCGTTTGTGAGGAGGTTATTGAGGACCTGCTCAATCCTGAACCTGTCCAAAGGTACTCTGATTTTCTCTTCGATTATAACTTCCGGTACGTGACCGGTGGACTCCACGAACTGCGGTTTTAGCCTGTCCACAACTTCCATCACGATCTCAGATAAATCCACTTCTTCCTTGAGGATTCTCAGTCTTCCGGTTCTTATTCTTGATATATCAAGCATGTCATCCACGAGTCTTGTGAGCCGTGAGGTCTGGTGATCAATTTGCCGGATGAGATGAACTACTTTTTCTCTTGAAAGAGCTTCCGAATCATTTCTTTTTATGGCCCTCATCATCAACTGGGATTGAAGCTTAAGTGAAGTGAGAGGGGTTTTAAGTTCGTGAGAGGCAATGGACAAAAATTCATCCCTTGAGGCCACATGCTCTTTTTCTTTCTGGAGCAGTTTTTCCTTTTCCTCCGCAACCACCGTTGCCGTAATCATCTGTCTTGCAACGAGGACGAAGATCAGGAGAAAAATAAAGGTTATAAACAATCCCCCAAAAAGAACTCCAAGAGTTTTAAATGGGGAAGTGGCACGGGCAAAGGAATCCAGAGGGGTAAAGTGAAGTGTCAGAGTTTGACCGTTCAAAATCATGGTCTCTGTAGCTTCCATGTCTTTCGTTGGTTGATCAAAATGGGGTTTCCCATCAAAGTCAAAATAGAGGTTTTCCTTGTTCAATACTTTTCCATTAAAAATTTCCACGTCCAGATGAGTATCGATATTTTCCAGAATGGCCCTGAAAAGTTTTTTTGCCCGGAAGGGACTATAGACAAAACCCAGAATGTTCTCTCTGCGTTTTTCAACGGTACTGATGTCAGAACCTTTTTTGTAATGAGGAAGATAGAGAAGGAAACCTGGCAGGTTTTCGTGTTCTTTTTCCTGAACCAGTTTGACCTTGTCACTCAGTATAGCTTGATCAAGATCCCGGGCCCGCTCCATTGCTTCCCTTCGCACCGGCTCAGAAAACATATCATAGCCAATGGCCCTTTTATTTCTCCAGGTGTCAGGTTCTATGACGATAATTGAAGTGAGAAAATCTCTCGAGGATATTGGCCAGACCTTGTAGCCTGGAATCATGGATCGCATTTTCTCTTCATGACTTTTTAATTCCTCCCGCTGGATGACCAAGGCATAACCCAAACCCTGAAGACCTGAAAACCTTTTAATAAGTTCAGTGTCCTTGAGGTAACCTTGTAGTTCATTCCTAGTTATGGCCTCAGAATTCAGAAGAAAGGCCCTGGTCTGAACCAAGGCCCCTTCGAAGTTCTGCATACTGGCCTCAATTCTTCTGATGATGGTATTTTTCTCGTAATCGAATCTTAGTCGGTCCTCTCGCTCATTTTTTTTTATGACATAAGAAGTGACCAGTGCTGTCGTGATGAAGCCAAAAAGGAGGATGAACCAACCCACAAAGGAAGCTTTTCTGTTTAGTCGGATATCACCTGATGACCAAAATTTCATGGCCCTAAATTAACTCAAAGAAGTCGATATTGAATGATCTTTATTATAAAGAATGAGTTAAGCGCGAAGCGACAAAACTTCCTGTGAATAATGTTTATAGATAGTGAACATGCCAATAGCAGCAGTCCAATGCCAGAGAGCGTGACCCTGGGAAAACCAGCCGTGATTTTTAGGGCTGCACCATAATCTTTGTCCATCTGAAATGGAGAAACCAAAGGCCACGATGAGAATGCCGATAGTCGTCCAGAACCACTTCATATGGTTGTGCTGTTTTTTTTGAGCTGCTATTTCAGTGATGAGAATGATAATTCCGGAAATCAGGACGAGCATCTGAAATTTTATATTCGTCAGATACATCCAGTGCATAATTCCTGTCATGAGCAATGAAAAGACCAGGACAAAGGGAACTAGCTTTTCACTCTTCAGTTTATCCAGGCGAATGAAGTTCATCCCAATGGCCCATCCGACGAAAAAAAACATTCCGACGAAATCCAGGATCTGGGATCCGTAGAAATTAGAAAGATGATAGTAGAAGGACATGGCGCCCATAAAAAAGATGATGGGCCCGAAGATCTTCAGGTTAAAGGGTTCTTTCTTTTTAATGGCAAGATAGGTCATGATCACGGCGACTATTAGGTATCCGAGATTTGACCATGTGTTAGCAGGTTCAGAAATCCACTGGCAGAGAGTTTCTTCACACCATTTAATGTTTGGTGCCCCTTGGGACTCCGTGATGGAGTGCCAGGGACAACCGGGATTATGTGGATTCTGATAAGTCATAAAATTAGAAGTCTGAAATACGATCGACAATTTCAGGATGATCAACAAAAGGATTTCTTACTTTTTGATATTTGGCAATTTGTTCGTGACGTCTTAATTCGTTTTCATCAACCGGATCGGCCTTATGCCATAGACGAAGAATAGCCTCTTCAGTCTGAGAGATACCTAGATTGTAATGCATAGAAAAATAGAAGAGGGCGCGGGCCACATTTCCACGGTGAGAAGCTGGTGGAGTATAAACTTCACCTCGGGCAGTTATTCCAAAGAGAGATTTCCCACAACCTTCACCACTTCCCAGACGGTTCTCAGAAATGTGAACCAGTCCAAAAGGGCTGTTGCCACGGGCAGAGTTGGCCTGAGAGTCAGTGAGGTAGAGATGATGCATATCCGACTTCTGCATATCCTTACCGAAGTTTCCATTGAACTTAGACTGGGGCCAGGTATGTTCGATATTCACTCGATCGTGCATTCGTGAAACTTCATCTACATTTGAGAAGTAAAATTTCTTTCCACAGTAAACATCCACAACATAGGTTCCGTTCCCGTCTCTTTTGATATCAAGTTCTCCGAACATAATCTTGCGGGCCCGATCATAGCCAACCGAAAGGTGACGGTAGCATCGGCTTCCGTGAGGGCAATTACTTGAGATTTCATCAAAGTTGCCTTTCTGTGTAATGTGGTTGTGATTGAAGATTTTATTAAAAAGAGTTCGGGAAAGAGATTTTTTTGAAGTGAGAGTTGTATAAAACTCTTCACCGTAGTAGGCCCATTTTCCACCAGAGAGTCTTTGATCCTCCTGGGCCAGAGTCGCAAAAGAGAAGAGAACGAAGAGAAAAGTCGCAAAAAGCTTCATGCAAATCCTTATTGAAAATGGAAATTTGCAAAAACTTTAGGATGGCCAAACTTAATTGTCACTTAATTTAAACTAATACTTCCCCTTAACTAAATCTTAATAAAAGTTCATCATGTCATGGATAAGAAATCTAAAAAAATATTTATAGAACAGTGTGTAGAATAATTTATTTTCATTCTTGGAGTTGTGCGTAAAGCGCTACTTTCATGAGTGCTTGATAGAGGGCCTGATTGATGGGCATCTTATCCTGAATGAGTCTATGATCAACTGATCCTAACTTAAAACTCCAGTCTTTGAGCATCGGCACTGGTTCGTTGGGAGTAATCTGTACTTCACTAACTCCATAACTCTCTTTAATGAACTTGCAGATCGAGAGAGTAACTTCATTCCTTTTATTTTTATAACCGGCAACTCCGAACATACGACACAAAGAAGGCCTCTCCTCGTAGCGAGTGCACTTCCCAGACTGCTGATCATAGATGAGACAGAAATCCTGTTCAGCAGTTTCCAGCTTCTGAACCCACTCATCAAGCTTTCCTTCTTCCAGAATTTTTTGTGCCATCGGAAGCATCTCAAAAATGCTCGCTTCGACTTCAGGATTCTGACAACATTTTCCTCCGCAGGAAATGACACAGTTTAATCCCGACTTGTTCTGATAATCAGAAAAAGTTTCTGACATTTCTTGATAAAGATTTTGGAGATTATAAGAGAATTCTTTGATATTCATGATGGATGACCCAATTTTATTTCGTACTTACAAATGTTGAAGCAGAACCTCTTCTCAAAGAGGAAATTAGACTCCGTTATCCAGAATTTAGAATGAGCTATTCTAGACCTGGATTCATTACTTTTAAAGGGGGGGGAAATGAAATATTTAATCCCCTTTTTTGCAGGCTTTCCGGCCTTTGCCATGGGAAGTTCCGGAAAGAGGAACTAAAAGTTTCCAAGGCCTGGGTCTATCCCCTTAAGGACCAATTTGTTATCCCCCAGGATTTACAGGAAATTTCGGATCGATCTTTGTTTAAAAAAGGTGAAACCGTTACTCTGGTTATCATGGCCGGGGAAGATGAATTCTGGATGGGGTCCTATACCTTAAGGCAAGATCATTTTCAGACTCCCGGGGAAGTGAGTTCCATTCCGGATAGGTCGGATGTTCCTAGCCGGGCCTATTTTAAACTGGCCGAAGCTTACGAGGCCTTCGATCTGCCTTTTGAGCACCAGGAAAAAGTTCTTGAGTTGGGGTCTGCTCCGGGAGGAGCGAGTTTATTTCTTCTGGAACAAGATATGAAAGTTCTCGGTGTGGATCCAGCAGACATGGATCCCCTGGTTGCAAAGAAATTTGACTTCAAACACATCCGGAAACCATTCGAAACTTTGACGGAGAAAGATTTTATTGGTGATATCGACTGGATAATTTCAGATATTAATCTTCCCCCAACAGTTGTGTTGAAAGAAGTTTTCCGGCTTCTGACTTTTCTTTCACCCAGGGGTCTCGTTCTTACGCTCAAGATAAACGATTTGAAACACCTGGAAGTTGTGGCAACAGTCCGGGAAAAGTTCCGTAAGCTTGGTTTTGAAAAAGTGGATTTAAAGTATCTTCCGAGTCACCGTAAAGAAATCGCTCTCATTGCTCTCCACTCATAAATCCCTGAGGAAAGAACTGATTGAAAGGGTCATGTTCTTTTTTAAGATCCCGGAAAAGATCCAGCTGGTTTTTACCGTGAAACTTCTTAATGTACTTTTGTTTAATGAGACCAATGCCATGTTCAGCAAAAGGAGAACCTTTCCACTTTAAAACCAGGTCATAAAGTTTCAGGAATTCATCCAGGCACCTGGTGGTTTCCTCTTTTTTCGGCATGTAGTTGTAGTGAAGGTGAGCGTCCCCGAAGTGGCCGAAGAGGCAGTAACGGACACCGATCTTAGAAGCTTCCCGATAAAAGTTCAGAAGCTCTGGAAAGTGCTCTGTTGAAACCTGAACATCTGTTCCGACTTTAACCACACCCATTTTCGAGTTTTCCTCGAAAATGGCACGGGGGACTCCCGCCCGGACATTGTGGAATTTTGATTCAGAAATCTCGTAAACATCGTCAGGAGAAGTCTTCTCCAGTGAGCATAAAACGTTTCCGTAGATGTCTTCAAACTTACTGGATTTGATTTCCAGGAAAATGACATCCTGATTACTCCCAAGGCGCTCATCTTCTTTAAGATAATTCATGCAGTTTGAATCCAGGAGCTCACAGGAAATAATACTCTCTCTATGAGGCTGAACCGCATGATAGATCTCCAGATGGGGTTCCATGTTTTCTTCCCATCTTGGAAGTAGCATAAAGACATAGTTCACAGGCTCATCGTCAGTAGTTTCAATTTCAACTTCTGTCACTAGACCCAGCTGGCCTTCAGTACCAATCATGAGATCAATGGCCTTTTCAAACCGCGGGTAAGGAGCGTTCTTGAAGGTTTCGTAATAACGGAAATCATCCTGGTAAGAGCGAATGGCAGGTGAAGCTGTTTTAAACTCTTCTTCCCGGTGAAGTTCTTTTTCCTCACCGTTGTAATCAAGGTATTTTAACCGCACAACCTGGGAGCGCATGTTCCCGAAAGCAAAACAGCGCTCACCTGTGCAGGAAGTGGCTATACCGGCGGTTATGAGAGCAAGCTGCTCAGTCGGAGAGGTTTTAAGATTCCTGCCTTTGGACTTCAGGAATTTCTTGGCCTCTTCCCAGGAAACAGAACCTCTTAAGACCAGATTTCCATCAGGCTTCACTTCCATATGCGAGGGAAGCTTGGACAAGTCACAGAGGTAAAAATCACTTTCCTGTTTCCAGGGAAGGAGTGAATCAAGTTTATCGTAAGGGATAACAGTTGAGGTTTTTGATGAGAAATAAAAACTAGGATGATGCGCCCTGAGATGACTCTTGAGGTCTTCCTGGGAGTAAAATGTTTTTGTAATGAACGCCATAATAGACTCTCTTTTTAAGAGTTATTTTAGCGTTTTTTTTAAGGAGAGGCCATGGAAGTTGTAGCAGTAATCGGAGCATCCAGTGACACTAAGAGGTATGCCTATAAGGCCATGGAAATGCTCGAAAACTTCGGTCATACACCAATACCTGTTCATCCACGGGAAGAAGAAGTGAGGGGCCACAAAGTCATTCATAATCTAGGGGACCTTGCGGGACAGAAAATTGATACCATCACTGTTTACGTTAATCCCGCTATCTCAGATAAGTATGAAAAAGACATGATTGCAGTTCATCCCAAAAGAGTGATCTTTAACCCGGGAGCGGAAAATCCCAGGTTAACAAAATCCCTTGAGGCCAATGGCATTGAAGTTGAAAATGCCTGTACACTGGTGCTACTTCAGACCAAGCAGTTTTAATCCTCAAGACACTTCAAGGGAGTGTTTTCCTTGATGTAGTTTTCAATCATAGGCCAGTAGTAAGAATCTTCTACTGTCCTGAGATTATGAAGCAGGTTGAACGCAAAGACGTTCAGGAGCTTCAGCATCCCATATGGAACTTCTGAAGGAAGGGCAATGGTGTAGTAGCGAAGGGCCTTAAGACTTTCTCCATTAATCATTGCTTCATGGATATCATGCACCCGGGGATCAAAATTCACTGTGATTCCCCGTCTCTGATCTTTCGCCTTAATCCCATCAATCATGACCTGAAGTCCCAGTTCAGAATTCGCGAGGAGTTCCAGGATTTTTTTCAGGAGAAACCCGGAGACCTTTGCCTTTGAGACGTTCCAGCCGTCATCACCCCATTTTCTGAAGTGTGGGAAGTTGTCCACGATATCACCAAATGTCACAGGTCCCGGAGGTATCTGCTCGCCCTGGAAAACGTCAAACTGAAGTCCCAGTTCTGTCTTGGCCACCTTTCGGGTAATTCTGGCGATATGCCTCGACCAGCAAGTGCGCATCTGAGTATCTTGTCCGTTGTAGTTTCCGGAAAGGGGAATTTCCGTAAAGCCGATCACTTCATCCCAGGAGCGTCCTCCGAAATAAAATTCTCTTTTCTGATAGGCCATATCCACGAATTTTTTCATGCCCTCATCCTGAGGCATGTCCTTGAAGATGCTGATCATTTTGTAATCAATCATCTGGGCCTCTCCGCCTTTTTGGATGTCCACAATCATACTTCCCACATAACCCGCATGTGCCCCGGCATGAAGAATGGGAATAAGTCGTCCTTCAAGGTTTTTTGTGAGCTGGGGTTTTCCCAGACGAATATGGGTATGGCCACCGACGACCATGTCTACTGATCTCGTTTTTTGTACAAGGTCAATGTCGTAGGGAAGACCAATGTGAGTGAGGGCAATGGTAAAATCCACTCCGGCCTTCTGCGCTTTCTTGGCCTGTTTGATTCCGGCCTTATGGGGATTTGAGATGTATCCCAAAGGGCGAAGGGGATACATGTAATGAATTTCATTTGTCGTAAGACCAAAGATTCTGACTTTGATGTCGTCAAATTCGTAGTCCACATGATCTTTAACGAGACTATTTAGTCCCATCCAGCGTTTGCCTTTGAGATTGGCCGAAAGCATTTTGGCCTTAAGACCTGCTTGCTTCATTTGTTTACGTAACTGCTTTCCTCCAAGAATGAAGTCATGATTTCCGAGTACAGTGACATCCACACCCAACATGTCCAGGGCCCTTAAAGAATCCACGCCATGATCGGCAAAATAGAAGGAAGAGCCTTCACCAAAATCACCTCCATCGAGATAGAGAGTGGGAATGCCTTGAGCATTGGCCTCTTCTTTAAGTTCATCAATGACTTTCTTTAATTGAGCATAACCACCGATACCTCCACGTGTTCCCTGGAAATAGGAATGGAGATCATTGGTATGGAGGATCTGGATAACTTTCCCGAAAGAAGCATGAGTAAAAAAGAGGGCGAGGGAAAGGGTTAGGATCTTAAAAGTCATAGTGGTCTGCTTTTTGTGGAATTTAAGGTTCTATAACTGATTAGAAGGCCTAATCGGATTTCATGAAATACAGTAAAAATTTCCTAAACGAAATTTCACTTAACCTTAATTCCCCGTCAGCATGGCCAAGTGCTGTCACTTTACGTTAAAACAGCAAAATCTATGGAATCAAACATGAAATCAGAACTTCTTCTCCCTGTCGGGAACATGAAAATGTGCTTAGCTGCATTGCATCATGGAGCAGATGCTATTTATGTTGGAGTTCCTTTTTTTAATGCTCGGGGAAGAACTGCTGATCTTAGTCTCGAGGAATTAAAGGAGATGATCGATTTGTGCCACCTCTATGGTGTCCGGGTGAATCTCGCTTTCAATGTGGTGATCTTTCAGAATGAGTTTCCCAAAGTCATTGAGCTTTTAGAGAAAATCCTTCCTATGGGGCCCGATGCTTTCATCGTCCAGGATCTGGGACTAGCGAAGTTGATCCGCACCATGGCACCTCATCAAAGGATTCACGCCTCTACTCAGATGACGGTGACCAATCCTGATGCCATTAAATTCGTTGATGATCTTAAGATAGATCGTTTTGTCCTTGGCCGTGAGAACTCTCTTTCTGAAATAAAGCTCATCCGCCAGAAGACTGATAAAGAACTTGAAGTGTTTGTCCATGGTGCTCTTTGTGTGGCCTATTCCGGACAATGTTTTACTTCTGAGTCACTTGGTGGAAGGAGTGCCAACCGGGGCCAGTGCGCTCAAAGCTGTCGACTCGAATATGAGCTTTATGTAGATGACGTTAAGAAGGATCTTGGAAATAAAAAGTATCTCGTGAGTCCTAAGGATCTCATGGGAATCGAAGAAGTCCCTGCCTTAAGAGAGCTGGGAGTGAATTCATTCAAAGTGGAAGGGAGACTTAAAACCCCCGAGTATGTGGCCGCGACCGCAAAAAATTACCGCGAGGTCCTTGATGGTGCTCCGGTGAATGCGAGAAGAAGAGCGGAAGAACTCGCCACAACTTATTCCCGGGGATTCTTCAGCGGATGGCTTCACGGCGTGGATCATCAGAAGCTCGTGGATGGAACTTTTAGTTCCCATCGGGGGCTGGAAACAGGAACAGTTGTGGAGGTCCGGAAAAAAACCGTGATTGTTTTTTCCGGGACTGAACTCAAGGCGGGAATGGGACTTCTCTTTGCAGGTAAGGAAGAATGTGGTTCCAAGATCTTTTCTGTCTCTAAGACAGGGGGCCATTTTGAAGTGGAGCTTCTGCAAAAAAACCTTCCGCTGGAAAAAGGAATGAAAGTCTATCTTAATTCTAATGAATCGTTGTTTTCTGATCTCCAGAAAGGATGGACGACCCGAGAGCGGCAAAAAAGAATTCCGCTGAAGTTCTTTGTTGAAGGAAGAATTGGTGAAAAGCTAATTGTCTCTGTGAAAGATCCTGAGGGAAGGGAAGTGAGGGTTTATTCCCAGTCACCACTGACAGAGGCAAAAGAGCGTCCAGTTACGGCAGATCAGATTTGTGATGAGCTTTCTTCATTGGGGACTACGGCTTACGTGCTGAATGAATTCAATGCCCAGGTTCAGCCGGGTCTTTTTTTGAATCACAAGGAGCTTAAAGAGCTAAGACGTAAACTGGTTCAGAAAATGAATGAGGAAAGGACCAGACGAAAAAGTGACGTTCATACTTACGCTCTTTCTCCAATGCAGCGAAACTTAGAAGCAAAACCAGGTCTCAATATTCTACTGAGATCAAAGGTTCAGGTGGAAGGATTTCACAAGGCCTTCAGTGAGTTCTTTCCCTATAAAGAACTGATCAAAAGTGTGATCCTCGATTTTGAATTCGGTAAAGACTATGCTTCTTCCGTTGAACTCATTAAAGGGCTGGGTCTTAAGGCGGGGATCGCCACTACAAGAATCTTAAAACCATCCGAGTACTACAATCTTAACACCATCATCCGCTGCTCTCCTGATCTTATTCTGGTGAGAAACCTCGGAGCGATAGAGTACCTCAAGTCCAAAACCGACATTCCACTAATCGGGGACTTCTCACTCAATGTCACAAACTCCCTTTCACTTGAGTATCTTGCCGGGAAGGGGCTTGAGACCATTAATGTTTCCTATGATCTCAACCAGGATCAACTTCTGGATATGATCTCTTATTCTGATCCGTCAAAAATTGAAGTCACCCTTCATCAGTACATGCCTGAGTTTCACATGGAACACTGTGTGTTTGCTGCCTTCCTTTCAAAGGGGTCTTCATTCAAAGATTGTGGCAAGCCCTGTGAAAAACATGAAGTAAAGCTCAAGGATCCCTACGGGAACATGCATTTCTTGAAGGCCGATCAGGAATGCCGGAATACTTTTTTTAAAGCAACTCCTCAGTCGGCGGGCTTTCTGGTGAAAGAACTCAAAGAGAAAGGAGTGGGATCATTCCGTCTTGAGGCACTCAATGAATCAACCCAGGAAATCAACAAGAAGATTCTGACTTATCTGAAACTCTTAAATGGTGACATGTCCTCCACCGGTGCTCTCAATGAACTTAAAGTCATGGAAAGCTATGGGTTAGGATTGGGCCAGTTGAATAAGGCTGATAGCTATAAGGACAGAAAGAAAAATCATCAGAAGTGAATTTCTGATTTTGGTATTTCCATCCATTCACCAGGGGCAAGATTCCCCAGATCCAGACCCGCAATCTTTTTCCGGATAAGCCTGAGAGTTGGATGCCCGATGGCCGCTGTCATTTTTCGCACCTGACGGTTTTTTCCCTCAACTATTCTGATTTCTATCCAGATATCCACCACTGTTTTTCTGACTCTGACAGGAGGATCCCTTGGGGGGACATCCGGTTGAGGATCAAGAATTTTTACCTCACAGGGCCGTGTGACATAATCTTCAATCTTAAGGCCCTTTCTCATCTTTTCCAGTTCCTCGGCGCTGGGAACTCTTTCAACCAGGGCCCAATAGGTTTTGGGTTTCTCATTCCTCGGGTTCAGGAGTTTTTCAATCAGCGGTCCATCATCTGTCAGGAGTAAGAGGCCTTCAGAGTCTTTATCCAGTCGTCCGGCAGGATAAACATCCGGAGGAAGATTGAATTCTCCAAGGGATCTTGCTCCATCTTCGGGGGTGAACTGTGAAAGAACTCCATAGGGTTTGTGAAAAAGAATATAACGAGGCATACCCTATCTTAGCATAATCACATCTCGTGGGCCTACAATTTCTGACTGGCAGCAAAAGTAAGGTGATTTTCTCTACTGGAGTGGATAGTTTCTAGTCCGGGAAAGAGGAGGCAGAATGGAAAAAGTTTTACTCTTACTAGGTCTGGGATTGTTTTCAATGGGAGCAACCCTCTTTTCAAGTGCGGCCTTCAATTAGCAGGAAGCTCCGGGGGAACTAATTTCTTGACTCATGGATGAGTCAATCTTTAAATAACCCCCATGTCTGATTACGAAATTGTTTATTCTGATGATCCTAATTTCAAAAAGCGTTGTCCTAAATGTGGGAAACATCCCTGCGCCTGTCCTAAATTATCTGACATGGTCCCGGGGGCCCACACTTTGAAAATCCGCCTGGAGAAGAATGCCAGGGGAGGAAAGAATGTGACAGTAGTTTTTGAACTTCCTGATAACGAGTCTTACTTCAATGATCTCCAGAAAAAGCTGAAGGGTCTTTGCGGAACCGGCGGAACTTTCAAGAACAATCGCATTGAGATCCAGGGCGATCACCGGGAAAAAATAAAAGCCTATCTGGAGAAAGTTGGGTTTAAGGTAAAACTTGCAGGCGGATAACCGGGCCATGAACCTTTGCTTAAAGTGCCGCAGAAGACTTCTTACTTGTGTCTGTGAAAAGCTCAGGCCCTTTGAAACAAACTCCCGTTTCATCATCCTCATGCACCCCATGGAATTTAAAAAAGAGAAAGTAGGGACCGGAAGGTTCTCACATCTGATTCTAAATAATTCTGAAATCATCGTTGATATTAATTTTGATGAGAACCTTCGCCTTCAGGAAATTCTGAAGGACTCTGACTATGAGACTTATCTTCTTTATCCGGGGTATGAGACGATTGATCTTGGAACAGATGAGTTAAAAATCAAGCTCCTGAAAAGACCGCAGTTTATTGTCATTGACGGTACCTGGCCCTGTGCTAAAAAGATGATGAAGTTATCCACTTCTCTTCATCACCTTCCAAGAGTGAGTTTTAATACGAAAAGAGAATCTGAATTTAAGGTGAAACACCAGCCTTTACCTGGCTGCCTTTCAACAGTTGAGTCCATTCACCAGGTTCTCCTGGATCTAAATAGGATGGGCGTCGAGGAGACTTTGTCGAAAGAAGAGAATTTGATGGAAGTTTTCCGACATACAGTGAATCAGCAGATTGAACTTGCCCAGGATCCGAATCGACAAGGATACAGGAAGAAAGCCTTTTCTTCTCCTTCCGAAAGAAAAATCTCCAAGAAGTGGGAGAGCAGGCTTTTATTTTTTAATAGTTCTGATGAATGATTTCCACTCGTGGTTTTTCTCCCCAGCTATAGGCCCTGGTCATACTTTTCATTAAGGCCAGGAGCCTCCACCAGACATTGATTTGCTTGTAACCAAAATGAAGAAGAATGGTTTCACAGAGGCTTCTCATGACGGGCCAGGATTTATGACGGGAGACGTATTTGTTATCCAGATAAAGACCCAGGAACGTGATCACAAGGTTGAAAGCGAGACCAATGGACAGATAGAGAGCGACATATCCGCTCTCAAGCCATCCGGAGAAAAGACAAAAGGGGAGAGCGATAAAGGCCGCAAGAGTCATGACCGGTGAGAAAGCCTCCACGAGCCAGAAGTAGGGAACGGCCAGGAGACCCAGAAATCCATGCCCCGGGTGAAGAAAAAGAGAACCGTTCTGAAAGAGCGTCTGCACCAGACCCATCTGCCAACGCATTCTTTGTCTGGATAGGTGCTTCAGTGTTCTTGGGACCTGAGTGTAGCAGGTGGTGACCGGAAGGATCTTGAAGTTGTGCTTTCTTCCCTGGTACGCCCTCCTGAGTCTTACGATGAGATCGAAATCTTCTGTTATAGAGCGGGGACTGAAGCCCCCAATTTTTTGGATGGCCTCTTTCTTGACCATGCAAAAGGCCCCTGAAATTAGAATCGTTGAACCAAGAAAGCTCCAGCCCAATCTTTCGCAGATAAAAGTTCTTAAATATTCGATCCGCTGAAAGGAGGTCAGCCATTCCTTCGCTCTTTCTCTTAGGGGGGAATTATCTTTCAATACCTGGCTTGAAAGGACTTGAATGACACCACCAGCAGCGATGAGATTTTTATCAGAGGCAAAGGCCCTGAGGCATGATTCAACTCCTCTGGCCGTCGGTATTGTGTCTGCATCCATTGTGCAGACGAGATCATAGCGTGCAAAAGTTAACCCAAAGTTAAGGGCCGTCGCCTTTCCTGAATGGGGAGCTTCCACAACCTGGAGCTCGGGATGAGTAATGGATTTATAGAGACTTCCGGATGGATCATTCGTTTTCTTCAGCTGATAGATAATCTTCAAAAGATTCATGGTCTGATCATGTGAGCCATCATTAATGATGATAATTTCTTTTTTCTCCTGCGGAAGAGAGAGATAGGTTTGAATAGTTTCAATAATCAGTGTCTCTTCATTATAGGCCGGAACCAGGAATGAGACCGGCGGGATCTCGCTCACTTCAGTCGTCCGGTTAAAGCTTTTAATCTTTAACCAAGAAAGGATCAGGAGAACGCCATACACTACATTGATAGTGATAAAATAAAAGGCCACAGATTTTAAAAGAAGGAGGCTGATTTCCTGTACCATTAGAACATCCTGCTCAAATTAAGGGTTGTTGTATGAAATTCTGTCTGTAATTCATCGTAGTCAGTATGATCGAAGACCAGTTCGGCCCGCCATTCAGGGGAGAAATACCAGGCGGCGGAGAGTCCACCAGAAAGAGTATCCACTAGCTCAGACGATCTCCCGATAACTGCTTGCGAAGCCTCTTTGCCTTTATAGGAAAAAGCGGAAAACGAGCAGTGAGCTTCTTTGTACCAGATGACCCTTAAGCCGAAGCTGTAAACACTTTCAGTTTCGGCAGGATCTTTGAAGGTGGCCTTCCCCCCCATAAAAGAAGGGATGATAATGAGGTTTGGAATTTTTTCAATTTCCATTCCCACGTTCACAGCATGCAGGTGGGTGAGGGAATAGCGGGCGTCACGGTAATAGAGAAAAGGCGAAAGGCCCAGAGCGAAGGAATGATAGACAGATAAATTTAATTCTTTTTCCGGCAGGATTCTATTACCCATTCCCTGTAGATAACGGGCCTCAAAAGTCCAGCCTTCCAGTGGTCTGGCCGTAACAAAAGCTCCCACTCGATCTTCATACAAGTCAAAACGTTCAAGATAAGTTCCCTGAGCGCCGATATCAAATTTACGATTTATTTTAAAACGAGCGATAAGGTCCTGTTGTAAACCGGCTTCATTCTGTTTCCGCAGGTTCACGTATTGAGTTACGGACTGCAGTTCATGGGAGTGTATTGGGAATGATAAAAAAAAGAGAGACAGGAAGAGTACAATCCTTTGCACGTAAAAAATCCTTTTTTTGAATCCTTATATATATGCTAAGATTTTTTGAAACGGTTAGGCAAATTTTTGAGAGAAAATGAGAGTAATTAAGTCGGATTCTGGTTTCCTCGCATACCAGAAGATTTTTAAGCATTTACAGACAAACAACTGTTCTGTTGTAGTATGGCAACTGACCGAAAATGGTGAGCGCAATGTCTCTCGCTCGCGTCTTAATTCTTTTCACCTCGAGACCAAACTACTCCATTTTGAACTTTCAAAAAATCACCAGATCAATGGGAACCTCCCGCTCTACTGCTATTCAGAAGACGGGCAGTTTATTTTTAAGTCTGATATTGCGGACATAAAGCAAAGTGTTTTCAGCGTTCAGGTTCCTGAGGAAATCAAGCTCCTCGAAGATCCTGATGTCACATTCATCAAAGGGTCCAGTGGCGTAGATCTCTCTCCGGTATGGAAAGTAAAACGTCTGAAGATAGATGACGATCCAAAGCCGGATTACATGGTTGTAAAATCCATGAAAGAGCGCTCGAGCAGGGACCAGGAATTCCTGAATAACGAATTTAATCCCATCAGCCTCGATGAAGAAGACAAATTGTACGCCGACAAAAGAGAATCACCCAGAGCAAGACCGAAAGTGGATAAATGGGTGAAGGTTATGTCAGAATCGAGTGAGGAAGTTCACCTTCTGAGACTGTTCGATTTATCCCAGGGTGGTATCGGCTTTGTGACTATGGATTCACATCTCTTCCCGAAGGGCGCAAAAATCCGAGTTATGGGCTTTGAGCAATATGATCTGGACGATCCTCTTATTGGCGAAGTCATGTCCCAACGGCCGATTTATGATACCCAGATTGAATTCAAGATTGGTTGCAAATTCGCAGAAGGGCAGGACTGATATTAAAATAGTTTCTCATCCTCACGCCTCAATACACGAGTTATCTTAAATTGATTTGGATTTCGTTGTGGCATCCGGGAAAACTTGTTTTCCCGGATGATCGCTCGAAGCACTATCTGGTAAAGAGCAATTCACTCTTAGAGAGCGAATTTAAGTTTAACTCTGTCCCATCTCCTGAAGGAGTCCCATCTGCACCCGCAGATCGATGAGTTCCTGATCCCAGTAATTAGCGGATGTGAATTGTGGAAATACTCTCTGAAATGAATGGTCTTCCCAGCGTTTGGCTATCCAGGCATTAAAATGGACCATTCTCATCGTGCGAAGGGCCTCGGTGAGATTCATTCTGAGATAATCTTTTCTGGTCATTTCTTTGTAGGCCGATAAAAATCTATCCCGGTCATCCAGACTGTAGGAATCCTTCCCTGGAAACAAGAGCCATAAATCCTGTTCAACGGGACCAGTGAGGCAATCATCAAAATCCACCGCCATGGGACCCGCTGAGGTCCAGACAATGTTTCCGCGATGAAAGTCTCCATGTATTCTTTGTACTTGCAGACCACCGAAGAGGGGCACAAGCATCTGATAAAGTTGCTCCAGAAGTTTTACGTAGTAGGTGAAACTCGCATGCTCAACTGGTTTCACTGACAGGAGGGCCTCTCTGTTGGCCTCAATGAAGGTCATGGGATTCAGGGCCAGACGATGTGTGAAGCTACCCATGGATCCAATATTATGAATTCTTCCTATGAGCCTACCAACCTGCTCAATCTCATCTTTTAAAAGTTCATCTTTTAGTCTTCCCTGAACTTTGGGGAAGAGGGCAAACCATAAATTGGTTTCTTCGTGGAGGTGGAGAGTTTGATTATTAAATTCAATGGGTGGAACTACTGGTACTTCAAATTCCGTCAGGGTACTTAGAAAACGGTGCTCCTCAAGTATCTGGTCATTTGACCATCGTCCTGGGCGGTAAAACTTCAAAATAATGTTAGTGGTGCTGAATCCTTTTCCAAAATCCACGCTTTGAGCAAGCTCCACATCGTAGACCCGGTTTTCAAGGCTGTTCAGGGCCATAACCCTTCCAGAGAGCCTTTTTCCAAAAAGTTCTGCTGCTTCCATTACATGATCTGGAGTGAGGAGGTGAAAGTGCCTTGTCTCTCTTCCCCACAATCCTTCGTTCTCGGCCATAATCGCCTCATTTTCCTGCCAATGTCCTAGGTCTACTACCATAACATACTGGTGGTGTAAGTCCTATAAATGATTAGGCTTGGTCCTTTGGTATTTATTTCCGGAATATATAAGTACTGGTTTACTGTTAAAATATGGGCATAAAGAGAATCTCCATATATCAGGAACTATTTTATGGAAAGTACAAGAAAATTCTTATCCTTAGCACTGGCCATCTTTCTTTTCATTGAGACCATTCCAGCTTGGGCCTTGAGTTCTCAAAGAGTGCCATTTACTAGCCTTGAGAGAGAACTACTGATCCAGAAATATCTTAATGACCCTGCGATTGATCAGAAACATAAAGATGAAATGAATAGGGTGCTTTCAAACCCTCTTCACCTCGAAGAATCGGAAGATGAAAGATACAACAAGGCCGTGGCCATTTACAGGGACGGTCTACGGACTTCCAGATACGAAGGTGTTAAGACAAGCTTTGATCTCATGAAGCATGAATCTACCACCACAGGAACGGTAGGTTGTGCCCAATACAATCAAACACCTGCCCTTAATCAGAAGTGTTGCGAAGGGCTTGAGCTCAATTCAGCTGCCCGGTGTGATGAGCCAGTTCTGCGAGATTTATCAGTGGTTGGATGTTCAGCTCAGAGTGACTGTGCTCCGGGAATGGGATGTTTCCCTCAGACCCGTGATTCGCTTTATTCAAACCTTTCCGGTTCAAATGAAGACCAGGAAGTGAGGGATGATTTAAAAATCCTCCTTGAGACTCAAGTTGAAGATATAGAAACTTTCAAATCGGCCGGTGCCAGTTGTGTCCATCCAAGAGAATGTAAGTCGTACTCTTGTGATGCAGGAATTTGTACCGATAGAATGAACTGCCGTTTAGTTGCCGAAGGCGAAGCCGCTCCTCCGGGAGTTAACTGCGGCCCTGGAATGATTAAGAATGCATCCGGGGTTTGTGAACTTACACCTGAAGCAAAAAATGGCGTTTTTCTTGGTCTTCTTAATGAGGCAACAATTACTCCAGTGGGACAGTGTCAGTTCCAGATTGATGAAGAAACCAGACAGAAAAGTATCATTGCGATGAGATCCCTTCGTGCCATGGAGTGGTTTCTTTCAACGATTACTTTAAATCAGCAAGAAGAGTGTTTCGATGTCCTGGTTCCCATGAGAGATAAAATTGGTGTGACCTTCCGTGAAACACGAAAAAATATTCTTGGGAACTTTACTGATGTGCTGAATGGTATTGAATTTGACTTTGCCCAGGTTCTGGCGGCTAAAGAAGAGGGAAGCCAACATCTTACAGTTCACGGTGAAGGGATTTCTGAAAGAGATCTTGCTACCAGGCAAACTTCTGGTTTCGATACCCTGATGTTAATGTATAGACGGAATCTTCTCTTCCAGTCCTATGAAACATCAATGCTTGAAACTGTGAAAACGGCCCAGCAGGAAGTAAAGAGTTTAAGTGAGATGATGAAAGAATGGAGAACAAGTTCTTCCAATTCTCCATGTCACGGCTCCCGTTATAAAACAAAAAAGCCCCTCAGAAGCTGGAAGACAAAGCACTGGACAAAGGTGAAAGACCATTGGGCCACTCAATATGATGTAACTGGTAATGCTGCTCTTAACGCTGATATCGTTAAGAGGGAAAATGTCTCCAAGGTTCTTGCCATCCTCGGTGGACATACTGAAAAAGAGGCCATTGCTGAATTCACCAGACCAAAATATTACCTCCTTGATCCTATGATGTTCGGTGGAATGAGAAACGGTAGTTTCGGTTCCAGAAAGAAACTTAAAAAGAAGAGTAGTTTCCTTGGATTGTTTGGCGGATTCAAAGATCTTCGAACCGCTTATTATCTCCAGGGTCAGGGTAGCGGAAGTTATACCTATATGTATAAACAGCTTAGGCCGGAGCTTGAAAAATTTTATAAAGCACTAAAAACTACACCGGAACAAAGAGGCTTCGTTTATGAACCAGAGCTGTTAACAACAGAAGCGAAAGACTGTCTGGATAATCCGGATAAACCGGAAAAATGCGCTGAGTTCGAGAGCTTCCTGGAAGGAGTTCATGATGAAGCCTTTGCTCACTTCCTCGCCTGGGGTTATACAAGGACTGATTCTTATTCAAACTATTTTGAGAACGCCACTTCTTATAGAAGAAGGCTCATGGCAAAGCTTGAAGTGGATATGATGAACATTTCTAAGTACTATGAAAAAGTAATTGCCAAAAGGAATGATCAGAACTCATGTATTGAGGCCGTCATGAATGGTCTTGCTGATAGTGGAATCCTTACTTCAGGAGAGGGTGGCCTCAATGAAGGAGGAGTCGGACGTAAAGGTAAAGATGGCAGCGGCAGCGTTGGTAAGAGCGGAAATGGAGCTCTAAGACCTGGTGCCTTAGGTAAGGCCACGCGCTCGAGATTCCTTTTCAATCTGAGGGAAAGTTCTCTTAGTAACATTAATAAAACTTCTATCGTAGATGCTCTTGGTACAGCAGGTTCTTCTGATGTCGGTGGAGTGGGAAGTTCAGATGTGGCCTCACTTGCTATCCGCTCAGATGCCATGAAAAAGGCCAATGCTATCGCAGCAGCTGCTGGTGTGGATGTTTCTTCTCAGGAGAAGGCAGTAAACGATACCATAAACAGTCTTGCTTCTAAGTCCGGAAAGACTGGTGCGGCCAGTGCAAGCAGTGGGTTTGGTGGTGCCGGATCTGGTACAAAAGGTTCTTTCATGCTCGGAAGCCCGGGAAGTGCAGGGGTCAGCGGTACTGAGTCCGGAAACGTGAACGGAAGCGGAACTGAGAATGGCCAGGTCGGTGCAAACGGTGTGAATGGTGAAGTTGGATTAAATGGTGGTGCTAATGCTGGATCTGCTGACGGAGCAAACGGGGGTGTCTATGGTGCTCATGATTCCGGGTACGGGGCCAATGGCAATGGAAGCTCGGATCCCAATGGCAAAGATCATTTAGGTCTGACAGACGCTGATAAAGAAAGAATGCTCTCTGAGTATGAAAGAAATAAGAAAGACTATAAGGCCCGGGACGAAGATGGTCTCTTCAATAAAGTATCCAAGGCCTATGTGAGAAACCTTGAAAAAGTCTTAACTAAGAAAAAGAAAATAGAGCCTTAACGTCTTCTCTTTGAACGAATCTTACGATAGCGCCGTTTGATATAACGGCGCTTTCTTTTTTCCTTGAGATTATCCTGAAGATCTTTGATGTATACCGCCAGTTCGCGCTTGTAGTGAACATCCCCGTTTTCCCCGATATTCGTGACATCCATAAACCAGTGGTTATCTTTTGCCAGGCTATCAATCAGAGTAAAGTTCACCTTTTCCAGGGCCGAGACAACCCTCCACGGATTTGAAGGGGTGTCAGAAATGACTTTCCCATGCATGGGGCTTGAAGTGATTTCAAAGCCTGGTCTCCCGAAGAGGCTCCGGGGAAACTGCATGATCTCACTCATATGCCTGTCGCCGGAAAGGAATATAAAAGGAGTCTTGAGCTTTTTTAACTCAGTCACAAATTCCTGAAAGTCTTCCGGATGACGGCCTTCAAAGGAATCAAAAGGATGGTAGCCCCCGAAGAATTGATCGCCCTTGATGATGAAACTCGGGGTTTCTTCTTCTTTAAGTTTTGAATAAAGCCAGGCGGATTGATCAATCCCCAGGTGTTTCCCATGGGATTCTTCAGAACGAAAAGTTCTAGCATCGAGGAAGTAGAGATTGAAGTCACCCAGAGTCAGAAGTCCTCCGACTCCGTAACCCTTGCTCCAGTTTTCTCCACTAAGATCCTGTGCCCAGAAGGCGTCGAAGACTTCTTTGGATTCCTGCTTATAGGTAAATTCCCGGTGACCATCATTCATGCCGTAGTCGTGATCATCCCAGAGAGCGTGAGTCGGAATAAGCTTTTGCTGAAAGTACAGAGGCAGACTGAGCCGCAGGTCAAGATAGCGATTCCATAAAACTTCAGGATCCGTATCCTGTTTTTTGTCGATGGCCTTATTTGTGGCATAGACATTGTCACCAATAAGAATCAGATACTCGGGGTTTTTTGAGACGAGGGTGTCCCAGATCTTGAAATGCTTGTCGTAAAAATCGTTGAGACAGGAGGCCACGGCTATCTTGAGTTTTGCATCCTCTCTTTGACCCTTACCCACAAGTCTTTGATCAACGACATTCTCTCCCTCGAAAGCAAAGAGGTTGTATTCCTTCCCAGGGTCACGGGAGAAAATCATTTTATGAATGAGATAGTCTGAGAAGTCCCGGGATATCACTCTGATTTCATCAGGCAGGATAACTTCCCCTGCTTCATCTCTTAATTCAAACCTGAGGTTTCTCCCCTTGAGGGCAACGATACTGAATTCAACTTCCTTGGAATTCGTGATTCCCTGGAGGATGGAAAGTTTATCAGTTCGTTTGGAAGGCAATTGGGAACAATTAAAAAGAAAGAGCAAGGCAATGAGAGAAAAAATCTTCACAATGGGTATCCCAACTTTATTAAAATATTCGTGAGCTCAATGAGTGGAAGACCAATGATGGCAGTATGGTCACTCATTTCAATTTTATGAAAGAGCTTTATCCCTTTTGATTCTAATTTATAACTGCCAGCGCAGTCCAGAGGAAGTTCTTCCTCTACATAGGAATGTATTTCACGAAGGGAAAGAGGGCGCATGTGTAAAGTTGTTCTGTTGATAATGCTTTCAGTGCCGGCAGGATGGATAACAGTAACTGCAGTCAGAAGCTCATGTTTTTTCCCCTGCATGAAAGAAATCTGTTCAGTGGCCTTTTCGATGGTATGAGGTTTTCCGAGAATGGTTCCCCCCAGTGTGCAAACCTGATCTGATCCAATGACACAGGAATCCGGTCTTCTGGCAAAAACAGCTTCAGCTTTGTATCTGGAGAGGATGAGGGCCAGCTCTTCAGGTGAATTTCCCCGGGCCTTGACCTTTTCTTCGTCCACCCCGGGTGCAACAGCTTCAAAGGGCCAGCCCAGTTGCGAGAGAAGTTCCCCCCGATACTTTGAAGTTGAGGCAAGAACGAGGGGATAAGGTAACTTTAGTGATTGATTTTTTCCCATATTTTTAAGCAGAAAATTCTGTCCTGTTTGAGTTCCTTCCAGGGGAAGTCGAGAATAATGTCGCGAGTGGGTGATTTATTAATTCCGGCCGCCACACAACTTTTACAGAGAGTGAGAGTATAGTACTTTCTGTAAAAGGCATAAACCGCCTGATACTGGTCATCTTTTGATCCTGCAGCACTAAGGGCCTTATGCAGCCTCCTCGCATGGGCGCTGACCATTTCGTTAAGCTTTTTGGATTCTTTGTTGGTGGGATCGAGAGACCAATCCTCTGGTATCATCATTTTCCGAATACCTCATCTATGATGTGAGCGGCTCCTCCATAGATGGCGCCTTTATCGGATGAAAGACTGGCAGTTACAATTTTCACTTTATCTTTAAGTGAGTAGTGAACAAGTTCATTGAACTTATTCAGGACAACCTGATTAAAGGAATCGCCGAGCTTAGAGACTCCTCCACCGATGATAAAGGCTTCCGGTCCAAGAAGAACGGCCATTGTGACAAACCCGGTGGCAAGCTCAAAAGCAATGGTATTGATGATGGTGGCCGCTCTGAGATTGCCACCTCGGAATTCAATTCCCAGCTTTTCAATGGTCCATTCTTCTCCAATCAGTTCATGGATTGTCTGCTTGATACCTTTAGCGGAAAGAAAACTTTCCAGGTGATTGAGTCCACCACATGAGCAGAGTCTTTTTTTCTCATGGGGGATAATGATATGTCCACCTTCTCCTCCCAGGGCATTGTGACCGCGATGAAGCTTCCCATCAAGAATGAGGCCCGCCCCAACGCCTGTTCCAAGAGTAATCAGAATGAAATCGTTAAGATCTTTTCCGCTTCCCCATTTCTTCTCTCCCACAGCGGCTAAATTGGCATCATTTTCAATCACGGCCCTGGATTGGAATTTCTCTTCGAAGAGTTTTTGCAGAGGAACGTTGGTCCACCCAAGATTTGGAGCGTTATCAACTCTTCCGGTAAAATAATTGGCCATGGGAGCACCAGCGCCAACCCCTACAATTTTTTTATCTCCCAGGTGAAAACCAAACTCTGAGGAAACCATATGATCACATTCCTGAGCGAGCTGCTCAACGAAAAGGGAAGGATCTGAAGTTTTGGAAGTGGGATGAATGCGAAAGCTCTTAAGAGTACCTAAGTGATCAAAGAGGCCAATTTTTGTATTTGTCCCGCCTATATCAATACCAAAGGCAACTTGATCGTTCTTCATGTTAAAAAAGCTATCATGAAATAGGGGTCAAGGCTATAATGTCAGGACAAAGTTTTGCATGGCCACAAGGGTCAAATTAAGTGAAGCCAGTTAATCTTAACCAGTTACTCTTTCATCCCAAATCAGATTCTTTAAGTTTTTTTCTTCCACCAGGGAAAGACTTAAAAGACTCCGGTGAGCTTGATATTTTTCTCACTGATATGCAACTTCAACTCCGGATTCAGGAGAAAACCGAGCTTGAAAAGAAACTGGATCTTTCCAGAGGTCAGATAAAAAAAATCTTTAAAAGTCATCCTGACCGGTCACACGGCTTTTTTCTTTCCCGAGATCTTGAAGGTTATATTGTGCTTGAAGAAAAAGTGGAGACTTATTCCATTATCGGCCAGACTTTTCATGTAAGACCGATTTTGGAAGAAGTGTTTATCAATCCCGAGTTTCTACTGGTGAACATATCTCTCTATGATGTAAAAGTTTTCCAGGGGGATTTTCAACACCTGGAAGTGATTCAGCAGTATGAGTTTGATCAACTTCCACCAGACTTTGCCGATTCTTCCAGGCTGTATGCTCCCAAGCATCTGGGTCTTATTCCCTATAAGTCGATCCTTGCTTTAAAGACCATTGCTCAGAAAGTGAAAGACTTCACGCTTTACCAATCTCTTCCTGTTGTCATTACGGGTCTGGATGAAATGAAAGAAATTTTCCTCCGGTACTTTGGAGATTCTGCAGGTATTTACGGCCACTTTCAGGAAGATTTTTTTGAAAAAACATGCTCTGAAATTCTGGAGAAGTCCAAAAAATTTAAACCGGCGATCACCGATTATTATTCGTCCCAATTAAAAGAAAGAATCAAGCGAATGATGAAGTCGAGGAGAATCCTGACGGACCTTTCGGAAATCATTAAGGCCACTTACGAAGGAAAAGTCATTCATCTTGTCCTGCCTGTCGAACAAAAAGTCTGGGGAAAAATTAATCCTGAAACCGGAGAGTTTCACATTCATAAAAAAGCTGGTAAAACCAGCGTAGATATTCTTAATGAAATTGCTGAGGAAGTAATGAGGCAGGGTGGAAAGATTCAGATCATGAAACCTCACTTCTTTCCCCGGGATTCTGTAGTACTGGCAGTCATTAAAGGCCATATATGATTTATTCCCCTTATTTTGATTTTTACCCATCACTTGGTGAGCGTGTATTCGCTGCCCCCGGAGCAAAAATCATTGGTCGCGCCCACTTGGGGGACCATGTTAATATCTGGTTCAACACTGTGGTCCGGGCCGACGTGAATTTCATTAAAATCGGAAAGAATACAAACATCCAGGATCTTTGCATGCTTCATGTAACAGAGGAAAATTCACTTACCATTGGGGAGAATACATCTCTGGGCCATAGTGTAATCCTCCATGGCTGTAAGATCGGTAACGGTTGCCTGATTGGTATGGGCGCCATTATTCTGGATGGGGCGCAGATTGGTGACAACTGCCTGGTGGCCGCCGGCTCCCTGGTTACCCCCGGAAAGAAGTTTCCTGCGGGAAGTATGATTAAGGGGAGACCAGCAGTGGTTGAGCGGCAGCTCAGTCCTGAAGAGGTTCAAAAAATCTCCAGTCACTACAAATCTTACGTTGAATATAAAGAGCAGTACTTAAAGATGGGTGAGAATGGAACTGATAAGAAAGAGCCTTCCGGTAAAAGTTAAGGAATTCTTCTCAAAGATTTCTCAGGATAATCTTTTCCTTTTGTCATCCTCTGTCTCTTATTATTCTGCTCTGGCCATCGCTCCCTTCTTGTTAATCCTCCTTGCTGTCGCTGCCTTCATAGGTGGGGATGTGCAGAATGAAATCATACGCATGACTGCCGATTTTTCTCCTGAAGTCGGAAAGATGATTACCATCATCTTTAACAATGTGAATGAAGGCGTGAACTTCCGGTCCCTGTCTGGAATCCTTGGGGGAATTGTCCTGCTTTCAACTGCCTCACTCGTCTTTCTTCAGCTCCGATATGCTCTTGATGTGATTTATGGTCATCATCATATCTATAACAGTAAATCCATCTGGGAAACGATTCTGGAAAAGCTCTTTGCTATGCTGGTCGTTTTGATCGCAGGCGTTTTTCTTATTGTGACCAGTTCATTGCCTGGACTTATAAGAACGTTTCTCGGTGATAACAAGAATCTTCTTTTCTACAGCGCTTTCATCATAAATTTTCTTATTTATGTATGTATGTTCTGGGGGATTCACTACTTTGTTCCCTCTGAACGACCGGGAAAAAGAGACGCTCTCAGGATGTCACTTTTGTCATCAGTTTTTTTTATTCTTGGAAATATTCTTCTATCAAGTTATCTGAAAAGTATTGCTGTAAGTTCCATCTATGGAGCAGCCGGAACACTTTTGATTTTTCTTATCTGGACTTATTATTCGTCCTTCACGATGTTTTTAAGTGTGGAAGTTTTCCTCTATCTCAGAAAATTACGTAGGTTCCAACACACTTCTGGATAGGCACCAAGTCATAAATGACTCAATGCCTATCCAGAAGTGTGTTGGAACCTTATTTATTTTTTTAAGTAAGTGTAACTTGTAAGACAGCGTTCGTAGAAATCAGTGAGATCAACGCCTTCACGAGGACGAATTTTACCGCGCTTCACCTGTGTATCAATGGAAGCTTTTACCGTTTGGGCCATGGTTTCAGGGTTGTACTGAAGCGTCTTCAGCACTTGAGAAGCCTTGTTACCGTAAATCACTTCTTCAATATAGAAGTCAGTTGGATCATCATCGTCGCAGAAGATGTGAACTTCGTTCAGACGTCCGAAGCAATTGTGGTTATCACCCATGATGTCCTGATAGGCCCCGGTCATGAATAGGCCTATGTAATAGTCATCACCATTTAATCTGTGCATAGGAACAGTATTCGTTGGCCCATCCGCCGAAAGAAACTGATCAAGCTTTCCATCAGAGTCACAAGTAATGTCCACCAGGGTACAAAGTTCAGTCGGCTTCTCATTGAGCTTATGAATCGGAAGAACCGGAAGAATCTGTCCGATGGCCCAGGTATCGGGTGCACTTTGGAAAACTGAGAAGTTACACATATACTGTGAGGCCATCTGGTTTTTTAACTGGAGGATTTCATCGGGAGCATATTCATCCTGAGACGCATGCTGAACGATCCTTTTACAGATTTTCCAGTATAGGGTTTCAAGCTTTGCTCTTTCATCCAGAGAAAGGATGCCGAACTTGAAGGCCGAGATTGATTCTTCTTTAAGTTTGGTAGCGTCGTTGTAAACGTCCTGGTAATTTTTTTGAGTAAGGTCTGTAGAAAGTTCCCTCATGTTGGTCACGAGGATGTTTTCATTGATGGCCTTATCTGTATTGAAGCTCTCACCTGATCCCACTTCAACAGCACCAAAAACATTAGTCACCACACAGGAGTGGTGGGCAGTAATGGCACGACCTGATTCGGAAACGACGTTTGGATGTGGGACATCTTCCAGGTCACAAACTTGTTTCAGGATATAAACAACATCGGCCACGTAGTCGCGGGTGGTGTAATTAATGGAAGAAGGGGAGTTAGAGCGGGTTCCGTCGTAGTTAACGCCGACACCTCCACCAACATCAAAGTACTCCAGACGAGCGCCTTCTTTATAAAGTTTTGCGTAGATTCTTGCTCCTTCCGAGATAGAGTCCTTGATGGTTTTGATATCAGGAATCTGGCTTCCGATATGGAAATGGAAGAGTTTTAAACAATGGGCCTTATTGATGGACTTCAAAAACTTAACGGCCTGAAGGATTTCAGTAATGGTCAGACCAAATTTGGCGTAATCTCCGCCTGAGCTTGCCCATTTACCGGAAGACTTTGTGGCAATCTTGGCACGAAGTCCTATCATCGGCTCTACACCTATTTCCTGAGAGAGCTTCATGATATCTGTTAGTTCAGAATACTTCTCTATGACGACGATGACTTTTCTTCCCAGCTGATTCCCGAGAAGGGCGAGACGAAGCAGTTCAAGATCCTTGTAACCATTCACCACAGTCAGAGAATTCTGGTTACTATTCATGGCAAGAGCGGCGATAAGCTCTGGTTTGGAGCCGGCCTCAAGTCCATAATTGAAAGGAGCGCCGGCATCGACGATCTCTTCCACGACCTCTCTCATTTGATTTACCTTAATCGGGTAAACCCCATAATATGAACCTGTAAACTTGGCCTCTTCAATGATGGATCTGAATGTCTTGTTGAGATTAGTCACCTGGGAGCGAAGAATGTCGTGAAAACGGATCACGGCCGGGAAAGGTATGCTCTTGTTTTTCATCTCTTCCACAATTTCCATCATGTTAATGACAGGACCATTCTTTGTCTGAGTAGGATTGATACACAGATCCCCTTTCTCATTCACGGAGAAATAGCCTTCGCCCCAACGACTGATTTGATAGATCTCATCAGCGTCTGTGACAGTCCATTCTTTAATGGCATCTAAGTTGTGGAAGCGCGTTGAATTTGTTTGTGAAGTTTTCAACTCAAAATCCCCCCGGGAAAAACTCTGTTTTTAGATCTGCACTATAAAGGAAAAAGTACAGGTTAAAAAACAGTTTTTCCCGGAAGGTGAAACTTTTTACCGAATTCTTGAGGCGGAGCCGTCGATCATGCGAGCGTGCTGTTCTTCATCATATGTACGCTCGTCCTGAACGCTGGCCACATCTCTCTTAGATGCACAGGCCGACACGATGAGGGCCATTATTGCGATCATTAAGTGTGTTTTCATGGTCAACCTCCTTGTTGTCCAAATTCTTTACCTATTCTCTTCATTGCGAGTAGCGTGCCAAGTCTTAAGGCCTATATTAGCTCCTTACATGACTTAGTGCTAGATAAAGTGGCACCACTGAGTGACATAAGTTTACCACAAAGGGGCCAGTGTGGCCCGCATCTGGATAGTTAAGTATTTGAGATGATTACTTATTTAATGCGGAAAGGATTTGCCGTTGCTCTTCAATCGTAAGAGGTTTTTGATCTTCTGTTCCGACCTTTCTGAAGTTGGAGGAATGAACAATGGAATCCAGGAGACGAATTTTTTTCGTCAGGTTTTTACCCACTTCAATGAACCAAAAAGGAAGGTGTTCCATAATATCTTCTTTTGGAAGCTGGATCACGATACTTCTTTCCAGGGCAATGATATGCGTGGCCCGGGGATTACCGTCAAAAAAAGAAAGCTCTCCGATAAATTCACCCGGTTCTATTCTCGCGATGGCCTTAACTTGTGTTCCCTGAACCGTGCAAATAAGGAGGCGGCCTTCTTTCAGGAAGTAAAGATCTGAGGATGGGTCACCTTCCCGGCATATGATGTCGTGAGGATTGTAAACCAGATTGTAGTCCATAAATTCTTTCTCCACGATCCTAAAGTTTCAGGATGTTTTTAATAACCATTCCCAGTTGTTGCATTCCCTTATCATAGTATAGGTTTTGAGGATGGACCTCATCAAAAAAGGTGGTGTTGGTCTTGAAGTCTTTTTCTACCAGTTTGGCAAAATCAAAGAGAAGAACCTGGTGATTTTGAGCGACTTTCCGGATGATTGAATTATGGACTTCAGTGGCCCGCCAAGGTTTGCAGTCATAAGCGGATGCAAGAAGAAGAGTGTCTACTGATTCTTCCAGTTTTCCCAGTCTCTTGGCAATCTGCCCATGAATGAAGAGGAGTTCGGCATTGGCCATGTACTGTTTGATAAGGGCGGAGGATTTATTGTAGGCCTCTTTGGGATTGTTGGCCTTCAGAAGATTTCGTAGACCCAGAATTTCTGCATCAATCTCCGTATTGGAAGAAAATTCGCAAACCACTCTGGGAGGCTCATCTAGATTAATGGGTGTCGTTGTCAGTATCAGAAGGGTGTTCCTGTCCTTGCTCATGGCCACCAGCTGGACCAGCTGTTGTTCAAAGAGCAGGAGCTCCGTCTCAAGTCTTTTAAGATAGTCATGTTCTTCAAGGTCAACAAGCTCTGGCTTCTCAGCGAGTTTTACCATCTGAATGGGTTCATAAACTAACCGCGAGAGAAGGGGGTAGAGGATCAGAAAAGTTTCTATGCGATCGTCACCGTAGCGACTGAAGTTCTTTCTGATCTTTTTAATTTCTGCCAGGTTGAATTTTGTTTCTGAGAATTCTTCTGAGCCACCCTGATAAATGAGAATCTGCGGCCATTGAGTGAGTGAGCGGAGCTCATGAAGAGTGCGGTGTAGGGCGTGCCCCGGACGGGCTATACTCTGGACTTTGATTGGCCTGTCAAGATTGGTGGAAATGGCCTCGGCAAGGGAGGCATTGAATTTTCCAAAATAGTGACCCATTCGATCACCGGTAATGACAATGGGGGCTTCGAGTTTAACCGGTGGTGACTCTTTCTGGAAAACATAGGGAAAAGGTACGACTTGCTCAGTATTCTGCTGGAACCTCTGCCAAACGAGAAATCCGCCAGTTAGAATCCCGGCGAAGACCATCAGAAGTATGGCAGAGAGAACTTTTTTCAAACCTAAAACCCTTTTTAAACTAATTCTTATGTGAAAGTTTAACTTACGTCTTAATTTTGGTAAACAAGCCACTATGAATTCTTTCACATTGCCAGAAATTCTCGCCCCTGCGGGCTCCTTGGACAAACTAAAAATAGCTGTTCTCTATGGGGCCAATGCCGTCTACGTGGGCGGACAGAAGTTCGGGCTCCGGACAGCAGCTGAGAATTTTACTCTGGATGAACTTAGAGAAGGCGTCTCCTTTGCCCATGATCGCGGCGCCATGGTTTATGTTGTTTTGAACTCATTTCTGCATGATAAAGACCTGACCGAGCTCCCCGAGTTCGTAAAATTTCTGGAAGAGATCGGAACTGATGCGGTGATTGTTTCAGATCTCGGAGTTGTTAGAACTGTCCGGGAGCACTCTCAGATCCCTGTCCACATTTCTACTCAGGCATCAACCCTCAACGCTGAATCAGCAAAGCTATGGAAAGAGGCCGGGGCCACAAGAATTGTTCTGGGAAGAGAAGTTTCCGTGAGGGAAGCGGGTAAGATTAAACGTGCCGCTGATATTGAGATTGAAATGTTCATTCATGGATCCATGTGCATGGCCTATTCAGGTCACTGTGTGATTTCCAATTTTACTCAAGGACGTGATTCAAACCGTGGCGGCTGCGCTCATTCCTGTCGTTTTGAATATTCCCTGGAAGGTCTGGACTCGCTGGAAAAAAAGAAAGCTTTTTTCATGAGTTCAAAAGACCTCGAGGGACTCCGCGTTCTCCCTCAGTTCATAGAAGAAGGAATTGATTCCTTGAAAATCGAAGGAAGGATGAAATCCCATCTTTATGCAGGAACCATGACCAAAGTTTATTCTGAGGCCTTAAAGTTTTATGCTGAAAATGGCCATTTTCTCTCTGACAAGCTCTTAGAATGGGAAGCTGAACTTTCCAAAGTCTCCCACCGTGCCTATACGGAAGCTTCGCTTACCAGCAAGGCCGGGGCGGATTCCATATTCAATGAGAGAGAAAATGCTTCTGATGGTGAATGGCAGATGATCGGAAGTGTTGTCAGTGCTTCTCCTAAAGAAGGAATTGTTCTGGAAATCAGAAATGCCTTCAATCAGGGAGATGAACTTGAAATTCTTCCTTTTTCCGGAAGCCCGATAAAGATTACTGCCAGTGAAATCATGGATATTTCCATGAGGCCGGTGCTAAGAACTAAGCCAACGACCCTTGTGAGGCTTCCTTTTGTTCCTGGTGTTCAGAGTCTCCACCTTGTCCGTCAGCAGGTGAGAGCATGAAACTTACGACCTATGCCCGCACACTCCATGAACTGAGTGTTCTGAAGGATCAGGGCCTTGATGAGGTTATTCTTGAGTCCAGATCACTTTCCCGTTTTGGTAAGCTAACTAACAGTGAGTTTATCGCGTTATCTAAAAGAGCAAAGGAATTAGATCTCAGAGTCCTGATGGAATGGGATATCCTTATGACTGAGGATGTCTTTCAATTAAAGCAAGCTGACCTGAAGGAACTTTTACCGTTTGCGGATGCCGTGAGAGTTCAAGACCCTGGTGCTTTTAACTGGATCCTGCAAAACACCGATCTTCCCTTCCAGTTTATCGCAGAAAACGGGAATCATAATCTCAAGGCCCTTGAAGGCTGGCTCGAGCTGGGGAAAGGGCGCCTTGAAAGACTTATCCTGTCCATAGAATTATCTAAGAATACGATTCAGGAATACGTCCAGAAACTACCTGTTCCCTGTGAGCTTTCTGGTTTTGGCCGAATCCTTCTCTTCTATACTCCGCGACCTCTTCTCTCTTCACTCATTCCAGAGAAGCTTTCTCAAAATGAGGAACTGGCCGCACTTGGGGAGAGTGAAGAGTCTCCTCATAAAGGTTTTCCCATCGTGGAAAACCAGCACGGAACTTTTATGTTCCATATTAAGGAATTCTGTCTGGTGGATTTTGCCAAAGACTTAAGTGAAATGGGACTTGGATATTTTCGGATAGACCAAAGGTGGGAAGAACCCTCAAAGTTCACTGAAATCGTGGGCCTCGTTAAGAACTTTGATCAGGAAAGATTTGAAGCGTTTAAAAGAGACTACTCTCAGGATCTCATGAGAGGTTTTTATCTGGTGAACAAGACAGATGTCCTTTTTCCGAAACTCAAGAATTCCCGCTTACAAAAAAGAGAAGGGGACTATCTTGGGGAAGTGCTGGAGGCAGAGAAGGGAAGTCATCTGGCCATCATGGTAAAAAATCCAAGGGGTTTGAAAAAGAATGATGGCCTACGTATCCTTCATCCTAAAGGTGAAACTTTTGAAGCTCGAATCTATACTCTGAGAAATCTAGCACTCGAAGAGGTGGATGAAATTCCTGCCGGCTCCATTGCTCTCATCCAATTTGTCGGAGGGATATGGGTAAAAAGCCAGGTCTTCTACCAATCAACCTTTTCTGAAACATAATTTTGGCAAGTTTTTTTAAGTCCATGAAATAAGGTAAAATACGAGGCCCTAAGGATATCTTCAATTCCAGAGCAGTTTTAATGAAATGACAAAAATTTTTGGTCCTTTTAAGCTAGCTCCTCATCTTTTCTTAGTTCCTTATATCAATGAGTTCCTTGCATCCGGCTCACTATTGAACTCTATTCATTAAGATTCTATTAACCCTCTTAAACCATGCCTAACCTTTATATCCCCGAAGGAAATTATAATTTTTCTTAGATTTGCTGAGACAGGAATATCGTAGAAAATAAGATCAGGATGGAAAAGAAAATGTGTAAGAAGTGTGAGAACCGAGGCTATATAGAAGTTGTCTATGACGATGGTGATTTCATCGAGGCTTGCATGTCCTGTGATCACTTTGAAAACGTCAGTGAAAAAGAATTTAAGGCACGAGAAGCTGCTAAAAAAGATGGCTACATATTAACCGGCGGAGGAAAAGTTATCGATTTTAAAAGATTCGCTAATTAAAGCCTCTCCCACACCCAGAAAGTCACTGCTAATCCACCATTTTTCAGATGTCTTTTGTTTAAAAGTTTATATCCTGAAGCCGCTTGAAAAAGATCATCCATATCACTTGGAAGTACCCAGGCAAAACGCAAAGGCTTGTCCTCCTTTAGAAATTTTAACCATGCCTCTTTAAGAAAACTTCCCCTTTTGCCCGCTATCTTGATTCTCTCTCCGTAGGGAGGGTTGCAGATCATCACAAAATCACTCTCAAGTTTAATGGGAGTCGCCACAGAGTCCTGCACTCTTAAATCGACGCCTGTTTCTTCTTTTACTTTTTTGAGTAGGATTTCGTTGAGATCAAAACCGATGACATCTTTTACAGGTAATTTGTTTGTGATGAGCGGGAGTCTCACCAATTTGCCTTTGAAAAAAGGAGCGGTTTCAAAAGCAAAAGGACGATGGTGCCCTGGCATGTGAAAATTCAGGGCCTCTGTTAGAAAAGTTCCCGAGCCACACATGGGATCAACCAGAGTGACTTCTTCTTTGAGGTCTTTGAATAACTCAAGGAGGAAGGCCGCTGCGAAATTTTCCCGCAGAGGGGCCTCTCCTTTTATTTTTTGATAACCCCTTTTATAAAGGGGGTCTCCAGTGAGGTCGAGACTTAATGTGAGGTTATCGTCTACCAGGCGGACATAAAAAGTCTGAGGAGGAAAATTCTTTTTTTCCCAGTCCCGGGACAATGGCTGCCTTACCAGGGCCTCTTTCAAGGCCTCCTGTATGGTTTCTTCGATTCTTCCTGTGTGCATAAGTCGTGATTTGGAGCAGGAGATTTCCCAGTGAGGCTCCGGATGTGAAAGCACTTCATTCCATTTCAGGGACACAAACTTCTGATGGAGCTTCGGAAAGTCTCTGACTTTGAATTCTTTAATTCTCATGAGGATGCGAGTGGGAATCTTTAAGAGGCAATGGGCCTTAACAATCCAATCCATATCAGCTATCAGTTCCAGCCCTCCTTTGACTTTAGTCACAGGGGATACAGGACATTTGGACTCAAGCTCCTCCAGGGCCAAATCTTCAAGGCCTGGAGGAATAATCAAGAAAAGTTGGTATTGCATGGCCTCATTATGCCCGGAAGTGGTAAAATTAGTCTATGCAAGCTTACTTAAAAAAACATGGCGGCCCACATGCCGGCCATACAGTTAAGGTAGAATGGGACGTGAAACAAAATGATGTCATGATCCAATTCACTGTTTCCAAACGAACATCAAGGCCCTGGCTCTCTGATCCGGTTTTTACTCATGACTGGGGAAAAAACTGGGGATTGTGGAATAAAGATGTGGTTGAATCCTTCCTGCAGCTCAGGTCTCACCCTGAAGACTTTAAGGCCCCTTATCTGGAAGTTCAGGTTTCTCCGCTTAATCAGCCCTTTGCTCTAATCATTACCGAGCCAAGAAAAATTTTCTGCGCTCCTAAAATTCTTGATTTCATACATGAAGTACAGGTTGATGGACGAGTCTGGAATGCCACGATGGAACTTAAACTTCCTGAAGAGCTTCGCGGAGATGATATTTACGGGGGTTTTTTTGCATGTCTTGATCATGACCCTAGAGAATTTTATGCCCTTGAACCGAATCACGAAAGCAGTCCGGATTTTCACCGTCCAGACCTCTTTATGCCTTTGAGGACTCATGAGTGAACTCATTCTCGTTCCCACTCCCATCTCTGATGATCTTCCTCTTGAAGAGGTTGCACTCAAAAGACTAAAGGAAGACGCCCTTAAAGAAGATGTTGTGCTTTTAGTTGAGGAACATAAAGTTGCAAGACAACGGTGGCTCAAGTGGGGACTTCCCAGAGAGGCGATAGAAAAGTTTCAGCTCTATAATGAACACACTTCCACTAATATGAAGAACGAAGTGATGAGAGAGCTTCTTTCAGGAAAGAGAGTTTATCTCATGAGCGATTGCGGTCTCCCCGCATTCTGCGACCCTGGTCAGAACCTGGTTGATCTTTGTCATAAGAAAAAAATTAAAGTGACGTCCACACCATTTCCTAATTCCATTGCCCTCGCAGTGGCCCTGTCAGGTTTTTCCCACACTCGCTTTACTTTTTCTGGTTTTATTCCGGTAAAAGAACCGCAAAGAAGCGAATGGATGAAGGCCGAACTCAAGCGACCTGAAACCCTGATCTGGATGGAAACGCCTTATCGTCTCCATAAGCTTCTGGAGGAAATGCAAAAGACCGGGAGCAAACGGGAAGTCTTTCTGGGGATGGACTTAGGGTCTCCGACAGAAAGGCTCATAAGAGGCAACGTTGCTGCTCTCCTGAAAGAAGTGGCAGTTGGGGAAAAGCGGGAATTTGTCTTAGTTGTGTCTCAGATTTCGTAAGCATTTCAGAAGGTTACGGGTTTTGTCATGGGACACAAAAACCATGACTTTTACTTTGAACTTTGATACATCCAAAATCTATGAATTCAACCCAAAAACAGCCTCTTTCAGAGGAGTTAGCTCTCCGAAAAGAGGATCATATAGTGCTTGCTGAAAAGGCCCGGACTACTCCGTCTGAAATTGATCAGCGCTTTAACTATGAACCCCTGTTTTTTAAGCATCCATCACCGACCGAAATCTGGCCAAAACAATTTCTTGGTTTTGATTTCAATTACCCTCTGTGGATTTCCAGCATGACCGGAGGAACTGATCATGCCAAGGCCATCAATGAAAATCTGGCAAAGCTTTGTGGGGAATTTAAATTGGGAATGGGACTAGGGTCCTGTCGGTCACTTCTGACAGACAAGTCACGGCTGAATGAATTCGCTGTAAAAAAACATATGGGCGAGCAACCTTTATTTGCCAACATTGGAATCGCGCAGGTTGAGCAGCTGATTGCAGATAAATCAGAATCCCTTCTGCATGAAATGGTAAAGATGGTAGAGGCCGACGGTCTGATCATACACATAAATCCACTTCAGGAGTGGTTCCAGCCCGAAGGAGACCGCTTTAAGGTTTCTCCCCTTGATACTCTCAAGAAGTTTCTGGAAGAGGCGTCTTATAAAGTACTTGTAAAAGAAGTGGGGCAGGGAATGGGACCAAAATCCTTACGGGCCCTCCTTGAGCTTCCGGTGGCCGGCATTGAGCTTGCGGCCTTTGGCGGAACGAATTTTACCCTTCTCGAAAAGATGAGAGGGGAAGCAGACTCCACCAGGGAGAGTTTCATCAAGGTCGGGCACAGCGCCCTTGAGATGGTTGAGATTCTCAATGCTCTTCCTCTCAGAAATAAGGAAATTATTGTTTCAGGTGGAATTAAATCCATGCTGGATGGATTCGGATTACTTTCTAGACTAAAAGCAAATTCCGTTATCGGCATGGCCTCAGCTTTCCTCGGTCCTGCCCTGTCTGATTACGGTGCGCTTAAAGAATATTTCCTGCGCCAGAGAGAGTCACTGTTAGTGGCAAGAAGTCTCCTGGAGTTAAAGGAGGAAGAGTGAAAACAGTTACCGGTTTTTCCAAGATGAACAAAGAACAGAAAATCGAGTGGCTTTCCGGGCAACTTGATAAAGATGCAAGTGCCCTGGTGAAAAACCTGCCCCATTATTGGCATCACGATAAGTCTGTTCAGAAGCGCTTCGATGAGTTTTCTGAAAATACTCTGACCAACTACGATCTCCCTTTTGGAATTGCTCCAAATTTTCTCATCAACGGAAAAGTTTATTCTGTTCCTATGGTCATCGAAGAATCTTCCGTCGTTGCCGCAGCTTCTCTAGGAGCAAAGTTCTGGCTTGAAAGAGGTGGGTTTAAAACTGAAGTTATCTCCACCAGGAAAGTCGGACAGGTTCATTTTCAGTGGCAGGGAAACAAAGAAAAACTTCGTTCTTATTTTAATGAGAGTAAAGAAAACCTTTTAAATGCTGTGGCCCACCTGACAATGAATATGGAGATCAGGGGCGGAGGGATTGTTGGTCTTGAACTCGTGGATATGACCGACAAGATTGAAAATTACTATCAGTTAAAGCTCGAAGCCGAGACTTGTAATGCCATGGGGGCCAATTTCATTAATTCTATTCTGGAAGAGATGGCCCGGGTGTTTAAGACGGGAGTCCTCACTGACTCACGTTTTGAAAATACAGAAAAAGAAGTTCACATCATTATGAGCATCCTCTCAAACTACACTCCTGATTGTGTGGTAGAGGCAAGTGTTGAATGTCCAATTGAAGACCTTGGAACTTTTGCCGGGGATATTTCTGCCAGAGAGTTTGCCGAGAAGTTTGCGACGGCCGTAAGGATTGCAGAGATCGATCCGAACCGTGCCGTCACTCACAACAAAGGTATCATGAATGGAATTGATGCAGTTGTGATAGCGACAGGAAATGACTTCCGTGCCATTGAAGCGTGTGCTCATGCCTATGCTGCAAGAGATGGCCAGTACCGCTCTTTATCAAGCGTTAGTCTTGCTGGAGACAAGTTTAAATTTTCTTTAAGAGTTCCATTAGCAGTAGGGACAGTAGGGGGACTTACATCCCTTCATCCACTTGCTAAAACGTCTCTTGCCATTCTCGAGAACCCAAATGCTACTGAACTGATGCAGGTGATGGCCGCAGTGGGGCTCGCCCAGAACTTTGGGGCGGTTAAATCACTGGTTACGACAGGTATTCAGAAAGGTCATATGAAACTTCACCTCCTGAACATTCTGAACCAGCTTGATGCTCACCCTGGTGAAATAGAAAAAGCGAAAGCTCATTTTTCTGACAAGGTCGTTTCATTCACTGGTGTCAGGGATTTTCTAAAAGAATTAAGGGGCTAAAGAAATGCAGGATCAATATTTTTACGGTCACGGAAAGTTATTGCTCTCAGGTGAGTATTTTGTTCTTGAAGGTGCAGAAGCTCTGGCACTGCCAACGACTGTTGGTCAGAGTATGAAGGTGAAGTACCGCCATTCTTATCAGCCAACTCTTAACTGGAAATCGATAGATCATAGTGGGAAAACCTGGTTTGAGGCCAACTATGAGTTCTGGCATTTTGATGCCATCAGGCCCACTGAAAATGTAACTGAAAAGTTCGTGGGAAGTTGCCTTAAGGCCGTAAGGAAACAAAATCCTCATTTCCTTCGTGATGATATGGATGTTTTCGTTGAAACAAAAGTTGAGTTCCCGCTGGAATGGGGACTTGGTTCAAGTTCATCCTTCATCTATAACCTTGCACAGTGGGCCTATGTAAGTCCTTTTGAACTCCTGAAGCAAACAATCGGTGGTTCCGGTTATGATATTGCCTGTGCGCAGGCCATGGGTCCTATTAAGTATCAGAAGTATGAAGGCAAACCGATGTGGGAGACGGCTCCTTTTAATCCTTCATTCTTTGACAGCATCTTTTTCGTCTATCTGGGACAGAAACAAAATTCCGAAAGAGAAGTTCATAAGTACCAGGATATGAACATTGAAGGTAAAGCTCAGTATATTTCTGAAATTTCCCAACTGACGCGGGAAATGATTCATGCAAATGATCTTGTGACCTTTAATAAAATTATCAGATCTCATGAAGAAATAGTCGGACACGCGCTCAAATATCAAAAAGTGAAGGACCTTCATTTCTGCGATTATTGGGGTGAGGTGAAATCACTTGGAGCTTGGGGAGGAGACTTCTCTATGGTGACAAGTGATCGATCTCCTCAGGAGACCAGAGAATATTTTGAGAAAAAAGGTTTCAGCACAGTCATTCCTTTTTCTGAAATCATCTATTCGGAATCCTTTAAATGAATCTTTCTTCATATGCACATCTTGGCCCAAGGGATTTTGAGGCCACCTGGCGCTCGCCCTCAAATATTGCCTTTGTAAAATACTGGGGAAAGATCGGGCATCAGATCCCCGCTAACCCATCCTTATCCATGACTCTAAAGGAATGCTATACCGAAACGAGGGTAAGGTTTGCTCCTGCGGGGGAACTGAGTGTTGAGCTCTGTCTGGATGGAAGATCAGAAGAAAAGTTCGGGGCAAAAATTAAAACATATCTGGGGTCACTGCAAACAGAGCTTCCCTGGATAAAAAACCTTTCCGTTAAAATAGACACGAAGAATACCTTTCCCCACGGAACCGGCATTGCTTCATCTGCTTCAGGTCTTTCGGCCTTTGCTCTGGCACTGACTGATTACCTGTATTCTTTAAATGATGAACTGAGAGATGAAGGATTCTGGAAGAAAGCGAGTCATCTGTCTCGTCTTGCCTCAGGAAGTGCCTGTCGCTCTGTCTTCGGAGGATTCACCACATGGGGTGAATCAGAGTTACCAGGTACCAGCAACTATTTTGCCTCACCTTTTGAGGTGCATCCCGACTTTGACCATTTAAAAGATTCGGTTCTGGTGATCAGTGGTGTTGAAAAAAATGTTTCCAGTACCATGGGCCATGGACGGATGTTGGAGCACCCCTTCAAAGAGGCCCGCTATCAGCAGGCAAAAATGAATTTTAACTCTATAGTAGGGGCCCTGAAATCCGGCGATATGGAAAAAATGGGCCGGGTTCTCGAGAGCGAAGCTTTAAGTCTTCATTCAATGATGATGACTTCACCTGAAGCATATATTCTTTTAAAACACAATACCATAGCGGCGATTGAAATGATCTGGGCCTTCAGGAGAGAAACCAAACTCCCTCTTTATTTCACTCTGGATGCTGGGCCCAATCTCCATTTGATTTATCCAGAATCACTCCAGCATAAGATAAAGACCTTTATCTCTCATGAGCTTTCTCCTCTGGCCGAGAAAGTCATTGAAGATGAAAGAGGGGAAGGCCCTGTAAAATGTTAAGAACCTTTCCGGCCAAAGTTCTTCTCCTGGGAGAATATACTATTCTCAATGGCTCTAAAGCTCTGGCACTGCCATACCATTCCCTTGAGGGGAAATGGACATTTGATATGAGTGACAGTGAAGCAAGTGAGAGTTCCCGAAAAAGTCTCTTCTCTTTTTATGAGAATTCCGGGGCAACTTCCATAGATATGGAAAGATTGGGAAAGGATCTTTCAGAGGGGATTTGGTTTGATTCAACCATTCCTCAGGGGTATGGCCTGGGGAGCTCAGGTGCAGTCATTGCGGCCCTTTTTGAGAGATATGGTAAGCCCCTTGGAAACATTGACAGTGATAAGCAGCAACTGGCACGGCTGGAAGATTTTTTTCATGGCTCGAGCTCAGGACTAGATCCCCTTGTGAGCCATATTCAGAAGCCTCTCCTTATTCATAACTTTAAAGAAGTGGAAGTTTTAAAGGATATGCCTAACCTTGAAGGATTTTTCCTTCTGAATACAGAACGTCCCCGCCAGACGGGGCCACTTGTGAATATTTATCAGGAGAAAATGAAGGATCCGGAATTTAAACAGGGTTGCGCTGACATTCTCTCTAAGGATGTAAATTTTGCAATTAGCGCGGTGCTTTCAAATGATCCGGCAAGCATCTTTCATCACTTCTGGCATATTTCAAAATTTCAATGGGAGTTTTTCCCTGAAATGATTCCTACAAAGGAGCGGGGGCTCTGGACAAGAGGTCTCGAAACAGGGGATTATATTTTAAAACTTTGCGGTGCAGGCGGCGGTGGTTTCATCCTCGGTTATAGCAATAAATTCAACGTTGAAGAAATGCGCCTGATCCTGAAAACACACGAACTAAGGGAATTGACATGAAAGTACTTTTTGCTCTTTTTCTATTACCTCAGGTAGCTTTTGCGGCACTTCCTTCAAAGGATGCTCAATTTAAAGCAAGCCTTCGTACAGTGATTGAAAACTCTACAAAACCTGATGTTCGTCCAGGTATGGTTGTCGCTTCACCAAGCCGCTCTAACCCTGATTATTACTTCGACTGGGTTCGCGATACTGCCCTTACTTACCGTGCTCTTATTGATTACTATGAACTCAAAAGAGATTACCGCGTAAAGAAAATGATTTTCACATGGGTTGATGCTGAGGCTTACCGCCAGAATCAACCAACTTTCACAGGTCTTGGGGAACCGAAATATTTCATTGATGGTTCCGGTTACACAGGTGGATGGGGACGTCCTCAAAACGATGGTCCTGCCCTCCGTGCTCTTGCCATGATTAAGTTCGCCCGGATCATGCTTAAGGAAGGAAACCAGGATTACGTTCTAAAAAAACTTTATCATGGTGTTATTCCAGCGGATTCTCCTATTAAAAAGGATCTGGAGTACACTGCTCATCACTGGAAAGAGCCAAGCTTTGAACTTTGGGAAGAAGAAATGGGAATGCATTTCTACACTCTTCTTGCTCAGCACACGGCCCTTCAGGAAGGTGCAAAGCTTGCCCGTGAACTTGGAGATGGTGGAGCCGCTGATTTTTACCAGAGAGAGTCTTACAATATTGCCCAGTACCTAAGATCTAATTTTGTTGATTCAAAAATTGGTATCAAGGCCACAATCCGCAAAGTAAATGGTGGGCTTGGCTATAAAAACTCCAATATTGATGTGGCCCCTCTTCTGGCCCTGAACCACAACTCACCTTACCAGAAGCTCTTTCCTTTCAATTCAGCTCCTGTGAAAAAGTATATGGCAACACTGGTTCAGACTTTCAGCGACATCTATAGCATCAACAAGGCCTTCCCTGATTTAGGTGTAGCAATCGGTCGCTATCCGGAAGATAAGTACGATGGGTACCATACCAGTGGAACTGGAAATGCCTGGTTCCTTGCGACTCTTGCCCTGGGTGAAAGTTACTGCCTGGCCAGTCAGGAAACCAGAAATTATAAGCTCAGAGAACTTACTGAAAAGCAGTTCCAGAGAGCTCTTTTCCATTCGGACAGAAAAGGTTCAATGTCGGAGCAATTTAACCGTGATAGCGGGACCATGCAGGGAGCTTATCAGCTGACCTGGTCTCACAGTGCTTTCATGACGGCCATGATGAGATGTGGGCAAGTTCGCTAGTCCTATCTTCCTTCAATACCATCTAGATTGACATCAAAGTAATAAGTCTTCCCCTTGTGTTCAAAGGGGAAGCACCCCTTTGAACTGGCCGCAAGATAGAATCCGCCACCCCAATACTTATAACCTGGGTCGTAGTCCCGAGCAGTGTTATAGCGATGATCTTCTTGATGAAGGAGTTCAATCTTTCCCTGGGCCTTATTGTCTCCGAGTAGGTTTCTGGTAAAGAATCTCCACTGGATGTGCCTGTCCGAAAGTAGATTTCCTTCAGAGTCCTTCATCATCAGCTGTTCAGCTGTGTGATAAAGAATTTTAAGTTCCTTATGGCCCAGCATCTTTTCATAAAGAAGATGAAAATTATCCACCGGGATATCTGAAAGTTCACTATCGTAGAATTTTTCCGGGACAAAGAAGTGGGAATGTCCCATGTCGCTGAAGTTAATGATGTCGACGTATCTTCTCTTAAGACCTTCTTCGATATGCAAGCGGACACTTTTAATGAAAGTTTCTGAAACCTTCACGTCTTTATAAGCACCCCCTGCATTCACAGGTATCACCACTTCATTCTTTTCATTCAAGTAGGCCCTCTTATAAAGGCGTTTACTGGAGTGATAGAGGTTCTTTCCACGTTCCTGGGCCTCGGCGAGTGGTTGATTCCAGGGAAAATCTGAGGACGAATAGGTATCTGTCTCAGAAAACCTGCAGGTTTCTTTTCTGACGAGATCAGAAGGAAATGAGTAAACAATAGAGGGAACTGCAAAAAAAAGGAGGATGAATTTTTTCATCCTCCTAATGTAAATCGAAATAAGATTTTATGGGGAAAGGTCTGTAAAAATTACTGTTCTAAATTTCTTGGACCTTCTTCATTTTTTATAAGGGAGAGCTTAACGGCATAAGACATTGATTTTGCCGGCATGAAATCAAACTCTTTTTGCTGAGGCTTTTTTGTTCTCCAGTCTTCCGATACCCTGGAGGCCTTAGCGATTTTTTTATCCATCACGATGCCGCTTTCAAACTGAGAGCGAAGAGCTTCAAACAGACCAAGTTTGCTTTGAATTCTTTGAACCGGGGCCGCTTTTGAAAGATCAGACAGGATGGCCTGGATGGTTTCAGAGCGATTGGTTGAATCATATGAAGATGTCAAAAATCCGGACTCAGTAAGGACGTTTTCTTTAATCGGTGCACCTGTCAGGACCCAGTTCCTGGCAAAGGCAGGAGAAATCAGAGTGGAAAGCATGCTCATTCCGCCGGCAGCAGGCACCAGTCCATATTCCCCGTGATTGAAACGGATCTTTGAACCAATGGAAGCAATTCTGATATCTGCTCCAAGAGCAAATTCGCTTGCCAGAGTTTCAGATCCTTCTCCCAGATCTACTACAATTGTCTGTGGCAATTGCATCATGGCGAAGATAATTTTCTGAAGCTTTGTATTGATCTTATCTAATTGTTGGGCGGTAGTTCCAGAGAGAGTGTCGTACTCAAGCCCGGTGGAGAAAAAAGAAGTAGAAGAGTCGATGAAGATGGAATTGATTTCTACTTTAGTCGTACACCATGCAAAAAGGCTCTCGAGCTCAAACAACATTTCCAACCTGAAAGCATTGTTCCAGTCAGGTCGATTAAGTGTCACGAAAAGAGTTCTGGTAGTCTTTTCAAGACGCGTGGAAAGTGTCGTGTAATTAAAAAGGTTCTGCATGTCACCGTCCTTGGTATTCTGCGGGTTTTTAACTTTTGTCTCTCACCATTCCATAGCAAGAAGACTCTGCCCTAATATCTTTTCAAAAAGTCAGGTAGAGTGTCAAAGGGGAAAAAAGTGGCCGGTTTTGGTCAGGATGAGTGACATGGGACTAGAAGACATCTTCCTTAAATTCTCTCATATCTGAACTTGGATCACTTTCAATTTCCAGTGAGATACGTCCAACTTCCCGCCCATCAGAGGTTTCAACGATGACCTTCCAGTCTCCCGGTGAATAATGCTTTTTAGTGCCAAACCCTCTGAATCCTTCATCTCTGCCCCCCAGGATATTAAGAGGGATGGTGTCTTCCAGATTTCCTTCCCGGTACCATTTCAGAAAGACCCGGTCCTGGAACCTGGCGGGCGAAAAGATGGATAATAGAATAGTGACCTTATCACCAGGTCTTGCTGAGAAATCCTGCGAACCTTTTTCCCAGAATTTCCAGGCAGGACTAAGATGTTTTCCAACATAGTTTCCATTTCTTTTTTCCACATCATAATAGACACCGATTTTTTTCACAGCAACCGGAACAGGGGGAATGAGGGAAGAGTAATAACCAAGAATAAAAAAGAGATGAAGGAACAAACCCGGAAGAAGAACGTGATTCTTAAGAATAGGATTTTTTTCAAATCCTTTCAGGTAATACTTCCAGACGATAAGAAGAACTGCTGCCGAACTAAGTATTCCCAACCAGAAGGGAAGGGGCCCCACGTGACCCATGAGAATGGGATAAAAAAATGAAAAATACGACAGAAGACAAATACTGTAGAGGATAACTCTCACTGGAAGTCCCAGATCCTGAACCTTCGGAATTTCATTGGCAAGCATGAGTCCGGCCAGAAGCAGAATAAACAGAAAGCTCGTTAGGGCCGAAGCTGAGGTGTAGTAGAAAATGGTATAGGCAGAAAGAAGTGACCCGAAGAGAAAGTGAACCACCAGATTATGATAGGCCCAAAACTTCTTTAACTTTTCCGAGAGGGTCAACGTTCCAATAGTGAGTCTTATTTCAATAAGAAGTAATGACCCCAGAAGGGCCAGGTAGATGGCCTGTTGAACGAGGTTTAAAAGGTCATCAATCCTTCCCAGGGTCAGAAGATCAAAAATAAATCCGAGGCCAAAAACAAAAATGGAGACCAGCACCTCATGGCGCTGGTAAAACTCCAGAAATCTATTTTTGTATTCGAGTATCTGTTGGACCACTTAATGGCCTTCGAGGAATCTCTCTGCCTTAATGGCCGCCTGACAACCTGAGCCCGCAGCAGTGATGGCCTGACGATAATAGGAATCCTGAACATCACCACAGGCAAAGACACCCGCTATATTCGTTTCAGGGCCATTCTTTGTCTTAATGAAGCCATGGTCGTCGAGTTCTAACTGGCCTTTAAGGAAAGAAGTATTAGGAGTGTGGCCAATGGCATAGAAAAGACCATCAGTTTGTCTCTCCTGCTTATCTCCGGTTTTAATGTTTTCAACAACGACACCTGAAACTCCGGCATCATTGCTCTTAATTTCTGTCACGACTGAATCCCAGATGAATTCAATCTTTGGATTATTGAAGGCTCTGTCCTGCATAGGCTTTGAAGCACGGAGAGTGTCTTTTCTATGAACCACGTACACTTTCTTGGCAAACTTTGTAATGAAAGTAGCATCTTCCATTGCCGTATCACCACCACCTACAATGTGAACGATTTTATCTCTGTAGAAAAAGCCGTCACAAGTCGCACATGTTGAAACGCCTCGCCCGGTAAGTTCTTTTTCATTTGGAAGACCAAGCCATTTTGCGGAAGCGCCGGTTGAGATAATAACGGTTTCGGCCAGATACTTGTTTCCGTTGGAAGCAGTCACTGTAAAGGGGCGCTTTGAAAAATCAACGTCAGTACACATTACCGGAAGAAATTCAGCCCCAAATCGTGAAGCTTGTTTTTTCATAGTACCCATGAGCTCTGGTCCCATTACTCCATGTTCAAAACCAGGAAAGTTTTCAACTTCTGTTGTGAGAGTCAGCTGTCCCCCAGGCTCATGACCTTCCATAACTAGAGGATTAAGATCTGCGCGACCCGTATATATAGCAGCAGTAAGGCCCGCAGGGCCGGTTCCGATAATGACGACTTTACGAGTTTCCACAGTGGCCTCTTAGTGTTTGGTATCGTTAGCGACAGGTAAACCAAGTTTTTTCTTAATCACGGCAGGACGATCATCCATCTCAGGATTCATTTCATAGTAGGCCTTGATAGAAAGAAGTTCTTTTGGATTCTGGGCCTTTTCAGTTGTCGTAAATTGTTCTCCAGTAAGGGAACATTCATACGTATAGGTAACTTTCTCGCGTCTGCGTTTCATATTTTTCCTTTTGAATTAGTACTCTCTTTATAAGATTTCTGCCATGCTTTATCAAGGACTTAAACAGGGGAGTGGTCCTATGACATTCCTCGTAAATTGAGTATTTTCATCACGTTGTTTTCTTGTAACAATAATTTTATGAGTTTACAAAAATTGGTCTTGATCATTTTGGTGCTGCTGTCCGTCACAGCTTCTCCAGTATGGGCCCTAAGTGGTGCCCGACTCCTGGGTCAATCTGAAAGCGGCCAAACTGCTTTATTCAATCTCGGAACCCATGATGGGGTGGTTGAGGGCGACTTTGCAGTAATTGTAAAAGAAATACGAGACCTTGAAGCCCGGGACCTCAGGATCGTTCCTGTTGCAAAGGCAAAAAACATTAAAGTGACCACACAAAATTCTATCTGGATTTTGTATAAGGTTTATGACCATGAATTAATGGTTAAAGGGCAAAAGTACCTTCTGTTAACTGAATCCCAGATGCTTTCCGGAAGAAGGGATCCTCGCTTTGGGAGGATCAGTGTCGTCACAGAAAAAGACAAGGCCGCCTTTCAGACGATGCAGACTCTTTCTGATGATCAGGATCGGCTTTCAAAACTTAAGGAAGTTTATCCTGAGCTGAGTAAGCTCCATGATAAAGAGCAAAGAAGTGATCTTGATGGTGAGCTGGTTGATGTCTATCAATGGAAAAAGTTTGGAAATGATAAATATCCAGTAGCTCTTTATAAGAGTCCTCACCAGCTGGATTTCCAGAGAGAACTTCGCCTTTCAACATTTGAAAAAATGGTGACGGCCTATCTTAAAAAAGTAAATGATCCAAAGTTCAGTTACGATGCCTTCTACGATGAACAAATGAAGAGTTCTTTCTCCAATGAATTCAGAGTCCGCTCGAATTTTTCAACGGAGTATGAATCCTTCCTGTCTTTTCAAGCGCAAAAAGCTGTGGCCGATGCCAAGTTATATCGCTCCATACTGGAGAAAGGACGAAGCTGGTCTGAGGATTTCTCTGACGAAGAACTCAGAGTCATCCTGAAAGAGGTTTCTGTTCTTCAGGAAAGAGACAGAAGGGCCTATGTGATGAGTGACCCTAACAGGTATTCGGCCTATCTTAGCTTTGGAATGTCCTTTACCGACACACAAACAGAAAAAGATCCGGGATACAGAAGGGACGGAAGATATTCCGTTGATGCCGAGTTTGAAGGAACTCCCTTTTTAAAACATGAGACGCTTGAACGCTTTACCCTCATTACCGGTTTCAGGATTAATAAAACTGCTTTTGTTGAAGATAACACGAATGCCAGTATCGATGAAATTTCCCTTATGGCGGGTTTGAATTGGTATCCGTTGTTTGCCCCACATGCGGTGGAAGCACCGGCTGTCTTTCTTGGGACATATATCAGAAGCGGGACCGCGACAGTTGAAGCTCCATCAGTTAATGAGAAATCCAATTACACAGTCCTGGCCATGCCGGCTTTCCGTGCAGGCTTGAAGTATAATTTTAAAAACAGGATTGGTTTACGGATTGCTTTCTCCATGGAAACATTACAATTAGACAGATATGAGCAGAGTAAGTTCCAGTCAGTACTTCCGGATCAGGCGAAAGTCGTTGAAGGAAAGATGAACTTTGCTCTGGCCTACTCATTTTAAGGGGAACGATGAAGCTATTTCTCGTATTGGTTTTAATCTTATCAACACAAGCTTTTGCTCTTGAAGTAGATGAAAAACTCACAGTTAGAATTCTTCGTACATCGGAAAGCCGTAAGACGATAATGATTAACCGGGGAACTGAGGATGGTCTGGTCGAAGGAGATCATGCAAAGTTCATTACGACGGCGGGAATTGTTGCTCGTGCTGTCAGTGTGAGAGTTTCTCCGTCCCGCTCCGTCTGGTCAGTCTATCGTTTAGTGAATGCTGACTTTATCGTTAATGATGCTGTCATGAGCATCAAGATCACTCCTCCCGTTAAGATCACAAAAGATGAATCGAAAATGTTGATACAGGAAGACACTCCTACGGCCGTCGGAAGGGGAGATGTTACACCTATAGGAGTCCCTCTGGCAGATGGTGCGGAGGATCTTGCTGCGGCCGGTGGAATTGTCAGTGATGATGCTGAATTAAAGGGAATGATAGATGATGAGCCTTCCGTCATTCCTGAAAAAAACATAGAGGCCTTCGGCATTCTTAATATCTCAGGTCTCACAGCTAACTCTAAAACTGATACCGGTGAAGATTCCTTTAACAACTCCCAAAGTTCTCATCACATTGGTTTCGGGGGCGAGCTTTACGCCAGAAGAGAGAGAGAATGGTATTCCAAATTTAGTATTGAAGCATCTGTGAATCTCATGCGCTTAAACTCCCAGGCCTTTAATGGTGCCACCAGCAGCAATGATGTTACGGAATTTTCCATTGGTACCAATTGGCACCCTACCAAATTACCAAGTGCTGTTATGCAGTTTATTCCTTATATCCATCTAGCTTTTAACGTCGGGACTGTTTCCTCTACCTTTAAACAGGGAGCTGAGGCCAACGGAGCACCTCAGGAGTTCTCAGCAGATGGAGGGACTCAAGGCTTTTCAGGCGGCTTCGGTTATAAGTTTTATACCGCCAGAGGATTTGGGGTAAGAGCGATTGTGGATTACTACATGAGAACTGAGGTATACAAGGCCGATGAAGCTGGAAATAAATATAATAAAACCGTGGGTGGACCTCGTTTCATGATAGGCCTGGGTTACAGGTTTTAAACCAGGCCCTGCGTCTAGAATAAGGCCCTGACCTGATCGACCGGTACACCCATTATGTCTTTAAGTTCCTCTGGCTTTTCCAGCAGGGAAAGGCGTCTTTGTACCAGGTCATTAAATGTCGTCACTCTTTCTGATCTTATGATCTCTTTAATCATCGGTAAGTCGACAGTTGGCCTCTTCCCGAAGGTAGGAATGATGGATTTCTGTCTGAGAGGATTAAGTGTCAGATTAGGTTGATAGCGGTAACCAAGTCTGGGTACAATTTCTGAGGCCAGTTCCTGATTCATCCTTCTGAAAGTCGTGTATTTACCCCCCAGAAGAACATAAGTTCTTTCATCTGGTCTGAAGATTTTGTGGAAGCGACTGACTTTTCCGAGGGCCTCGTTGGTACCTTCTTCTCTGACTAAAGGTCTGATCCCCGCAAACGTAGAAATGATGGAGCTCTCATCGAGTGGGGCCTTAGGAAAATATTGTCTTAGAACGGAAAGAAGATAATCAATTTCTTTTTGAGTTGCGTGGATGTTGAACATGTCCATGTCCACAGGTGTTTCGGTTGTACCTACCAGGATGGAATTCCGTTGTGGAATCACAAAGACAACACGATTGTCTCTGGTGGTTAAAACAACTGAGCCCTTGGCCTCGATGGCACCTTCTTTTAGCCACAAATGAATTCCTTTTGAAGGAACTAATTGAGGTGTCCATGGGATATTGAGTTTCGGAAGTAGCTTGTCTGTGAATGGCCCGGTCGTGAAAACCAGAAACTTTGTTTTTGCCGTGAACTCTTCACCTGAAACAAGGGAGCGATAAGTAACTTCATACCCATCTTTAACTCTACTTGTTTTTGTGACTTCATGGTAACTGTGAGCATCGGCACATGGCTCGAGTAGCCCATCATACAGGCACTCCAGTGAGAGTTTGGCGTCGTCAACGATACCGTCATAATATTTCCCTGCACCCAGAAGACCATTACTATCTAATGAAGGAATTTTCTGAAGTGTTTCCTGAGGAGAAAGCATGCCATGAGGTTTGTTTTGAAAATGCGAAAGGAAATCATAAAGGAACAGACCTGCTTTAAGCATGAAAGGTCTGTATTTTGAGTAATTATAAAGGGGAAGATAAAAGTCTCTCTCAAAACAAAGGTGAGGGGTAAGTTTTAGCCACAGGTTTTTTTCTTCAAGAGCTTCCTGGACAAGGGCAAAATCAAAGTTTTCCAGATAGCGGATGCCCCCGTGGAGCATTTTGGAAGAGCCCTGGGATGTTTGAGAAGAAAAATCACCTTTTTCTATCAGGAGAGTGGAAACTCCATTCAAAGCGAGATCCCGCAAAAGGCCACACCCGTTGATACCACCACCAACGATCAAGACTTCATATGACTTCATAGCTTATTGACCCAGACCAGATTTCCTGTGCAAGTGAGACGATATTTATGGCCACCCATACCGAATTCCGAAGGAATTGGCGTGAGTTGGTAATTAAGACCAACAACTGCATTAGAGTGATTCTTTAGAGCGTGGGCCTTAAGTTTTTGGGCCAGCTCCTGATAATGAGAAGGTATCTCTGAAGAATTCTCATCTTCAACAATATAAGAGTCCAGAATTTTGTGTTCCGAGGCCACTCCCATATAGCGAACGACCTGATGCCCTTCAAGGGAAGAAGTTGCTGCAACTATAATTTGTGACAACTCAAGTTTAGGATCATCGAACTGAAAATGATGTGTCTGGTTTTGGTACAAGCTATGTCTTGATACAATGCCTGTTTCCGGAGTTTCCTGATGTTTCGGAGGATGAATTTCATCAGAGGGACCAATTTGCAGGTCAACATCAAAGCGACGGAGTTTATGGGCCACAAAAACGGCCGCATATTCTGAAATACGTGGAATGAGAAGGGTTCCTCTCATAAGGCGTCCCTTCGTTTGTTCTTCAGAATCAGCAAGGAGATTAAATTCTTTAAGAAGGGAAATGATGTCGTTAATGTCTTCGAGGAAACGCACGTTCTTTACCAGGACACTGAAAGAGGGATTTCCTTCCGTGGCCATGCCTGTAAAACTCGAGCTTTCGGAGAACTTCTTTAGATCCTCGAAATTTTCAGGAGTTTTAAAGTCAGCGGAAGGTGTGTAAGTATCAACCTCAGGAGTTTCTACTGGTGCCGGTTCTGTTTCCGGCCCTATTTCAGGTTCAGGGCCATTAGAACTTTCAACGACAGGTTCAGCTTCAGAAAGAGAGATTCCTTCTTCAGAATTGTCATCCTCAGTAGGTGCGGTGGGAAAGTCTGAATCCCATGATGGACCTTCTTTCTCTTTCGCTTCATTTTCTTCAACAGGAGTTTCATCTCCGAATGAAGATCCAAAGTCAGAGGTTTCAAAGCTATCATCAGTTGCCCCGAAAGTAGGGGAAGTCTCTTCACCAAATGGTTCTGAAGATTCAAATTCTGTCGAAGAACCGAAGTCTGATGATGATCCAAAATCAGGAACATCTTCAGTTTCACCAAACTCAGTTGTCTCAAATGAAGATTCGGCCCCGAACTCAGCACTTTCAAATGGCGGAACTTCATCCTCTTCCGGAGGAAGATCAGGTAGTCCTTCCTCAGAAGATTCAAGTTCTTCTTCAGCATTCAATTCGTGAATGTACTCACCCAGGTCCTCAATTCTTGTGAGGTCCTTTTTTTGATCACTCAAATCTAAGCTCCGTGACAGGCCTTAAACTTCTTCCCTGATCCACATGGGCAAGGATCATTTCGACCTACTTTAACTGTAGCACGAATTATCTTTTTTTCCTCGGCCATTTGTTTCTGAGCTTCGGCTTCCTGGTGGGCCTTCATTTGGGCCTCAAGGAGTTCCTGCTGCTGGCGGTGAATGGCCTCAATTTCTTCCTGGGTCATGAGCTTGACGTGAGTGATTCTTTCAACCACGGCCCGCTTGATGGCGAATTTCATGTTTTCATAAATGGTGAAGGCTTCACGCTTATATTCAACCAAAGGGTCTTTCTGACCATAAGAGCGAAGGTTGATACCTTCTTTCAAGTGGTCCATGGCCAGGAGATGGTCTTTCCAGAACTGATCAAATGTGGCCAGGAGGACTTCACGGAAAGTGTACTTCACCTGTTCTGGATCAAGGTTTGAAAACTTCTGCTCCAGGGACTCAAGTCCTATGATCTTAATGTATTCCCCAAGATCACTATGGCCCAGGGAAGCACATTCTTCAGGAGTGAGTGTCCTGTCGGTATTGAAAACTGCCTTCACAGTCTGATTGATCTCTTCCCATGGGTATTCACGAAGAGATGACTTCTTTTCAGGAGTAAATTGTTCCCCTAGGTTAAAAGACACTTCCTCAATGAAATCCTGAATAAGTTCCTTGTTCCCTTCATCATTGAGAATATCACGGCGTATTTTATAAATAACCTTCCGTTGCTCATTCATGACGTTATCAAAATCAAGAAGATGCTTCCGGATATCGAAGTTATGTGTTTCCACTTTTTTCTGTGCCTTGGCGATAGCATTGGAAATCATGGAGTGTTCAATTGGCTCATCTTCTTTCATTCCTAGTTTGACCATGATGCCTTTGATTCTGTCGGAACCAAAAATCCGCATGAGGTCATCTTCCAGAGAAAGGAAAAATTTCGATGCTCCCGGATCACCCTGACGACCGGATCGACCACGAAGCTGGTTATCAATCCGGCGTGATTCATGTCTTTCAGTACCGATAATAAAGAGGCCTCCTGCCGCTTTTGTTTCCGGAGTGAGCTTAATATCAGTTCCTCGCCCGGCCATGTTAGTGGCAATGGTAACCCCACCAAGTTGACCGGCATTGGCAACAATTTCAGCTTCCCTGGCGTGGTTTTTGGCATTCAGAACTTCATGCTTAATGCCTTTAGCATTCAAAAACTGGGAGATGAGTTCTGACGACTCAATTGAAATAGTTCCGATCAGAACCGGCTGACCTTTCTTGTGGCATTCTTCGATGAGGGCCGCAACAGCTTCATACTTCCCTTTTCGGGTAGCATAAACGACATCAGGCATGTCATTTCTAACCATTGGAAGATTTGTGGGAACTACGACAACTTCCAGACTGTAAATTTTCATAAATTCATCTGCTTCAGTATCAGCAGTACCAGTCATACCAGAAAGTTTTGAATAAAGGCGGAAGTAGTTTTGGAAAGTAATACTGGCGAGAGTCTGATTCTCAGACTTCACATCGACGCCTTCTTTTGCTTCAACGGCCTGGTGAAGTCCATCCGACCAGCGTGATCCTTCTTTCATTCGACCGGTAAATTCATCGACGATGATGACTTTGCCATCTCTTACTACATAGTCGACTTCATTTTTAAAGAGAGTGTGAGCACGAAGAGACTGGTTTACATGGTGAAGAAGTTCAATGTTTCGGACGTCGTAAAGGTTCCCAATTTTAAGGATTTCCTGAACTCTGATGATACCTTCTTCAGTCAGGACAGCAGATCTTGCCTTCTCATCTACGGTGTAGTGGGTATCTTTTGTCAGCTGGGGAATAACTTTGTTAACCACATTATACAGACGCGTATCGCCTTCAGAGGGACCGGAAATAAGAAGGGGAGTTCTTGCTTCATCGATGAGGATTGAATCCACTTCATCCACAATACAGAAGTGGTGTTCTCTCTGAACATAGTCGTTCAGATCAAACTTCATATTGTCCCGTAGATAATCAAAAGCGAACTCGTTATTGGTTCCATAGGTGATATCTGCCTGGTAAGCAGCCTTTCTTTCTTCGTCATCCATATTGGCCACAATGCAGCCAACTGATAGACCAAGCCACTCATAGAGTTTTCCCATTTCATGAGAGTCACGTTGAGCGAGGTAATCGTTTACAGTAACAAGATGAGCACCCTTGCCTGAGAGGGCATTAAGATAGAGGGCCAGGGTTGCCGTAAGGGTTTTACCTTCACCTGTTTTCATTTCGGCAATTTTCCCCTGGTGGAGCACAATTCCTCCGAGGATTTGCACATCAAAGTGCCTCATCCCCAGAACTCTCTTACTGGCTTCACGAACCACGGCAAAAGCCTCAGGAAGAATGTCATTAACGGTAGCTCCGCCTTTTCCAAGTTTATCCCTGAAAATTACAGTTTGTGACTTCAACTCTTCATCATTCATTCCCTGATACTTACCTTCAAGGGAATTGACCTGATCAAGCATTGGTTTTAAGGCTCGCAGATCGCGGTCCTGTTTAGTGCCAAAGAACTTCCGCATCACTGAATCTAACATGGAGTAACCTTTTTATTATTCTAAAATAAAATATAGAGGATCAACGGCAATGCCATTCACCCGAACTTCATAGTGTAAGTGTGGACCCGTGGAGTGACCGGTGTTTCCAACAGCAGCAAGTAAAGTCCCTCGTTTTACTTTCTGCCCTGAACGGACACTTAATGATTGGTTGTGTGCATAGATAGTCTCTATTCCGTAACCATGATCAATCTGAACAAATTTACCAAATCCTGCCTTCATTCCTGAGAAGGTGACAATTCCATCAGCCGGAGCATGAACAGGAGTTCCATAAGGGGCTCCTACATCTAGACCCTCATGCATTTTTAAACGTCCTGCCCAGGGTGACATTCGCTGACCAAAATAACTGGTGATCCATCCATCTGCAGGAAGAATAGTCGGGGTTGAATTAAGGAAGGATTCTTTATCAAGCAGGAACTGGTCCAGCTTATGGATGTTTCCTTCAATCGCTGAAACTACTTCTTTAATCTGGGCGTACTTGAAGTCAAACCGGGCATAATCATTGGAAAGAGCAAAACTTCTTCGAGCAAGGTCTGACCACTGTTTAGTGAGTAGATAACTGCGCTCCAGACCAAGCGATGCGGCGATCTTCTTATCATAAAGAGATTTTAATTCCCTGAACTTCGGCTGGTCTTCAATATCTTCTTCAAACTTTAAATCAAGTGAGGAGTTCAGATCTTCAAGGGTAAAAGAATCCTTGGACTCTTCTTTGTCGGCCTTGTAGACAGGTCCTTTATTTGTTACATCTTCCAGACCGGTAATAACTCTTAGTTTCTTCTCAAAGGTATTGATCCTCTTAAGGTCGTCGCCAAGAGTATTCATTTTCATCTGGAACAACTGAATTTGCTCTTTGAGCTGGCGGTTTTCAATTGAGAGGTGTTTGTTCTCATAAACTTGCTGGAGAATTTTCCAGTAGTCATAGGCCAAGACTCCAATCAGCATGAACAGCATAACTGTCATGAAGGCGAGTGACTTAAAAAGAACAGTGGGAATTCTATATGTTTTGACCCCTTTTTGTTTTTCGGGGACAACCATCACGGTGTAGTACTTATCCATGCAGGTTATTTTAAGCCACAGGAGGCCCAAAGGAAATATAAAACATGTTGAAAAGATTGAATTAGTGGCTACGCCTGAGCGACAGCAATAATCACTGAAATATTATCCTGTCCCCCATTGTCATTGGCCTGTTGAATAAGTTCTTTCACTGCTTTTTCAACGTCGGCTAATTGACAACGGGATGGGTCGGAAATGTTTCGCTGGACGATCTGCAGAATGTCGCCGTCGGATACTTTTCCGTGCAAGCCGTCAGAACATACCAGGAAGACGTCATTTTTGCAGACCCGATAGTGGAAAACATCAACTTGAATGTCTGCTTCAAAACCTACAGAGCGGACGAGCACGTTTTTTTGAGGGTCCTTAACTGCTTCTTCACGGGTATAGATACCCATGTTTAACTTTTCCTGAACGAAGGAATGGTCACGGGTAAGTTGAAAAATGTGTTGGTTGTTCACCATGTAAACCCGGGAATCTCCGACATTACCAATCACCAATAGGGGGCCTTTAAAATGAATGGCAGAAACCGTCGTGCCCATGCCATGAAGTTCCGGATTCTCCTCGGCTTTTTGCAGGATGGCCCTGTTAACTTCCTGAATCATGTTCTTCATGAGGACTTCAGGATCTTCCTCTCCATGTTTTTCAAAATATTCGGGCATCACTTTCACAGAAAGTTGTGAGGCAATGTCCCCGCCGTTATGTCCACCCATTCCATCGGCAACAGCATAAAAATGGTGAGCATGGTCTAAACAAATTGAATCCTGATTTGTTTTTCTCTTACGCCCAATATCTGTGGCACCTGCACATATGATTCCCATTACTGCCCCTGTTAAATGCAATGATCCTTTAATCATAAGTTGAACCGTATTTTAGTCAAACAATTATCTTGAGGTTATGTCAGTTCACAGGATGAATGATTGAAAGGGTCGGGTATTGAAAGTAGATTTACCATCTTGTTGTATTTGTTTGGAGAAGTTAGCCTAACAGCGTACAATTAAAAAAGGGCAGATGCCCGAAAAATACGCCTTAGGGGAGGAAGTCCATGGCAAGCTCCAATTTCGATATCCAGTCTTTTATTTCTCAGCACTACAATCCTAAAGACTTTTCTCATCTACATTGGCAGGGAAGTTTTCAAGAGTACGTCGACATGGTGATGAAGAATCCGAAGGTTGCTCGTAATTCTTTCCAGCGCATTTATGACATGATCATGAGCTATGGAACTTCTCAATATACAGAGTATAAAAAAGATGTTGTTAGATATCACTTCTTTGATGATCCGTTTGAAAATGGAAAAGATGCTATCTTCGGAATTGATGTTCACCTAATGAAGCTTGTGAACTTTTTCCAGTCTGCAGCTCTTGGTTATGGAACTGAGAAGAGGGTTCTCCTTCTCCATGGACCGGTTGGATCCGCGAAGTCCTCCATTGCTCGTCTTTTGAAAAAAGGTCTTGAGCATTATTCACGCACTGATGACGGGGCCCTCTATACTTATGAATGGATTGATGAAGAAGGTTCACCTATCCTTGGAGGCCAGAAAGTTTTCATGTCTCCGATGCATGAAGAACCACTAAAGCTCCTTCCTCCTGAAGTACGTGAACGTTTCCTCGCCGAGCTGGCCAAGGTTAATGATTCAAAATACAAAGTCAAAATCAAAGGCGAAGTTAACCCTGCCTGTCGATTTATCCTCAATGAATTCATGCTTAAGTATGAAGGTGATTGGAACAAAGTGATGAAGCATCTGCGCGTGAAGCGCCTGATCCTCTCTGAAAAAGACCGCCGTGGTATTGGTACGTTCCAACCTAAAGATGAAAAGAACCAGGATTCGACGGAATTAACCGGGGACATCAACTATCGTAAAATTGCCATCTACGGATCGGACTCTGATCCTCGTGCATTCAATTTTGATGGTGAATTTAACATTGCTAACCGTGGTGTTGTTGAGTTTATCGAAATGTTGAAATTAGATGTTGCCTTCCTTTATGATCTTCTTGGTGCCTCTCAGGAACAAAGTATTAAGCCTAAGAAGTTCGCACAAACCAATATTGACCTGGTTATTCTTGGGCATACTAACGAGCCAGAGTATAGGAAACTTCAAAGTAACGAGTTCATGGAAGCTCTTCGTGACCGTACAGTGAAAATTGATGTTCCTTATATTACTCGTCTTGATCAGGAATCAAGAATTTATAGAAAAGACTATAATAAGGAGACAATTCCAAACATCCACATTGCTCCTCACACGCTTGAGATGGCTTCAACTTGGGCGATCCTGACGAGACTTGAAGAACCGAAGAAGGCTGACCTCACTAAGCTTCAGAAGCTTAAGCTTTATAACGGCAAAACTCTTCCGGGTTATAACGAAGACAACGTTAAAGAACTTCGTAAGGAAGCCGTCCGAGAAGGTCTTGAGGGTATCTCTCCACGATATATTCAGGATAAGATCTCGAATGCTCTGGTTAAAAACGGGCACGTCGGATGTCTTAACCCGTTCATGGTCTTCAATGAACTTGAAAGTGGCCTTAAGCACCACGCCCTGGTGAATTCTCCAGAGCAGATGGATCACTATAGGGAAATGCTCGCCGTTTGTCGCCAGGAGTATGAAGACATCGTCAAAAACGATGTTCAGAAGGCGATTTCAGTTGATGAATCGGCCATTCAGACTCTTTGTGCTAACTATGTGGATAACGTCAAGGCCTACACTCAGAAAGAAAAAATTCGTAACAAGTACTCTAATAAGCTAGAGGAAGCGGATGAAAGGTTCATGAGATCAATTGAAGAGAAGATTGATATTCCTGAGAGTCGTAAGGATGACTTCCGCCGCGAGCTCATGAACTATATTGGTGCCCTCGCTATCGAGGGAAAACAATTTGATTACAAGATGAATGAGCGTCTTCATAGGGCCTTGGAGCTAAAGCTGTTCGAAGATCAGCGCGACACCATCAAGCTCACAACAATTATTTCGAATGTGGTAGACAAGCAGACCCAGGAAAAGATTGAAGTAGTGAAGAGCCGTCTGATTAAAAATTTCAATTACTGTGACATTTGTGCCACAGATGCATTGAATTTTGTTGCCTCTATCTTCGCTAAAGGCGATTCCATTAAGTCTTAAGGGGAAATAAGTGGATCATCCGATAAAACGTGATCATGCCAGATTCCGGAAGATTGTTAAGGGCAGAATCCGAGAGAATCTCCGGAAATACGTATCCCAGGGAAATCAGATTGTTCCTAAGGGAACTGATAAATTTACTGTGCCTATGCCAACCATTGATATCCCTCGTTTTCGTTTCGGAGATAAATCTCAGGGTGGCGTTGGGCAGGGACAAGGTCAACCTGGGGATCCGGTAGATGGTCAACAGGATCCTAATGGTCAACCTGGTCAGGGTGAAGCAGGTGAAGGCGAAGGGAATAAAGAGCTCGAAGTAGAGCTTTCTCTCGATGAGCTTGCCCGCATTCTTGGTGAAGAACTTGAGCTGCCAAATATTGAGCCGAAAGGGAAGAAATCCCTTCAAAGCACCATCGACCGCTACACCAACATCGGTACTACCGGTCCTGATTCTCTTCGCCACCTTCGAAGAACCTATAAGCAGGCCTTAAAACGCCAGATTGCCATGGATTCCTATGATCCGGAGAATCCGGCAGTGATCCCTATCCGCAGAGATTTCCGTTACCGTTCGGCAGACACTAAGGTGGAAATGCAGAATGCGGCCGTTGTCATCTATATGATGGACGTTTCCGGATCAATGGGTGATGAGCAGAAGGAGATTGTCAGGACAGAATCTTTCTGGATCAACCTGTGGCTTAAATCTCAGTATAAGGATATTGAAGTTCGCTACATTATCCACGATGCTACTGCCAAAGAAGTTGATGAGCATACCTTCTTTCGTACCCGTGAGTCCGGTGGAACTCTCATCTCTTCGGCCTATAGTCTTTGTAAAGAGATCATTGAAAAAGATTACAATCCCAACGAGTGGAATATCTATCCTTTCCATTTCTCAGATGGAGATAACTGGTCAGCGGATGATACAAAGCTGTGCCTGGAGCTTCTGGATAAAGTGATTCTCCCTGTCTCCAACGTTTTCTGTTATGGACAGGTGGAAAGCCGCTATGGTTCCGGCCAGTTCTACAAAGACCTGACGGCCAAGTATGGAACCGGAGGAGAGAAGCTTATTCTTTCCAAAATTAAAAACAAAGAAGGAATCCTCGACTCTATTAAAGAGTTTTTAGGAAAGGGGAAGTAATGAACCGCACGAAGCCCATTAGTGGTGAACTTCTTGCTCTCAAAAATCAGATTGAGGGTTATGCCTTAGAGTATGGTCTTGATTTTTTTCCGCAAGTTTTTGAAGTCTGCGATTACGATACCATCAATATCCTGGCCGCTCAGGGGGGATTCCCATCCCGTTATCCACACTGGAAATTCGGGATGGACTATGATCAGCTTTCAAAAGGCTATACCTACGGTCTTCAGAAAATTTACGAAATGGTGATAAATACCGATCCTTGTTATGCCTACCTTCTCCAGGTGAATAACTGGGTTGATCAGAAAATCGTTATGGCCCATGTTTACGGCCACAATGACTTCTTTAAAAATAACGCCTGGTTTTCCAATACCAACCGTAAAATGATGGATGTCATGGCCAACCACGGGACAAAGATCCGTCGTTATATGGAACGTTATGGCTACGACACCGTTGAGACTTTCATTGATAAAGTACTTTCACTTGAAAATCTTCTTGATATCAACGAACTTTTTGAAACAAGTTCACTCAAGCGCTCAAGAAAAGAGCAGGAAGAGCAGCAGAAAGTTGAAAGTGAAGATGATGGCTACCTGATCGATGACCGTTCTTCCGCTTTAAAATCTTTCATGCGCACTCAGGCACGTCTCAACAGGAGGGAAGATGTAAAAAAAGATGAAGAGGAATCCTACATCGCTGAAAAGCCTCTCACTCATAAGACGAAAGACATCCTCGGATATCTCATTCAGCACGCTCCTATTGAAGAATGGCAGGCGGATGTCATTGGTATCCTCCGAGAAGAAGCCTACTATTTCCTACCCCAGAGAATGACAAAGATCATGAACGAAGGGTGGGCCAGTTACTGGCACTCGACCATCATGACCCAGAGGGCATTGGATGCTTCGGAGATCGTCGATTTCGCTGATAAGCATGCCGGTGTCATGTATATGAGTAAGCAGAATATCAATCCTTATAAGATTGGGATCGAGCTCTTCCGGGATATTGAATACCGCTGGAACAGGGGTATGTTCGGGAAAGAGTATAACGAGTGCACTGACATGCATGAGAAACTTAACTGGAACACCAACCTTGGGAAAGGCCGGGATAAGATCTTCGAAGTCAGAAAGTCCCACAATGACATTTCTTTCATTGATGAATTCCTGACTCCTGACTTCTGTGAACGCCAGCAGCTTTTCACATACAAATACAATCCTCGTACCGGTCGCTTTGAAATAGACACAAAAGATTTCTTGGCGATCAAGCAAAAGCTTCTTTCCCAGCTCACCAATTTCGGGCAACCGATTATTGAAGTTGAAGACGGTAATTACATGAACCGCAAAGAGCTTCTTTTGAATCACGTCCATTATGGAGTTGATCTTGATGTGAACTTTGCCAACGAGACATTGAGAAATCTCTATGCTATCTGGAGAAGACCCGTGAATCTCAAGACTAAGTACGAAGAGAAAGAAGTTGTGTTCCACTTCGACGGCAAAGAGTTCAGGCCCCAGCACTAGACCGTTATCGGTCTAGCAAGAATGACTCGAGTTTATGGAGGAAGGACTTCCAGTCTTTTTCGTTGAAGTAGTCCGGGTGGAAGAGGATGTGATGGCTTCCCAGACCTTTTTTCAGGTAGCTTCTTTCGAGAAAATGCACAGTGAATTTTGGATTATTTTTTTCCAGCTCCCGCTTTAACTTTGAGGCATCCACCAATTCATCTTTCGGGTCAATGAGCACCATGCTCGGTATCCTGAAGGCCCCTCTGATTTTCTGATAGGTCAGCATCCCCTGAACCAGGATATTGTACTCCCATGCACTCAGAATTTCGTAACGGCGAAAAGGCTTAGGAGAAAGGCTTTTGATGATAAAAGAGGCCGGAAGAATTTTAAGGGCCTTCTCGATCAATTTTTGGCGTCTGATATAGAGAGCAGGAGCGAGAAGGACCTGCTTTAAAGGTTTGTGTTCCTGATTTTGTTCCAGCCACAGCTGCAGGTAAAGAGCACCGTGAGAAAAGCCTATGGCAACATAAGGCACCTCTTTGAGCTCTTTCATCTTCCTGTCAAAAATCCTGATGGCCTCTTTTGCATTCCTTGCTTCTTTTCTGTCTTCACCATGACAGGGAAGAATGACAAGCTCAGTTTCATGACCTTGGTTCTCGAAATGCTTTATGAGGGGCCCGAAGCATTCCGGGTTATTGTTCAATCCATGAAAGAAAACGATCTTAGGAACCAGGGGTGAGTTGTATGAGTTTGTCATCAAGTTCTTCTATGTCCAGTTGATTTACAAAGACAGTCTCATTGAGTGGATTATTTATAGTACTTTTAGTGAGGTTTTCCCACTCTCTTTTCACCGGGACTTTATCCTCTCTTCGAATTGTCAAAGGGAAGGCATCCCACTGTGTGAGCTGGAAAAGCATCCAGCAACTTAGCATGTCATACTGATTGCAACTCATCGTGGCCTGTTTTTTTATAATGTCAGGTTTGTTTTGCATGAGTGCGGTGAATGCAGCAAGTTGAGTGACTTCAATCTCGGTTCCTCGTCGGGACTTAGTTGCAATGGACTGAAGAATAATATTTGATCTCTCATAGTCGCCTTTCTGCATCAGAAAGGCTGCCATGATAGTCAGTTTGTTTATTTGTGTCTGAGGACTTGCGATCACCTGTTCTGCGTACTTACTTCCGCCCTCCCAGTCTGATAAAAGCCAGGCCAGGGGCAAGAGCCTTTCCATTGCATTCTGAGAGTTGAGCTTCTGTTCGAGGGCAAGCTTGAATTGGGCATAGGCCAGTTCATACTTATTTCTTAAAAGATAGAGATTCCCCTTGATGTTTTCGGCATTGGGGGATTTCAGATCTTCAACAAACTTATAGGCCTTCGCAAGCGATCCGATTCGGAACAAGGCCTGTCCGGCAATTTCTCTTATTTCCGGGTCCTGAAGCTGTTCAACTTCTAGAAAAGGAATCTGTCCGGCAAGAAGCTCTTCCTGGTTGAGATAGAGAGCGAGCTTCATCATCGTTTTAGTTTCTTCAATGTTAAGTGCGGCCAGCTTCATTTTTTCAAAAGGAACTTTGGTGATCCCTTCAAGGGGTTTAAGTTTAAGTTGAACCAACGTCTGAAGCCACGGAAGCTTATCGCTTCTGAAGCTGGTGGCATTTTCAATCCGACACTTATCCCATTCATTATCAAGGGTCCTGGTTTTATTGAGGACTATCTGTGAGAGGACTTTCAGAACACAGATGTTTCCATAGTAGGGGATTTGCTGAAGTTCAGGGAGTGAAAGATACTCATAGGTTTTATGGAAGTCACTTTCAATGAATGAAAGGGTTGCCAGGTAACGGTAAATGACCGGCCTTAATTTTGTCCTGGTATAGGCAAGCCTCAGGAGGTGGGTCTTTGCCAGGCGAGTTTCACCGTTAATGAGATAATACTTTATTTTTGTAAGATCATTTTTCTGCTGCTTGAGCTCCCCAAGAAGGACGCTGTTCATTCTGTTGATATCTACGATCTGTGGAGGAATGAGTTCGCCTCTTCGTCTTTGTAAGTTCTCATGAATATGGGCCTGCCCCAGGACGAGCTGGCTACCCATCAGGAGGTATATGAGGAGAAGAATCTTCATAGTAAACCTATCGAAAGAAACACCGATAAGCTTAAAAAGAATAATATACAATGATTAAATTAGTCGGTTACTTCTTCATTCTTCTGAGCTTCAAGGCCTTTGCACTGGTTCCAGTGGAAGGCATTATCATGGGCGAGGCGCGGGAAGAATTCCAGCATGACCCCTTGAAGCAGATATACAGCGATATTTATGATCGTTCTAAGCTTGGTGAAAACAAGAAACTGAAACTCTATCAATCCAGCTATGAGCGGGGGGAGTTCTTAACTGAAAGCTGTCAGTACCTGGGGGAGCCCGTCTATTCCACAACCTGGCAGGAAAAACAGGCCCATAGAAGTATTGCAGCCACTCTTCAATACATTGGCCTGGATGCCTCAATCAAAGCGATAGGCGCCTATGCAAATAAACTTGAGCTCTCTTCGAGTGAATTTAACATCCTGAAAAGAAATCTCGTAAATAATTACTGCTCAAAAAACCTCAGTGTTTTTTCCTTAAAGACTATTGAGAAGTCTCTTCAGCATTATTACTCTTCTCCTGAAATGAGTATCATACCGACTATCGACTCTTCCCCATTTGCTACCGCTTCTATGAAAAAATTAACGGAAAGACCTGAGGCGAGATCCCGGGAATTTGATTACGTACTGAATAACTTCAGGGCCTTCTGTTCATGGGGAGGAGAAGTTGAAGACTATAGAATGCTTGTTCCTTATTTAAGGAACAGTTTTATCATGGCCTTTGTCTTTAAAAACTTGAGTGGAATCAGGGACACTCTCGATGAGAATCGGATGAAAGTTGTTCCCAAGCGATCTGAAGCAACTGTTCAGGTCTCATGTAATGACCTCATTTGCCGAAAGCAGCCCTTTGAAATATTCAAGATGAATTTTCCATTGACCACTGGTTCGACCGGAATCGAAACTGACCTGGCCAAGGCCTACTGTCATCATTTTCGCTACCTCGATACTCCCAAGTCAAAAGTCCCTCAGGTTATCAGTTGGGTTAAAAGTGAGGAGCTCGAAGAACCGGTGCTGGAAACGTCTCAGTTTATTTCCATTATGACCGGCGTTCCTGACCTCGTAGTCGCCGCGGAAAACTTTAAAGACCTGCCTTTGGTTCTCAGGAGTAATGTTGATGAAAGATGGAACCTTTGGGCAAGAAACGTTCTGGGAACATTTTCCAGGGATCTCCTTTATGAGGAATCTCTGAAAGTGAAACTTTCTTCTCCAAAAGATCTTCTCACCCTCAGGACTAAAGGATTCAAGATAGATTTAACGATCACTCTGGGAGAGATGGATCGCCTGGTAAAAGATAATGATAAACTCGACATGAGCTTTAATCTTACTCTTTCAAAGAACTTTCTTCGTTCAATGAAATCAAGATGGGCAGAATTACAAAATGAAGTGGATCTGGAAGGTCAAAAAAAGTACAGGGATGAGATTGCAGTTTACATTGCCCATCAGTTGAAAGAGAAAGAAAAGCTTCTGCGGCAGAAAATCTGGAACGAGGATTTTCCAAAATTTATTGCTGACGATCTTATAGCACAGGCCAGTTTATACCGCGGGCCTCTTTTTGACTCTTATCAGGATGAAATGATCAAAATTCCCGTAAAGTTCTCATACGGTCTCTTTGCTCTTAGTTATCTGCGTTATAGGGCCGACGTGGCCAAGGGACGCCTCAACCTATCTCTATAGATGTTGTTTTAACCAATCTTGCCTTTTAAAAATAAATCAACAGCAGTACTCTTGACTAAACTTAAAGGATTCCCATTTTACTTTTATGGCCAAAAAGAAGAGTAAAGATCACATCATTCCGGATGTCGTTGATTTCGGGAAAAAAGATCAGGCAAGAAAACAGAAAGATGATGTGATTGAAGTTCAGACAGATACTGATGAAGATTTGTTTATTCCTGAAGGGAACAACGAAAATCTCATGCCTAAAATTCAGGAATCCCTTCCGGTCTTAAAGACTTCCACAGATCTTAAAGTTCAGGACCCTCTGACTGTTTATCTGAAAGAAATATCCCGTTACAAACTCCTGACCCTTGAAGAAGAAAAAGAATTAACTGCCGAGCTGCTCAGAACCGGAGACATCGAAGTTGCCAAGAAGCTAGTGCTCGCCAACCTTCGTCTGGTTGTAAAAATTGCTCTTGAATATAAGAATGCCTACAAAAACATCATGGATCTTATTCAGGAAGGGAACATTGGTCTCATGAAGGCCGTTTCTAAATATGATCCTTCAAAAGGTGCCAAGCTTTCATATTATGCCAGTTGGTGGATTCGATCCTATATTCTTAAATTCATTCTGGACAACTTTCGTCTTGTTAAAATTGGCACTACTCAGGAGCAGAAAAAGCTCTTCTACAATCTCATGCGGGAAAAGCAGCGTCTCATGAGTCAGGGAATTACACCTGATGTGAAACTGCTCTCCGAAAATCTTGGGGTTTCAGAAAAGGCCGTCATAGAAATGGATCAAAGGCTCGGAAGTAGTGGTCAAGAAGTGAGCCTGGATAAACCCCTGGATGAAGACAGTGGGCGTCAGACTCTCATTGATGTTATAAGTGACGAGGACATTTCCCTGGAAGATAAGGTTGGGGAGCTCCAGAATCTGGAGATCCTTAAAGAGCACCTTCAAAGCTTCGTCAAAGGTCTCAAGCCCAGGGATCAGGAAATCTTTAAAAAACGGCTACTTAGTGAGATCCCAGAAAGTCTTCAAAGCATTGCTGATCAGTACGGCGTTTCCAGGGAGAGAATTCGTCAGGTGGAGGAGCGACTGATTGAGCAATTAAAGATTTACATGTCTGAATTTCTTAGATAAAACACTTTAAGTTCATATATTTAACGAGGAAATGGGAGCAATGGTGCTCGCCCATTTTACCTTGTACTTGGTTTCAACGAAAGGTTGTTGCTAGGGCAAAGGAGAAAAAATGATTACGACACAAAGAACAGCTGAGCTTACTGCTAAATTCGGTGGTTCTGCGAAAAACTCTGGATCTGTTGAAGTTCAAGTTGCGATTCTTACTGAAAGAATCAAAAACCTTACTTCTCACTTTGAGAAGAACAAGAAAGATCACTCAGGCATGAGGGGTCTTATGAAGATGATCGGTCAGCGTCGTTCACTTCTTAAGTATTTGAACACAAAAGATGAGGCCCGTTATAACAAGCTCATCGCTGAACTAGGACTACGTAAGTAATTTTAAAATGAGGGCCCTTTGAGGCCCTCATTTTTTTTAAATAACTGAATAATGTTTTTAAAAGACCAAAGGAAGAGGTCACAGTATTTTAAGAGATAAAAAGGATTTTGATTCAAAAGCTCATGGTTCTCTTTATCTCTCAAACTCTGATTCTTCCCAAAAAACTTTTCCAAAACATTAAAGACAAAACATATACAGGTTGCACCTTTGTGCGACCAATTTAGGAGTATTCTATGTTGAATAACAAAAAAGAATTTAAAATGAACTATGGTGGTAAAGAGATCACCTTAGAAACCGGCCGTCTTGCCAAACAGGCCGATGCCGCTATCCTCGCTAGTTGCGAAGGAACACAGGTCCTCGTAACTCTAACTTGTGCAAAAGATGTAAATGAAGGTCAGGATTTCTTTCCTCTCCTGGTAGATTATAAAGAGAAGTTTTATGCTGCTGGAAAATTTCTTGGTGGCTTCATGAAGCGTGAAAGCAGACCTAGTAACGCTGAAATACTTATCATGAGACTCATTGACCGTCCTCTTCGTCCACTTTTCCCTGAAGGGTTCATGAATGAGACAATCATTATGGCCCAGGTAATGTCCATGGGCGGAGGAGATCCTGAAGTTCTTGCGGGACTTGGAGCAGCGGCAACTCTAGCTATCTCTGATGTTCCATTCAATGGGCCAATGGGTTACGCAAAAGTAGCAAAGGTTGATGGAAAGCTTATTCTCAACCCTACAAAAGAGGAATTTGATAATGGTTCCCTCGGACTCCTGGTAGCGGGCTCTAGTGAAGCTGTGCTTATGGTTGAAGGTGAGTCTAATGAGGTTTCTGAAGCAGAGATGCTTGAGGCCATTGTTTTCGGTCACAATAACATCAAAGAATTCTGTAAACTTCTTGATCAGATGTCTAAAGAAGTTGGGCAGAAGAAGCGTGAGTTTACGCCGGTTACACCGAACGCAGCTCTTATGACTGAAGCCTTCAAAGAATTCACAAATGAGGCCAGAAAAGTTCTTGCGATCAATAAAAAGCAGGACCGTTCTGCCGCTACTAACAATCTACGTAAGTACATCAAAGAGTCATTAAAAACCAATCCGGCGAAGTTTGGCCTCTCTGAGGATACTGATTTTGGTAAGGAAGCCGCTAAGGTAACAGATGAAGTTTTATACAAGCTTATGCGTGCTGATATCCTGAATGAAGAAAAGCGTATTGCTGGCCGTCCGGTGAATAAGGTTCGTGAAATTGAAACTGAAACATCTATCCTTTCAAGCGTTCATGGCTCCGCACTCTTTACACGTGGTGAAACTCAGGTCCTTGCGGCCGTCACTATCGGTGGTAAGGAAGGAGAGCAGATGTATGACTCCATCCATGGAGTTGGGTTTGATAAATTCTACCTCCACTATACCATGCCTCCGTTCTCTGTAGGTGAAGCTAAAGGATACAGGGGAGTAGGCCGTCGTGAAATTGGTCACGGTAACCTTGCTGAAAGAGCTTTGAAAAAGGCCATGCCTTCTCAGACTGATTTCCCTTATACGGTCCGGATCGCCTGTGAAGTCTTGGAATCAAACGGTTCATCTTCCATGGGTTCTGTTTGCTCAGGATCAATGGCCCTTATGGATGCCGGTGTTCCTCTTAAGGGACCTGTCGCTGGGATTGCCATGGGACTAATTAAAGAAGGCGAGAAGTATAAGATTCTTACCGACATCCTTGGCGATGAAGATCACCTGGGTGATATGGACTTTAAACTGGCAGGAACTTCCGAAGGTATCACTTCCATTCAGATGGACATGAAAATTGCCGGAATATCAGAACAGATTTTCCGTGAAGCTCTCGCTCAGGCGAAAGAAGCCCGTCTTCACATCCTTGGTGAAATGGCGAAAACTATCTCAACTCACAGACCAAGTTTCAAAGCTGGTGTTCCGCAAATCAAGTCTTTCAAAATTGCTCCTGATAAAATCGGTGCCCTTATCGGTCCTGGTGGAAAAAACATCAAAGCACTTCAGGAAAACTTCAAAGTTACTATGGATGTTGCTGAAGACGGAACAGTTAAAGTTCTTGGTGTTGACGTCGCGAAAATTGATGAAGTTATCGCCCTGGCAGATATGCAGTTAAACGGTCCGAAAATTGGTGCTGTTTATAAAGGAACAGTTGTTACAATTAAAGAGTATGGTGCCTTTGTTGATATCGTTCCGGGACTTGCTGGTCTTGTTCACGTTTCTGAAATCGCTGACGAGCGTGTGAATGATCCGAATGACTATCTTACTGAAGGACAGTTAATTGATGTGAAAGTTCTTGAGGTTGACCGTTTTGGCAAAATCAAACTTTCTGCAAAAGCTGTTCAGCCTATCTCTAAGAAGGCGAAGTAGGATGGAAACGGTAGAAGTTAAGGTCAAAACACTTGCTCATTATGATGAAAGTTTTGAACTTCCTTTCTATGCGACTGAAGGTGCGGCCGGAGCTGATGTTCGTGCCAGCCTACAGGATAAAAAATCACTTGTTGTGAAACCTGGGGAGCGAGTTCTCGTTCCCACAGGTCTTTCAATGGAAATTCCACTCGGATATGAAGTTCAGGTAAGACCCAGGTCAGGTCTTTCTTTAAAATCTCCACTACTGGTAGTGAACGCACCCGGTACGATCGATTGTGATTATCGAGGTGAGGTAAATATTATTATTGGAAATTTTGGGAATGAAGATTACGTGATTGAACATGGCCTTCGTATCGCCCAATTAGTTATTGCTCCTGTTATTCATGCAAAGTATTCGAGCACGAATAGTCTGAATGAAACCAAAAGAGGAGCAGGTGGTTTTGGTTCAACCGGAACCAGATAACTCTTACAAAGGATGTACACATGGAACTAAAAGTCCCTTATGCTCAGATAACGGATAAAAAACAGGGCTACGAACAGGCCAAAAAACTTATTCCAGAAGTTATTGCAAAGTTCGGTGTCAATGCAGATGTTAAAAATGATGATGCCTCTACCACACTTAGTGCTAAGGGGTCTGGGTTTGAAGCTAAAATCGAGTTCCGTGACACTGAAGCAGTAGTGAATGTAGACCTGGGATTTCTCTTAAAGCCATTTAAAGGAAAGATTCTCGATACAATCGAGAAGCAAATCAAAAAAGTTGTATGAGCGAACATAAAGTAACACTCTGGCCCTCGGGAGAAACCCTGGAGCTTAATTCGGAAGACACTCTTCTGAACCAATTAAAAAAAGCTGGTAAGAAGATTAAGTCCAGCTGTGGCGGTTGTGCCACATGTTCCGATTGCGTGGTCATTGTAAAATCGGGTGAAATGAATCTTACTCCACAAACCTTTGAGGAATTACGCCTTTTGGGAAATGTCTTTCACATCACTAAAGAACGGCTCTCCTGTCAGACAAAAATAACAGGGGATGTCACATTGGATATCTCGGCCCATGAAAAGAACACATTTACTGGAAAAAACGAGAATCCAGGGCAAGTTCAGGGTCAAAAAAACACCAAGACTGTCCTCAAAAAGCGGGAAGATGTAGAAAAAGCCGCAATTGAAAGTAAGGAAAAAAACCAAGAAAAATCGTCTGATACTTGGTATCGTCATTGGGAAAAAGAAGGTGAGGAGTCTGCACGACCTAAGAAATTAGGTGGAAACAAGCGCGTCAAACCTTTTAATTTTAATGAACCTGAATAATTAAACGACTGATTCTTTTTAAGGAGAATGGCCATGTCACAAGCAACAGCAACGGCTACTGCCGTCGGAGCGGATGTAAATAAGTTTCCGTCCCAGATTAAGTACATCGTAGGTAATGAGGCCTGCGAACGTTACAGTTACTATGGAATGAGATCAATCCTGACTGTCTTCATGATTCAGGTTCTTCTTATGCAGGAAGCTCAGGCCACTTCTACTTATCACTTGTTTGCTGGTGCCTGTTACCTCTTCCCACTTTTGGGTGCTTATATCTCTGATAGAATCTGGGGAAAATATAAAACGATTCTTTATCTTTCTCTTGTTTACTGTGCCGGTCACGCCGTTCTTTCAATCTGGGAAACTACTATGGGTCTTTACTGGGGTCTTGGGCTTATCGCTCTTGGTTCTGGTGGTATTAAGCCATGTGTTTCTGCTCACGTAGGGGATCAGTTCAAGGCCAATCAGCAGCACCTTCTTAAGAAAGTGTATGAACTTTTCTACTTCATGATTAACTTCGGTTCATTCTTCTCAACTATCATTACTCCTTGGACTCTTAAGGCCTATGGACCATCCATTGCTTTCGGTATTCCGGGTGTTCTTATGCTCATCGCTACATTCATTTTCTGGATGGGACGTAATGAGTTCGTTCACGTACCTCCATCAAAATCTGATGGTCATGGTCTTTTCCATGTCGTGAAGTCTGCCTTCAAACATTCTTCATCTCGTAAAGCAGGGGAGAAATTCCTTGATGGTGCTCTGAAGGATCATTCTAAAGAACAAGTTGAAGCTGTTCGCGCAGTTTTTGATATCGCCAAACTTTTTGCTTCAATTACAATCTTCTGGGCCCTCTTTGACCAGCACGGATCTTCATGGGTTATTCAGGCCATGAACATGGATCTAAATTTCATGGGAATTCAGTTTGAAGCTTCTCAGATTGCTGCCTGGAACCCGATCATGGTTATGGGACTTATTCCTCTCTTCTCTATGGTTGTTTATCCGATTCTTGATAAGTTCGGCATCACCTCAACTCCTATCAAGCGTATGACTCTTGGTATGTTTGTTGCTGCTGTTTCTTTCGCACTTATCGGTGGACTTCAGTTGTGGATGGATACTTCAGCTGCAAAGATCAACGTTATGTGGCAGTTCTTCCCGTACCTCGTGATCACCATGGCAGAAGTTATGATTTCAATCACAGGTCTTGAGTTCGCATATACTCAAGCTCCACGTGCCATGAAATCTTCCATCATGTCCATCTGGCTTCTTACAGTTTTCTTCGGAAACCTGATCACTGCTTACGTTTCAAAAGTTAACTTCTTCCCGATCGCTTCAACCGGATACTTTATGTTCTTCGCGATCCTTATGGGCGTGTTTGCAGGTATCTTCTGGTTCATGGGAACTAGATACAAAATCAAAAATTATATGGAGAGCTAATCATTAAAGATTGCTTGAAAGAAGAAGGCCCTCTTATACGAGGGCCTTTTTTTGTCTATCTCACGCCTCAAAGGGTGAAGTAAATATCAAATTCTGATGTTCGTTGTGACATTAGGGGAAACAAGTTTCCCCGAATGCTCGTTCGAAAGGTTATCGCTTAAGATTTACTGACTAGTAGAGAACGAAAGAAGAAGGCCCTCGAGGGCCTTTTTTATTCATCTGTAGGATTGGGAAAGTAATTTGGATTGAAGTATCCGTCGGGATATATGAGGGAGGCATCAGGCTGAGGGCGGTAGATCAAGATACCACCGGATAGGTATCGCTCCATCCAGATGTTGTCATCCCAGTCAGAAATATCATTGAACTCATTGAAATCATCCGTGCTACTGGTGTCTTCATCATAACTCTGGAGATCCTGTCTCGCTGAGCTACCTAGGTGAATATCAGTGATGAGTTCGAGGTCAGAGGTAGAAGGAAATGTCCTGTCCCAGTCTCTGACTGCAAGTCTGATCCGTGCTTTGATATCCATGGCCGGATCCAGGCAGTAAAAAGTATAAAATGGACTGGTGTAGTATGCGCTTCCCATTCCTACAAAAGGATCAGCTGCCAGAGGGCGACCGTAATAGGTATCTGAGAAAACAGAAGCTCTCTCGTAAATGGTGTTGATACCATCCCCGGAATTGATGGTCGTATCAATCATCCTTGTCTGGTTCCAGAGTAGGTTTCTGGCATATCTCTCAATGACATTCGGTTCAAAAATCTTGTTTAAAGCTGGATCACTCCAGGCCCCGAGGTAAGTGGCATTATGAGGAACCACAGGAAGAGAAACATAGTTATGTTCGCTTGTTCCGTAATCAATCTGCGAGCTTGATAAGTCCCTGCGATAATTTGCGTAATTCCAGTTAGGGAGCCCAACTTCAATGAGGTTGTCATACTCGTAGCCAATGGTCATCACTTTATCATACTCAGCTGTTGTAATGATGCTTCCTCTGGTGGCATTAGCGAGAGCACTATGCTCTCTGATTGGTCCCCCAATACAGTTAATGGCCTTTCCACCACATTTGTGTTCTCTTGGAACCGTTTTTGCCGTTGGCAACCAGGCCGCAACAACCGCATCGTAAGCGGCTTGCCCGGTAACATCAATATCGGCCTGTTCTGTAGAGCTGATTTCTTCAAGACCATCATCTGGTCCAGCACCATCATCATCTGTTGTATCGCTGTAAGTGCTTTGCAGTGGGGCCTGCGCCGCTGTTCTTGCAGCCTCAGCAGCAGCATCTCTGGCAGCGACATCATAAGTAACCTGGTAGTCATTTATGGTAATAGTGCCCTCATCACAGTTTGGACCAAATGAATCAGTGTAGTCATAGAGACAAAGATCCTGATCTGTAATTGGTTTCGAAGCCGTGAGTCTTACAGCAGATAAAAGTGGAGCATTACTGATAATCTCATCACAACCAGCGTAGTTGGCCGTGGAATCAAGTATAGCGGCATTGGCCAGAAGATCAATATGTGTCTGAGTTGTATCAGTGTTCATGCAGGTCACTTCAGTATAGGTACCTGTAGAAGTTCCTGGCATCCATGAATAGTAAGAGAATGGAGAGTATGCGATAAACTCACAGGTGTTAGGACTTGATTCAATTTCAAAAGAAAGACCACCGGCCGTTAAAGATAATTCCTCTGCTTCAAGGAAACAGGAAATATCATAAGTGGCAGGTGCACCTCGGAAATTGTCATTGCTAAGGGCCGCTGTTCCACGGACCTCACAAGGGGCAGAGACATTTCCAGAACCAGATTTGTGAAGTTTGTAATTTAAAATCGTGGGGGCGGTATTGCTGAGTTTGAAATAGTACTCATCAGGAATAATGGTAGGAGAGTCACCGTCACCAGCTGTTGTAGCACTTCCTTGCTCTAACTCGGGTGAAACTTTTTCATTACACCCGACCAACGCCATGGTCAGTGTGAGTAAAGAAAGTTTTAGAACCGTTTTCATAATCAATCCTTCGAGATTTGACCTTTATTCTCATCTGTCTCTTCGGACAGTTGCGAAAGAAGTTAAGAGGGTGTGTTTTTTACTCCTCTTTTTTTCGGGGTCAGGTTAGACTCATTCTAAGTAGTAATATTTTATTACATATCCACACTTTTCAGACTAAGAAGGTCGGAAATTTAATAATGATGGCTTATAGTCTTAAATTTCAAAGGGTTTCTTTTTTCCTTGCTTATTTCCTTTTTACTGGGATTGTTCTTTTCTGCCAAAATTCGTGGGCTGTTCAGGATGCAATCGTAGTGGTGAAAAAGGCAGTGATTTACTCGGATAAAGAGATGACCAGTCCGGTTGGTTTCGTCAAAAGAGGGAAGAAACTGGTGGTGGGAGAAATCTCCCGCAATAAAGGCCAGGTCTATCCCATTCTGGTTTCAGGAAAAGTGGCCTACATTCGGGTGCTGGATCTCAGTACAGAAAAAGAAACGATCACATCCAACCGTCTTACCTCAGAAAGATTCAGGCGTTCCACTCAGGAAGTGCCGGAAGCGAAGTTCGTGGCCTCTTATTACTTTTTTAATTCAAGCATTGATATTGAAAGAGATGCAAACGAGATTCCGGATAATGACCCGGTTTTCTGGCATGGGGTCTCGTTAAAAGGGGAGGTTCTTCTAAAGAACTCCTTTGATGCCCAGGTCATTACAAATTTCATGACGGCCAGTAAAGGTCCAGCAAGTTTTCGGGCCCTCGAAGTCGGGGCGGGCATTGCCTATCGACTGATTGATAAAAGAAAATTCCTGGCAAGGATTGAGGCCCAGTTGCTCGGTATCCCTTTTTCTTCCTATACAGTGGGAGAGGATTTCAGGGTTAATAGTTACGGTTATACAGCAGGGGCCGGATTCAACATGACTTATCTTTTTAGTAAGAATCTTGGTGCTGAGGCCTTTGCAGGTGTCTACCGAACAACCATCTTTGGTTATAGTGCGCCTTCTCCCTATGAGAAAATAACTCCTACATTTACCGGCAACAGAATGGGAATCGGTCTTAATTACACTTACTAGTTTTTTTCAAGGAGAGCTTTAAGCTTATCCAGATCTGCCTTCCTGGAATGTCGATCAATTTGTATCTGTTTCCCGTCGGCACTTTTTAGCCACAGGATAAAATAACCTTTATTCTGAAACCCAACATTCTCGCTGCCTCCCTTCATGCGGGCAACATTCGGGGATGTAAGAAATGGTTCAACTACCAGCTGATCATTATTTTCAATGATAAATTTTTCAGAAAAGACCGTAATCCCGAATACTCTATGAACGAGTCTTAATTCTCTTTTGTCTTTAACGATTCTTTTCTCATAGAAAAAAAAGGCAAAGATAAACACCGGCATCAGGCCGATAAAAGTGAGAAGCGAGTAACCTAAGGTCGCATCAGTTTCATCACCTAACTGGATGAGTTTCAGGACAGGCTCTTTAATGGCCAGGAACATGAAAAAAATAACTGCTACGATACAAAGGGCATAGATCCAGAATATATAGGGAAGACCATAGGTCTTTAAGGTAAGTGCGCCATCTTTTTTAACAAAATCAGTTTCTTCTTCAGAAACTGGAAAAACATACATAAGACCCATGGGGCGATCCTTTATTTATGATGAGGAGAAAAAATATCCAGAATTTCCAGCCGAGGATAAATGAGTTTCATCCATGTGGCAAACAAAGCTTTGTTTGCGGCTTTTTCCTGCTGAAATAATTCCTGCATATAGGGTGAAACATCCCTGAAAGTTACTGTTGGGGACAGATCAAGTCTTTTCTCCAGTCTCATGATAAACATAATCCAATGATCTTTTAAGGTTTCCGGAACTTCCAGTGTTTTAACATTCTTATAAATAATTGAGAGTTCTTTAGCATTTGAAACGAATTTAAAATCCCATACAAATTGGTAGAAAGAAAAAACATTTTTCCATAATGGATGTGGCATCAGGGTTCTTGCCATCTGAAGCTCATGATAGGCTTCATCATATTTTCCCTGGTCAAAGGCACTTTGTGCCTTTGCGGCCCTTTTCCAGGCCACTTCGAAAGAATCCGGCGGATCCTGCTTTTTTATGATAACTGGTTCTGATTGATTCTCAAGACTAAATCTTACTATTTCATCTGAACTTGTGAGGACTTCATCACTTTCTTTCACATCCAGATATCCTTCTGAAAGGTTCACGTGATAGGCACCTATGGTCGATAACGTTGCAGATGGATGTTTCCAGTTCTTAACTTTCTGGTCCTTAACATCCGTCAGAAGATCCAGGATGTGGTGGTTTCCGTTTTTACTGAGTTTTTCTTTTGTCCAGTTCTGACGGTCTTCCGAGAACTTAATGAAGCCCTCATGTCCATTCTGATCCTGTTGAAGAGGAATATTTGTAAAGATCAGTGGAGTTGTTTCATTCACATTATATGATTCAAGATTTTGTGCTGGCCCATCAATGTCAAGGGCCAGGACTTGTCCGCCCTTATCCAGAAAGATGAATGACCACTTTGTGACAGAGACTCTTTTCCTGATTTCTTTTTTTATTTCTGATAATTGATTGCCTTCAAAGAGGGATTCAAAGGCTATCTGAAAAATACTTTGACCTTCTCTGTGAAAGGCCTTCCCTGGCTTATGGTGAAGGGCAAAGCTAACTCCTCCTCCATGAAGACCTTGCAGGAAAAGTGGGGCCATGCCTTCGCAACTATAGTTCAGAACTGCTTCTTTACCTTCCGGCCGCCAGTAGTACAGCCTGGGAGATTCGTTGAAGATCCCGAGGAGTGGAAAATCGAGAAGCCTGGTATGGGTAATATTTCTTCCCTGCTTATCGAGAACACTGGTGCAGCCCGGAAGAAGTCCTTTGAGTTCCGGATATGTCTGCCCGTAATGAGCGGCCACTTCAAAGAGGGAGAGGAAAGAGAAATATCTTACCGGCTCAATGCCTAGTCCTTCTGCATAGGAATTTATACATCGATTAAAAAAGCTTTCTTCTTTTTTCTTCAGTAAAACTCTGGCCCTTGAAACAATATCCTGCCCATATCTCAAGACAGGGTTCGTTGAAAGAAGCATCATCACCCTGGCCTCAAGCTTTAAAAAGGCTTCTCTTTCACCAAGCCCAAGCTGGTAGAGATTTTCAATAGGGTCGCCAATTAAAGGAATTATTTTTGTTTTCATCTTATCCCACGTAGTAAGTCACCAGATGTTTCAAATGGTTTGCAAAATCCAGTTTAAAAACGCGATTCTCCAGAGTCTCAAGCATATGCGGTTTACAGCGGATATAGATCTTAAGCTTTCCCCTCGGATGAGCGTCACTCATGTTTTTTAACTGATAAAATTTTGAAAGAAACCTGAAATGCTGCTGGTTTGTCAGCTTAAAGGATTCTTCTCTTTTGATATTGTTCCAGAGTGTCCATGGATCATACCGGCCAACTAAAACCGCCGCAAGTGTGAGGTAGATGATGGTGTCAGATTCAAAGCCATCACCAATAAGAACGAGGTCATCGGGGATTCCTGTCATGAGAATGATGTTCACGATGGTATTGAGCTTGTAAAATCCCTGGGACTTAAGATCCTTGGTGGAAAGATCGCCTTCAAAGAATGAAAAAATGTTTCTGTAATCCTTCAGGAAGATATTCCCTGTGAAGATTTGCCTTTGGTAGAGCCAGTCACGAATAGCATTTTCATAAAAGTGCGGGGAGGCCGAAACAACAAAGGGTTGATACTCCTGATTGATAAAGCCCTTCATGAGCTCTATGGATTTATCGACGGGTGGAAAATAATGTATGGGGTTCCTGAGAGAGAGATAGAGCTCTTTCATTGAAGAATATCTGGTATCCACCAGGGTTTTGTCAAAATCTGTAATTAAAATCTTCTTCGGATTTTGAATCATGGTTGGAATGAAACTTCCAATGAGGAGTTCCAGACCCGGATGGGTTTTTGTTTCAAAGAGCTTAAGTTTTACGACATTTTTTGATTCAGGTTGAGGAACCTTGAAATTAAAGTTTCCGAAGGAGTCGGAGTCAAAGCTTCTCACCATGACTTCGTTGTCATCTTTCGATAGCCCTATGACCTTCAGCCGAAACTCATTGGATGACAAAAGGCCCATGCTTTGAATGGGTTTTGTAGGAACGATTTCTTTCAGGTTCTGGTTAATTTCATCCAGGATCTCGAATCTTCCTTGTGAAGAATAGGTCATTGATGCACGAATATGGATGTATTCGTCAGATTCAATACCTGTGAAATGGACCAGCTTAGGACGTCTCATCCCATAATTCTAACCTGAAGGAGTGGACATCTCCCTCACTTTTTTGACAAAATATCCGGATGCTACAGATGACACTAATAATAAAAGGTAAAGTACAAAGAGTGGGATTTCGCTACAGCGTAGTGGACTTTGTACTGTCTAATAATCTACCCATCGTTGGACATGTGCGTAATATGCCTGATGGCTCTGTTCATGTTGTGGCCCAGGGAGATATTGAAGCCCTTAAGGAATTACACCGCTTTTGCACAAAGGGACCACCAAGAGCAGAGGTGCGTGAAGTTCAGGAAGACCTCATTCAGATTAACAAAGTAGAATTCTCGGATTTCGTGGTTCTGGGAGATTAAGCCTTCTTGATGACATAGGTCATCACCCCATTTTCATAGGATGATTTAACACTCTTAGCATCAAGAATATGAGATGTAGGGAGCCGGGTTGTGAAGGATTCCACTTTATTTATTTTATTAATGGATCCATCCTCCAGTTTAACAGCATCATTATAGCGACGATTAAATGCAATGATGGCTTCTTTACCATGAATAGTCAGCTGAACGTCCTGCTTTGAGTGATCCGGGATTTCCACTTCAACCTCAACCCTGTCTTCAAACTGCTTAAGACGCGGCTTCAAGGTGTCAAACTTATAGAATGGATCATTGTTTCTTTTTGAGACCTTGGTTACTTCCTGAGTGAGAGAAGCTTTGAGGCCTTCCAGGACCTTATTGTTCTTTTCTTCCAGAGTTTTAAATTCATTTTGATGTTTTCCGAGTTGATCAGCATATTTCTTTTCAAAGAAGAGGTCCTGATCCTTCAATCCTTTTCGGAAATTCTGATCCTTTTTTTCTATGTGCTCGGTATGAGTATTGGTCATCTTTTGAAGTTCAGTCTGCTGTCGGATGTTTGTGGCCATCCTTTCTTTCTTGAACTGGTTATCCTGATGATCTTTCATCTTTTTATAGTTCATATCATCATGCTTAAACCGGGTAGTGAACTCATTGGTCTTTTTGCTGATTTTATCCTGATAATAACTTTCAGTGTGCCGGTACTCATCCTGCATTTTAGACTTAACATCATCAACACGCTTCTTTCCTTCACCGGATACACGTTTCGCTGATTCATTAAAACGATAGTTAAGTTCATCCAGATAGAGTTCATTGTCGCTGTTGACCCGCTCACGATTCTGGGTAAGCCTTCTCTGATGATTAATCAGATCTTTTTCAGTTGCCTCTTTAAGAGCTTTTAATTCTTTCTCTGTAAGATTCTTAGTCTGTTCCAGATGACTTTTCATCTCTTCAAGTATCTTCTCTTTTTTTACGGCTTCCTGGCCCAGGTGGGCATGGTGAGAGTGCTGGATGTCCACGAGTTCGCTTGCCTGGGTTTTCTGAAGCTCGGCACGGTGTGACTGATGGTTATTCTCCATAGTCTTCAATTCCCGCTCATTTCTTCTTTTTGCGGTTTCTACTTGTCTTTGATTAAGTTTTTCAACGTCTCTGATTGCACTGCTCATTGAACCGGATTCTCCTTGTCATAAGGATGGTCACAAATCGGTTGACCCTTTCCAGTATAACCCGGACAAATCCAGGTGCGAAGTAAATCTATAGTTACGAAAGATCCACCGTGGTAACTCTTATACATCTGGGGATTAAGAGTGGAGACGATGTACTGAGCACGGGCATTGGTTGCCACAGCATAAGGGTCATTGCTTTTGACAAGATACTGATAGGCCCTGTATTCGCCTAAGGCGGTAAGGGGAGACAGAATTGTCAGAAGTAATGCAAGTTTCTTCAATGAAGCTCCCGCATCTTATCCAGGGCCCGGTATTCAACCATTTTAAGGAACGAAAGAACAAAATCTTTTCTTTCATCATTCTTCAAGGCCTGAATGGCCGTCTTTTTTCTCTCAATTGAACTGTGACGCTCAATTTGTTTATATACACGATGAACTGTTTCAGCAGCACGTGAAAAGGACATTCGTCTCACTTCAACAGCATCTGCTAACGACTCATGGATCCAGTCCTGATAAAAGAGAGGAAAAAAACCAGCGCTTCCTGACTCTATTAATTGATCCAAACCTTGTGCTTCCTGCAACTTCCGCATTTAGGGCTCCTTCTCACCCAAAAGGCTTCCTGCCTTTTGTGTCCTTTTCTCCCCTTTATATTACAGGAGAGTGTTATAATCTCCCTGTGGGTAGGCTTTGCCGCTCTCCGAATTCAGGAAGGAAGTTATGGAAAAAAGAGACGATTTTTACATTCCGGAAGAAATGGCGGAATGGATTGGGCTAAAAAAATCTGAATACCTGTCAAGACTGATCCAGATTCAGGATGGGGATGATATCGGATTTGAGGAATTTCATTTATATGATTCCTATATCGTGGGGACTATCGAAAGTCCTGACAAGACATTTGAGAGAGACGAGGATAATCAGCGTATCCGGACTTATCTGAAATCCTATTCAGAAAGACCTGGTTTCCATCAGGTAGTCGTGGGAGTTCTCCTGGACGATCAAAGTAAGGCCGTCGTATTTATTCCGATCCTGTCTTTTGTTTCGAAAAAAGATGCTCTTGTAAGGGAGTTTTGTCAGGGTGAAGTGCTGAAGGCGCCCACCCTGAATTGATTATTTCAGACGAATATCTATATAGGAGTTTGAATACTTGGCCTTGAAAGCGTTACACAAAGAGGCCATGTAGTTTCGGCCTTCAGTGTCGCAGCCCTGGTTACTTTGGCCGCCGTAAGGACAACGAGGTACCCAATAGGCACAATAAGGAGTCGTGGCACCATTCGGACAAGCATTTCTCGGCCAGTTCACATACCCTTGCATACAATTGTAATACTCAGGCAGTAGTGGTTCCTTCATGACGATCAATCCATTAAGAGGATATGAAGAAAAGCCCTGTCGGTCCTTGTAAAGTTTCCCCGAAATGACCTGATTAGAAGTTGTAAGAGTACATTGTGGATTCCCAATGTAAGTGGAACTGCCGTTTCCATCTTTATAAGTCGGGATGAGACAAGTTCTGGTAGTCGAGGTGAGACTAGGATTGAATTTGAAGGAAGTTTCATCCTGACTACTCTGGCAGACGCCGAAGAAGCCAATATCATTGGTATGATACTTCTGGGAAAGATCACAGTTTTCAAAACCAGGTGAAGTGGGAGTGCCACTGCCTGTTCCTGAAGTTGATCCACTCTGAGTACTTCCCGTAGTTGTGCCTGGGCCCGGAGTAAAAGTTCCGTTTCCATTATTGTTTTCGAGTGTGTTTCCGTTAACCCATGTTGAAGGCGCACGGGTTCTTTGGGGAGCATCACATCCCGTAAGAAGAATAAAGAGAGGCGTCAATAAGATCAATTTTCTCATAAGCAGTCCTTTCAACTGACTATTCCATCCTACTATTCGGCTGTTAGATTTTTTTCATGAGTTTTTTCTTATGACCGATAATTAAGTATCATGTTTTTTAAGCTATTTTGAAGGTTTAGCATGCGTTGGCTATTTGGAATCCTTTTATTGATTGGCCTTGCCGCTTTCGGGGGTTATGTCTTCATTAAAGGATACCCTTACAGACTTTATTCAAACTGGATTCAGGGGCAGGAGTGGAATAAGTATTATTCCATATCCGGCTATACGGACCTGTGGCTTCGGCCCGTGGCGGTTCAGGAAATTCCTCCTTATAAAGAAGATTATGCCCAATTATGGAAAGAGTTTCCTTTGAGGAGTGCTCACGTTCCCTTGCCAGTACGGCATCCACTGTTTCAGACAATTCCTTTGATTGAATCCAGGGGACAAAAGAAAAGTCCAAGTGTAGGAATGGCCCTTTTGAATCCTGACGGAAGAGAAATCTCACGTGTTTATACTCTGCCTCTATCATTAGTGAAGGACTACTCTCAAGGGCAGGACCTTTTCAAGCTTCCATTTGTAAGAAACAGGATTATGAAGCTTCCTCTGGAAAAATTGTGGAATGATATTTTTTCATTCGAAATCACTGTGAAGTCAAAATCACTTGAAGATATGATTTACGATCTTTATCTGCTTCATCTGAGGTCACAGATCCTTCCTAAAGAAACTATAAAGTATGGGCTTATCGGAGAAGGAAAGGCCCTTGTGGAATTGGTCTCTAAGGACAGGGACTACATCGTTGAACTGATCATGACATATAAGGGTGGGAGTATATACTCCTACATCCTTCGCACAGAAAGAAACAGCACGGAGTCTAGAAAACTTCGTTCAAAGTTCCTCGCGAATATTTCTTTTAATCCTGTAGACCCTACCATGGCCAATTTCCTCTATAAGGAGTTTAAGCAGCTGAACTTTGCCAGACAAGTTGATCAGGAGGGGATGCTCTATCTCTTCTCTGCATGGACACAGGAAACGACGAGTACCGACATCATGAAAGAGATGATCTTTTATCTCGAGAGAGGAAGAAACAACAAGCTTCAGCTAAAGTCCCTTTATGAGTTTTCTCTCAAGCATTATGGTAAAACGTTTTCTACCAAGAAGCTTTTCAGTGAGCATGATAATCCTGAGATTGCTCTCCAAAGAAAAATTGAAATTGAGGCCATAGAAAAAGCTCAGCTTGCGGAGAGATCAAAAGTGGATACAACTGAGTCAGTGGATCTCACTCCGGATGAAAAAATGAATTTGTATCTGAAAAAGGCCAAAGAAAGCGGTCCTTCCGAAAAAACTGAAATGACGATTCATTAAGAATCAAACTTCTCAAATCCCTCAATCAGAACTTCAGTCAAGAGAGGGCGAAGATGGGAAACTTTATCAGGAATGAGCTCCTTTGTTGCCTCATCCATATAGATGGACCTGTTGATCTCAATCTGAATGTTATTGGTCCTGAATTGATCCACGTATTCGGTTACAAAACCACCCACATAGGGATCATTGATACTGGATTCGTGTCCTTTCCCGACCAGGGCCTTCTGAAAGAAATGGATAAACTCCGGCTCACATGTTTTCCCTTTCCGGTCTGACAGACAAAAATGGGGTCTTGAAGTTTTCTGGTTTGGATTCTGCTTCATGTGATACTCAGTGGGCCTTGACGGCATACTGTGCAGATCGATCATGGAGACCAGACCCTTCTTTCTTTTTTCAAGTTCCTTTAAGGAGGTCTTCAGGATTTCATAATAAGGCCTGTGGAAAGTTTCTATGAATTTTTCCACTTCAACCGGTGTAGGGTCCTTCACCACCAGTTTTTTCCCTTGGGTGTTTTCTTTCCAGAACAGGACACAGTTAGATTCATCGCGGTTAAGATCAACACAAATGCGGTGAACATGAGAAACGATAACGGCCACTCCGGCCATCTGCAGGGATTCAATATCAATTAGCTCATTAACTTTATAATCAACGTCTTCCTTGTAAGCACCAAGGTCCCCTGACAAAAATGGCAGAAACTCATCAGGAATATTCTCTCCCGAATGGGGGATTGAAAGAAGTCCCCGGTAACTGGACCCCATGGGAGCGTAATAGTCAAAGAGGGGGTTTTTTTGGGGGTGATTAAGACTAAACATGTGAAAAATTTACCATAAAGACCCTTTAAACGTCCATGCGTCTCTTTTAAAACTATGACAGGGGGTTTATAAATGACCCCTATTCAGAGAAGAGGCATTTATGAAGTTTCCAGGCCGGCGCAACACCAAGCACTATTTCCCTGTCGAAGACAGACAAAGAAGTTCTTTTGATGATGAGATTTATCGTCCGGGGAATGTTTATGTTGTGGGTATCGATCAGTTATTGGTAGATATCGAAATCCCCGTTGATGATGAATTCCTTAAAAAACATAATTTCAAAAAAGGTGAATCTTTCATTATCGATGATCACCTGGCCGATACCATTTACTGGCAATACAAAAATAAAGGATTGATCACCGGAGAGTTTCCAGGTGGGGCCATCGGTAACACTCTTCATAACTTTTCAATACTCTCGGATTGCCCTTCTGTTGCTCTTGGAACTATTAACAAGAATATTGACGTTGGTGACTACGCCTTCAAATATATCTGCAACACCAGCTCAAAAGTTAATCTCTCTTACCTTCAGCCCTGTCCGAAACCAATGGGAAGGGCCCTTTGTTTTGTAAGTCCTGATCTTGAAAGAACCTTTGCCATCAGTAAGGGATGCATGAATGATCTTTCTCCTGAGTATCTTCCTCAGGAGGTGATTGAAAGGTCAGCTGCCCTTCTTATTTCCGCATACACGTTCCGGGATGAAAACTCTCATATCTACAAGTCAACCTTGCGGGCGGTGGAAATTGCCAGGGCCTCCAATGTTCCGGTTGTTCTGTCTCTGGGAACGAGTGGTCTGGTTGAAGAGAAAAAAGATCTTCTCTCGGAGTTTATACCCAAATACGTTTCAGTGCTTGCGATGAATGAAGCTGAGGCCCTGACATTAACCGGTATCAGTGATCCGCTTCTTGCATGTGAGAAGGCCCTTGATTTAGTGGATATGGTTCTGTTGACAGTCGGAGCGCGGGGTCTCTATATCGGAGCAATCACTGATGAAGATCAGGCCCGACTGACGAAAGAATCTCTTCATACAAAGTCGATAGTTGATTATAACCAGTATGAGTACTCAAGAGCGCAAAGAAGACACGAGATTAAGAAGATTAAGAAGGTGTATACTCACATCAATCCATTCCGTGGTGGTCCTTCTATGATTAAAAATACCAATGGTGCCGGAGATGCTGCTCTTGCGGCCGTTCTTCATGACTTGTCGGCCAACGTTTATCATAAGTTCAAAGTGCCGAGATCTCCAAAACATGAAGCGAACTTTCTAACGTATTCTTCCATTTCTCAGATCAGTAAGTATGCCAACCGGGTCTCCTTTGAAGTGCTGAGCCAGAATTCTCCGCGTCTCCTGCGCGGACTTCCGGAAAGAGAAGATGGACTGGAAGAGGCCTACTGGGCAAAATAAGATAATGGCACAGGATCATATAAAAAAAGAGGCCTTGTTTAATGAAGTGAAGGGGTCTCTCTTTGAATACCTGGTTGGAAAAGAGCTATCGGTCCTCGGAAGCGGAGAGCTTTTCTTTCAACAATCCCTGGACAAGAACTATCTCACAGTGCTTTCACAACAGGACAGGATGGTCAGGCAATTCTATCCCGACATGCTGCCTTTTCTGAATGAAGCCTCGAAAACCACGGCCCGCACACTTATTGATTATCTACAGGAATGCCCTTCATCCGCTAAAGTCGTTGGTAAATTTTCTAATTCTTCTCTTAGCAGTGATCTCCATGAAGCGGATCTAGTTCTTGCCCTGACAGATAGGAATCTGTCGGTAAGTCTCAAGCTTAATAAGAAGCATGCCTTTGTGAATACAAAGAGCGGGGGAATCAAAAGTTTTTTCACGCTCTATTTTCCTTTCATAAAAAAAGACATCCAGGAAGAGTTTAACCAGTTCGTGGATATGGAGTTCTTCCGCATGGGAGGAGAGCTTCACGAACTGCACGATCTGGATTTTCAGGGAAATTTCGATGGATGGGTGAGGCAAGGTTTGTCTGAATTACCTGGAGAGCTTGATGATGAATCAAGAGAAGTCTTAAAAAATTATTATGCCCGAATTGCCCATCGAATGCACATGATTCTGGATGAAGCCTTTAAAAAAAATCCTTCAGAGTTCCTGAAGGCCTTGCCTGCCCTCATGGGATTTGGGGGGCCGGAAATTCTGCAGGTCGTATACTTTCATGAGTTTCCTAAAAATGAAAACCCTGTGATCAATATTCATTCTTATGCAGATCTTGCCAAAGAGCTGGAGCAAGTTACGCTTAAGCCCTTTTCCAATGTTTCTAGCATAGAGGTGGACGTAGGTTCATGGGCGCTGCAGATTCGGGTAAAACCAATGAATAAGTTTACCACAACTGCCATCAAGATAAACTGTAGCGTAAAAGTTAAGCGGCCCAGTGCTTTTTGATCATCTCTGCATTGAGAGACTGAATTTCGAACTGATACTCTTTTCTCCCCACAATCGTGTGAGCACAATCTAGCCAGAGAGAAGAGTTGGCCGAGGCCAGGTAGACAACTTTTGAGTCAGTAGAGTGGAGAACGGCCCTTTTAAAGCTCTGGATAAGAAATGGAGAAAGTAGCTCTTCATTCATATCTATCAGAAGATTATGGGATGGGCTTATCAGACCTTTCAGGAGACTCACCAGGAACTTTTCCCAGATTTCTGCATCTTTTGATTTCATATCTGGTCGTTTAAGAAGGTTTACCAATGCTGACTGCTCTGGTTTGAGCAGATGAGTCAGGTCTTTTACAGAGCTGATGCCTGCTTCGAGTTGAAGGTTCTCCCAAAGTGACAAATGGGGGTGCAGGGATGTTTCAGCTTCAATATAGGAAAAACTATTGCCCTTTCCCGGAGAGACTGTCTTCACAAACTGTAAAAGGTCCTTCAGGACCTTATGATCCCTTGAAGATTTCGTGAAGAGGTAGAAGCCGAAAGGCCGTTCAATATTCATCTGTCACTTTGTCGGTCGAATTGCCATGGAACCTTATGGGAATCTCCACTATAATGGCCTTATGGATATGAAAAAAAAGTTAGAAGACGCCTATGCGCCCGACAAGAAAAGTCGGAAATCAAAGATCCTCATTGGTCTGTCCGGAGGTATAGATTCTTATGTCACAGCTTACCTTCTCAAAATCCAGAAATACGATCTTACTGCCGTCACCATCATAAATCATTGGGATGAAGTCCCGGCGGATTCAGTTGACGGCGTACTATCCTGTCATATCGGTCAATCAAAAATAGATGAGATAAAAGAATTTTGTCATAAGCTCAGCATCCCGGTGCAGTTTATAAAGGCCGGTACAGAGTTTAAGGAATCAGTCATTGAGCCGTGGATGGGTGACAAAATCCTTGGAAGAAAGATAAGGCCTTGCTGGAATTGCCATGAGCTCCGGATGTCACTTTTACATGAAAAAATGGTGGAGCTGGGGGCGGATAAAATGGCCACCGGTCACTATGCAAAGCTTTTTCACAATGAAGGGCATGGTTCAGTTTTTGTTCACACTTCAAATGATGATGTTCATGATCAGTCTTCTCTTTTATCCCGGCTAAAGCATGACATCTTGAACTGCCTGCTTTTGCCTTTGTCTGATCTGACCAAGAAAGAAGTCTTGAAACTTGGAGAGAATTTCGGACTGGTGTCTGAGGCCAGAAAGATTCAGATCCATCAGTGCCTGACAGATAAAGAGGCCCTCCTGAATATTTTCGAAAAAAGGGTTCCTAAAAAGCTACTGACTGAAGGTGAAATTTCAGGCCTTGATGTGACTGTAAGCTACGGCCAGCATGAAGGTGTCCATCATTTCAATATTGGAGAATCCTATGAATTCCGGGATAACGGAAAACCGGTCAAGGGTGTAGTCGCAGGTTACAATTACAATGATAAAAGAGTCATCGTCGTTGAAAATGAGCATTTATTGAGAAACAAAGTGCTCTTGATCAATTGCAAGTTTTCAGAAGAAGTAGCCTGGCCTGAACCACTCAAAGGCTTCGTTGCTTTTTCTCATGAAAACATCGCTGATTGCTGGATCCACCCCAAATCTCTTTCTTCTGTCTATCTGGAGTTTACGGAGAACCAGAGGGTCCTGAATGGGGAGATTGTTTCTGTCATTAAGAAAAAAGGTAAGAATTCCAAAGTTCTCCTCACGGGACAGATCAGGCTGTTGCCACTTGAACCGAAAACCGCAGAAGGAGAAGAAAGTGTTCCTAAAGTTAACCATTTTCTTGATTTTTAGTCTCCCCGTTTTTGTCTCTGCCAGAACACCGGGAAGGTACTCTCAACTGGAATCAGATTTAAAGAAGGTATCCCAGAGAAATCTTATAACCTGGTTGAATGAATTTGTTAAAGAATCAGCCCCTTCCAGAATGGTTGGATTACCCGGACATGAAAAGGCACGCCTTTATATCACGAATGCCATTAAAAAAATGGATGCTAAGAATTCAGGAAAACTGACTGTATCATCTGTTCCCCCCGACGTTGAGAAAGTGAAAGCTTATTACCAGAAAGATTTTGATCAAAAAGTGGAAGGAAAAATTCCTGAAACAAGTCCTGACTATAAGAAATGGAAGTCCTTTACGGCCTTCATGCAAGCTCTTGCGGAGAGGAAGAAGGAGCACCCTGTTGAGAACATCATCTGGGAAAAAAGTGGGATCAATGGTGATAAGGTCCTTGTCGTCACTGCTCATTACGACACAATTTCTCACGATAAAAACTCTTTGTTAGTGAAAGAGAAAGAAGCTATGCCTGGTGCTAATTACAATGCCTCTGGTGTGGCCGTCGCTTTGGGAATTATAAAAACTCTATCGGAAATGAATCTGAACTATTCAGTAAAAGTCGTTTTTCTGGACTGGCAGGGCATAGGCTTTCACGGATCGGACATTCTTGCCGGAGAGTTAAAGTCTTCAGGCAAAGAAATCCTGGGAGTGGTGAACCTGGAAATGCTCGGGCAGGATACCACCTTCTTTGACAAGAATAAGAAGAAAGGCAACATGGTGGTTTATGTCCGCAACAATCCGGATGAAATAAAGTGGATTAAAGGCCTCACTCGTCATGGGGAAAAGATGACTTCTAAGGTGAGCTTTGAAGTCAAAACCAATGGATTTCAAAACTCTGACAATATCCGTTTCTGGGAACATGGCCTTCTATCGGCTACTTTCTCTCAGAACTGGGAAGATGACTTCAATCCCAATTTTTATCAATCTTCTCAGGATACTCCGGAAACTCTCAATCATGAGACCCTTTGGTACGCCTATCAATATGTTGGGGGCTCCGTCATAGGCGCTTTACTGGACCTGACTAAGTAAAATGTCCTGATCCCTTGGAAAAGAGGGGGAAATCCGCTATAAAGCGGACATGGATTTTCAACCGGAACTCTTACAGGAATATGGCCTTCATCTGTCTCATGATGAATTTCTGAGCAATAGTCAGAAGACTGTTGTCGTTGGCATGTCCGGTGGAGTTGATTCCTCCGTGACCGCTCTCATTACCAAACTTCAGGGCTACAAAGTTCTCGGTCTTTTTATGAAAAACTGGGACGAAACTAATCCTGATGGAACCTGTCCCGCTGATCATGATTATCAGGACGTCATCAAAGTCTGTGAGAAGCTGGACATTCCCTATTATTCAGTAAACTTTGTTAAAGAGTACTGGGATGGAGTGTTCAGTGAGTTTCTGAATGACTACAAAAAAGGTCACACACCTAATCCAGACATCCTTTGTAACCGGGAAATTAAATTCAAAGTTTTTTATCAAAGGGCGAAACTTCTGGGGGGTGATTTCCTTGCAACCGGGCACTACTGCCAGCTGGAAAACGGCGAGCTTAAAAAGGCCGTTGATCAGAATAAAGATCAGACCTATTTCCTCTACGCTGTTCAGAAAGATGTTTTTAAAGACGTGCTTTTTCCGATAGGGCATCTCCCGAAGCCGAAAGTCCGGGAACTGGCCCTTCGTTTCGATCTGGCAACATCCACAAAAAAAGATTCCACCGGAATCTGCTTTATCGGAGAGAGAAACTTCAAGAACTTCCTTTCTCAGTATATCCAAAGTTCCAAAGGCAATTTCGTGGACCTTTCCGGAAAAGTTCTGGGTCAGCATGACGGAACTTGTTTCTATACTCTCGGACAAAGAAAGGGCATGGGAATAGGGGGACCTGGAGAGCCATGGTTTGTTGTGAAAAAGAATCTCGATCAAAATGAAGTCGTCCTTGCCCAGGGACAGGATCATCCTGGACTCTACGCCGATGGACTTACTGCCATCGATCTCAATTGGCTCAGATCAGCACCAGAAGGCACTTTTAAATGCAAGGCCAAGGTTCGCTATCGCCAGCCGGAACAACCTTGTATTGTCACGGTAGAAGGTAATAAAGTGAAAGTGGTTTTTGATGAACCTCAAAGGGCCATGACTCCAAGGCAATCCATTGTTTTCTACGATGGGGATTTTTGTATCGGGGGTGGCATTATCGATGAAGTGGCCCCGGACTACCACACTCTTGGAAAAGGTCTACCAAAGGTCCTTTCGGTTTAAATCCAGGACGTCTTTCTTCTCAGGGCGCTTTTTGGCCTCAAATCCATTACATTCCCCTAGGCCTGCCTGGGCCACAATAGATGAGGGTAAATCCTTGCATTGGATGCCAAAACGCCGGCAACCATTAGGGGTTTTCTGGTCCCAGGTGATGTAAAAATGACGACATAATGAGCATTTAGGCTTTTCCATGGGAATATTCTAATAAATTTATTGATCTGGATCGATTGGGAAGTTTTTGACCCCCTGTGAAATCTTTGGCCGGTCTAAATGTAGACAGCATTGAAAGCTTTACATGCACCACCATTTTTCTTCTTAAGTTCCCTGAAAGTGAAGTTTAATAGGCCCATGTTGGTGCGGAGCAGTGTCAGTGTGAAACCAGTTTTCTGGCATACCACCTGCAAAGCTATAGGGAAAGGCCCTGTGGCCTTTTTAAAAAGGGAATTATGAACTTGCGTGGTCCTCTTGATGTTGAAAATGAGAAGGTGAATGTTGTTTCGTTGTTCGGAAACACGAATGAGGACATTATTCAAAGTGATCCTCTGATGGACCTAATAAAAGAGTCAGAAATAGAGGACGCCATACTTTCTCCTGAATCTGTCACAGTCAGGTCGGGAAAAGTCGCAAATGAAGATCTTTCTCCTGATCAATCTCTGTTTATTCTCGAAGAGCAAATGACAAATCTCAGATCTAACCTCAATCGAATAAAATTCTATTTAGGCGAGCTGGACGATATCCTACAGCGCTAAAAACATCTGGACAAAGTTTCAGCATTTCCTTTAACTTAAAGGCTCGCTTTTTCCATATTCTGTGCCCAGGTGGTGGAATGGCAGACACACTACCTTGAGGTGGTAGCGCTGCGAGGCATGCTGGTTCAAGTCCAGTCCTGGGCACCATTTGTCAAGCCATGCGAACCAAAATTCGCAGTTTTTTATAAAATCCCGATTTTTTTCGGCTTTTTTTATTTTAAGCTCCTGTTCATAAAAATCTTTATCTACGTTCCAATAAATCTTAATCGAATCCACTCCAATTTCGACCCTGTGGATGAATTTCTGCAAAAGGCTACGTTTTATATTGAAGTCGGGATTATTTTTAATTGTAAGGCCCGCGAACGCTGCAAACTCTTCAAACGTCTCAATGGGGACAAGCCTTTCATCAATATTCAAATCTCTTATCTTTAAAAGCCCTTCCTCCAATTCTTTTTTAACCAACTCCAGCTTTTCCATTTCATATCAACTCTGTTTCTCAAGCGACAATCTTAAAGCAAAAGATAAGTACAAATTATAGCCGGCTGCAAACAAAAATATAATGGGTATGACTGGCGGTTTTATTTTTAGTGGAAGGACCTCGGCCGGTACGGCTGGCAGTAGATGCACGTAAGTCGCAACAACCATCATAACGACCAAAGCTGACGAAGCTAGACTTAAAATTTGAAATTTAAATTTTTCGTTTTTCAGGAAGAAAGGAAAAATTAGCAATAAGCCGACAACAATTTCGCCAATGATTCCTGAAAAGTAACTGATTTCAGGAAGCCCGCTCGTCTGAATTTGAACCGAATACCAAGTTTTAAAAGGATCAACAAATTTCAAAAGACCAAACATTAAAATCATCGCTCCTAAAGATACAGATATTTTTTTATGCATACACTTTCCTTTTTCTTAATTTAAGATTCTAAAAAGCGAGTCAATCCCTCAGACACTTTCGACGGACTGATTTCTAAAAGTTCAACTGAAACAATATTTTCGACAACAAATGGGTCTTGGGACACTTTCTTCTCTAAACATTCCTTGGTGATATTATGAGCGACGATAACACCTCCGAGATTCGGCTTAAGGCTTCCCACAATAAGGAAATTTCCATCATCTAAGCCTTTCTTTATCCACTCATTGTGTGCAGCCATAAGTGACGGAGCTTTGCTTTTATTAGTTGAAAATTTAAGAAGAACAATAAACATAGATATTTCCTTTCAATTCAAGCAATCGAGCCAATCATTCATGCGCTTCACTTCATGCCGAATGTACTTCTCATCCTGAAAAGCACTCGCAAGGGTGGCGACTCCTTGGCTCATTCCCAAAACGTGCATGGCGAGCTCATCAGCATTTTTAGAGTGCCCATCCAAACGAAACTGTTTTTTTAGCCATTCTCTAAAAAGTGTGAATAGCTCATTGGCGTTGGATTGAGATGGATGATTTATCTTTGCAAGCTCAGTACAAAGAGTTCCAACAGGGCAGCCATAGAATTTAATTTTGGACATATTCATAATAAGGATATTGATAAAGCTCTTAATTCTCTCTTTTGGAGTTTCTCCATCTGACTCCCAACGATCAAGCATTGCTTGAGTATTGAATAAGCGAAAATCTATAACCGCTTCGAGAATTTCATCTTTAGATTTAAAATGGTGATAAAAATTACCACGTGAGATTTCTACAGCTTTTGCAATATCAGAAAATGAGGTCGCCTCGAAACCTTGCTCGTAAAAGAGCTTGTCTGCTGCTTCAATAATTTGATCTCGCGTAGCTTTGTCTTTCATGTTTGTTACCCACCATAATAAGGATAGTCGTTATAGCCTTTTTCTGTACCACCATAAAAAGTCGCTCTGTCTGCTTCATTCAGGGGCAAATTTTCTTTGAATCGTCTCACAAGGTCTGGATTCGCAAGGAATAGAGACCCAAAAGCGACCAAATCGGCGCACCCATTTGTGAGGTCATTCATGGCGCGATGATAGCCATAGCCTCCATTTGCGATATAAGTACCATTAAATTTTGACCGTAAGGAATGATAATCGAAGTCGCTTTTTGTAGCAGAAAGCATATCTCCCTGGAGGACATGGAGATATGCAAGTTTCTTTGAATTTAGTTGCTCCGTAAAATACGAAAAATGCCCCATTGGAGAAGAATCCGACATGGAGTTAAATGAGTTTTCTGGTGAAAGGCGAATACCTACTTGTGAAGATTTCCACACAGAGCAAACAGCATCAATGACCTCACTAGCGAATCGGAATCTGTTTTGAAGGCTGCCGCCATATTCATCCGTGCGTGTATTACTTCCATCTCTTAAAAACTGGTCGATTAAATAACCATTGGCCCCATGAACTTCGATTCCATCAAATCCTGCTGATTTTGCAAATTTAGCAGCAGTTTGAAATTGATCTATAACAGAAGTGATCTCGGACTTATCTAATGCTTTCGGAGTTACAAAATCTTGCATCCCTGAATAGGTAATCGCTTGGCCCTGCGGTCGTATTGCTGATGGAGCTACAGGTAATTGAGATTTTGGAAGCATACTTGGGTGAGATATGCGCCCACAATGTTGCAATTGAACAAAGATATGACCATCAGCTTTATGAACGGAGTCCGTCAATCGCTTCCAAAGTTCAGTTTGTCTTTGATTATAAATAGCAGGAGTGCATGGATAGCCAACTGCCATAGATGATATAGGAGTTGATTCGGCGATTATGAGGCCAGCACTGGCCCTTTGAGTGTAATGAGTCACCATCATATCTGTGATCTCTCCTTCGGAAGTGGCTCTATTTCGTGTCATCGGGGCCATGACCATTCTATTTTTAAGGGACAAATCACCCAACTTATATTCATCAAACAAATCTTTCATATAATCACTCCATAAAATATAGGACATCTGTCCTAATCTAGATTTAGGACAGATGTCCTAAATGGTCAAGAAAAAAATATCCCGACCTTCTTGTTACCGCTTTTATTGATTTTAAGGTTAATCATTGTGTTGAGGTCTTATCGCAGGTGAAGCCCATCATCCAAATATTTGCCCAACTTGATCTTCGACTCCTGAATAAGTCGAAACTGCGTCTTGCGAACTTGTTTCAGTACCCAAGGCAAATTCCCAGTTCCGACAGCCAAAAAAGCCAGTGTGACTGATAAAGAAATCAATTTTGATAGACCCATTTGATTTGTTCCTTTTCCTCTACTGTCAGCCCATCTAGATCAAAATTCTTGCGCCTGATGCTCTGTCAGTAGTTAGTGATGGCATTTAGAGTCCGCCCATAATGACGGGCCAGTTCTTGCCTTGACCAGCCGTGTATATAACGTAGTTTTGCCAGCTCCGTTAAATTCACTCTCGACTCATGCCACTGGATTGGATAGGCTATACCCAAACTGAGTGGTTCTCTCAGCATTGGGCGAGGGGCACCATTTTTCTATAGTCAAATCATCCCCCCATTCTTTCAACTGAGTAAAAGTATATTTATGTCTTTGATCAAATTTGCTGAGAAGTTAAACCAACAGGGTGATGATTTTATCCGTAAGTTTGGGATAAAGGATTTTCATCACCATGTTTGTGAGATGCTGCTGAAATCCTCAATCCATGATGCCTTCGACTATCAGGAAATAATAAATTCATTTTTCGGGAAAGCAGGAAGTGCAAAACAAAACTTTGGAAATCTCGAATTCAGTGATCTCCCGGTTACTCTTTCCCGTGGGAAAAATTGTTTCATTGATCTTTATTTCTGGAGAAGAAGACCCACCACCATTCACAACCATCATTTCTCCGGTTCCTTCATGTGTCTTTTAGGGAACAATGTTGATCATGAATTTACCTTCAGGAAAGAACAGAAGATTGGGAAGTATTTTGAAACGGGAAAACTGGAGTTAAAAGAAAAGAGAGTTCTAAAGGCTGGAGAAGCTGTTCCTATCGCTCCGTTGAATAAGTTTATTCATCAGAATCACCACCAGGCCGACCTCACAGTCAATCTTTGTTTCAGGACTCCTGATCTTGAAAATAAGACGCTTTCAAACTATCTCTATTCAGGTTTAAAGTTTGAAAAAAATCCCCTGCTCCTCAGAAGGGCCAGTTATCTACGTCGATTCATCGATATGGGTGAGTTTGACTTTCAATCACTAGATCTATCAACTGATGATGCTGTTGTTTTTCTGCTGCAGAACTTTGGTACAAACTCAGGCAATCAAAGGCTCCAACAGATACTGAAGCTTCTGCAGAAAAGAGTTAGCGAGGAACATGGAATCAACCTTGGACAAATGATTGAGTCCCACGACCGACAGATGGATCAGTTTGAAAATGACTATGATTAGTTATTTTGCTTTAGGCACGAAGGAAAAGGGATTCGATCTCTTCTTCTTATCGTTTCTGGCCTTCTTAGCAAGTTGAATGGCCTTATAATCGAGATCTTTCTGAATCTTTGCTTTCTTTTCAGGAGCTGGTGCTGTCTTAGTGAAGCTTCCTGACCGAAGAGGAGTGGCCCAGGTGGCCTTCACTGTTCTTCCATCCACGATTTGTTGATTGAGGTTGGTAATGGCATTAGTGGCCTCTGTAACTGAACCCATCTCAACGAAGGCCATGCCTCTGGATTGGTTGGTGGTAGGCTCCACAACGATTTTGATGTTTTTAATGACGCCAAATCGCGAGAACATGCTCTTAAGACCGTTCCGGTCTCTTTTGTAGCTCAGGTTACTGATATAAACGGTAGTATTGGTGTTTTTGGTAGTTAGTTTCTTCATGGCCCCTATTTAGCAGGGCGGCAATGGTAAGTAAAACTCTATTTTTTTGATTGTAGAAAAGACTTAGAGTCGGGAAAGGTCTCCTGTTACCTCCAGGGCCACCTCGTTCTCCACCAGCCATTTTTCCTGGTAGGTGAGGCCTTTAACCGTCCTGCTGAGTAGGAGATGATAGGTCGATCCATCCTCAGGATCAAAGACTGAAATTTCAATTCTATTCTCTGAAAGAGTCCCAACTTTTTTTCCCTGATAAAAAAGTTCTCCCGAGGAAATCTCAAAGGAAGATGGGTCGAAGTACGCAGAAAAATCAATGCAGTTGTAACCGCCGGTGAGAATTTTCAATGACTCTTTTGTCTGAACTAAGTGCAGAAAGACTTCCGGACAAACAAAGTTTCTGCCACTGGCAAATGTGGCCTTTCCGGGGCCCTGGAATTTACCGTCAAAACTAGCAAGAGCGAAGTGAGAAAATATGAGCATGGTGGAAAGAAATAAAATCTTCATCTGGAGATGCTAACACAACTTTGAGTGAAACCTGTTGTGGGCCGCAGAAACTTTACAAGGAGGAAAAAGTCGTGAAAACTTAAAACAAGAATAAACTCAAAGGAATGAGAGATCATGATGAAATTTTTTACGTTGCTTTCTTTATTGGTAATTTCAACCATGGCCGGGGCCACATCTTTTCTGGATGGCTGTTATAAAACCCTTGAGATAAATGGTGCCACTGTTATGCCTGGCCCCGATGAAGGACGTGCCCAGTCCACCATCTATTCAGTGGATAATGAGTTTTACTATGACCTTGAAACGAGGAAGTCTTTGAGAACTAAGATTCTTTCCCTTTTCAGGAATTATAATGGGGGCTGGTATACTTTCACGAATGCTCTTGTCTTTGAAGAACTGGGTCATCTTGAGGCCAGTGAAAACACTCTTCAATATGCTTTTGCCGGAGATGTTTTTCACAGAACAAGTTCATATGCCCTGGAGAAAGTGGACTTTAAAACCGATGTAAAACTACAGAAGTTCGCAGGCATTGTTACCGGCTCCATTAAGCAGGTGTCAAAGGCCCTGGACCGGAATATTGATGTGACATTGATTCTTAAAGAAGTTGAGTGTGCGGAATAAGACTCATTTTAATGAATCTGTTCCCAATCCTTCCCTGTCCATAGGAATGTGCTCTGGTTTCTCACAGTTCCCCATTCGGTCCGGTTATGAAAAGTAATAATCGGATCATTGCCCTTCCAGTCAATGTCCACGATCCCATAGTTCTTTTCAAAGAGGGGAGAAGGAAACCGGGCCTGGATATAAGGGCGAAGAGGAACTCTCGTATTGTGGGTCATTCCACTGGACATGAATTCCAGCATTCCATGCCTTCTGAAGACACTTGAAAAGTGCTTATCCCCAGTGAGAAACACCACTCCCTTTACATTATTTTTGGTCAAGTGAAGAAGGCGGTTAAGTTCGTCAGGGTAATCGGCCCATTCTTCTGATTTGGGAATGGGTGGACTTAAGACTGAAAGACCGGAGACGATAAAATGAAGTGAGGCCTTTGAATGATTGATCTCTCCTTCCAGCCACTCCCACTGTCTTTTGCCGAGAAAAGGGGCATCTGGTTCAAGATCTTTATGGTAACGGTTATCGAGGAGAATGATTTTGACTTTCCTGTCTCCTGAACCAAATTCATAGCTGGTATAAATACCTTCCTGGACTCTTCGGGGAGATGCAGCTGGCTCTTCAAAAAAATCCAGTGCGTACTCCTGACTTTTCGCCTTACTTCGGAAGTGGCCATTGCCGTTATTGACTCCATAGTCATGGTCATCCCAGGTTCCTATGATAGGAACCATGGCCTTAAAGATCTGGTAGTAAGGGATGGAATTCTGCATCTCATAGCCGGCCTTGATATCATCCGGATTACTGGAATTAATATAAGCGTTATCTCCACCCCAGATAAAAAGCTGTGGCCTTTGAGTGATCATATCAACCCAAAGTTTTTGTTCTTCATACTGCTTATTACAGGAACCAAAGGCAAAGCGCTTCAAGATACGTATTCGACTAAGCTTTTTGAAGTTATCGCTCGCATTGACGTCATGAGTGAGAAGGAGAAGTGAAGTGAGAACTAAAAGACATTTCATGATTACTTAAGGTCCTGAAATCTAGTGATTAACAAAAATGTGCCCGTAAGAATAGCCGAGATAATTCTCTCCTGACAAATTTGTCTCAATAGTGCGACGTGTAAAGTCAAAGGATGACCCTTTAAAGTAAAAAGCTATCCTTAATTTAAAAGGGGACTTCTATGTCAAAGGCCTTCCTGAGTCTGATACTTCTTTTCATCATGAATTTTGCTTACTCCCAGGATTACTACTGCTCGGAGTGGAAAAAACAACAGGGACTTTCATGTGTCCATGCTGGTGACAGGGCCGATGTTTGGGCCAGACAGTGTGAAAATCCATGTCGCGTAAGAAACTATTGTCCAGAATGTGATCTTGAAAGAATTTGCCTGGATGAAGACCCGAATCAGCTTGCTTCTCAATGCTCTGAATGGAAAAAAGATTCAGGCATCTCTTGTCATAATCCTTCAACAGGCAGATGGGAGCAGAAGTGGGTGAGAGCTTGCACAACAGGACTAGCGACGAGCTGGTGTTCTGACGAAAATCCAAACAGATTTTAAGGTTCCTAAGTCTTTCCATATGCCTTCATGTTTCTTATAGTGAAAAAAAAATATTTTCTTATAGGAATCACATGAAGGCCTTTCTTCTGTTCACAATTTTTTTCTCTTCATTTGTTCGTGCTCAGACCATAAATTCAATAAGTGAATGTAATGTCGCTCTTTATAAGTCACAACCAGATCAGACTTATTACACCCTTCAGGGAAGCAGAATTGAAGGTGAGGCGGCAGTCACTCGCGCGGAGAGCTTAAGATCTAAAGGTATGGTAAAAAATGTTTCTGATGTCCTTGGCATCAAGAGATATGAGAAGACCGAGCACTTTAAGGTTCTCGATTCTTATGGGACAGATCTTAATTCCTGCAAAGGAGTATACTTCGCTTTAAGAGTAGACACTTGCACCATAGATGAGACGACACAAGTCTGTGAAGTCTTCTGTAAACTGGAGTGGCGAGGAGTGAATTGCCCTTAGTAGGCAAGACAAAAGCCGAGCTGCCCCCGGGAGAATGTTGCTCTTGTCGCTTGAGCTTTCGTCCATTCAAGAAAGGGTGGTGAGGGTGCGTGCCATTGTTCCCACTGAAATCTCATTTTTATGTATCTTTTTACCAGAACAATAAAATCCTCTTCTTTGCCGTAAGGCATGTTTATGAGATTCAGGACGTCTTCGTCTTTTAAGTAGAGAATGACTTTACGCTTATCCACTTCAACCGGTTTAATCGCAAAAGAAAGTCCTCGGGCCATTTCATCTCCATCAAAGTGTTTCGGTGAACCGTCCTGGAGAAAATAACTGTGAAGATTAAAATCCTTCTTGGTCCATTCAATGGAAAGTTGCCTTCTCTGGAGCCACCGTAGAAAGGCCCTGCCTTCACCTAGTTCCCGTTCACTAGCTTCACCGTTCCTCCACCATTGTTCATAGGCCTCCCTGAAAGATAAGGTTTCAGGAGTTTTCAGTTTCAGGAGAAGTAAAGACGTTCTGTCGGTGAAGTTGGGATATTTAAGTTTTCCATTAAGACGAAGAGGATTGAAAGTAATGAGGGGAGAAGGACGACAGGGACTATCAGGATCGAAATCCCCATAAGACCACGAAATTCTTCCATAATTAAGTGCGTGCTTCATGCATAGGTATCTACGACTTTCTTTTTAAAAAAATTTAATTTTTTCCTCCATTCCACAATTGTTCAAGGTTTATGGCCCACCATGAAGCTACTCCAAGGAGTTAGCATGAAAAAAATCTTCCTCATGTCGCTGATATTCACTTCACTTGTGGGCTGCCAGGAAAGCACGCTAACCAATAATGGTTCAGTGTCCGACAGGTCAGTAAGTCTAAGGGCACCGGATTCAATGGAAATTCCAGGAGCTATCTCGGGCCAGGTTCTCAATCTCACTGATGATTCCGCTATTGCAGGGGCCATTGTTACTATAAAAAAAGGCAATCAAGTCATTAGTACTGCCATCACTAATGCAAATGGTTTTTTTAAAGTGATAGGTCTGCCCTCCCAGGACTATGATGTGACAGCAGAGGCTGCTTCATTCAGCAGGTTCTCAATTGCATCTGTTCCTGTCAGGAATGGAGGCGAAGTAGTGACTCATTTTATCCTAACTCCGGACACTGAAGAAGATCATCCTTTCTTGTCGGCCATGAAAGTCGATGTATTGAAAAGAAAAATTTAGTTAATTCATTGAGTAGAGACGACGGAAAATTGTTTTGGCATCCTTCCCAATGAAAAAGAAGGAGTCTCATGCTGAAATTCCTCGTTTTTCTTTTGATCTTTTCCTGCTCCGATCAGGTTGACTGGCGCTTTGACGGCAGGCTTGATCGGCAGAACGAGGAAGAAGTTCCATTCGATTTCTTTCACTTTGAATCCAGGATTTCCCCTGAACTTTCTATCTCAGGAACTCTTTGTGACGGCAATGAAGTCGTTGTATCCGAAGGGAGCACTCATCTCTGCGAAAGAAATCAGTGGCTGATTTTTGTCGATAATCAGAATACCTGCACGCCACTGGGATGTACTGATTTTGAAGTGAGTCCCATCGCAGCAGCGTTAAGGCCACGGAGCAGTAGCGATTTTGTTGTGCTCTATTCTATTGAACCTGCTGTTCCTGTAGCAGGGGAGATTGAAAACATCCTCGAAAGAACATCTGTTATTTTTAGTCCCCGGGAAGAACCGGTTGTTGTCGTTGAGTAGATTTTTCTAAATTTTCCCCCAAGATGCTCAGTCCCAAGGGCCCAATTATGATAAATCCACTTAAGTAAGAGACGCTGATTGAACACAAGGAGCATTTCATGAAATCAATTCTTGCAGTGGGTTTATGTCTTGCAATGTCCCCGGTCTTCGCTAATACCTGGAAGTATCAGGTAAACATTAATGGAAACAAAGGGGCCGTGAAAAAAATCGATTCATCGAAGTCGAAATTTGATGCCGGTCCATATTACTGTGAAGTGACTCCGGTGACAGTGTCTAATAATACTGAATACCGTTCTCTGGTGTGTGCGGTGGGATCAGGGACAGTCAGTACTGGGGGACTATGTACTCAGAAAGGAAGTAAGTTCCCTTCCGTTCAGTTTGCAATTCTCAACCTGAATGGACCCAAGAATGTGGTGAACGTTGTCGTCTCCTGCGAGTTTGATTAGAGCTCAACCACGCACTCTACAACTTCTTCAAGGTTGTCTCTGCTTGTACTATGCCAGATGTCTCCAACTGCAATGTACTGGGTAGAAACAGTTGATGGCACTGTACGGATGAAGTTTTCAATTCGAAGGTTGCGATTGATGCGGGTGAACTTTGAAGACAGAAACTGAACTCCACGTCTGTGGTAGGTGTCAGAATCTGAAATTTCGGCTTGTTTTACATATTCCTGATTTTTAGCAGTGATCACAACTTTTGATCCAAGGTCTTCAATTTTGACTGAACACTCATTTCCGAAATACTGACCAGGGGAAAGAATGGAAAGAAAGGCTTCCCGTGCACTCATTTCATAGGCAAAAGCTGATGAAGAAATAAGTAAGATGGCCCCAATTAATAGTTTCACTGTCTTTACTCCTGATAAATATTTAGGTTCTTATAAATCTAAAATCCGGTGACGTAAAGACAGCGTGTAATAGTTTTAAAGTTGAAGGAAAATCTGGGTCCAGTAATACTTACCACTTGCACCCTTATAGTAACCGAGACCGGTATGAGAGCCTCTTGATGACTCTATATTGGCCCTATGTCCGCTTGAATTCATCCAGGAGTTAAAGACCGCCTGAGGTGAATTCTGGCCCATGGCAACGTTTTCAGAGCACCAGTTCCCACCACCCAGGGCCAGGCGTCCTTCCGTGCAGCGCCCGGAAAAACCGGTATGCCCGAAAGCGACTATGCCCAGGGCCATATCTTTACTGTGCTTAAGGGCAATGGTCTCGAGGTCAGGAGAATTCACCAGGCTTCTTAAACCAAGAGAGGTTCGATGAGCATTAACCAGTTCCATGAATTCTTCGGCCCAGGATTTCTTAATCTCAACTGGAATTGTCTCGGAAGGAGTTGGTGCGGGAGTGTCTTGCGCTGGAGTCACAGGCCCAATGAATACCAGATCGGGAACCGAAGAGGCCTGGTCCTTGCAGCTCGCTAAGAGGATTAATAAAAGTATCGTATATTTCATAAACTGATTTTCCCCAGCATCTGGGCACAGGTCAAAGGGGGAAATTTTTCGACACTTTTTCCTTCCATACTTTTTCCAGATTCAGCTTCCATCTTCCACTAAATCAGTTAAGATTTTTGTATGAATAAACTATTTACCTTATCTTTCCTATTGTTGGTTTTTTTTTCCTGTTCAGGTTTTGAAAAGAAAAAAGAGTTTAGAAACTGGAAGGAGGAGTCTGCTCACCTTGCGAAAGAGTATGCCTATGCATGGGGGCCTCTTTACCCTGAATATATTTCTGACATCGGATTTGAGACCTTTGATTCCATGGCCGCACCATTTTCGAAGGACCTTGATGTTAAAAGGTATGAACTCGCCAGAAGCTGGAAAAAGCGTCTCGAGGCCTTTATTGAGTCTCACCATCACCCTGAGTTAGTGACGGATGCCAAAATACTTTTATCAAATGTAGAGCTTGAAATGGAAGACATTAAACTTGCCCGTGAAAAGGGAATTATTCCTTTCATGTCGATAAGTGAATTTGTCTTTTCTCATTTGAAGCCATTGATCAAGCCTGAATCTTCCAGGACAAAAATGCAAAGTGCTCTCATTCGTTTCCGGCAATATGTGCGAGGAAGTGACAACCAACCACCTCTGGTTGAAGGTTACATGAGTTACATGCAGGATAAAATGAACCGTCTGGCAGAAAGAAGAAAGAGAGGAATCTGGCCGGTCAAAGCTGAAATCATTGCTTCCCTTAATGAGTCACCTGAGTTCTTGCGGGCCACCGAGGAGCTTCTTAAGAAGTGGTCTGGGAACGAATGGAAAAGAGACTTTGAAGAGCTGAAAAAACAGGTTGAGACTTATGAGAACTTCATCAAAAAGAAAGTGCTCCCTTATGCTGCCAAGGACCCCTCAGTCCCACGTGAGGTGTATGCCTATATGCTCAAGGGATATGGGATTTTTGAGGATCCGGACGCTCTCATTAAAACTGCCAGGGAAGACTATCGGAAGACCTATGTCGAATTCAGAAGACTTGCAGCAGAAATTGCGACCTCACACAAGTTAAAAAAGAATGATCCGGTCTTTGTCATGTCTTACCTCGAAAGCAGAAAGTTTAGTCAGGATGAGGAGCTCTTAAACTACTATAAGTTCACTGCCGACAAACTGCTTGAGATTGTGCGGGCGAATAAACTTCTTACTATAAAAGAAAGACCTGATTTCATCATCCGCTTTGGAACCAAGGCTGAAATGCAGTCCATTCCTGCTCCTCATTTTGATTCGCCATCCCTGACTGGTGAGGATAAGGGACCTGGGCAGTATATCATTCCGAGGATAACCGGAAAGCAGGGGATGAGAGATTTTAGTTTCAGGGAGGCCATCCTGAACCTGACGGCCCACGAGGGGATTCCGGGGCACGCTCTCCAATATCAAAGCATGAAAGAGCGGGGTATTACTTTAATCCGGGCAAAGTTTGCATTTAATAGTGCCAATGTTGAAGGTTGGGCCCACTATGCAGAACAAATTATTTATCCCTATCTCACCGCCGAGGAAAAATTTGTGACCTTGCAGAGGAGGCTTTGGAGACAGGCAAGAATGTTCCTTGATCCTGAACTTAACCTCGGAAAAATTTCTCTTCCGGGAAATCAGATTCTGAATCTTTATATGAATGAACTTGGCTTTTCCAGAGAGTTCGCTCAGTCCGAGTTGAAGCGGTACGCATACATTATGCCCGGGCAGGCGCCTTCTTATTATTACGGAGCGAAGATCATTGAAAATCTAAAAGGAAAATTAAAGGCCAAACATGCGACGTCATTTTCAGAACAGTGTTTCAATGATGCCCTCCTGGAAATGGGGGTTTTGCCACTTTCCGAAATCAACGATCGTTTACTCCGTGACTTTTCCTGCGCGAGATGAGTTTTCTTTGATCCAGCTTCATTCTGAAGTAGCCGGAAATTATTCTTGCAAGGGCCCTGAATTTTGTTCTGTTGAGAGTTTTAAGTTCTTCCCATAGATAGAGAAGACTTCCTTTTACCAGTCGTGACTTTCCTGATTCTATTCGATTTGCCATAGCACCTCCTGATTCTTTTACTAAAGCAGGTTTGGTGCCAAAAAAAAGGGAACCAGAGGTTCCCTTTTTCACTTATTTTACCCAACAGGTCATTGGAATATTGCGATAATCAATACCAAAAGATGGGACATAAAGCCTCTTAATGATCCCTGTCTGTTTACTGAGACTTGTAACTTTCCCTTCAATCAGATCGCCTCGGTTGTTTCTGACCTTAAAAGACTGGAAGATATAATTGATTTTAAGATCAGTCCCTTCAAAATCAGCAACAACACGACCTCCAACTGAAACAGATCCTTGAGCACTATCTTTGTTTCCGGCATCACTCATCAAGCCTTTAACGATAATGGATTGTCCTTTGTATTTTCCAGAGCAGCCACCAGAATTGGCCATTGCCATTGAAGTGACAAAGAGAGATGAAACGACAAAAGTAAAAATTTTTTTCATACTTCTTCTCCTGTTATAGGGCCACTATAACCGGAGAAGAGATGCGTCACCACTATGAATGTAAAAAAGAGTGTGTAGTTTCTACAGGTCAACATCCATATCAAGGGCATTGGTGTCTGTAATTGTACATGTGGCCTTTACTCCCGGCCTTACAACTTTAGTACAAGTAACGTTTGCTACTGTCTTAACTGTAGCACCCACCCGCTGTTGGCCAAGAGGTAAGGCCAGAAACAATTTCTCGGCCAGATCTCCCGAGAAAGTAAGTGTGGCAGAAAGTCCTCTTCTGTTTGTAAGTTTTCCTTTCTGAGAGGCCCTTAGGGCAAACTGGCATCCGGCATTCAGTCGTGAGATACCAGAATAGGGCTTCTCACACTCAAACTGAGATTCATCTGAAAGCATGATTGTTTTTTTGTCTCGGGAGTCAGGTTTGATTTTCAAGGCCTTATAGACTTGTGCGGCGTCTTTAACTGAACGGGCGACAGGTATGCTTTCTCCAGTTGCTCCATCTGTTCCAAAACCACCAGTAATGACAACTTCAGCATTTGCCGACATTGCAGTCAAGACCAGTAACCAAACTAGATTTTTCATATGATCTCCTTAATTTTGGCCGCAGTGTAAGGATATTTTTGTTTCTCCACAAGGGGTGAGTGTAACTATTACCTTGTCATCCCTTCAGGACGAGGTCTTTCTTCTTGATGTGTACAGATGATCCTGATATGTAAAGTTATCCACCTTCTTAAGGAGTTTTAAGATGATGATTAAAGGGCTTGCTTTCCTTCTAACCCTTACGACAGCTCTCAATAGCTTTGCCATTAACCATGGCTTTTCTTATCACAAGAGCTCTCTGTTCAATGTAAGTCTGAAACTCCGTACTGACGGAACAATGAGAAGTGAGGAAATCGGTTGGTATGATCAAAAACTCGACCATTCAGATACTTCTTCAGTGGAGACTTTTAAGCAAAGATTCTTTGTAGACTCTCAATACGCAGAAGGACCTCTCTCTCCCGTTTTTTATATAATTTGTGGTGAGTGGAATTGCGGAGGAACAGGGTCTTACTCGTTTGTGGAAAATGCCGCGAAGAAAATGAAGGCCCATCTCGTTGCGCTTGAGCATCGCTATTATGGGGAAAGTCTTCCAACCAGAAATCTTACTCCCGGTGCGCTCATTCATCTTAACCTGGAATCGGCCATTCTTGATCTGGCAACATTTCAGAAGCACATGATGGAAGTCAGGGGTCTAAAAGGAAAATGGATTGCTGTTGGCGGTTCTTATGCCGGAACACTGGCCGCCTTTTATCGCGAGAAACATCCAGATTTAGTAGTTGGTGCTCTGGCCTCTTCAGCTCCTGTGCTTATGAAAAATGAGTTCAAAGAGTATGATGCTCATGTTGCCAAGGTGATCAATCAGACGAGTTGCGGAGACAAGGTGAGACAGGCCGTGGCACTCATTGAAGACAAGATGTCCACAGCTGAAGGGACCCGTGAAGTTAAAGAGCTTTTCAAGGCCCAGAATCTTAAAAACGATAATGATTTTCTTTATGTCGTAGCTGATATGTTAGCAGCCGCTGTTCAGTACGGCAGCGATAAATCCTTTTGTGATACCCTTATCAATGCAGAAGATCCTATCCAGGGTTATGCCAAAGCTGGAATTGATGTTCTTACGGCAATGAGGACGAATCCTTATGAGATTTCTCTAGCAGTAGCTGAGAGAGAACATGTGACACCTGATGATAACATGAGACAATGGATGTATCAGAGTTGCACCCAGTTTGGTTGGTTTCAGGTTGCTAATGGAAACGCTCAGGATACTTCAAGGTCTGGAAGAATCGATCTGGCCTACCATGAAGAGATCTGTCAGCGTCTTTATAGAACTCCTATGGGAGAAGACGGTGCATTGAATAAGGAATGGTACCTTCCTCTGTATAATCCGGAAACCACCAGAATCATTTTCACCAATGGTTCTAACGATCCTTGGTTAACTTTGTCCATTACTGACAATGCTCACAGTGGACTTGACCTACTTATGATGGACGGGGCCGCCCATTGTAATGACCTTCGTCTTATGACAAATCTTCCATCCGTTATGATGGCCCATTCAAAGATGGAAGGTATTTTTAAAAACTGGCTTAGTCTTTGATTTTGCGGGACAGGGCCTTTAAGGGCCCTGTCTAAATTCTTGTCACTCTGTTATTTCTTCCGATCCAACTCCAAATCCTCTTAATCTGAATTAAGATGGCCCCATGTCTGTTATTTCATTTGGACTTTCCCTATTTGTTCTTCTTTCTTCCTTTTCTTTGAAGGGCCAATCCATTTTCCTCCCGGAAAATGGCCCATATGATTACGATCTTCAGGACATATCTAATGAATTCAGGAACAAGGGAATCGATTCCATTAAACTTTTAGGGCCCCTTCAGGGTCATCAAAAGCCATACAAGCTGGATAAGAAGAGATATGAGTTTCAGGTTAAAGACTGGTTTGAGCAGGACTGGTTCCGGCTTCAAGACATGTTTAGCTTTGATATCCGGGCCTTTGTCAGAAAAGAAAGAGGCAGCGACTTTAATTCATCTAAGAGAATTCAGTACTCAAAATTTAAGTTCGACAGAAAGAAATTCTTCCATTGGAAAACAGTTCCGGCCATGCGCGAGTGGGGAGGATTAACCCATCCTCCGATAAAAGAATTAACGCTTCCGCTGGAGTCTTATGACAGGAATTTCTCACCTATCTATTATCAAGGCATAAGTAGTCCATTCTTTGAACCAGAACTTCAGGCGGATGTCGACAGGGTCTCCCGTTCAGAACTTTCTTTCGGAAACCTGGTCGTGCCACTTGCCGACAAGGAAGCTTTTTTAAAAAAATTAGAATTGATTCGTAATGCGAGGGAATCCATCCTTATTTCTTCTCTTGTCTTTGTCTGTGATGAAAGCACTAAAAGACTCGTCAATCTCCTGATCAGGAAGCATCTTCAAGGACTTGATGTAAAAGTCATTACAGATGGCTTCATAGGAAAACTCCTGGGTCACCGTGAGTGCCTCAAGAGCATGAGACAAGCGGGAATTGAAGTCATTGAAACACGGGATTTTTTTAAACATAAGTTAAAGGCCATCTACCACACCAAAACGCTAGTCACTGACCTCACGCATGCCGTGGCCGGCGGCCATAATTTAATTGACGCTGATAATACTTCCCGGGGTGTGGATTTTAAAAACCGGGACATTGACCTCTACATCAAAGGACCTATGGTAACAGATGTGGCCAAACAATTTGTTGAAAACTGGGCCTATCAGTCAACCCTTGATAGTAAGGTTAGCTCCATCAATTATCTGTCTGCCAAGGTTTATAAGAAGCTCTTTGATGAGCGCTCTGCTGGTCAGCGAGGAAAAAACTACTATGAGGATATTCTCGGAAATCCACAGATCAGAATGAAAGGTGTCTGTCGTTTCATCAAACAGGCCCCTTATGAAGATCGCCACACAATAGGAAAGGCCTATTTAAAATACCTGGATGAAGTTGAATCCAGTCTTGTTATCGAAGATCCCATTAAAGAAGATACGTATATTGCAAAAAATTCAGACGCTCCTTTTCTGAATAAACTTGATAATTTTGACATGTTTAATCTGCTACATCTTAAAGTCCGATCCCTTGCCAGAAATGGAAAGAGAATCGACTACATCACAACCAATATTAATATGGCCGGAAATGAAAATGTGGCCATTTTAAATGAGAGGATCAGAAGTCAAATTCAGAAAGGGAAAGATCTTTGGGCAAATTGGTCTCTGGCCAAGCTTGCCCTTTCAAATTCTTTTTATGGAAAACCTCATTATACGAATCTCATGAAAGATTACCTGCCTTTTAAAAACGTACGTATCTGGAAACATATCAGTTTTATGCATTCTAAAGTTTTTTACTTTGATCGTATTCTGGCATCAGTAGGAAGTTACAATTTTCAGCACAATGCCACTGACCAGGCCTATGAATCCACTACCGTTTGTCTCGATGAAGAGCTAAACCGGAAGCTTGAGAAAATACTCGTTGAAGACATGGTGAATTCTATTCCTTTGATTTATTCGGAGCTTCGATAGTCTTTATACCAGGGCAACTTTCTGACTGTTCAAAGCCCAGGATAACGCCTTTTTCGACACTGAAGACATTATTGCAATTGTAAGTTGGCATTCCTAGGCATCCTCCAAGACTGTCACAATAGGCCTTCGTCTGGAACCGGCTTTCATCTTTAAAAATCCAGGTTTCAGGTCCATCATCTCGTTTAACCTTTGCTAAAGGGAGATTTTTGAAGTATGGATGTTCTTCCAGGGTTTCAGTGGAAAGGCCTTCCCATTCCTCCCAGGCCGCGATTTTTTCCTCTTCGCTGACAGTTGAACATGAAATGAAGGCAATAATGATAAGGAGTTTGAATAGTGTCGACATAATGGTCAGAGCTGAATTATTTACATTCAAGCTACCTCCGGCCCTTATTTTAACCTATAAATTGTTTACTATGAATTTCTTGCGTTTAATTTTAGGTCTTGCATTACTGACTACACAGCTGGCCTATGGTGCCCGCCATTGTAAAACTGAACGGATCAGGAGCTATGCTGAACAACTGGCCACTCTGGATCCTAAAGCTGACCTTGATATCCTAGATTTAGATTTCTTTTCCGGTGGTAGTGTTGTTGCTGGTTACGAATATGAAGTAGAGCCTGCTTACACTAAAGGTCTTTACTCAAGATCAGATAGCTGGCTTATTAGTGCTCAATATATTCCCTCTACGGCAATTAATATTGATGATGGTTTTGACATTGGCCTGTCTCTGGGGCCAAAGGTAAAAAACCAGGCCACATTCATACGCTTTTTTAAAGATCCCTGTGAGGCCATGCTGGCCAATCCTTATTCCCCAAGACGAATTCCTTTAAGAACTTCAGTGGCCCTTGGACCGAAGTTTAAAAAAGGGGACTATTTTCTTTTCAGAGGATCAGTGGGTTTTGTCGTTGGTGCAGAGATCCTTTCTCTTCTGGGAAGCTCTGTGTGGGGACTCGGACTTTCAGGTTCTTATCTTATTGAAGGATTCTACCAGGTCCATATTGTTCGTCTGGATGAAAAACATATCCGAATGAAAGTGGTGGCCCACCGGAATAAGAATATCGCGGGTTCTTTAGGACTTGGGTACGAGAGTGATTTTGAGGTCTTTGGTATAAGTCTCCTGGATAATCGTCTTGAGAAATTCGTCAATACAAAGCCTATTAAGATAAAGGTCGATAAGGGGAACAATAAAGTGTTCCTGGTCGATTATGTTCTCGACCTGACAGATAAAGAAGTTGCTTCGGCCTTTGAGAAGGTCATCAAAAAGGTAAGTGATTACAGATTCTCCGAAGTGATAAAGCCTTTTAATGAACAATCAAGTCTCCTTCTGGATCTTTCACCTTTGGAAGCTATTTATAGAAATGACTATTCTGCCAACAGTGTAGGCAGGCTAAAAAGAAATCTAAAAACTACTTCTGAACAGGACAGTTATGGTCTGGGTCTCCATGCAGGAAACAAAATCTTTGGGTTCAAACTGGATTCAAGAAGAGCTTCCGTAAATATGAGCATCAGTCAACCTGATGACAGCACGGAAAAATTTGTACTTAAGTCATGGGACAAAAACTTTGATTCCCGATTCCTGTACTCATGGCATAAATCAGACCGAGATGAAGGTCTAAGGGCCCTCTTCAAGGCCGACAATAAGTTCCAGGAGTTTGAGCCGGTTAATGTCGTCAAATATATCAGACATAAAAAGAACCGTTTTACTTACAGAAACTTCCTAAGCATGAAAAAAGAAATGAAGAAGGCCCTACCGGCAGAAATTTACGAGGATATTCCATGGAATAACTGGCAGCAGGGAAGAAAGCAGAAATTCCTTAACTACGGTTTAAGATATGAGCTGATTCTTTCTCCGGAGGCGCTGAACCACGCTTCCGGTTTAACTCAGGATGAAATTAAGGCCTTTTTCCTTGATCAGATGAAACGCAAGGGTCTGACTTATGAGGACTATTTCACTGGAACCCATTCCCATTCTTATGATAAGGGCCCGGGAGAGATGAGTGCTAAGGAACAGTTTGATATGAGCCTAAGATATATGTCCAAGCTTCTGGCCTTTGCTTTAGATAAAAATATCCCGTCTCTTCAAAGAATGAATGTCCTTACAAAGCTCAGAAGAAACACGTTGTTTGCTGAGTCTGGCTTCAGCTTTCTTATGGGTCTTGCCCCTGACAAGATAGATGAATGGTATCACCTGGATCTGGATATTTCATCCAACGAGGCCCTCATAGATTATTCTTATGGAGATAGTTCCATTGCGGATTTCTATAAAAAGATTCTGACAATCAAAGCGGCCCTCGATGATGAGGCCCTTGATCTCCTGAGAGAAGCAGAGTCTCTTTCTCTTCCAGAAGCCGGTTAATTACTGCAAATTGTAGAAGTAGAATTGTCTTCGCATCCCTGATGTCTCCCTTTTTGACAGCAAGAAGGGCATCAGGGAAACTCATTTCCAGAACTTCTATATTTTCCTGTTCTGATTCTTTGCCTCCTCCCTGAGAGACTCTTTGTTGCTGCTCATAAGGTGCAGTGTAGAAATGAATTTTTTCAGTCACTGATCCGGGTGACATGTAGAGTTCAAATATCTTTTGAGGGGACTTAATGGCGTACCCTGTTTCTTCTTCGACCTCTCTTATGATGCATTCTTCGGGATTAGCAACATCAAGCTTACCCGCGCATGCTTCTATCAGCATCCCATCTTCATTTCCATTCAGGAATGTTGGGATCCGGAACTGCCTGGTGAGAATGACGGAGTTTCGTTTCTTATTAAAGAGGAGAATCGTGACCCCATCACCTCTGTCATAGGCCTCCCGTTTTTGTGTCTCCCAGGAACCATCCTGCTTCTGGTATTCATAAGTGAGTTGTTTTAATGTGGACCATTCTTGATGAATTATCGTTGTCTTAATACTTTTGATTCTGCTCTTCATTATTTCAAATTAAAGAATTTCGGTCAGGCAGTCAACTCACACATGAGAGCTCACTCTCAAGAAATCTCATGCTTCAAACAGCAGAAGATATTTTAAAATAAAGGCTATGGCGCGCACATCGGCACGTAAAAAATCTCTATTCCCGATACTTCTCTGCTTCACACTTACGTTGCATCTGGTCCTGATGGTCTTGAAAATATCTTTCAGCGAAAAATCTGAAGTCAAAGAATCAAGGCCAATCACCGTGAGGCTTCAGAAGGATAATCCTGAGTTCAAGAAGCAAATTGTGCAATCTGAAGACAGCGATAAAAAAGAAGTAAAAGAGGATGCTTATCTAAGTGATAAAAACCGCTCCTTTGAACGTGAGACAAGATCTCGTGTGACCGATGTCTTTCAGCAAGGTAAGGCCGGAGGGGCAAGTAAAAGACAGAATAAAAATGATGTTGATCTCTCTGATCTCGGCGTAAGTCCTGGGGAAGATCCTTTCAAAAAGGCCGCTGAAGAATATACTGAAGGAAAGAATGGGAATGATAAAAACAATCCTGTTCAGAAAGTAAGTTCAACTAATGATTACGTTGAGAAAGTTCCTTTAGGCGATCTGACCAATCTTAATACTGTGGAGTACAAGTACTATGGGTTTTATCACAGGATACGGCAGAAGCTGGAGCAGTTCTGGGGACGATCTCTTTATGAGAAAGCTGAACAAATGGCAACTGCTGGCAGAAGAGTTCCTGCTTCAGAGGAGCTTGTTACTGCATTGAGAATCACTCTTGATGACAAGGGAAGAATTGTTGCTATTGAAGTTCTGGGAAGCAGTGGGATTAAAGAACTTGATGATGCTGCCATTGAATCTTTTAATGAAGCGGGACCTTTTCCCAATCCACCCAAGGATCTGGTGGTTAACGGAAAGGTCACGCTGGAATGGGGATTTGTAGTGAAAAGTTAGTAGATATTAATTCTTCTTGTATTCAAACAAGGACAACATGGTGTTTCTGATTGAGCTGTTCTTTACACCTCTAGCAATTTTTAAATGATCCTGCTTGATGGAAATGGCCCCAAGATCAACACCTTTCTGGGTATTAAAGTCAGCTTCATATGTTTCTCCGGGCATGAAAAAACTTGATATTTTCTCTCCCAGTTCAACTGTTCCCGTTTCTGTATCCGTTCCATCTGGTTCCGTACAAGAGAAGTCTTTAAACCACTCTCTTTTAAACTCAAAATCTCCTTGGATGTTAATGCTGTAGCTTTCTTTAACATATCCCGCCGAGTGGGACATTTGAGTCTGTATACAGGCCGTCGTCCAGATTCCTACCAATAATGCCATGGTTATCATAAGTGTACCTCGCTTAAATTGCCGCATATGTAGCTTTAAGTGATACGGGTGGACAACATAATGTTTCTTGATCTTTAGCGGCCAACTTATGAAGAGAATTTGTAAATTGTTCTTGAAGTGAATTCTTCACCGGGTTTTAACAGGGTCGATGGGAATTGAGGGTGATGAGGGGAATCAGGGTAATGCTGAGTTTCAAGGCAAAGTCCCTGATACTTTTGATAGAGGAGTCCATTTTTCCCCTTGAGAGTCCCGTCCAGTAAATGTCCTGAATAGAACTGGAGCCCTGGTTCCGTAGTGAGGATTTCAAGCATCCTCCCACTGGCCGGATGCTTGATTCGTGCTTTCGGATCTCTCAAGGGTGCCTTATTCAGGACATAGTTAAAATCATAACCACCCGGCAGATCACTGATGTTTTTACCTATCGTTTTATGCTCCCTGAAATCTTTTGCTCCTTTAACAGTAAAGATTTCTCCGGAAGGAATAAGGTCTTTATCTACGGCCGTAAAATGATCGGCATTAATCCAAAGCTCATGATTAAGAATTGTTTCCTCAGTCACTCCTCCCAGATTAAAATACATATGGCTCGTGAGATTGATGAAAGTCTTTTTATCAGTTCTGGCATGATAGGAAATGATAAACTCCCGACCGGGGGTTATTGTGTAGGTCACTTCAATTTCCAGATTTCCCGGATAGCCTTCCTCACCATCAGGACTTCGATACTTAAGAGTGCAGGATTGGCCATCCGGATCCTTTTCCACTTCCCAGAAAACCTTGTCCAGACCCTTCTTCCCTCCATGGAGAGTGTGTTTCCCGTGGTTTGCATTCAAAAGATAAGTTTTTCCATCCAGTTCAAACTCTGCATTTGCTATCCGGTTAGCATATCTTCCGATGAGGGCGCCAAAGTAGGGATGTTCGCTTAGATAATCTTCCGCTCTGTCAAATCCCAGAACAACATCATTCATTTCCCCCTTACTATCAGGCACCAAAATTTTCTGTATGATGCCTCCGTAATTTAAAAAGGTGACTTCTATTTCTCCTGGAATCATCAAGGTATAACTTCTTATAGTCATGCGAGAAGAACTCCTTTTACACCGGTTTGCTTTTGGTAAAGAGGAAGAATCGTTTCTGCAACGAGATTTTTTTTATCCTTTTTTGTTATGGCAACGATAGAACCACCAAAACCACCACCGGTAAGCCTCGCTCCCATGACATCTTTCTGAAGCATGCAAAGATCAACCAGTAGATCAACTTCAGGAATTGAAACTTCAAAGTCATCTCTCATGGATTTATGTGATTCATAAAAAAGCTTTCCCAGGCGATCCAGATTCCGGGATTTGATGGCCCTGACAGCTTCATGGACACGATCATTTTCCGTTACGACATGTTTTGCTCTTTGCTTAAGGATGGGCGGGAGATCTTTTAACTCCAGCTCCTTCAATGTCATTTCGCGAAGGTACTTCACTCCCAAAAGTCTTGCCGCTTCCTCACATTGGGCCCTTCTTTCATTGTAGCCACCATCAGTGGCCGAGAGCTTATGAGAAATCCCGGAATTAATAACCAGAATATCCAATTCCTCAAGTGGTAGTGGGACTCTTTCATAATCGAGGGTTAGGGTGTCGAGATAAAGTGCTTCTCCGCTTCTGGCAATGCTCGTTGCCATCTGGTCCATGATCCCAACGCGGGCCCCGACAAAATCGTTTTCTATCTCTTGTCCAATCCTTGCCAGATCTGTTTCAGTAATATCGAGGTTAAACAATTCCTTCAAGGCCATAAGGAAACTCATTTCAAGGGCGGCACTTGAGGAGAGCCCACTTCCTTCCGGTATTGTTGACTGGATTTTAACTTCTAGTCCGCTTAGCTTGTGACCATTTTCCAGTAATATTTTAGTCGCCCCCTGTAGATAATCGCCCCATGATTTCATCGGTCTTTCTTCTCCCAGTTTCCAGGTAAATTTCCGGTCGGCACCACTCTCTGCACGAATGATCTGGCCGTTTGTTCTTTCGACTGTGATTTCTGTATACTGCGGGATTGTTGTCGGTAAAACCCATCCCCCGTTATAATCTGTATGTTCTCCGATGAGATTCACTCTTCCATAGGCCCTGGCCGTAGTGCTATTTTTCATCTTTCACCTCAACTTTTTTGAGTTCCCGTGCTTTTTCTTCCGGGAGTGAATCATTCACGAAAACTCCCGCTCCCAGTTCTGTTCCTGCCAGGTGTTTAAGCCTATCTTTGGTTCTGTAAGGCGGCGTGAACTGAAAAAAGAAATGGGCATAAGGATGAAGTCCTTTGACGGGGGCCTGATTTATGGTCATGAGATAAGGGAAAGGTCTCTCCCATAGTTTGTCGTATCTTCTCAGTAAATTTTTCAAGACTTTGCTCAGATCAATGAACTCCTCGTTTGTCATTTCCTGCAAGAAACCTATCCTTCGCTTAGGTGCAACCCAGGTTTCATAAGGGTAACGTGCAAAGGCAGGAATAAAACAGATTGTACTTTCTGTTTCTTCTATAATGCGAACCCCCGCTTTCTTCTCATCAGCAATGATCTTTTCCATGAGACTCAGCTGGTTCTCCATCCAGAACTCTTTCATTGACGAAAGAAACCTTTCCTGAACTGGTGGAATAAAAGAATAAGAATAAATCTGTCCATGGGGATGGTGGAGTGTGACACCCATCTCTACTCCCTTATTTTCGAAGGGGAGGACATATTCAATTGTTTCAATCTTTCCCAGTTCCTGGGTCCGTTCGGCCAGTACTTTTAGAATGAGCTCAATGCGTTTTTCCGGAAGTTCTCCCAGCGAAGATTCCGGGTCCTGAGTGAAGACCACCACTTCGCAGACACCAAGGGAGGGGCGGGTAGGGGTTGAAAGTTCCGGTGCTTCTTTTGTCGTCAAATTGAGAGATGGAAATAAATTCTCAAAGACTGCGACTTCATAGTTTCCTTGTGGCATTTCTGTCGGAAAATCCTTATTTTTAGTCACGGCCAGAGGTGAGTAATCTTTTGGAGGAAGAAATGTCCTGTTTTGTCTGTGAGAAGCATAAATCACCCATTCTTTCCTTAAAGGGTGCCATCTTTGATGAGGTGTTGGAGGCCCTCCCTCGTGAACAGGATTAACGGGAGTGATATCTTCCTCCAGGGGAGAATGAGAGTAGAGATAAAGAGATCGGCCATCTGGTTTTTTTAGTGTTTTCTTAAACATCATCGAATGTTAAAACAGGCGGGTCGAGTGGTCCCGACCCGCTGTTCTTAATGCCGGGTCTTAGAATTAATCTCAGAATTTCCTGAAAGATGGAGTTGTGTAACCCATTGTTTCACGTGCTGCAGATGAACTTCTTCTTCTTCCAGTGCCTTTGAAAATTGTTTGCTCAATTCATCAAGGCCGACAGAGTCCGCCAGATCTATCAGAAGTTCCCAACTCGCATTGTCTACTAACTCTGCCTGTAGGATGATTTCCAATGACTGCGAAAAGGTTGTTCTGGGGTCCGTAATGATTTTGACCCACCCCATAGCTGCCACACCCGCCACGTCGGCCGCTGGGGTTACAGCAGTCGGATCTCCGCCAAGTTCAGTCATGACATCTGTGAGCATATAAAAATGAAGTAATTCTTCATGATGAAACTGCTCAATGAGTTTTATGGGAGGAAGATTCTTCTTGTTCATCGTTCCCTGATACTTTGAGATTAATGCTTCATACAGTCTGGTTCCCGCCCTCTCAAAAGCAATGCGTTCTCCTAATTTATCCAGGAAGACATTACTCCCGGTCATCATTTTACCTTTTACCGCGGAAAAAATTCCTTTAGGTGTAACCGGCATTGGAATCGAACCAATGGGATCAGACTCTTTCATGTAGAGAATTCTATTGTTGGCCAGTTCTCTGGTGTCTCCCTCAGAAGGATTTGTAAGATCATGGGCACCTTCCCTTGCTTCAGCTGAGTCTATAGGAGACATCATCGTTCCTGTCCTGTTCATTCCTACTCCTGCTCTTATTTCTCCATTCATATTTCACTCCTTAATGCTTTAAAGATTCTTCACTGACTGACATTTCAGTACCTGGTCTCCAGGTGTAGCCTGCGGATATTGTTTCTGAAGGCGAAATTTCTGAATTCATATATTCTCTGTGCCTGATGGAGAGCTCACTTTCATCATCTTTTGGAACGAAGTTTGGTCCATCTGTTCTGAGATCAACTTCATTCTCAAGAACCTCGCGGACAAAGTCTCTCTGGGACTTAAATTCAATAGCGTCAGGGATTTTTTCAGGGAGTATTTCTGCCGGATCTCTTCTTTCAATTTTTTTGAATAGGTCCATCACAAATTGAAGCTGTCCGAGCTCGTAGTCGAGAAATCTTTCCCAGATGGCCTTCACATGTGGATTGCTTTCATAGGCGAGGCAACTATAATAGTTGTAGACCTCATTTGCCTCGTGGAGCAGCCATTTTTCCATCCACGTTTCTTCTGGATCTATCAGGGACTCATAGTGAGTCACATGCTGTTCTTCCACCGATGCGATTTCTGCATAAAGCTGTCTGGCGGTTGGATCCGCAAACATTGGTCCGATGGTCATGTAGTAGTCGTGAGTTTGGTATTCAGCGGCCACCAAGGTCATGGCATGGAGTTTCGTTAAAGGCCTGGCCTTCTTCCTATTGTAGTGATCCCTTAAATCATCCTGAGGATGGCGATGTTCTTCGGAAGTAGGGCGGCCAGGAATAATATCAGTGTAACTTTGCAGAATAGTGTTAGCATCTTTGCCCTCTATTCTGTCCATCAAGGCAGAGAACCTGTACATGTGGTCAAAGTCTTCCAGAAGTCCGAACCGATAGGCCTGAGCGAGATACTTGTCAGGCTCTTTTTTTGCCAGGGCAGCCGTGACTTCAATGGCAACTTGTTCAAAGCCAATTGTCGTTTCAAGAGGAGAGTGATCGGCCCCGAGAAGCCAGTTCACCATTGTTTGCTGGTATTGGTCAACTCTTCTGACTCTTGCCAAGGGAAGCTGGAGGTCTTGATTCATCCTGGCGCAGAGATGACCAAAACGATTTGCTTCTGATTCAATGCCGTTCATGAGAATGATTCTTACTCTTGTGAATGCATCGTCATTTAGTTTACTGATAGGTTTTTGAACGAGTTCTTTCCAGGTGAATTTTTGCTTATCAAGGGGCGTCCCCTTATCTCGAAATAAATTAACCGACATAACATTACTCCTCTGTTGAAATTACAACTGAGGAGAAAGTAGCAAGGATTGTGCCTGAATAAGCGGTGTGAATAAGGGGGCTAGCGGAGGTTGTTAAGGAAATCCAGTATATCCCGATGAGCTTCTTCTCTTATTTCCGGCCTTTCATTATCAATTTCATGAAGTGCTCCTTCATAAGATCTTATTGAAAAGTGCGGAGCATTCTTTCTGACTATTTTTCTGCTTTTCTCCGCGTTTACATAAGTGTCATTCTCTCCTGACAGGAGCATCATGCCCTTAACATATTCCGGAACTCTTACCTTTTGGATCTTTTTTGCTGTGATCAGTAAGTTTGCTGAAAACTCAGGAACTTTAAAAGGAGTATTCGGTTTAATAGCATCTCTGTGGGGATTTGAAGACTGATCAAAGTAAACATCTGTAGTCAGAGTTTCAAGTGTAATCTCATTAGGGATTTTATTGAATATCCCTTCTCCTACGATTTTTCTTGGAGCTATTCCTGGCGCGATAAGGATGACTTTATCCGCTTTACTCTTAGATGCACTAAGATAGGCGGCAAGTCCTCCCGTTGACCAACCAATAATTGTCTTTTCCTGAAAGTCATTCTTTCTGAAAGCAAAACGATTCCAGACTCTTTCTCCTATCCATGGGATGTACTCAATTCTGGTTTTATTCATACTTCCGGTTGAACCACCCTGGCCCATATAATCAAAGGCAATGACTCTGTAGCCTTCCTGAGCGAGCTTCTTAAAGAGAGGATCATGATTCAGCATAGAATCACCCAGGCCCTGAAAGTAGAGGATATTTCCTTTGAATTCACCCTGATGAGGAAGATAGCCGCCGCGGATTGAGACCAGTGAAAATCGAACACCTTTCATGCTTGTATAAGGAACAGCAAGTTTGATTTTTTCGCATACCCATGGAAGAGGGCACGTCGCTCTTGCGGAGACCGAAAACACGATTAAAAAGAGGCCTATAAGAGATTTTATCATAGGGTCATTATGCCTGAGTCGTACATGTCCTTGGGAACCATTGTAATAAAGTCCAGAGGCCGTCTAATATATGGACATGGTAGGGGCACGTAAAAGATTCAAGCTGTTAGAAGAGGTTAGGAGCGCGGGAGGAAAGGAGCTGATAATCTTATTTTAGACACCGAAGGTAATTTTTTCATCTTACTCCGAAGCATAGGGGGTAAAAGGTAAAATAAGCATATGAAAAACTTCTTCAACTTCTTACTGATTACAGGACTCTTGCTGACCATGAGTGCTTCTCACAGGGATGAATTCTATCAAGTGATCAGTTCTCATCCTCATGATCTGGAAGAAGTTAAACCCTATATCGAAACTGCTTACCAGAATGGACGACTTTGGGTGGTGAAGGTCAGCGCAGATGCCCCTGATTCTGTTATGAAGCACTTAAGACTTTTGCAGGGTGGGGAAAAAAGCTTTATGCATAAACCCCTCTTCAACAGGTCCTTAAAGCTTAAGGTACCCACTTCCATCAAATTACTCGTTGATCAAATAGATAAAAGAAACATTGAAAGAGATGTAGAGGAACTTTCATCATTCAGGACGAGATATGCAGGGACAGCAGAGAATCAGCAAGCGGTAGATTTAACTGCTTCAAGACTTGAAGACATGGGTTATGAAGTGAGCCTACAATGTTACAGAAAAAATGCCTGCAATGTAATTGCAGAGAAAAAAGGTTCAGGCCATCCCGATGAAGTGTTGATGGTTATGGGTCACATCGACTCTGTGGGTAAGGATTTCGCTGGTGCGGATGATAATGCTTCTGGAACGGCAGTCCTGATGGAAATGGCACGAGTTTTAAAAGATTATTCAAATAATAAAACGATTCGTTTTCTCATTAGTAACAGCGAAGAGTTGGGGCTTGTGGGTTCCACATACTATGCCCGGAAATTGGAGGATGAGAACAAACTGGATCAACTCTCTCTTGTAATCAATATGGATATGGTGGGGTACAACAAAAACGGGATAGTTGAATTGGAAACAGATCCAAAGTACCAGGATGTAGCAAACTGGTATGGTGAATTAGTGGCCTCTTATACAAAACTAAAAAGTAAAATTACCCTGGGCGCATGGGGCAGTGATCATGTTGTTTTTCTTCGAAGAGGGATCCCTTCCATCCTTACCATTGAAAACTGGGATACTAAAACTCCCTGCTATCATCAGGCATGTGATAAACCAGAAACGATAAACTATGAGTATGCTGCTGAAATTGGAAAATTAAATCTGAGTGCCATTTTAAGTAAAGATAAGTTTTAGTTCTTTGCTGCTCTATTCACTTTTCGTCAAATTGTACTTTTCCCACCATCATTGATATGATGACTTTTTAATTTTGGAGGACAATGAAGCCCATAGTAGTCATTGATGATGATGCAGATGTAAGAGATGTTTTTATCTTCGCTCTGGAGAACGAGGGACATAGAATCATTTCATATGAAAATGGAAGAATTGCTTACGATGCCCTCACGAAAATGACCCAGGAGGAACTTCCTTGTCTTATCATTGTTGATTATCTCATGCCCGAGATGAATGGGGCCGTATTCATTCAGAAAATAAAATCTGAACATGCTGATACTCTAGGCAAGATTCCTATTGCAATTACCAGTGCCATGGGCTCATTTGATCCTATCCTTCAGGAGACTCCAGAAGTCGTGCAGCTTCATAAGCCAATTGAATTGGATGAACTTCTACAAGTGGTTAAAAGACTATGCGCTTGATACTGCTCAGATGAAGGTTTTTCCTTCTCCCCGGTAGGTAAATACTTTCGATTCAATTCTCCCATGACTGATGATCTTTATCTCATCAAATCTTTCGCAAACTTCTCCGGACTTTGCATGTCTCATAATGACAGAGTCTCCTACATTAAGAGAAACTTCCCCATCGTATTGAAGGGGAGTCTGGACTTCTCCTGCTCCTTCATGTTTAAGCAATTTTAATCCATGTGGGAGATAGGGATGGGGCTGCTTTATCATCTCCACCGCCCCTGAGGCGATATAACCGCCGCCAAAGCAGGTGAGAATCCCTTGTTCGGGTTTTCTCAGTATGGGAAGTGTAAAGAGCAGGGCCGGAGTGAGGTTAAAATCCTGATAATGATCAAAAAGGACAGGCGAGAAAAAGCCTGAGCCTACAGTCACCTCTGTGACACATTTTTCTTTTGATGTTTCAGTAAGGCTTCCGGTGCCGCCACCATTTACAAAATTAAGGGAGAAGCCTTCAGAATTTAAATATGAAACAATTTCTTCCCGTCGCTTCTGAAGTTGGAAGAGGGAGATCTTCTTGAGCCCTCTTATGAGTAACGAATTCTTATCAGTGACTCCTGCTATCTGGGCTTCATAGCCCATCAGGCCCTTAAGTTCCAGATAAGGACATTGCTTCAAATGATTAACAAATTTCATCACTCTTTGAACTGTATTGAGGTGAGAGCGATAGACCCCAAATCTTACTCCTGGAAGATCCATTGAAAGGTCGATATCGATGCAAATCTTTATTCTGTTTCCACTCCTCATGGCGTAAGAATTGATGAGGTCCAGATGCTCCGGGAGGTCAACCATAAGAGTGATACCTTCCGGGGTCTGACTTAACTCTTCAAGAGATTTTCTATCAATGCTAGGATATCCCATAAGGATGTCTCTGAAACCTAGACTCCGTAACCAAAGGGCCTCTCTCAGGTCATATGTCATGAGACCCTGAAAGACTTCACTGGCCCTAAGAATTATTTTCATCACTTCCACTGAACGGATTGATTTTGTGGCAAGGCGAATCTTTTTTTCGCCGGCATTCTTTGCAATCCAATCAATGTTTTTTTCCAGGGACTGGAGATCGAGGAATAGAACAGGCACCCCTGGATTTCCAATCGCCTCCTGGTATTTATGATAAAGTTCGTTTAAGTCTTTCAGAAACTTCTCCTTGCAAGTTCATCAGGAGGAAAGTGAAATGGACAAAGAGGTAGTTCTTCCGGAAGGGGGCGCCCTTTAATTTTATCTACCAGTAATGCAAAACCTTTCATTATTCCATAGAAGGTGTTTCTTCCGTAGACGGTGTGTCCTCCCTCATAGCATTGCATATCGTATTCTTCGGGAGTCGTAATGTAGCCCATATAGGCATTAGCATAGCTATTAATAAAAACCTGGTTAATACCGAGTTCTTTTAATTCTGAGAGAAGGTAATTTTTTAACCTTCTTCCGGCCATGACGGTAATCTCACCCGGCACAAAAGCTATAAGTAATTCTCCCAGTCGTAAGCATTGAAAAGGGAGAATAGGAGGCACCCATGGGAGAGTTTTAAGTGCACCGGATTTGACTGTCTTTCTCATGGCCTCCACTGCAGGTTCCGGAATTGGTGGAAAATAGTACCAGGCCTTGAGAGGTATACCCAGAAATGAACCGTTCCTATGGTCCAGGATAATTTCTTTATTCCCATGGGCCTCATAAAACTTTTGATGCTCTTCTGGATTCGACATTAAATGCTTTCTTTTAATGATTCTGGAAACTGAACCCAGGAATTTGGCCAACGACGGTGAGACTCCAGGACCTTCAAGAGTCCCTTTAAAAAAACTTACTCCGTGAGCGGGGGTGGCCACTTCTAAGCTCATGTCCAGATAAGTATGAAGGAACTCTAGTTTGCCATTCGTTTTGTTCTGACCTGTTATTTTTTCAGATTCCCTGAACTGAAGCTCCCCATTGTAGGATGCGCTTTCATATTGATCAGTAAATTTTCCTCTCATCAGTTTCTTTTTCTTGTCCCAGATAAAATTGGGAGAAACATCTCCGGCAGAGGACTGAAGAAAAAAGGCCATGGTCTCCGGATGATTTTGTTCAAACAGAGCGGCAGCAATGCCTTTATTGTCATGATGAATGCGCTGGTTGAAGCTTGAAACACTTGTGCAGTGAACTCCGAACCAGTTGAGGAAGGCCACTCTTTTCCCTTCAGCATTATAGAAAGAAAGTCCTTGAATAACTCTGTCTACTGCCAGGTGTTTATCTTGTTCTTTATGATGAGTTGCCTCTGGGTTTAAGGCATGGGCCGGCATTGATCTGTTAAAGGCAATCTCTTTAGAAGGATCAATTTCTCTTTCCCCCCACAAAGCTTCACAAAGCTGCATTCTTTTTGAGGCCTCTTCTATGGAAGAAAGAATGCCGTTCACAATTTTCTCAAAAACTTTTAATTGAAAACCGGGGATTGTGAAATTATAGAACGGGTAGTGTGAGAAACCTCCCGGTGCTGAATGAGTGTGCTGAGCAGTAATAGCAACATTATCTTCATTAACATTCCAGGCCGGGAAGGAGCTTCGTAATCTTTTTAAAACTTCTTCTTTAATAGCTATCGTAACAAAGGCCAGTTCAAGATGGACCAGAATAAATACTTTGGATTTTTCTTTAATAATGATTGTTCTGGCCCAGAGGGGAGTTGCGATTTCTCTGACAACATTATGGTGCTGTCCATACCCCATCATTCCGATTCCAGGAATAAAACAAGTGATGTCCTGCTTTCCAAGCCCGATTTCATAATTCATTCTTTTAAGTATGCAAAAAAATTGCTGGCAGGAAAACTTATTTCTGAAATCTTCTGGAATCTTCAAGGCATTGGTTGTCGAACATGATAACTGTTCCTTTTGCATAGGAACTTTTTGCAAATTTAATCATGTTGGATGCACCTTCATTACTGTAATACATGACGCAATCAGGATTTGAGCAATGAGCACCGTGAGGAACGTCCTGGTGATTCTGGATCATGGGTATCCCATTGTTCACAAGTCCTAAAGCGTGTCCCATCTCATGAATGAGAGTCGCTTGCTCAACGTACTTTGGAACGAAGTCCTGGTTGTTACTCCCGCTTGATTTAATGACATCTTTAAATATGGCCATGATTTTGGTGTGACTGATGTGATAACCAATCACTCCGGGATTGCCATCGGCCAGACCATTCAGGAAGAAGATTTGAAATTCCGAAACATTTGGGGGTTCCGATAGTGGGTACTTCTTTGCCAGATCCATGACTTCCTGGACAGACCATGAGGTCTTGCTTTGAGGTGAGATCTTCACCATCTGTGGCAATGTTGATGGAACTTCGACGGAAATATTTCTGCCTTCCAGCAATGAATTAAGATTTGATCTCAGAAGATTCCAAAGCTCCAGACTTAGCACTTTATCCGTATAGGGTTCGGCCCCTTCTTCATAGTAAACATTTACTTTAAGTAGGGAAGAGGCGTAAATTCCGGAAACTTCCTGTTTTGTCTCAGATGACTTCCTTGCAGGCCCTTTTCCACAAGCAGAGAGAAATAGCAGAATGATTAACAGGCCTTTCATGATTCTCTCTTCGCCAGATTGCCCGGAGGTTTTACTGATCAAAAAGGTCAGGGAAAAACTTGCCACCCTTTGTTTTTCCACAAAAATGGTAAGATTTAAGGGTGAAAACAGATTTAACTACCACCGGATCATTTGCCCAATCAAAGGCCTTAAGACAAGAGGCGAGGAAAAACCTTATTCCTAAACCCCTCATGGGTAAGCTTCCCCTTGAGAAAACTCCTGACTATAAGGTGGATCTTTCTTCGGCCTCCAAGACTCAAGGGTCTCTTCCTTCACCTGGAATTCCTTCCCCCCCAGCTCCTTCCTTACCTGATTTACCGAAACCTGACCTTGATTCCAGTCCCGCCAAGGATTTGGCCAAAGATGCCATCAAGGAAGAAACCAAAGAGAAAATACAAGAAGTTAAGAAAGTTGAAGTTCCTGATCGAACGATGAAAAAACCGGCCGTTCTCTTTATTAAGGGTCTGGACCTTTTTAGCTCACCTTTAAAGAGCGAAGGTGGCTATGCGGGAGTGGGAAGAATTGCTGAATCTGTAGAAGGCTCAAGAATTTATGGTTGGGATCAAAAAACAGAAATTTTAGATGAAATCAGAAAGGTCCATCCTGACTATCCTGTTATTCTTGTTGGACATAGCCTGGGTGGAGATACTGCCATTGAAATAGCGGATGAGCTTGATTCTCTCGAGCAAGGATTCCGCTCCATCGATCTACTTGTAACGATTGATGCTGTTGGCCTCTCTCATGACATCATTCCTCAGAACGTCAAAAGACATCTCAATATCTTCGGTGAAACCAGTCTTTTTTTGAATGACGGACCTCACGTTGCCCGTCGTGAAGAAAAAACAGCTGTGAGAAATATTCTTTCACCACTGGATCACACTGATATCGACGATGACAGGGAAGTTCAATTTGAAATAGTAGATTTGATTCAGAAGACGCTAAAGTCTAAAGGATAAAAAAGGGCCCCGAAGGGCCCTTTTTTTATCAGATTGTATCTGTTGTAAGATTACCTGTTTTGCCTGAATCGAGGTGATCCTTGAGGCTCGGCCATGAAGTGTGAAGACGTCCGTAATAATCCGGTAGATCATTTCCACAAGCAGCACCACCGCCATGGAGCTGACCTACTACACGGTGATCAGCATTGAACAATGGAGAACCTGAAGATCCTGGCTCTGTTGTTCCTTTATCCCAGTCATTAACTTTCACATGAGTACTGTCTCCAGGTGAAGAAGATCCACCGTAAGAAGAAAGGACAGCATTATCATTTTCAAATGAGATAGACTTCTCATCAACATTCGGATGATGGATGGCCACTGCCGGAGAATCATGTCCGGTAGCACTTGCATCCCATCCAGCATAAGTTACATTCCACTCTGCCTTAGGATGACTGTTTAGTTTAACAAGAGTGAAGTCTGATCTTGAACCAGAGGCCAGGTGTACTGAGCCAGATTGGAAGTCTGTTAACTTCCCATCTCTTGGGCCTTTACACTTTGAAGTCTGGTAATTCCAGTACACAACCAGAGAAGGAGCGCTTCCTGCATTGATACGACAATGAGCTGCCGTCATAAAGTAAGGGGTTCTGTCATTGGATGTGTTGTTGACCATGAAGCCCGTACAGAAAGTAGAACCACCAGTAGAGATAACACCAACTGAGTTCACTTCCTGTTCCCAACCAACAGAGTCGGTACAAGCTACATCAATGTTACAGCTTCCAGACTTTAAAGTTGACTGTCCGAAAGTTCTGAAACCCTGACCAACCTGACCAAGTTCAAGATCAACCTGAGCAGCTACTTCTGACGGAGCTGAAACTTCAATGATGACATCGTCAGACATAATAACAGGAGTCCAAAGTTCTTTTGCCTGATTGTTGTCAAGGGACGTGAAAGTCCGGATGAATTCAGAGCGATCGGCTGAGTAGATGTTCAGCTCAGCACCTTCAGGTAGATGAAATCTTGAGAAACCGAAATTCAGAGATACTGCGTTCGGAGCCGTTACCTGATGAGTCCATACATAGTTTGATCCCGACTTTTCCCATTGAGGACGGATAGTCACTTTGTGAGGAACTGCGAATCTTGGTGCTTCACCTTTCTTTTCAGCGGCAAGTTCCTGATCGTGAAGTGTCTTCACATCCAGAGGTTGGAAGTAAGTTGTGTTGATTGCCGAATAGGCTTCGAATGACAGACCAAGAATGGCCATCACTGTAAATAGTCTCATGTCTCCTCCTTGAGAAACAGATTTAATACATTAAACGATAGATATTTCTTTTAACTATGCCATCTTACATTTACTCTCATTCTCATCTTAAAAATCTGAGCTTTTTACTTTGTCTAGCCTTTTTCCATAGGATTAAAGTCAGAGTGAATCTAAAATCTCCACTATGATAATTTTATTGTTCCTCTCTTTTCTTTTACCTGTTTCAGCACAGGCCCAGGAAATGTTTCAATTCCTTACTCCCGAATCCCCGTCTACGAGCATTGAAGTTGAAGGAATTTATCTGCCTCTGAGGGAAGCTGAGAAGGGACGTGATAATTCATCTGTCACAAACCTGGATTTAAGGTTGCAGCAAACGGTTTATCAAAGTAAAAAGGATCTTCTCGCCGTAGGGGCAAAACATGAAGAGCTTAGTTTATCGGGGAACCTGCTTTTGCTAAAGGACTATTATAATCAGCAGGGTAGTTTCTTGTTCAAGCGGCAGAAAGAGGTTGATCAGTTCTGGATGACCACGGTTAGTTATGGAACCGCTTCTGATCGTCCTTTTAAAAATGCCCGTGATAATACTCTTGGAGCTAATTATATCCAGAGATTTAATGCTAAATGGTTTGGAGTTCTTAACTATTCCAATAATCGCTCTTTTTTGAATAATATTCCACTTCCGGGTGTTTTTTATATCCATGAGATGAGCAGAGAAAAAATGCTGATCCTGGGATTTCCGGTCATTTTCTGGAAGACTCCATTGGGTCCATCATGGTCTTTTCGGTATACGACTTTTATACCCTGGAGCCACCAATTGCAGCTTTCTTACTATGGACTTGGAAAAGTCCATCCTTACCTGGCCCTGGTCCAGGCCCCTGAAAGTTATTTTCGACACGATAGAGCTGAAGTTGAAGACAGGGTATTCTGGTTTGAAAGAAGAGTTGGTGCCGGGATTGAAGGAAAGGTGACACAGAAACTTCATTTTGATTTCTTTTCCGGGATGGCCTTTGACCGGGAAATATTTGAGGCTTCTGACTTTTCCGGTGAAAAAGAAAATTTAGTGAATCTGGAGAACACTCCTTTCTTCTCCTTAAAACTACGTTATACGCTTTGACCATTTCTGGACAAGTTCAGGACGTCCTTTTATACTTAACCACGTTAACTATTGAGATGGTTGAATATGTTATCCCGAAAAATCCTTACCTCTATTCCCCGCGCCATTCGAACTTTACGGAAACTTTCTGTGGGGATCCTGAAAAATGATCTGACTTTTCAACAGTTCCGGATCCTCATGCTGGCCTCTGAGGGCATGGGGCAGACACAGATGTCACAGACGATGCAGGTTTCAATGGCCGCCGTTTCAAAGATAGTCGATCAACTAGTTAAAAAGGGACTTTTGATTCGTGAAGCGGGAGCAGACCGCCGGTGCTATCATTTGAAACCTTCCAGAGAAGGTGAAAAGATCAGAAAGAAAGTTGAAAGCGAAGTGGGAAGACAGCTTGAAAGGCAATTTAAAAAATTATCCAATAAAGAACAGAAGGAACTCGAAAAGGGTCTGGAAGTTCTAAATAAGCTCATGGGACTTTTAAATGACCAGTAAAACAATTTTTATATTTCTTCTCTTATTCGTGGGCTCCCTGAAAGCGGTAACTCTGGAAGAGTCGTACAAGGCCGCTCTAAGAAATATGGAGTCAATCAAGCGGGCCAGTGCTGTGGTTGAACAAACGAAGGAACTAAAAAGCCAGGCCATTGCGGCTGTCCTTCCTAATGTCTCCGGTGTAGGAAGTTATACAAAAATAGACCCACCGAATGGGGCCGGAGCAAGTCCCTTTCTTCTTACCAGGCAGTACTCAGCGGCCATCCGCCTGACTCAGCCTCTCATTCGTGGAGGACTGGTTTCGGCCTACCAACTCGCTGAAGAAAATATTCTTCTGGCCAAGTTTCAGGCAGAGACCACGGCCTTTAACCTCTATCAGCTTGTAATCAACTCTTACTTCAATCTGGCCCTTGCCGGCCTGGATGTGAAAAATCTTGAAGAGCTTTTGAAGTTCAGCCGGGAAAGAGTCAGAGAAATCAGAGAGAGAACTAAAATAGGAAGATCCCGGAAAGGTGAACTTGTTGAAGCTGAGGCCCAACTTCACATCGCTGAGTCGCAGGTTAAACAGGCCATGATCACTCTTGACCAGGCCAGGAAAACCTTCGCCTTTTATACGGATTTAGATCCTGAAAAGATTGTTGTTCCGGATTCGATTCCTGATCTTAAAGGATCAGTTGATGAATATGTTTCCAGGATCAAAACTCGCCCTGATATCCTCGCAGCTGAGCAACAGATTCAGGTTGCTGACCAGCAGGTAAAAATAGCCAAGGGAGGGCACTATCCTCAGGTTGATCTTACAAGTAATTATTACCTGGATCGTACGGGAGTGCTTGAAACTTCTGAGTGGGATGTCGGTGTTGCCGTCGTCATACCGCTTTTTCAGGGAGGATCAGTTCAGTCTCAGGTGAGACAGGCCGTTCAGGAAAAAAGAATCGCTCAGTTAAACAGCTCAGAAACTCAAAGAGCTGCCGCCAGAGATGTGAAAATAAGCTATCAGAATATTCTGCAAATCAAGGAGCAACTCAAGTCGTTACGATCGGCACTTTCCAAGGCCGAAGAAGCTTATCGCTTGAATAAAAAAGATTATCAGTATGGACTTGTCACAAACCTTGACGTTCTTCAGTCACTGAATGTTTTCATTGAAACGAAACGTTCCTATGACGGTCTCATTGCTATCGGAAACCTTAACTTTAGAAACCTCCAGGCACTCACAGGAGTTCTTCCATGAGTTTATCAGATATTTCAATCAAAAAACCTGTCTTCGCGTGGATGCTCATGGCCGCCATGATTATCTTCGGTTTCATCCAGATGAGGAAAATGGGTATTTCTCAGATGCCCGATGTGGACTTCCCGGTGGTTAATATCGGCGTGACCTATGAGGGAGCGGCACCGGAAGTCATGGAACTTGATGTGATAGATCCCATTGAAAGCGCCGTGCTTTCTGTAGAAGGTGTAAAAGGAATTACTTCAACCGCCAAACAGGCCACGGCCAATATCTCAGTTGAGTTTAATCTGGATAAAAATATTGATGTGGCCGTTTCCGAAATAGAAGCAAAGATCAACCAGGCCCAGAGAAATCTCCCTGATGATATTGATCCACCCATTATCACTAAAGTCAATCCTGACGACAGACCGATAATGTTTCTGGCAGTTACCGCCCCCGACATGACTCCAAAAGATCTCATGGCCTATGTCAGGGACAATCTCAAGGACAAGTTTCAGACAGTCTCCGGCGTGGCCGATGTTTTTCTGGCAGGATACATTGAACCCAATCTTCGGGTCTGGGCCTACAATGAAAAATTGAATAAGCTGGAGCTAACTGTAAATGACGTTATCGCTGCCATTGCGGCCGAGCACAAGGAATCCCCCTCTGGCTTTATCGAGGACTCTTTTAAAGAAAGAAATGTGAGAACTCTCGGGGAGGCAACCTCTGTTGAGGAGTTTGAGCGCCTTCCTATCATCAGAAGAGGCGGGGCCCCGAACTATGTGCCTATCTTTCTAAAACAGGTTGTTGATGTCGAAGAAGGCATCGCCGATGTGAGGAGAATTTCCCGTTCAAATGGAAAAAATGCTTTAGGTCTTGGTATCAGAAAACAGCGTGGTTCAAATACCATGCAGGTTGCTGACGGGGTCAAAGCCCAAATGGCAAAGATTCAGAAAGATCTTCCTCCGGGGATGGAACTTTATGTAAATTACGATACGACAAAATTCATCGACGAATCCATTCATGAATTGATGACCAACATGCTACTTGCAGCGATTCTTACCGCAATCGTGTGCTGGCTTTTCCTTGGGTCCTTCGCGGCCACCATAAATGTGATTCTTGCAATTCCCACTTCGATTCTTGGTTCATTTATTATTTTGAAGTATCTGGGGTTCACCCTCAATACTTTTACCCTTCTGGCCCTGTCTCTTTCCATTGGTATCGTGGTTGATGATGCCATCATGGTGCTTGAAAACATTTACCGTCATCACGAAGAAGGCAAAGACAGAGTTCGCGCTTCCAGGGATGGCGCCAATGAAATTTCTTTTGCGGCCCTTGCGGCCACCATTGCCATTATGGCCATCTTTCTCCCAGTGGCCTTCATGGAAGGGATTATCGGAAAGTACTTCTTTCAATTTGGTATCACTATCTCGGTTGCTGTAGGGTTGTCCTATATTGAAGCGATAACTCTCACTCCCATGAGGACCAGCCGGTTCATGGAGGAGTCAAACCGTACAACAAAACTTGGCCAGGCGATGGATCATCTTTTTGACCGGCTTATTGTCTTTTATAGGGATATCCTGGAGAAGACCTTGAACCATAAGTTCCTTCTGTTAACCGTTGCCGCAGTCTTCTTTATCGGAACTTTTTCCATCGTCAAGTGGCTCCCTAAGGAATTCGTTCCGGTTCAGGATACTTCGAGCTTCATGATAAGGGTGAAAACACCCGATGGTTCATCACTTGAATTTACCGATAAGTTCACAAAGCAGGTGGAGGATTTCCTCATGACCCGCGAGGAAGTGAAGCGCTATTTCGTCGCTGTTGGAGGTTTTGGTGGTGGAGCCGAGGCGAGCTCATCAATGTTATTTGTAACTTTACATGAACCGAATAAACGTCCCATTGATCCCAAGACTGGAGATCACTATTATCAACCAGATCTGATCAACATGTACCGGGGCCATTTTAAAAATCTCAAAGGCGGCAAGGTGATGGTTCAGGACACATCCCAGGGTGGGTTTTCAGCATCAGGCCGGGGCTTTCCAGTTGAGTTTACACTTGCCGGTGGAAACTGGAGTACTCTCATTGAAACGTCAAAGAAAGTTATGGCAGAGATGAGGGAGTCAGGAGAGTTTGTAGACGTCGATACAGATTACAAAGAGTCAGTTATGGAAATTCAGGTATTCCCTGACCGCGATAAGGCCAAGCGTTTCGGGGTTTCTGTTCAGGAGATTGGTACCACTATTAACGCCCTTATCGGGGGTGTTGTGGTTGGAAAATATTCCAAGGAAGGCCATAGAAATGATATCAGGCTTAAAATGGCCGATGCCTCTAAAGACAAGCTTTCTGACTTGAAGAAGATTTTCGTCAGGAACACCAGAGGTGAGCTCGTTAATCTACTGGATGTCGTGAACGTAAAAGAGCAACCGGGAGTTCAGTCAATTAACAGAAGAGGCCGTCAAAGAGCAGTTACTGTGTATTCTGGAATTGCACCAGGTAAGTCTCAGGGGGATGCCCTGGCCCGGGCAAGACAAATTGCTCAGAAGCACCTTCCTCCTGGTTATACCATTATTGAAAGTGGATCCGCTGAAACCTACAAAGAAGCCTTCAGCAGTCTCATCTTTGCCCTTTTAATGGGAATCCTGGTGGCCTACATGGTCCTTGGAACTCAGTTCAATAGTTTCATAGATCCTGTCACCGTTTTCATGGCCCTCCCATTTAGTTTCTCCGGTGCTTTTCTGGCCTTGATGCTGATGGGACAATCCATAAACCTTTACTCCATGATAGGTCTTATTCTTCTCATGGGGATTGTGAAAAAGAATTCAATTCTCCTGGTCGATTTTACCAATCAAAGAAGAGTTGAGGGTCTAAGCGTGAAAGAGGCCCTTCTGGATGCCTGTCCCAAGAGACTTCGTCCGATTCTCATGACAACGATTGCAACTGTGGCCGGTGCAGTTCCACTGGCCTTTTCATTTGGTGCAGGTTCAGAGGCCTTAAAACCAATGGCCGTTGCCATCATTGGAGGATCATTGGTTTCGACAGTTCTGACTCTGGTGGTTGTTCCTGCTATCTATTCAGTTTTTGCCCGGAAGAAAGAGAACGTGACTCTTTAACAGGTGAATGGAATGAACTGGTTAAAACCTCATGCTAAGGGAACTACTTTATCCTTGTATATCCAACCGGGGGCTTCCAGGAGTGAAGTTTCCGGGGAACATGACGGTAGGTTAAAAATTAAAGTAAAGGCCCCGCCTCAGGATGGAGAGGCCAACGCCTGTTTGCTTGAATTTCTTTCTGATCTGTTGGGAATTTCGAAGAGGAAGGTTTTTTTAATACAAGGTGAGAGCTCAAGGCAGAAGTTGATTCTGGTTGAACTCTCACCCGATGAAGTTACTATTCGGCTTTCATTCTGTTTGCAGCGTTGATTTGAGAAGCAATAGTTTCGATTCTCAGAACAACTTCTCCCCACTGAACAGGACCCTGATCCTGGCCAGCTTCGCAGTTATTTCCATTTTCGTCACACTTATTAACAACCAGACAGCTTCTTGGATCGTTTTTATTCGAAGGCATGTAATCATTTTTACCCTGAATCAGAATACCTTCAATTACTCCAGTTCTTTCATCAAAGACCGCTGACCCTGAGTTACCGTGGAAGGTATCAAGGGTGGTGGAGAACTTTGTCTGTTCATAATTTCTTGTAACCCGGCCCCCTGGAGACACTTTTAACGGAAGTCCAGTCGGGTGACCAATAACAACTAAAGAAGCTTTAGAAGAAATTCTTCCGCTGCTGCGGAATTTAAGGGGCTGTCTGCCGACAACTGCTCTATCTAATTTAATGATGGCGAAATCTGTTGAAGCACTTAATTCAGCGGCAACAACTTTTTTACATAGGTAAATGTTTTGAAGAGGGATATCACGAGTTGGATTATGATGAGAGGACTTCATATCAAACCCGAAAACCCAGGCAAAGTTCTTACAAACATTTTCCGGAGTATCAAAAGACTTATAGCAGTGCCCGGCCGTTACAAGTGTATCCGGCCCAACCAAAAATCCTGAGCATGTTGGAGCAATCACTTGTTGTGAAAAAGCTTCAGAAGGACAGATGTTTTGTCCGCGCTCTAAAGTTGTAGTTCCCTGAAGATCGAAGAAGTTCTTTTTAGATGATTTGGCGAAGTGTCTGACGTTGATCATCCCTGCAGTTGATTCGGCCAGCTTTTTATGAAGTGAGTTTCTAACCTGATAGATGTCCTGTCTGTTGTCCCTTCCATAAATGACTTTGATTCCAGCGAAGGCGCTGGTGGTCATAAGTGTAAGAGCGGTAAGGGCCAAAAGTTGTTTCATCTTATTTCTCCTTCAGAGAGCGTTAATAGCTCGCGCCCTTTATTCCAAAGTAAGATCGAAAAGAAAACTAACATCTTCTGACAATTTTCTGACACTTAGATAAAATGTATTTAGGATGGAATAGTGTTACGATGCGTTGCAATATAAAAGGGCCCCGAAAAGGGGCCCTTGAATGGTCATTTGGAGGTTATTAGGCTTTTTTGGCCCACATATTACAGTAAGCTTCGGCCTTCACTTTTGGAGCAGAGGCGGCCTTCATAGCAGTTTTCATTGCTGGAAGAGTACAGTCACCGACCTTTGCATCCCCTTTGTACCACTTACAAGTTGCGCAGGTTTTATTGTTCTTTTTCTGTGGAGAAACTTCTTTATATCCAAGTTTTCCCGGAGTAACAAAAACATCAGCTGCGATAGCGTCGGAAATAATTCCAGTGGCCTTGCCTACGACACTTGAAACTGCTGCAAACAATAACGTGCTCTTTAAAAATTCTCTTCTTTTCATATTAAAACCTTTTGTTAAAAGAAAACTTTTTTAATGAAATTTCTATCAGAAACTTTAGCACAAATTATCACGATTTTCAGAGTGAAAACATGATTTAAAACAGTGTTTTATAGACCAAACTTCTGGATGATATTTCATGCAGAAGTTGAGGAAATTGATAGACACACTTCTAACGAAAAATTACACTTTGTGTATATGAAAACAATTAAAAAATCTTTTACCTTCATTGACCTTTTTAGCGGTTGTGGAGGTCTCTCCTGTGGACTTGAAATGGCAGGACACCGTTGTCTGTTGGGAGTTGACGCAAACAAAGAAGCGATTGCCAGTTTTGCGGCCAACCATCATGAAGCGGCCGTCTATCTAGGAGATATCAAAAAGCTTAGCTCCAAAAAGCTGCAGGAACTTCTGCGCGGCCAGACCGTGGACATGGTCGTTGGTGGGCCCCCTTGCCAGGGATTTTCTACTGTAGGTAAAGGGCAGGTAGAGGATGAGAGAAATCTTCTCTTTAAAGAGTTTGTCCGCATAGTAAAGGCCACTGATCCGAAAGTTATTCTTTTCGAAAATGTCACAGGCCTTGTGGCGAAAAAGAATCAAGGCATTCTGAAAAAAATCTTTCAGCACTTTGAAAAACTTGGCTACAACATGGATGCCAGAGTTTTATCTGCTGAAGAATTTGGAGTTCCTGAAAAAAGACGCCGCACCATCATCATGGGAGTAAAAGGTGGAGAGTGTCTCTTCCCTGAAGTAACTCATGGAGTGAGGGCCGGAAAGAAAGTTAAAACAGTGGCCGAGGCCCTGAAGAACCTCAAGGCCCGGGATGGGAGAGTTTATAATCACGACATCACACTTGCAGAGATTAAGAAGAAAGAAGACCGAGAACGTCTGAAGTTTATTCCGGCCGGCAAAGGGATCCGCTATGAAGCCGATGAAGTGAACTATCTTCCTAAAAAACTTCGTTACGGAGTTGACTGGAAGAAGCTCAGAGAGAACCGTTTCCGTCAGACAAGATTGCAGAGACTCCCTCTCAATGAACCATCTCCAACCATCCTTACGGCCAGGACCAGTTATTATCATCCGATTGAAAACCGATACCTTACTCCGAGAGAAGCGGCTGCCTGCCAGAGTTTCCCGAATGATTTTATCTTCCACGGTTCTCAGACTGCTATCTTCCGCCAGGTAGGAAACGCAGTTCCGCCACTCCTTGCAGAGGCCCTTGGTCAGGTGATTAAAAAGATCGAATTTAAAAAAGGTACATTCAAAAAGAAAAGTCAGGAAAACATTGTTGGAAAATACGCTTTCCATTACCATGAACCTACTTACTTATGAATGAAACAATAAAGAAGGTATTTTCAGTACGGATGCTGGCCATGCTGTTGACTGGTTACAGTGCCGGACTGCCGCTCCTTCTTATCGGTTCAACTCTTCAGGCCTGGATGAAAGATGAAGGTGTTGACCTCACGGCCATCGGTCTTGTTTCCCTTCTTGGCCTTCCCTATGTTTTTAAATTTCTCTGGGCGCCACTTCTGGATCGCTATAACTTACCTTTTTTCTCTCGCAGAAAAGGGTGGATGATTTTATTTCAGGTCCTTTTAGTACTTTCTATTATAGGCCTTTCTTTTACTGATCCTGATAAAAACCTGATCCTTGTTAGCGTATGGGCCTTTTTCATTGCTCTCTTTTCCTCTTCTCAGGATGTCGTTCTTGATGCCTACAGAAGAGAAATTCTTCCCGATGAAGAACTAGGATTAGGATCTTCCCTTTATATTACAGGCTATCGATTAGCGATGCTCGTTTCCGGTGCTCTGGCCTTATATCTTGCCGATCATATTCCTTGGAAGCAGGTCTATCATTGGCTTGCCGTCTTTATGGCACCTTCAATTCTCTTTACTCTTTTTGCGCCAAGGGAAAATCAACATATTCCAATTCCGGCCAATCTGAAAGAAGCAGTGGTGGGACCTTTAAAAGATTTTTTCACAAGACGTGGTGCCTGGATCATGCTGCTTTTTATCCTGCTATATAAAGTAGGCGACAGCATGGCCTCTAACATGACTACTCCTTTTATCCTGGATATTGGATACACCAAGACAGATATCGCTGCGGTAGCAAAGACTTTTGGTATGATGGCCACAATCATTGGTGGAATTCTTGGTGGAACCATGATGCTTAAGATGAAGATGCGCCATTCTCTCATCATGTTTGGAATTCTTCAGGCTGTTTCCACTCTTGGATTTTCTGTTTTACCTTCTTTTCCAATAAGTTTCGCAGCTCTTGCCACTGTTATTGCCTTTGAAAATCTGGCCAGTGGAATGGGAACCGCGGCCTATGCAGCTTATATGGCCTCAATTACGAACAAGCAATTTACTGCCACTCAATATGCTCTTCTAACAGCTCTTATGGGAGTTCCCAGAGTGATCCTCGCAAGTCCTACCGGATGGATGGCAAAGGTCATGGGATGGGAAGTTTTCTTTGTTGTATGTACGCTGATTGCTATTCCAGGGCTGCTCTTGTTGATTCCTGTTTTTCGCCTAGAAAAGCCATCTGAAAAACCCGCATTTCAGTAATTTTTTGATTGTTTCGTTTCTTTCTTTTTCTTCAATGGTCGAAAGTTTCTTGGACATCTTTTTTGCCACACTACAGGCGTTGAAAGTAATCCTTTTTCCATTTTTGTCATGGAACGTATAAATTTCCACGGCCGATTCATTTAGCAGTAGTTCAACTAACCCCGCATTATTCAATTCAATGGCATGAATCAGGGCCGATTTGCCGCCTTTATCGAGAAGCTGGGGATTGGCCTCATTGCTGAGGTAAAGCTCAGCAAAGGCCTTTTTTTGATTGATTGTGGCCTTAATAAGAGGAGTCATATCTGCCCCCAGTGGTCCATTCACATTCGCCTTATGCTGAATAAGAAGTTCTGCACTGACCATGGCGTCCTTTTCCGCTTTGGCCTCAACCAATATTGCTAAAGGATTTATTGATTCGTAGGCCGATTCAGAAGGAAGATTGGGATGTCGATCCAGGAGGGTTTTTAGTCTCCTGTGATCTGCTTCAAGAAGAAGGTTCTGAAAAACTGTTATCTCAGGGCCAGTTTTGAGCACGCTATGAATAAACTCCAGTGACTTTGGGAGACGATATGTCTGAGCGAGGGCAAGGGCATCGTGGCCATAGATATCAGTGAGCTCTACCTTGGCCCCATTTTTCAAAAGGAGAAGGGCGATCTCATCGTTGGACGATTTAAGAGCTATATGAAGAGCAGTATCACCAAAATAGGTGGTCTTTCTTTTGTTCACATCTACTTTTCTATCGAGAAGGACTTTAACGGAGTTTACACGGTTTTTCCCCACTGCTGCCATGAGCGGGGTTTCTCCATCGACCGTTGGTTTTTCCAGGTTGGCCCCACGCTCGATCAGAAAATTTCTGATTTCACGGAAGTCGCTCTTGATGGCCATGATGAGGAAAGTTTCACCATTGTGACGGTGAGTCTCATTAAGATCAATAGAGGGGTTTTGCTGGACTGTCCTTATGAATGTAACTGCGTCGTTAACTTTGATGGCGTCAACTAACTTTGTGAGAGCATTGAAATAGATGTTCTCAGAGGTTGGCCCCAGATTACTTTTTTTATTCTTGTCTTCAATCTCAGCTTTTTTCCCGCAGGCGACCAATGCCAGTGACAGCAAAAGACTGCTAAGAATACACGTAAAAGACTTCATAGGAGGGATGATAATCGAGAGGGAATTTATCGGCTAAAAAAAGGCAATATCGGGAAATTTTTACAAAAAAAGGGCCCCTGAAGGGGCCCCAAGTGATTGAAATGATTTCCTAGTAAATGAGATGAGGGTTTCTTTTAGAAAGCTCGATCAGCCTGTTAAGCTGTTTGTCTTTAAGAGCATCAAGATGAAGAAGAACTACGGCTCCGGCCTTATAGTCACGAACAGGATCGTTTCCAACCAGACCAAGGAAACCTACACGCTTATCTTTGATGTTGATGTTCCAGTAACCTGAAATACCAGCAGTCTCAAATCCAACCGGGATCCAAAGACCAAAGAGTTGCTTGTGGTAGTAGAATGAAATGTCGTGCCACTCAGTATCGATACGAAGAGAGTTTTCAAGTTTTCCGCCTGGGATCCCTGGAACTGGACGGCCATCCGGAAGGTAGTTTCCGTCACCGACACCGATGCTGATGGATTTAAGATCTTCAACATCCATGTAAACCTGAAGCATCATTCCGCCATCGATCATGTTAGGGGAGAATTCCAGGAATGAATGTTTGGTTTTAGGAATAGGTACTTTTAAACCGGCATCAACCTGCATGTTTAAAAGTTTGAATGTCATGAGTACCTGACCGTCAACTACGTTGAAGTGGGGGCCTTTTACTCCGTTGATCTCCGGCATTTCACTTCCTTGCTGACCACAGCTTGGTGTCAGTACGATAGCAGCGCAGAGAACAGCAGCTTTGATTGAGAGCAACCAATTTTTCATTATTACCGTCCTTGTTGGTTAAAATGAGAGTGTGACTCGTTTAGTAATAGTATTCTCGGAATTTTTCTTATTGCAATGAAGGAACTTTTTTCTAAGACAGATGCGACATTTTGTATGATAATTTTTGCCTATGACAGAGAATCAAAAGGTGACTGGCGTACTCTCAAAAATGGAAACTCGCCTGGAAAATATTGTTAAGTATGAATTATTGCTGGGAGAGGTGCGTTTTGACCTCACTTCTCTGGTCGGAAAAGAACTCCGTGTTGCATACTCAGGTAACATTTTTTGCAGTAACTGCGGCAAAAAGACAAAAAAATCCTATGCAGAAGGGGTTTGTTACCCTTGCACCATGAAGCTCGCTAGTTGTGACCTTTGCATCCTGAAACCTGAAACCTGTCATTATCACAAGGGTACTTGTCGGGAACCTCAATGGGGGGAAGAAAATTGTTTCAAACCCCATTACATTTACCTCGCTAATTCTTCCGGTCTCAAGGTCGGTATTACAAGAAAAATTAATGTCCCTTATCGCTGGATGGATCAGGGAGCTTCGGAAGCACTTGCCATCCTTGAAGTGAAAAATAGATTCATCTCCGGCCAGATTGAAATGCTTTTCAAAAAGCATATTGCAGATAAAACGGACTGGCGAAAGATGCTTAAGGGTGAACCAGAGTCGATCAATCTCCTTGAGTGGAAAGAAAAGCTACTGAAGGAGCTTGAAGAAGATTTAAAAAACTTTGAGTATGTAAAGTTGGACGAAGAAGTTGTGAAAGTGAAATATCCGGTAGAAAGATATCCGGAAAAAATCACTTCATTCAATCTTGATAAAACCCCTGAAGTCTTCGGACGCCTGATCGGTATCAAGGGACAGTACCTTATCTTTGACACCGGCGTTCTCAACGTAAGATCTCATAGCGGATATGAGGTCACCCTGGAGGAAGTACATGCAACTACAACAGCCTAAAACAATTTTTCTCTCTGACTACAGACCTTCAGATTTCTTGATTGATTCAATTGAACTCACTGTTGATATTCATGATGACTACACACTCATTCACTCACTTTTGAAAATTGAAAAACAGGAGAGTGCCAGGGGAAAGAAACTTAATCTTGAGCTCAATGGCGAGAACATGGAGCTCCTTGATCTGAAGTTTAACGGGGAAGTTGTTCCTGCTGATCGTTACCAGCTCTCGAATGATAAGCTTGTTATTCTTAACATTGAACATGATAAGTTTGTACTTGAAATCCAGAATAAGATTGATCCGGCAAACAACAAGGCCCTAGAAGGCTTTTATCAATCCGGTCCTCAGCTATGCACTCAGTGCGAGCCAGAAGGATTCAGAAAAATCACTTACTTCATAGATCGTCCTGACGTCATGGCAAAGTATAAAACCAAAATGATTGCCAGTAAGAAGAAGTACCCTTTCCTTCTTTCCAATGGAAATCGGATAGAGTCTGGAGATCTTGCTGATGGTCGCCATTGGGTTCTCTGGGAAGATCCTTTCAGAAAACCAAGTTATCTTTTTGCTATGGTTGGTGGTGATTTTGATGTGGCCAGGGACACTTTCACAACCCGTTCAGGTAGGAAAGTTGATCTTGAAATCTACGTCGACAAAGGAAACCTTGGAAAAACCCGTCACGCCATGGAGTCCCTTAAACAGAGTATGAAATGGGATGAAGAAACTTTTGGGCTGGAATACGATCTGGATATTTACATGATCGTAGCTGTGGATTCCTTTAATATGGGGGCCATGGAAAACAAGGGCCTTAATATTTTTAACTCAACATACACCCTCGCTGATGAGACGAGTGCCACTGACATGGATTTCCAGAATATCCAGGGAGTCATCGGTCATGAATACTTCCATAACTGGACTGGCAACAGAGTTACTTGCCGTGACTGGTTTCAGCTGACGTTAAAAGAAGGTCTCACAGTCTTCCGGGATCAGGAGTTCTCTTCAGACATGCTGTCCCGTGCAGTCAAAAGACTGGAAGACGTGCGAATGCTTAAAGACAGCCAGTTTGCCGAAGATGCTGGTCCTCTTGGCCATCCTATTCGTCCTTCAAGTTATATTGAAATAAACAACTTTTATACCCGGACAGTTTATGAAAAAGGAGCGGAAGTTATCCGCATGATTCATACCTTGATAGGGAAGGAGAACTTCCGAAAAGGAATGGATAAATATTTTGAGCTCCATGATGGAAAAGCCGTCACCACTGAGGATTTTGTGGATGCCATGTCACAAGCAAGTGGAAAAGATCTTTCCCAGTTTAAAAACTGGTACTCACGTTCAGGAACTCCCACCTTAGTCGTACGAATGAAAAAAGAGGGAAGTGGAGTGGAAATGGATATTGAGCAAAAGTATCCCCCGACAACTCATAAAGTTCCCGAAGGTAATATTCTTCATATGCCCCTTGTTATCGGTTTTATCGATCGAAAGACAGGGAATATAGAAGAACATCATCTGGAAATTAAAAAGATCAAGGAAACTTTTCGATTTCCCATTTCCGGTGATGTGATCCCATCCCTGAACCGCGGCTTTTCAGCCCCGGTTCATATTGATTATCCTTTTGATACAGCTGACCTTATTACTCTTATGAGTTTTGATAATGATCCCTACTCTAAATATGAGGCAACTCAGAAAATTTACGACCATATTTTAAAGGCGGAGTTTAACCAGTATAAGGCTTCAGGGGCACTCACTTCAGACCTCCAGGGGGATTTTAAAACAGCTTTTGAAAATCTTTTGAAAGATGAAAGCATAGATCTCTCTTTTAAGTCCTATCTTCTGGACCTTCCGACCGAGAATCAACTTTCTCAGGAAATGATTCATCCTGACTTTGATGGCATTCATCTGGTTCATAGAAATCTAAAAAAGAAACTTGGTCTTACTTTTCAGGATTGGTTTCTGACGGAACATAAGCGACTGAATCAGAATGGTAAGTTTGAATTAACTCCTCAGGCCTTTGGTGAAAGGGCCCTCCGCAATCAGTGTCTGACGTATCTTGTAGCATCAGGTACCAATGAAGGGATGAAGGCCCTGGAAGATCATTACTTCAAGGCCAGTAACATGACTGAAGAAGTTGTGGGCCTTCAGCAGTACATAATGAGCGGTGTTTCCCTTGAACATGAAGCTATTCAGAAGTTCTATCAGAAATGGCAACACGATTCTCTGGTCATGCTTAAATGGTTCGGATCTCTGGCGTCCTGTTCTCCGAAAACTGACGCTATCAAGCGTTTAGAGATTCTGGAGAAAGATCCCTTGTTCCAGAATCAGGTACCAAATTATCTTAGAGCACTATACCTGCAGTTTTCGAAGAACAACCTGGACTCTTTTCATGATGTATCGGGAAAGGGGTATCATTTCATTGCTGAGAGAATAAAGCATATCGACAGCTTCAATCCCCAGGTTGCTTCCAGAGGGGCCAGCGCTTTTTCATTAATTACTAAATTGGATGAAACAAGGCAGAAGGAAATGAGAAGTGCCTTGAATAAGATTATGGAAGGAAAACCATCCAGAGATACCTATGAGCTTATCTCAAAGTATCTGGCCCAATAAAAGCTTGGTTGAGGTGCTTAACCAGCACCTCCATCAAACATGAGACCTGTAATAAAAAAGATGATTAATAGAACTGTAGTTGCGTGTGACATGGCTTCTCCCCTCGTGACAAAGGAGATTAAGTTTCAGGAATCCTTTTTCTTTACCGGTATAGGTTTTAAGACTGGTTCTGTTGCTTTGGCCGCCGCTGCTGCCGCTGCAGCTACCAGTATGCCTGCGATAATGATTTCCATGAAGACTCCTTAGGCTCAATCTTCTTATCGACACATTTTTTACAGAAATAATGCTCCATGTCAAAAGGTTTGCGAGATTTTTTCTCTTCAAAGCCTTGATATTAGTGGTACACTCCTCTCTGGAACCTAAAAAAATCAAGCTCTTAAGGATTAAAAATCCATGGATGTAACTCTTTCGCTCCGACAAAAGGCACTGAAGATTAACCTCGCTAAAAAGTTCTATGGAACTTTTGCAGAAATTGGTGCCGGACAGGAAGTGGCCAGACATTTTTTCCAGGCCGGTGGCTCTAGTGGTTCCATTGCCAAGACTATTTCTGCCTATGATATGACTTTCTCTGATTCAATCTACGGGAAAGAACCTTCTGGCCGTTATGTTTCTCAGAACCGCTTACTTAAAATGCTCGAAAAAGAATTTCTACTCCTGCAAGAAAGGTTGGGTGAAACCCGCGGAAAAAATCATGCCTTTTTTGTGTTTGCTGACACCGTAGCTGCTCTTAATTATCAAAGAACCAATGAGGCCCATGGGTGGCTTGGAATGCGCTTTCAGGATGCACCTGGAGCTGAAATCAGTGATGTCGTTATTCACGTCAAAATGCTTGATCCTCAGAATCTCCTTCAACAGGACGCTCTGGGAATTATTGGATTAAACCTGTGTTACGCTTCTTTATTTTTACAGAATGATCCTGAGCTCTTTATTCGCTCTCTCATGGATCATCTCGACAATACAAGGTTGGAGGTGAATTTCATCAGATTTGGGGGAAAGGCCTTTAAGCATGTTGATAATCGACTGATGAATCTTCAGCTATTAAAAGAAGGTTATACTCAGGCCATTATGTTTGATGAAAAAGGGGAAGTGGCCCTGGCCAATGATCTTCTTTATAAAAAAGACGTTCTGGTAGTGAGGGGATCCTACAGGCCCCCAACACTTGTAAGCTTTGACATGATTAAAACGGGTCTATCCAATTTTGCCAAAGACATCGGTAAAAAACCGGAAGATGTTGTCACTGTGGCCGAAATTGGTATGGCCACTATGAAGGCCGATGCAGGTGAAATTACCAAAGAAGATTTTCTGGCAAGGGTTGATCTTATCAGCTCCATGGGTCAGAAAGTTCTCATAACGAATTATCCTCAGTACTACAAACTTGGAAAATACTTCTCGGGCCTCAATGCTCCACATTTGGGAATTGTGCTTGGTATTTATAACTTCCAGCAAATCTTCACTGAGGAATACTCTACAGCGGAAGGTGGAATTCTCGGGGCCCTGGGACAGCTCTTCCGAGAACACGTGAAAGTTTACATTTATCCCTACAAAGATGAAGACGGCGCTATAGAGGCCCTCTCTAATCTGGAAGTTCCCAAGCAGTCCCAGCATCTTCTGGATCACTTAAAAGGTATGAATCAGATTGATGACGTTGAAGGGTTCAATAAAGACATTCTCCACATCTATTCATCTAAAGTTCTCCAGATGATCGTCAATAATGAAGAAGGATGGGAGAAGATGGTACCTCCTTCAGTGGCCACAACGATTAATGAGAAGTGTCTCTTCGGACATCCTTGTTTCTTGGGTAAGAAAAATCCTGATATCAAATAAAATCAAAAACTGCTGAAAATCATTTTTTCAATCCTGTTCAGTCATACTGATTTCCTTTCAATCAGGTGAAATTAGTTTCATGAAGATAACTTAAAAAAAGGAGTTGTTTATGTCTTTATGGAAAAAAAATTTGCCCGTGCGAGCTGATTCTTTTTTTGCTCTACAGAATGAAATGAATGATCTTTTTGAAGGCCTTAACCGTGGTTTCTTTCCTTCTTCAATAAAAGCTGAAGGTTTCATGCCAAAGCTTGAAATGAAAGAAGATGAGAAGAAGTATTATGTTGCCGCTGAACTTCCAGGCATGAAGGAAGATGATATACATGTCACTCTGAAAGACAATGCACTGATTATTGAAGGTGAAAAGAAGAGTGAAATGAAAAAAGAAGAGAAGGGGATTTACCGATCTGAATTCAGTTATGGGTCTTTCTATCGTGCCGTTCCTCTTGTTTCGGAAGTTGATGCTGAAAAAGTTGCAGCAACCTATAAAAATGGAATTCTCCAGATTGAGATCGAAAAGAAAGAGACTTCTGGTAATGCACGTAAAATAAACATTAAAAAAGATTAGAGGTTACTTATGGCAACAAATCCACCTAAAGGTGATGGCCACCGAAATGGGGCCGTTAAAAAGCGCTCTCAGGTAAAAAATCCTAAGAATGATCGTTATGTAAAACGCGATGCCGATTCAGGGAAGTTCATGGACGTTAAGTCTGATAAAGAACCCTTTAAAGGTGTTCGGAAAGAGTAGTGATTAGGGGGATAGATATTATTTCTGTCCCCAATTTAAATCCACCGCCACCGGTGGCTGTATACTGCGTCAAGTCTTCAATTTTAAAGAATATCCCTCAAGCTGTAATAGTTTTGACTTCATTTTTAACCCATGTGCAAATCCTCCAGGATTATTCGTTCCGAGAATCCTGTGACAGGGACAAATCAGCATGAAGGGATTTCTTCCACAGGCCGTTCCTATGGCCTGGAAGCCTTTAGAATTTAATTTTTCTGCCAGGTCTTTATAAGTTGCTACTTTCCCATAGGGGATTTTTTTCATTTCTTTTAAGACTTTCATTTGAAAGGGAGTGACGGATGAGTAATCGAGAGGAATATTTATTCTTTTTGATTTACCTGAAAGAAAATTAAACAGTTCCTGGAAGCAGTTTTCAAAGAAAGGGTCCAACTCAACATGTTTTCCCTTCTTTGAAACTTCAATGGAATAAACTTTTTTACCATCTTTGGTAGAAAGTTTCAGATGTCCTACTATAGGTAGTTCAGGTAGAATCACGCTCTTTAATTGTTCTTTCATAGGGAAAAGACTATCATGACAGTTCATGAAAGTCTTGACCTCGCCTTTTCAAAATCCCTTTTTGAACCTTGCTCTTGAAGATTACTTCCTGAGAGGGGACGTCAATCTTCCTGTCTTATTTTTTTATGTAAACAGGCCATCAGTGGTCCTGGGTCGCTTTCAGAACCCTTGGATAGAAACAAATCTGAACTATCTGGTTGAAAATGATATTTGGCTGGTCCGCCGCCAAAGTGGTGGTGGATGTGTTTTTCATGATGAAGGGAATCTTAATTTTAGTTTTATAGTTCCCGAGGGAATGATTGACCGGAAAAAGTATGCAGGAGTCCTGAAAGATGCCTTTGGGCGAGCAGACATTCATCTGGAGATCTCACCCCGGAATGACCTGTGGCTGGATGGAAAAAAGATTTCAGGATCAGCTTATAAACAGACTAAAAATGGTTCTTTTCACCATGGAACTTTCCTGGTGAGTTCTGACCTTGATAAGCTGGAAGAAAGCCTAAAGCAAACATTGAATGCAAGAAACACAAAATCAATTCCTTCTGTGCACTCTAAAGTCATTTCTCTTCAGGAAAAACATCCTGGTGTGGAAATTAAAGATGTCATAGATCTCGTTGCCCATCATCTGAAGACAATTCCTTTTGAGATTGAGGGAACCCTCTTATCGCATCCTCTGATTCAGGAAAGCTTTCTCAGTCTCACTTCACATGAATGGCTATGGAAGGAGACTCCTTATTTTGAAATTGAAACTTTGGATGGAACTCTGGCCATTAGAAAAGGCATCATTGAAGAAAGTAAAAAAGATTTTAACCGGGATTCCATGAAGGGGCTGGTTTCAGAAAAGGATCTTCTAAGGTTGTTTCCTGACTTTAGTGAGCAGCACAAGTCGAGCAGCCGGATTTTTTAGCTGTTTGATCGTTAAAGGTCCAATCGCTATAATTTTCATTAAGATAGAAGCAGGCATCATTCAGAGACTGAAAAGGGGCCTGAAAAACTTCTTTTTCTTCGTTTTCCAATACCGTTACATAATATTCCAGCCGATCTTCCTGGATGTTTTCTGGGGTGGCCCCAAAAGAAATTATCGCCATGAAATTTCCCCTTTCATAGCGGCAATAGGTCCAATTATCTAGGTTTACACACTGCATCCGACACCTGTGATCAAGTAAAGTCTTGTAATCCGTAAGTACATAGTCTATAGTAGCTGGACTTTTAAGTAAATGATTACCACTGCGAGGATTTTATGGCCAAGGGACCACGAGTTATTATCACTTTAGAATGTACGGAAGCTAGAAAAGAAGGAGCATCTCCTTCTCGTTATACAACTACTAAGAACAAGAAGACGACTCCAGAGCGTATGGAGAAGAAGAAGTATAATCCAAATCTTCGTCGTCACACTGTTCACAAAGAAATTAAGTAATTTTCTTTAAAAGATATTACGGATAAAAGGGACACTTAAGTGTCCCTTTTCTTATTTGAGCTCACTGTTTTTCGTCGAAAGCATCTTCAGTTCATCACGCTCTATCAGAACAAATGACTGTTTCTCATCAGTAGATAAAGCATAGGTATCAGGCCTGATGGCATTCATTCCTGGAATTTGTTTCGCCACATGGCCAATAAAATAACTTCTCACTCCCTGTCCAGAAATGAGTTTGAGCTGGTAGACCGGAGTTGCCATTATTTGCTGCATAAAGAGCTGTTGGTCGGCCGTGAGCTTATCAAGGATTGAAAAGCTTTTCATTTCTTCAAGCTTATCAAAAAACTTTTTAACCTTTACCCCTGAAAGTTCAATGCCATTCTGATCCACCCATTGGGTTTCTTTACGTAGGAGCTTAAGTCGAAGTCCATCCTGACCATAAATCTCCAGGGAATGAAGAGAATCTGTATTAAGTGCCAGTACTTTTGACTCCACCAATTGAGCGAGATCATAACTTTCCAGGGCCATTTCAATCGGATCTATCTGGTAAATTTGATCCTGACTGGAAAGTGAAAGATAAGCCGAATTATCAATGGGGTTAATGAGACCCATTTTAATTTCAAAACTTTTACCCCTGCTGTTATTCATTAATAACGTAAGGGTAGGGTTATCAAGCGAAAAACTTGTAATGTTTATGGGTTCAAGCCGATGAAAGTTTCTCACTCTGATAACATTAAGTGCATCAATGATCTTTCTTACGACATCACCTTTCAGCTTCAGGGCCTGAGGTTCAGTCATCTGCCATGGCCCTTCTAAAAGTCCTTCTGGGTGAGTGTTTTGAAAAACGAAGGTACCATGTTTGTTAGTGAGCTTGAGGTTCTTTAGTCTTTGCAGTTCATTGATAGGAACTGGATTGGCATAAATTTGAGCAATATCAACTTCCGGTGTCCTCGATTCGAAAATCTCTGCAAAGAGACCCAGAAAGAGAAGAATCAGAAAAAAGAAAAATACCAAAACTGTGGAGAGTGAGGGCCGTAGCATTGCTTTCATATCAGAAGATTATACCCTTATTAAATTCCAAGGGAATCATCTTCACTGGCCTCTTTCTTAACTTTTTTCTTTTCAGGTGGAAGGGTTGGTTCAATGGACTTCAAAAAGTTTCTGAGAGTATCTCTTTCTCCAGGAATGGCGAAAGCAAACTTCAGTTGAAGTCGGTAGTCAGGCTTTGTAGAACTGATGATCCGGCTTCTCATGGCGTAATGATGGCAATAGGTTACATCTGCAGTCATCATGAAGGTTTGAGGTATGAGGAACTCAACTGTCACCGACTGTCCCTGAAGATATTTTTCTTTGGTGAAAGTCAGCATCTGCTCCATGTTGATATCAGAAAGCAGAACAAATCCATAGGAGATTTTATCCAGGTCAGGGGCCTGCCTCTGATAAGGTCGGTCAAGAATGGGATTTGGTTTTTTATTCTCAAGACCCTGGAGAGTCTGCTCTGCAATTATTTCTTCAGCTTCATTAAGGTTTTTTCCTGCTTCTGGAGTTGCAGCAGCTTCTAAAGATTCTGTAGGAGTTCCTTCAGGGGCAGGAGCATCGGCTGCGGCCTCCTCAGTCTTAACTTCCTCAGGAGGTGTTTCCTCGGTCTGGGCCTCTTCACCAAGTTCTTCCATAAGTGATGTCACTCCATCACTTCCGGCATTCAAAGGCAAAACATTGTCCGGTCCTGCATCGACATTAAGCTTATAGAAATTTTTTATATCTTCGATATAGAGGGGGATTCCGGCAGCTTCACACTCTTTGATTCTTCTACCGATGGCCGCTTCAATTTCATCTCTTAAACTCCACAGACGGATAGAGATTTTTTTGACTTCAACTGGATGCCCGCTTTTATTGTAGATCATTTGTTTTTCCTCTCCTTTCTATTGTGACTCAGAAGTGGATTTTGAGGAAGGAGGTAAAATAAATCCTACTAAAAAGCTCATAATAGACTGGTTGCGTAAGCCTTTTTTACCTTCCTGCAAAAAACTCCGGAAAAACTAAAATGGAAGGAAGACGAAAAATCATTCCGGGAGTTTAAATGAGAAAGTTGTCCCTGGCCGCTCTGGCCTTCGCTGTCACCACCAGTACTTTTGCCAAATATTCAGAGGCCCCCTTCGTTTCAGGGGAAGTCCTGGTAAAAGTTAAACCAGGTCTAATGGGAAAATTTCTCGCTAAGAAGTCTTTCCTGGGGGCCGATGTTATCAAAGAACTAAACCTTGTATCGGGAAAGTACCTGCTCCTTCAGGGGGCCAATACTGAAAAGTTGGTGTTCGAGCTCAATAATCTTCCAGAGGTAGAGTTTGCTGAACCCAATTTCATCTACAAGACAATTGGTAGCGTTCCCACTCTCGCCGGACTTCTTTCAGGAACAATCAGTGAAAATTCTTCGGCCATGGCCCCAAGAGATCCTCTCTATGGAAAACTTTGGGGATTAAAAAATACAGGTTCAAATGAGCCCGACAGAAATGGTGGATACTCAGGAAATGCCGGAGTTGCAGGAGCAGACATCGCTGCAGAGAAGGCCTGGAATATTACCAAGGGCTCCCGTAAAATTGTGGTAGCAGTCATTGATACCGGAATTGACTATAACCATGTTGATCTCAGAAATAATATCTGGGTTAATGAAAAAGAAGTTCCGGGAAATGGTATTGATGATGATGGAAACGGATATGTTGACGACATCCATGGATGGAACGCTGAAAAAGACCATGGTGATCCAATGGATGGAAACGCTCACGGGACTCACTGTGCAGGCACAATCGGGGCCGAGCATGATAACGGCGTCGGTGTTGCAGGGGTCATGGGTGAAGTATCCCTTATGGCCGTCAAGTTTCTTTCTGACTCAGGTTCCGGCACACTTGCCGATGCTGTTGAGGCCATCGACTATGCCACGAAAATGAATGTTGATATCATGTCCAATTCATGGGGTGGAGGCGGTTTCTCCAAGGCCCTTGAGGACTCTATTTCCGCAGCAAAGAGGAAAGGGATTCTTTTCGTAGCTGCCGCCGGAAATGATGGAACAAATAACGATTCACGTCCGACTTACCCATCAAATTATCAGGTCGATAACGTGATCAGTGTGGCCTCCCATACTGCTCAGGATGCTCTTTCTTCATTTTCTTGTTTTGGGAAAAGAACAGTTCATGTGGCAGCACCTGGATCAAATGTTTTTTCTTCAACTCCAAATGATCAGTATAAAGTTTTTTCCGGAACTTCCATGGCCACCCCGCACGTGGCCGGCGTTCTTGGGCTTCTCCTTTCAGAAACAGGCAGGCTTCCGGTGCTTGAAGTTCGAAATCGCCTGATGGCCACGACTACGCCTGTAGCTTCCTACAGAAAATCCACTCAGTCTCAGGGAAGAGTAAATGCTTACAATCTACTCACCAACACCAGAATTCCACGTCCGGGACCTGATGAAAATGCATGGAGAATTGAGGCCCTTGGAGAGACATTTGAGACGGAACATCCTTATAAGGACAACGCCAGGATGAGTAAGACCTTCAGATTCCCAGGTGCAAAATATGTGAAGCTTGTCATCGAGAAGTATGAAACAGAAAGTGGATATGATTTTTTAACAGTTAAAGATGCTAAGGGTGCTGTTGTAGAGAAGGTCTCGGGTTCAGGTCAGAATTATGAAACTGACTATGCTGAAACTGACTCAGTCACCGTTGAATTCAGCTCAGATTCCAGTCAAACCCGCTGGGGAGTTGTCATCAAAGACGCCAAGGTTATTTACTAAGGGATCAGAAATAAAATGGGCCCACATTCGTGGGCCCGTTACTTTTTATTGCAAAGGTTATAAAAGATACTACTACTTGTAGTATTTACGTAAAAACTTAGAAAGACCCATTTTATCCAGAGTCTTGATGGTAGACGTAGCAAGTTTAAGACGAATAGTTTGACCGCTCTCAGGATCGTATACTTTCTTAGTCTTAAGGTTAGGCTGCTTAAAAGTACGTGTCTTAATGTTAGAGTGAGACACTTTATGGTTGGCCTGACGGCTCTTACCTGTTAGATCACATTGACGTGCCATAATTCATTCCCTTGTCGATAGTCTTATATAAAAGTCCGATGAATCTACCTATTTTTTGGCACCTTGGCAATATCAATATATGCATTTTCTGACCCTGTAATCTCTTCAGGTTGCACCCCATTGAAACATAATTTTATTTGAGATTTTCCTCCCTTTGTTGACTCTCATAGTCGCCTATGGTGTATTTTCGCTTTCAACTTGGGGTAAACATGAAATATTTCTTTCTTCTTCTTCTGACTTTTAGTGCCCTGTCCTTTGGGGCCCTGGAATATCCTTCACCCTGGACCGACTGGTACCGCCATTCCCTGGTTAAGGCCCTTTTAAAACTCCGGCAAATGCGGGTAAATCTTGAAAAAAGAAATCTCCATGATCCACATATCGCTTTTCCTGCAAACGTAAAATGTAATCCTGAAACAAGGCTAGTGCGTACTCTCGATGGAACCTGTAATGATCTGAATCAAACGATGATGGGGGCCAGAGGGGTAAGATTTGGAAGAAATATACCTCTGGAGTTTGGGCATAGTATTGAGGATGAAATTTTAAACCCCGATCCTCGTCTCATTAGTCGTGAACTTCTGACAAGAAATGAGTTCAGACCTGTGCCTTTTTTGAATCTTCTTGCTGCCAGTTGGATTCAGTTCATGACTCACGATTGGTTCAGTCATGGGAAAAATGAAGAAGTTGATCCATTTTTCCTTCCTCTTCATGCCAATGATCCCTTCAAACAAAAGGACATGATGGTTCTTCGAACGAAATTCGACAGAACAAGATCCGAAAGAGATAAAGTCCTTCCGGTTACCTTTACCAATGAGGTCACCCACTGGTGGGACGGATCACAGGTATACGGAAGTGACATTGAAACTTCTAATAAGCTCAGAACTTTTAAGGACGGACTGCTTAAAGTAAATGAAAAGGGACTTCTTCCTACTGACAGTGACGGAATAGAACTGGCCGGCTTCAAGGATAACTGGTGGGTGGGTCTGTCACTTATGCACCATCTTTTTACTCTCGAGCACAATGCAATTGCTAAGCATTTAAAGAATGCTCATCCCGGGTGGAATGATGAAAAACTTTTTCATACGGCCAGGATGGTGAATGCTGCCCTTATAGCAAAAATTCATACCATTGAATGGACACCGGCCATCCTCCCCAATAAACACCTGGGGATAGCTATGAATGCCAACTGGAAAGGTCTTGCGAATCCTACCGGGAATGTCCGCTGGCCATTGGAAATAATTAAAGATCCGGTATTAAGTGGCCTGGTAGGAGGAAAAAGAAACATCCATGGAACGGCCTTCAGCATGACTGAAGAATTTGTGTCTGTTTACCGCATGCACCCGCTTCTTCCTGAATCGTTCGATGTCCGTTCTCTAGAAACAGGAAAACTTGAAAAGACAATTCCATTAGCAAATACTCGCAATGAGGAGTCTCCGAAAATTCTTGCCAGACACTCTCTTGAGGATCTTTTTTACTCATTCGGGATTTCCCATCCGGGACAACTTGTTCTGAATAATTATCCTGAGTTCCTTCAGGAAATTGAACTGCCGATTATGGGGAAAGTGGACCTCGCGGCCATCGACCTTATCCGTGACCGAGAAAGAGGCGTTCCAAGATACAATCAATTTCGTCGCCTGGTGGGGCTTAAACCGGTCAGAAGCTTTGATGACCTGACCCCTGATAAGAAGATCGTTCAGAAATTAAAAGCTGTTTATCAGGGTGACATTGAGAAGCTCGATCTCATGATCGGATCTTTTGCTGAGGCCTATCGTCCGACAAATTTTGGTTTCGGTGAAACTTCCTTTCAGATTTTTATCCTCATGGCCTCACGTCGCCTCCAGGGGGACAGGTTTTACACTGAAGACTATACTCCTGAAGTCTACAGTAAAGAGGGCTTAAAGTGGATCGACAGAGGGACGATGAAAGACGTTCTTCTACGGCATATGCCGCAACTTAAAAGTAAACTAACTGGTGTTGAAAACGCCTTTAATCCTTGGAATAAATAATGAGAGCTTTATTTTTTACAGGAATTCTCCTTTCTTCAACTTTCGCCAGCGCTGCTTCATTCGATGAGGTCTGGAACGTTATTATTACTCCAACAAAAGAAAATAAGATTTATGAAGAAGAGCTTCCGATGAGAAAGCACTCCTTGACTGAGATGCTTGAATCACCGGTTGATATTTTTGAAGCCGCCAAAAGGGCCATAACCGATCAGGGCGACTTATTTCCGAAGAATACGAAAAAACTTATCCGCGGAAACGGAATCTGTCTGGCAGGTAAATGGGTCATCACAAAGGACACTCCTTACAGTGGTTATTTTGCCAAGGGTGCTGAAGGACTCATCATTCTGCGGGCATCAGTTGGATTTGATGAAACAACCCGTGGTTCATTCCGTTCATTTGGTATGGCCGGTAAACTCTTTCCCACCCTGAATCCAGCCGAAAAAGTGAAGAGTGCTAACTTCTTCCTCATCGATGACAATGCCGGTACGAAGAGGGCCTACTATATGGATGCCCCTCTCTTAAGTGAGGCTAAGGTCACTTATCTGAACATCCTTACTGATGCTGTCCGTGATTTCAGTGTCAGCTTTATCAGAATGCTTCTGACTGTTGAGAAGGCCCAGAAAAAAGCGGATGATGAGTCTAAAATCCGTCAGCTTTATCCTCTCTCCCGGGCAGGACTTAAGGATATTCGTTATGCCAAGTCTCCCGCTCTCATGAAAATAGTTGGTTCCAAAAATCTATGGAGAGTGGATGAAGACGATTTCCGCAATGAACTCAGAGTTAAGAATTATCCTGCCGCGGGAACAAGATCAGAAAATCCTTACAGGATTAAGTTTGATATTCATGTTGCTCCTGAAAGGAATAAGAAACCAGCATGGTCTGAGTCCATAGGTTATATAGAAATTTTCGAGGACGTCGTTTCAGATGCCTGTGACATGCGTCTCAGATTTCCTCATCCTATGTGGGATAAAAACGCCAGGTAATTATGAATGAAATGAATCGTCGGGATTTTGTTAAGTCAATCGGAGCTGTTACTCTTGCAGGGACGGCCCTTTCTGGTCTTTCTATTCCCCGCTTTTCGTTTGCGACTTCTGACGATGAATTTGATTACATTGTCATTGGCTCAGGAGCAGGAGGCGGACCTGTCGCCTGTAACCTGGCACGTGCAGGATACCGGGTGCTGATCCTTGAGGCCGGTGGAAATTACGCCGGTCAGAACTACCGGGTTCCTGTTCTTCATGGAAAATCCACTGAAGATGAAAAGATGAGCTGGGACTTCTATGTCCGGCACTATAGTAAAAATCCTTCCCGTGACAGTAAGTATGTTTCTTCTAAGGATGGAGTTCTTTATCCCCGGGCCGCCACACTTGGTGGTTGCACGGCCCACAATGCGATGATTACTCTTTATCCTGACAACCGGGATTGGGATGAAATGGTCAGGCTCACGGGAGATTCTTCCTGGAATCATCGGGACATGCGCTCCTATTACCAGAAAGTTGAAAAGGCCTCCTATCTTAAAAAGTTTCAGACTCTTCGTGAAAAAAGAGGAACAAAAGGATGGCTCAACCTTGAGCAGACCAACCCTCTTATTGCCCTGAAAGACAAACGAGTCCTCAATATCCTTCTTGCTGCAGCTGAAGAAGACGGAATCCTTAATGAAATTCTCGAAAAGATTTTTCTCCAGCGAGGTAATATTTTTCTTGATCCGAACTCATGGAGTTATGTCGCAAATAAACTGGAAGGACTGTTTAACATTCCAAGAGCAACAAATAACGGCCAGAGGAACGGAACACGAGAGCATATCTTAAGAACATTGAGGGAATTTCCTTCTCATCTTGAATTAAGAACTCATGCCCTGGCAACCAGACTTATTTTTGATGAAGTTGAACCGGGAAGGATTAAAGGGGTTGAGTACCTTTCTGGTGCCAATCTTTATGAAGCAGATCCACTCAGAAGTCAGAACTCACTGACTCTGGCCAAAAAGGAAGTGGTCTTTGCCGGTAAGGAAGTCATTCTTGCTGGTGGGGCCTTTAACAGTCCTCAGCTTCTCATGCTTTCGGGAATTGGTGACAAAACTCATCTCGAGCAACACGGAATTAAACCAAGAATTCATCTGCCTGGAGTGGGAAAAAACCTTCAGGATCGATATGAAGTGGGAGTGGTGACTGAACTCAACGGTCCTCTTGAACTTCTGAAAGATTGTACCTTTGGAGAGTCAGGTGATCCGTGCATGGTTGATTACCGGGAAAAAGGCAAGGACTCTGTGTACGCCACTAATGGTGTCCTCATTTCAATCTTCAAAAAGTCCCGTAAGGAATTGCAGGACCCGGATCTTTGCATCTTTGGAGTCCCTGGAGACTTCCGCGGCTATTACCCGGGATGGTCTGATGATGCCTACAAAAAAGACCGGTTTACCTGGGCCATTTTGAAAAGCCAGACGAAAAATACAGCGGGAAGTGTGACTCTTAAAAGTAACAACCCACTGGAAACTCCAGATATTAACTTCCGCTATTTCGGTGAGGGTAACGATCATTCGGGCTCCGATCTGGATGATGTGGTGGAAGGAATAAAATATGTCAGGAGAATAAATTCCCGGGCCCGCTTTCAGAAAATTTCCCGCAAGGAACTTGTACCGGGAGCTCATCTTAGAAGTGAGAAAGATTTAAAAGACTTCGTCACCCGAGAGGCCTGGGGCCATCACGCATCCTGTTCCAATAAGATGGGAGCAAAAAATGATGCCATGGCGGTAGTCGATAGCGAATTTTTAGTCAGAGGAACAAAGAATCTGCGCATCGTGGATGCTTCAATCTTTCCTAAAATCCCGGGGCTCTTCATTGTGGTTCCGATCTATATGGCAGCGGAAAAGGCGAGTGAAGTGATTTTAAAATCTTCCTTGCGACATGAAAGACGTTCATTTTTAACATTGAGATAATTGACACACTTCGATGCTATTCATGGCAGCGCTCTATGTTAAGCTTGTAGATCCTTATTTTTCCGTAAATCTTCTGGACTAAGAGACCCTCAGGTTTCATACTCATTCCAATCATTTTTCATTCTTTAAAGGTGGTCTTTTCATGTCACTAAAGCCCTTGAATATTAAGTCAAAACTTCTTCCTGCTCCTTCAATTGAGCCTCGTTATGCTGTTTCCATAAATGATTCCGGCAAGAACGAACTAAAGGTGGCCGACCCAAAGGCAACACGCTCACTTATCGCTTTGATGGATCTTGGAGCAGTCAATGGGGGAGCCGCTTGTCACTGGGGTGGACCTTCAGCAATGACAGAGGCCTGGACAGCACTTCATGCCATTATGTTCAAAGAAAAAAACTGGTTTGAAAAATTTAATTTTGTTAACGACATCGGGCATGCTGAAAACGGTATTTATGCTTTAAGAACTGTTCTTGGATATGGAGACCTTACTCTTGAAACCTTAAAAGGATTCAGGTCCATGAACTCTAAGCTTACAGGCCATGGAGAATCTCACCTTTATCCAGAGGGAGTTCTTCTTTCTAATGGCCCGCTTGGTTCTGCATTCCCTCAGGCGCAAGGTCTTGCAGTGGCCGATAAAGCTGCTGGCAATGATCGGATTACTGTAGTGTCTGTTTCTGACGGAGCTTCAATGGAAGGCGAAGCGAAAGAAGCTTTTGCTGCGGTACCGGGACTTGCAGAGAAAGGACTTGTAAATCCTTTTGTTCTGTTGGTTTCAGACAACAACACAAAACTAGGCGGAAGAATTGATAAAGATTCTTTCTCCATGCAACCAACTTTTGAGTCACTTGCGACGCAGGGTTGGGAGGTCATCAAGGTTGAAAATGGCCATGACCTCGAGAAAGTCTACCAGACTCTCGAGGATGCGATTGCCAAGGCCACTCATAATCCTAAAAAGCCTGTCTGTGTCTGGCTTAAAACGATTAAAGGTTACGGAGTTAAATCAACTGCGGATTCTGCCAGCGGTGGACATGGTTTCCCTCTCAAGGCCTATGATGAAAAAATTCATGATTTTTTAAAGGAAATCTGGAACGGCACCGAAGTTCCTTCTGAATTCCAAAACTGGGCCAAAGAACTCACTATCAAACCGGAAAAGAAAGAATCTTCCGGACCGAAGAAAGATAAGATTCAGGTTGGCATTGCTAAGGGTCTCGCCCGAGCTGCCAAAGAAAATCTTCCGGTGTTCTCAATCACTTCTGATCTTCAGGGATCCACTGGACTTAAGGCCTTCCATACGGAGTTTCCTGATCGTTACATCGATGTTGGTGTGGCCGAATCAAATATGGTTTCAACAGCTGTTGGAATGAGTAAGGCCGGATTCATTCCTGTGGTAGATACCTTTGCTGCCTTCGGAGTCACCAAAGGAAATTTACCACTAATCATGGGATCTTTATCACAGGCACCGGTCATTGCAGTTTTCTCTCATACTGGTTTCCAGGATGCGGCCGATGGTGCCAGTCATCAGTCCCTGACTTATCTTAGTGCTCTTTCAAGCATTCCTCACTTGAATGTGGTGAATGTTGCCTCAGCAAAAGAAGCTGAGGAGTACGTTTATCAGGCGGTAAAGAAGATTGCTGACGACAGAGAAAATGGAAGAGATGGAGAGTCTTATATCTTCTTCATTGGAAGAGAAAATTTCGCCCTGGAAGTAAAAGAGAATCTCAACTACGAACTCCATAAACCTCAGAAACTTACCAGTGGAACTGATGCTGCGATCGTGGTTTCGGGCTCACTCGTGGCCAAGGGCCTTGAAGCGGCCGAAAAATTAAGGTTGCAAGGAATCGAAGCTACCGTAATCAATCATAGTTTTGTAAACCACTCGGATTTTGCGCAGATTGGTAATTGGATCGCTGACAGCGGATCTTCAGTAGTTACAGTTGAAGATCATCAATTGGTAGGCGGAATGGGTGCTCAATTAGTTCACCAATTGAAACTTTTGGGTCTTGAGTTTGATGTGACTTCTCTTGCCGTGAAGGGTGAATTTGGTCAAAGTGCTTATTCTGCGGATGAATTGTATGCTAAGCACCATCTCGATTCCTCTGCTATTATCAATGCCGTTATTAATCTCCAAAGCAAAGGAAGCTTTATGAATTTTGATACGGAAGTCTTGCGCACTAAGTGGAAAGATATCTCGCAGGAAGCAAGAAGAAAATGGGATTCAATTTCTGAAAAAGATCTGGAGAAAGTTAAGGGCAATGCAGTGGCCATGGTTTCTCTCGTCCAGGAAAAATTTGGAATCTCTAAAGAAGATGCTGCTAAAAAAGTTGAAGAACTCATGAGTAAATACCCTAAGGACGAGATCAAGGCAAAAGTTGGAGAGACTGCCATGAAGGCCCTGGGGACGGCCAACTCTCTTCTTGATCAGGTGAAAAGCAAGATTAAAAAATAATGCCGGGAAGAAAACATGAAAGGGAACTCGATCCTCGATTTAATCGGTAACACTCCTCATCTCAGAATAAATCGTTTATTCGGGAATGAGGAAGTCTGGGTGAAGCTGGAAAGACAGAACCCGGGGGCATCGATTAAAGACAGGATCGCCCTTTCCATGATTGAAGAGGCCGAAAAAAGAGGCGACCTTAAAAAGGGCATGACAATCATTGAACCTACTTCCGGGAATACGGGCATAGGTCTTGCCATGGTATGTGCTGTTAAGAGATATCCTCTCCTTCTTGTGATGCCTGAATCCATGTCAATTGAACGGAGAAAAGTGATAGCGGCCTATGGAGCTAAGTTTGAACTTACTCCTAAAGAGAAAGGCATGAAAGGGGCCATTGCGCGCGCCCAGGAAATTAAAAACGCCACGTCCAACTGCTGGATGCCTATGCAGTTTGATAACCAGGACAATGTAAAAGTCCATGCAGAAACAACCGCCAAAGAGATCCTTCAGGATTTTCCTCAGGGGTTTGATTATCTTGTAACAGGGGTGGGAACCGGCGGCCACATAACGGCCTTAGGTAAAGTCCTGAAAGAAAAATTTCCTTCCCTGAAAGTCATTGCAGTTGAGCCTATGGATTCACCAGTCCTCTCCGGCGGAAATCCAGGTCCACATGCCATTCAGGGTATAGGGGCCGGCTTCATTCCCTCTATTGTTGATCGCTCAGTTATTGATGAAGTAGTAACCGTGACTAAAGATGAAGCTTTTGAAATGGCCCAGAAAGCAGCAAAAGAGGAAGGTCTCTTTGCTGGAATTTCTTCCGGTGCTTCTCTGGCAGCGGTTAAGAAGGTTTTAAGTAAGAAATCCGGAAGAGTTTTAACTTTTAACTACGATACAGGCGAACGTTATCTTTCTATCCCCGGACTTTTTGAAGCCTGATCTTGTGATAACAGGAGGTGCCCTTAGTGAGCGTCACACCTAATTACGTCCCAAGAGAATATAAAACTATCAACATGAAGCTCGTTGTTTCGGATGCCGAAAGGGCCATTAAGTTTTATAACAGCGCCTTCGGAGCTGAGCTCACCATGAAGCTGGTTGATCCAGAAGGGATCGTTGTTCACGCAGAAATAAAAATTGAAGACACCATTATCATGCTCTCAGAGGATAAAGATGTTGTTCCAGGAAACCATGTGGTGATTCAGATTTATACCGGTGATGCTGAGGGACTTTTTGAGGCTGCCATCATGTCAGGGGCCAGGGAAGTTTTTCCTATCAGGGAACAGTTTTATGGAGACAGGGCCGGAAGAGTCATGGATCCATTTGGTTTTCAGTGGATCATCGCCACACATATGGAAGATGTACCGCCAAGAGAGCTTTATAAGAGATTCAACGAGCTTTATTCCTAGGAACACCATCCGGCGATGATGATTCTTCTCCCTTTTTTGACCTCGTGAATTTTATGTTCAAAGCCGTACAGGCCGGTGAGAAAAAGGACGATTCCTCCAAATGAAGGAGTGGGAACTTCAAAAAAAGTACTTTCACCTTTTCTTCTGATGCCTAATCTCCCTCCTGCAATAGCATCAGGTTCCAATGTTAAAGACAATGAAAAGGCAAAAACCCGTGAACCATCATCATGCCAGATTCCATCTTCTTCCCAGTCATTGTTGCTATCGCGGACACTGATAATGAATTCAATATCATTAAAGTCATGATACTCCTGAAGAAATTGGTAAAGTCTTCCGCCCTTACTGGTTAATTTCCGAAAGGCCTCATCGACTTTTTCCCAGTCTTCTTTTTTGACATAGGTTTTTACTTCCTCCGGCAGAGGGAAGTAGGTGATGAAAAATCCATTCTGAAAAAGAGCGGGATTTTTAAGCATCTTCTTCCATGCAAAGATATATTTTATCCAGTGGAATGCCGGCGTTCATGGAAAGTTCTTTCACCGTGTTCATCATCCACATCCTCATAGGCCTGTGGTAACGAACTTTTCCATCAAAACTCTTTACCATAGGGCCGGTATGAATCACAGAATCGGGATAGTTTCTTTCTGTTTCCCGGTAAACTTCCTTGGTAAATCTCACAACTCCCAAAGAGAGATAGGCCAGAGAGGAAATAATTTCCATCTCTTTCATAGAATGAAGAAGTTTGGAGTAATTTTCACGGAATCGGTCTTCATAAACGATAGGATCAAAATGAGCGCCCAGTCTCCATCCTTTATGATGAAGCTCTTTCATGGCCCGGAGTCGTGCCTCTGTTCCCGGAGTTTTAATATCAATCCTTCTCGCCATCTCAACAGGAGACAAGGAAAAACTAATGATGAGATTTGAAAGTGTGGGAAGCTTTTCCAACTCTCTGGTATTCACTGACTTGGTTCTGAGTTCAATGATGGCCTCCGGATTTCTTTGACAGAAAGCGTGGTAGATCTCAAGCTCACCCGTGAGGTGAGTAAGGGCCAGTGAATCTGAGAATTCTCCTGCATGAAACCAGACTTTCTGCCCGGGATGCTGGTCGAGGACTTTCTCCATCTCAGCAATTATCTCTTCATGATTTATAAAAAGAACGATGTCAGGGGTATTAAAATAGCCTTGAAGGTAACAGTACTGACATTCGTAAATACAGTTGTAGGCATGAATGAAATAGTAATGGGGATCACCTGCGCTTCCATAAGCATCGGGGGCCCGCTTTAAGAGGTGCCCTTCCTTTTTCGCGAGGAAAAGGTTCAAGGAATCCCGTTTTTGAAGGTAAGGTTTTTTGGCCCTTCCCCACAAGTCACCATAGCTTTCTATCAGTAGGGGAGACTTCTTTATCTTAGCAAGAAGTGAGGTCACTCTGGGGTGGTGGGAAATGTCTCTTTCAACATACACCTCATTCCACATCCAGCTCACCTTGCATAATCTTTGTGAAGGAAGCGATGCTGAGACTCATCAGGGCCTCTGCTTTTTCAGAGAGTTCCTGGTCCGTGGCCGCTTCAAGAGTCAGAGTGACAGAAGATTTTTCCCATGTTGGGTCGATATGTATTCGGACACCTTTGTTGAGAAAGAGACTGGTAAGTTCTTCTCTGGTCTTTTCAAGGAGAGGCCGAACGGGATCAATGGCATTTTCCATTCTTGTTAAAAGAATTTTTGTTCTTTCTTTTGGCAGGATATCAAGTTGTCTTAATTCCTGGATATGGAAGTTTTCCAGGATATCTTCGGAAGTCTTGTCATCTTTAATAGTGAGTTTTTTGAGAAGGTTTTTAAACTGATGGCGTGTAGAAAAAGTGAAATGAAAACCTTGAGGTAAAAAACTCTCTTCTGAAGAATCTTCTGTGCTACTAAGGATGGTACTGAGTTTGTCCGCAATTATTAGGCTGAACTCGAGGGCCTTTCCTTTTACTAACTCACAAGCATCCAGGGATCCGGCATTATCTGAAACTAACTTATAAGATCTCATTGGTCGTTCAGCTGTCCTTGCGGCCATGGCGACTCCCCAGGCCTCACGGTCAACCAGCTTCCCCATACCTCTTAAAGATTGGGCCTTCTTCGGGTCAAGTATACGCTCAAAACTTGTAAGGCAATCCACGCCCTCTGAATGACTTTGAAATGTTTTAAATGCGGGAGTGAAACCATTGATAAGGTAATGCGTTCTGACTGGTACAAAGTCACCCACTTTTAATTCCGAAGTGAGTGAGCCTGCAATCCCGATGTTTATGATTTCCTTAATGGGATATTTGGGGATGACCAGCGCTGTTTTTGTGGCAGCTTCAAACGGGCCCTCTCCTGTCAGAAGCAGAACGATTTCTTCATTCCGATAGAGATGAGGAGAGACTCTTTTTAATTTGAAAGTTTCAATGGCCCCCTGAGCTTCTCCCAAATGGGCCATGGTGATAAGTTTCATATGGGCACTTTGCTGCTACAAAGTTTCTTTGTCAATTTTAGCGAACACAGTAATAAAGAAACTCGCGGTCATTAACTTCCCAGGGACGTCGAACAGGAGTCGGGTTCCTGAGGCGTGGAGCAAGGATGTAGCCATTGGCCAGGGCCCAGACCTTATCGTTAAGCCCGACGCCACCATTCCAGTCACCCAGCATCGATAGATACTCGTATTCCATTTTGGTTGGAAGTCGGGCATCAATCATTCGGCAAGCTTCTTCCGCAAGCTCTGGTGAAGGAGCGCGGTCAACCGGAGAGCCTGGTGCACCCACTAGTTCAAGCTTTTTCCCGCCTATGGTAATAGTTGAAGGGAACTGAGTCCTCTGGAAGCGCTCAAACATCCTCGCGGCGATTGCACTCATAACAATTTCAGGCCTTCCCTGAGCTTCAAAGTTTATTGTGTCACCATCTTTAAGGATTATATGAATAGTGACGAGAATTTCTCCGCGACATCCGGGAGCATAAGAGTAAGTTCCCCAGGCCATGCCCGAAAGGGCCTGTAAAAGTCTTTCATCAATATAGCCGTGTCTCTGGCCGTTTCTGATGGCATTTACCACATCGACTAGAGGAGCAGTTGATTTGAAATTTATTTTTTTCTCACGGGGGCGAAGGTCCTGATAAAGACGATCCACGTAGGATTTTAATGTGGCCTCAAGTGTGACATCGAGACCATAACCTCTGATGGCGAGGCTTCTGTTTTTATCAATAAGAGCATCAATGGTGATTAAAAGATCAGTTGCCTCCTGACCGGTAGCACCTGCTCGCATAAGTCTTTCTGCAACCTGGGCAAACTCCTGAGTGGCCTCACTTCTGGATCTTCCGTAGGCGTCCTGGTACTGACACAAATCAGCTCCACGTACGAAAGGTATGGTAGGCCAGAGATTTACGGCCATGGCATTCATGGATGTCAAAAGGGCCAGAGTAAAAAGTAATCTCTTCATAAGAACCTCAGTCATTTATTTAGTGGGTCTGAAATTATCATTAATTGACCTTGAGGCGATTTTTTTCGGGGAAAATGTGTAAAATCAACACGGTTCATAGTATGAGTGAAGCTATGAACTATAAGCACATTCAAGGATTTAACAGACCTTTGCCTGCCATTACCTTTGGTGGGGCCTCTCTCAGTGGAGAAGGTGGAGGATACGGCTTTGGGGCCCTTTCTGAAAAAGAGGCAGAAGCTCTCATAAAAGCTGCCTGGGATAACGGTATTACAGTTTTTGATACTGCACCGATTTATGGATTCGGCCTTTCAGAGGAACGACTGGGTCGCTACTTGCCTGAAGAAGGGTTTGTTATCTCTAAGTCAGGAGTTGACTGGCATGAATCCAAGCGAGTGAACATGACCAATGATCCTCGTGCCACAGAAAGAATGTTACATGAAAGCCTCAAAAGACTTCGTCGTGACACCATAGATCTTTATATGATTCACTGGCCTGATCCACAGGTCGATATCCGTGAACCTCTTGAGGTATTAAAAAAGGCCCAGGAGGCGGGGAAAATCCGCCACATTGGTCTGTGTAACACCACTCCTGACGATCTCCTTAAAGCAAATGAAGTTTGTGAGATTGAGGCCCTTCAGAGTGAACTCAATCTTTTTAATCAGAAAGGTTTTGATTCACTTAATGGTAGCTGGGAAAATAAGTATAGTATGGGATGGGGAACTTTTGATAAAGGAATCCTTTCCGGGAGGGTTACTCATAATCGGACGTTTTCTAAAGAAGACGCCCGTTCCTGGGCTCCCTGGTGGAATAAAAAAGAGGTCAGAAACAAGATTGACCGAACTTCTGAGCTCCAAAAAATCCTGCAGAATTTTGGCATTTCTCTTCCAGATTTCTGTATTCACTACAATCTTTATTATTACGGTCTTACAACCTGTTTAATCGGATTCAAAACTGTCGGGGATATTGTTCACGTCACGTCTAATTTACAACAAAAACTTATGAGAGAGAGAATAGAGGAGGTTTTAGACCTTTGGGATTAGTGTTCATAGGAATAAATTATGAATGAACAGCAACCGACATTTTCTATAGGGCCCTTGATGAAAGCGGCCCGTAAGTTTAAAAAGTTTAACCAGGCCGATGTGGCCCAGGCCATAGGATGCTCTCAAAGTGCCTTGTCGAAAATGGAGCACAATCTTCTCATCCCTTCCGCCCCTCAATGGTTTCTTTTTGCACGATTCACCTCGATTCCTCCGGAAACTTTGGAAACCGGGGTGATTGATCGTCATACCAAAGTTAAGTTCAATAATGATCAAGTCTCTCTTGGATTTAAAATTCCAAAGAAATACCGTCACTTCAGAGCGGAGAAAGTAAGGGAGATCTATCCTTTCCTTGTTTATCTTGAAAAGAAAATGGATCCTCCACTTCATAAGGAGTTCACTCAATCAACGGGCATCGATCATGAGTTCTTTCTGGACTTTGATAATCTCATCAACTTTCAGCTGTTTCTGGACACTCTTGAATATTTCAGAAAGATTGGAAAGAGCTCGGATCAGGATATGAAAGAGATCGTAAAAATCGGTCAGAACGATATCTATTGGAATCACTACGGGGTTGAATGGAAAACGCTGGAAAATATAACAGCACTTTTGACTGAATTTGCCAGAGAGCAGGTCTTTTTCCAGACTGACTTTCAGATTAAAGTGGAGACGATAACAGGTAAAACGACCATCAGTTATTTTCCTGAGTACCATCTGAAACAATTGGCGGGCAATGTCTCTCCGGAGCTGCTGAAGATATTGAACAGCTATCGTGCCGCCACCCTGGAAAATCTGATTGAAAGAGAGCTCGGGAAACAGGCCGACTTTGAGCTCATACCTGAGGCCAGCGCTTCACCTCTGGCCGCCAGATTCGAACTTAAAACTGCCGCCTAACCTTCATGCGGAAGTGTCTTCTTTCTCGGACGATAGTAAGTCCTTGGTGAATAATCAGCAAAATCAGAAATCTTTGCCATGTAGATACAGGCATACTTTTCAATCTGACCGGCCAGGCGACTTGGTTCAACTCCGGCCCTCATCGTTTCTCCCCAGTAAGGATTAAAGAACTGAGAATGTGAGCGGATGAGCTTACCAATCTTCTTATCCACCTTTTCAATTTTTTGAAAATGGTTCTGGATCCTTTCTTTATCCGGTTTTTTTCCTTTTTCAATTTCTCTGTCAAAAAGAGCATCGAGTTTTTGTTCCAGGGAGACCTTTTCCGTCATGAGAATGTTGATTTCTCTGGAAAGTGCGGAGGATTGTTCCAGAGCATCTATTTCAGTAATCAGTTCATCGATGACTAGCGCCGTACGCCAGTTACAGGTTTTTTTGATTTGAAGGACATCGCCGTAAATGTGATCACCAAGATAAAGGATCTGCTCACCAGATAGACCTGAGTTCTTCTGAATACTCTGGGCATTTCCACCCTGATAAATCCCATCTTCGATGATTCCATGATGATTCCGCATTAGCCCCGTTTCCGGATCAATCTGAAGGAGCGGCATTTTATCCGTAAAGAACCTTGGCTTCTGGGCAGCGGTCACAACCAGGTTAAAGAGTTGTGACCAGTGCTTATGATTTTTAAGGAAAGGGTTAATGGAGTAGTCAAGGAGCAGACGGGAATACTCATAGTCGGAGTTTGTAATAACCCAAAGCTTCTTTCCATGTTTTTTAAAACGTTCAAGTGAGGCCACAATTTCAGGATCCTGAACAATGTATTTTTTTACATTCTTCTTCACTTGCCCTTTCAAAGATCCATCACGATGGGATGTATCCAGGGCCTCGAGAATATCCAGCTCAATGGTCCGGTAATCAGGAAGATTAAGTTCCGGATGTTTATCCTTCATATCCACCAGTTGCATGTACAGGACACAATAGGAGATGGAAAAAGTGGTATCAACAATAGCGAACCTTTCAGAGTCATTGAGATCAATGACCAGGCCCTGATAAATTTTTTGCTGGTCTTTGAAATTCATTTCCGTAAGACCATGATAAGCATGTTTAACTTTACTATACGTCGATAGCTTTAGAATATTTCCAGAAGGCTTATCAATAACAAGTCCACGGATAGCGAGGTTCATCTTAAACTTCAAATTCCCCACGGCCCCTGGATAGTTCTTCAGTTCCATGAGTTTTTTAAGAATTTCCTTATATGTCATTTCTTCAAAGGCCTCTGAATCATAACGAACCAGAGTGTAATCCATATCAAAACCAAGGGCGGCAATCTGTTTCATATTAAGAGTGCGGTTAACGTAAATACCCATACTTATCCTTGAAAGGTTGAACATTAAAGTTTCGCTTTTTAAGTACTTCCAGTCAAATAGAGAGATTTTTACACAATGCGAAAGAAATTTCCTTTGGACTCCATTTTATCAGCTATAAAACCACATCCAGAAATCAGGAGTAGCGATGAACACGAAAGTCCAGTTAGCAGTTTTATCTTCCCTTCTCTTAACCCAAGGGGTCCTTGGACGGGTTATTTATGGTCCTGATCACAGGAAAGAAGTAAGTGAGGCAACCCCCTTTGAGCAAAAGCTTGCGGCCTCCGCTGCTTCCATGATTCATGCCAAAGAGATTAAAAAGAATCCTGTTAAACCGGGAACACTGGAACTCACTCAGAAAACGTTAAGGGAGTGGCTTGAATCACAAGTTAGTGAAAAGTCCCGCACTGAAAACCTTTTTTCAGAAAAAGTTATCGAAGCTGCCCAGGCAGGGGTCACTTTCTGTGAGGGGGAGAAGTTTGTTGATCAACCGAATCCCAGTATGTGTAGCGGATTTCTTATTGCTCCTGATCTTATTGTTACTGCCGGTCACTGCGTAGAAGTTCCAGGTTTTTGTGAGGATTATCGATGGGTTTTTGATTTTAAAGTTAATCCGGAAAACAATTCAGCGGGCCTTGATATCAAAGAAGAAAATGTCTACGAGTGCAAGAAGGTCCTTTCAAATGCTCTCGCTATGCCATTCGGTCTCGACTACGCCATTGTTCAACTGAATAAGAAAGTAAAGAATCGCGGCCCTCTGGAAATCAGAAATGATTCCCTCATTGAAAACGGGTCTCCTCTGGTGGTCATTGGTTCTCCTTCCGGTCTTCCTTTAAAAGTGGCAGGAGGGGCGAATGTAAGAGACAACATCCACCCCAATTATTTCTCCGCCAACCTTGATACCTTTCAAGGAAATTCTGGTTCCGCGGTTTTTAACGCTGTAACAGGTGTGGTTGAGGGAATCCTCGTTAGAGGTGAGGAAGATTTCGTCGCCAACCAGGATAAGATGTGTATTGAGGCCAACAAATGCGCTGATTCCGGTTGTCGTGGAGAATCGATCACAAGAATGACAGCGATTCCTGAAGTCGGTATTCAAAGGGCCTTGAATAAAGCGGCCTTTGAAGGGAATATGAAAGTTCTGAACAGTCTCTTAAAGCTCAATACGTGGGTGGATTTTTATGGAAAAGATGGGCAAAGTGCTCTCATGAAGGCCATCCAGGGTGAAAAACTCGACGCCGTGAAGACCCTCATCGGGAAAGGCGCTGATGTCAATTTACAGGATGCAGATGGAAATTCTCCTCTTCATCACCTGGCAGGAAAACTTAGCAGTAAAACCGAAGACATTTTGAAAGAACTAGTGAGCAGAGGTGCCAGTCTTGAGGCCCAAAATGCTGCAGGTGAGACTGCACTTAAAATTGCTTCTAGGAGTAATAATAAAAAAGGTGTCGAGATTTTATTAAAATACGGTGGTCAAAAGCTCGCAACAGGAAATTAAATCAATGGGGCCGCAATAAGGGCCCTTTTTTTGAAACACAGCAACAAGATTCTTTTTATTGCCAGAACATCCTCTGCCTGAAACTCTATTATAAGGTTCATTTATAAAAAGGAGTTTCAAATGAAAAAATTAATCGTGACAGTTTGTTGTCTTCTCTCTTTTGGCGCCATGGCCGCCAGTGTGAAAGTTGGCTCTTTCAACTTCGTTCGTACCTCGCAAAACTTCAACAGCCCACTGGCCGAACTTTGTGGATCAGTCGAAGGTGCTACTTCTTTTCCTTCTTTCATCCGTGTCCATGTTGATTACAACACCAATAATTCTGCCATCTATAACACCCTGGCCGGTGAAGACGGGAAATTCTGTGTTTCTGTGATTACTTACCGTGGACGTGCTCAAGTTTCTCTTATAGGAGAAAACTCAACAATTGAGGCCGAAGTTAAGTAAAAAGCACTTGATCAATTCGAGAGATTCTAATAAATTAGAGCCTCATTCAAACAGTTTTGGGGGTATAGCTCAGCTGGGAGAGCGCTTGCATGGCATGCAAGAGGTCAGCAGTTCGATCCTGCTTATCTCCACCAAATTTCCGATACGAAGGCCGACCTTGAGTCGGCCTTTTTTATGCCTTACAGCTAACTACACGAATTTAAAAAAAACTAATAGTATCAACGAGTTCATTCAACTCCTCATCTGTACGAACGGTCATAAATCTCCAGAGCTCTCTCTGGTTGGCTATTTTTGGCTATGACCGTACCCCTTAAAAAACCGTACCCTTTTCGAATTCAAAAAAAACGGCATTTTCAAGGATTAACCATATGAAATTTTTCGGAGAGCGAACGCTGGCATAAACATTACTTTAGGAGGTAAAAATGCAAGCTTCGACAATGAAAGACAAGATCAATCTCTCTCACGCTAAGGCCCTGAAGAGGGCCAGAGAACTGATGAAGGTGACTCGCATTGAGATGGCCAAGAGACTGGGTTTGAGTCTTTAGACCATTAAAAAATATGAGCCAGGGAGGGCCATTATTGATGAGAAGAAAATCAGTAGTTTTCTTCAGGCCCTGGATTTAACGGATGAGGACTATCAAAAAATTAAAAGAGGAAAAGGGATCGCCGGAACAGGAAGGTCAAAACTGTTTTTTCAGATGGATAAGCTTAACAAGCAGAAACCATCAAAAAAGCAAATTGAAGAACTTGGCGAAGTGATTCGTAAATGCATGAAAAAGCTAATCTTTTCATGTGATTGAGAGTGTATAAATTACAATGTTGATCTAGGAAAGCTGTAGGGGTGATATTATGTCGAATGTGAGGAAAATTATGGATACGCAAAAAACAGAGATTTCAGAGGAAAGAAAAAAAGCCGCTTTGGCCAAATTTATGTCTATTCCTGTTACCTCTGCAGATGATGTCATTCTCAATTATACAAATTCACTGAATGAGTACTGTGAGCGTTTTAATGCAAAGTCACATGACGAGCTTATGTCTCGTGCTGATGAGTTAGAATTTGAGCCTCAAGTTTGCAGTGATATTTTGGACAAGTATTCTTTTATTCAAAGAAATAAGTTTCAATAAAGCTGACCCATGGGCAAGAAGCACGGGGTTTGGTTTGACCTATTTGAACATATTGCAATTCATGATGATGTCATTGAACAAAATCAATGGCAGATTAAGAACGGTCAAGACGAGTATCAGTACCAAAGAATATCCAAGAATGGCATTCAAAGACTTAAACAAGAAATTGCTTTTGAAACACACAATGGCTGCCACATTGAAATTTCTAAAGAGACCCTTATTTCCAGTCACAATCCACATTTAGGTATGACAGTTTACTTTCGTTATAACTGTTTAATGCCGCTTAAAAACTTTCATCTCAGATATCATGCGGCCCACGGACTTTCGTATAATCCGAATGCCCCTTGGCATGATCAGCCCCACAGGCATGAGTTTGATGGTAAGACTCAAAAGATAGCTGTTTATTCACATGATCACCGGCCGGTTCCAGATCAGAAAAGAACTTATACTTGGAAAATCTACCCTGTTGTACTGAACTTTGTAAATCATGAAGAGTGGCCGTTTGTGAGTGAGTTTCTTGATGAGATATCAAAAATTTAATAGTTATAAATAAGCTTGAATAAATATGTATTAGGTCTTTATGAAAAAGATTGCAGTAATAGGAGTTAGCTGTTCAGGCAAGACGACATTTGGAAAATTGTTATCAAAGAAGCTTGGCCTGCAGTTTATTGATCTTGATGACCTATTCTGGAACCCAGGCTGGGTTCAAACTGGGTCAGAGGTATTTTTGAAGAAAGTCCAGGATTCCCTTCAAACTGATGGTTGGATTATCGTGGGAAATTACAAGTCTGTGCAAGATACAATTTTAGAGGAGGCAGACACCGTCATTTGGTTAGATTACTCTGCGTCTGTCGTTTGGAGGCGGGCAATCTATAGAACGATTAAGAGGGCCTTATTTAAAGAGCCTTGTTGTAATGGTAATGTTGAAAGCTTCAGGCTCTCTTTCTTTTCCAAAGATTCCATCCTTCTTTGGGTTTATAAGGATTTTTCTAGAAAGAAAAAAAGGTATGAGGAGATGCTCGCCACAGGTAAATTTGATAATAAGAAATTTATAAGGCCCTTAACTCCAAAGGACGCTGCTTTACTATTAAAGTAAGTACAATTTTATAAGTCTCTCTTCATCTCTGTAGTTAGCTACTTAAGGCTATTCCGTTAGACAATTACTGGATTTTACTGAAACTGAGTAACGTCCACCAAAAATAAAAAAAGGGAAAGCTTCTGCTTTCCCTTTTTACTTTCTATTCAGGCTTTTCTTCTTCCGCCTGCATCGTTTCCTTTTTCAGTTGATCCATTATCGGTTCACCCGGATCTCCAGCTGCTTCTTCCGCAGGGGAGAAGACCAGTTTTTGCGTGAGCTGTTTGGGTTCGTTGTTTTTAAAGGCCATAATTTGCCGTCCATATTCTAATCGCGCTTCTTCCACTGAACGTTCACCTTTAATAACCTGGTCAGCTAGATTTAATGCCAGAATGTTGGCCTCTTCCCGGTCACAACGGGCGGACATTTCACCTTTAGTTCGTTCGAGAATGACAGATCCATCAAAGTCCCAGACTTTGGCAACTGCGTCTGAACTTGGTGCTTTATAATCAATGAAATGTTCCAGCACATCATTGTGTTCCATAGGAAATTTATGTGGAACAGCTTCTTTGTAAACAATGGACTTTTTGAAAGGTTTCACATCGGTCCAGACCAGCATGTCAGTGGTGACTCCCGAAGGAAGCCCATACTTATTAATCATGAAGTCAGTGGCTTTTCTGGATTCTTCCGGCCATTTTGCCACATGATCATTGACGCTTTTCTTTGTGATTTTTTCTAAGTTAGCAGATGCCAAACTAGAAAATGTCATGGTTCCAACAATAAGGGACAGCATAAGTTTGTTCATGATTTTTCTCCTCTGTTACTAATAAGATCTCATTAGTCTTGATTGCAAGAGGAGGGCCAGAGCTTTTTAAGCAGCTCTTGGAAGTGTCAAAACAAAGCAGGTGTTTTTTTCTTTCGTGTTAATTTCAAGCTTACCTTGGTGTTGTTCAAGGATGCCTTTGACTATGGCAAGTCCCAGACCGGTGCCTTTACCAATAGGTTTGGTTGTGAAGAAAGGTACCATGATCTTTTCATGAAGTTCTTCAGGTATCCCATTTCCTGAATCTGTTACTTCTATGATCACAGAATCTTTGATAGTTTTGGTCTTAATGGTTATCCACTTGTCTTTGTCATTAGAGATAGCATCAAGCGAATTACTAATGAGATTCAGAAAGGCATGTGACAGACTAACCGGCTGACATACTAGAAAGATATTTTCTGGTACTTCAACTTTTAGGTCACATGATTCCCTTTTTAGTCTCTCCTTACAAAGCGAGAGGGTGTAGTCAATAATGTCTGTGAGACTTGATTCAACCATCTGGTCTTCCTGAGAATCCCGGGCAAAGAAACGAAGTCCTCTGATGATTTTTTCTATTCGGAGAGTGGTGGTGTCCACATCATCAAGTATTCCTTTTAATGTTTTACTGTCGATTGTTCCTTTTTCGTTTCTAATTCTTATGTGGCGGGAACAGGCCATGATGATGGCAAGAGGATTGTTTATCTCGTGGGCAATTCCACTTGCCATTTCTCCCAGGAGCGCCATCTTAGCGGTATAGGCGGTTCGGGCGCGCTGCTCATCGAGCTCTGCAGTTCTTTGTTCTATCAGGGCCTCAAGATTTTGATTAAGTACTTCAAGCTTGCGTAAGGCCTCCATCCGTTCTTTTGCCAGTAAGGCCCGTGAAATAATGTCACAAACATTTCCTACAAATGTTTCATCAGCGTAACTCCAGTTTCTTTGTACTTTTGTTTTTTCATTGCAGATTACGCCGACCATTTTCCCGTTAAGTCTGATAGGAGCATCTAGCATGGAGTGAATGTCCAGTGGGGCAAGATAGGAATCAGTGAATTCTTTTGTTGCTGGGTCGAGACGGGCATCATTGGCGGGAAGAGTTCTTTCTTCCGTCAGATAATTAAAATATGCGGGAAAATCTTTTTTGAATAATTCAATCCCTTTTGAATGTGCTCTTTTTTCAGATTCAAAGAGATCCTCACAGATTATTGACGTCTGATTGTGGTTATAGAACCAGACACTCGCTCTTTCGACCTGCAGTCCTACAGCGAGGGCCTCAGTTACTTCTTTTAATGTGTCTTCCACATTTCCTTTGTCAACACACTCTAGCTTTGCAAGTCTTAGCAATATATTGTTGTGATCGCTCATGCTTTCCCGGGTGATTTTCCAAGTTCTTTTAAAAGGTCTTGGTATTCACTTATGAAGCTTGACTCCTGCGGAGGATCTTCAGGAGACAGTCCCTGACGTAAACCTAAGTTCACTACTTCTTCGAGCCCTTCAAGATGAGGTTTTGAAAGAAAATCAAGGGCCCCATATTTAGCAGCTTCAATCATCAGTCCTTTATTTCCATGCCCGGTATAGAATATGAAAGGTATCTTCTTGTTATCTTCCCGGACTTTCTTTAACAGTTCGACTCCATTCATTTTGGGCATATTGATGTCACAGAGAATGCAGTGGATTGGTTCCCGTTTAAGAACCTCCAGGGCCTCTAATCCATTATGAGCAGTTAAAATTTTTTCACAATTTTCCTGAAGAGTGTAGGCCAGTGTTTTAACCAACATTTCTTCATCATCTACTAAGAGTAAATTTCCTTTCATATGAGTTCCTTTACAAAAAGCATATCGGCATTTTTTCTTGCGTAGTTTTACTTATTCTTAATTGTTTAAGAAATTTCTAGTTAGAATTTTTTGGCCTGTACTTATTTCTGCAAGATCAATAAGTTACAGGTGGAAAAAAAGATGTTTACAACTGATCATTAGAGGCGGGTAAATGAAAAACATTCATTTTTTTACCATTTATTCCGAAGGAAAAGAGATGCTTAATATCATCCTTTTTCTCCTTCTTTCGTTCTCATTTCCTGCCCAGTCTTGGGAGCAAAAAGATATTCAGCCTTTTGAAGATAAGATCCTGCTGGAGGCTAAACCCTTTATCCAAAAGAATCCTCTGAAGGCCTATGAGCTTCGTGTGCTCATGGCCCGGGAATATCAGGCCTATGGGTTCAAGGAGAAGGCCCTCGAGCATTATGAGGAGGCCCTCAAAATTCCTGTTAAAGTAGAAAGGGGTGAGCCTCTTTTTAATACTGTTATTCTTACTCTTCATGACAGGAGTCGTGCCCTTAAAAACCTCCAGCGGTTGAAAGAATCTCCTGAAGGGAAAATGCCTTTAATTAAGGTCAGAATTCAGACTCTGGAGTCCTATCTTAAGGGTAAAGTAGAGATTCCGGAGAAAGTCTCTCATCCGCTCTATGCATGGGCAAGGGATGAGAAAATTGAAGAACTCATAAAAGAAAAAAAATTCGGAGAGGCCTTTCGTTTGATCGGATCTGTAGATCATGAGAATCTTAATATCAATTCCAGAATACGCTATGATCTACTCTCTTCAGCTGTCTTGAAGAAAGTTCCTCCTAGGCTCTGGTGTGAAGACACTCTCAAGAGATTTCCTACATCTATTACCTGGAGCATGCGGATATGTCGTTACCTCAAAGATAAGAGAGAGGGAAAAAAATCTTCTGAATCCATCGAAACTGTCAAAGAACAGTTGAAGGAAGAATCACCATCCAGAGTGCCGTGGATAAACATGCTGGAGGCCCTGTGAATAAGGTGGTGGGCATTCTCTTCCTGATTGGTTTCCTTGCGGCCTGCAACCAGACGATGCTGGGAATTGGTGCCGGTGTTAAGAACTTTGTCTCAGCTCCTTATACAGCAGTAAAAAGTGTTTTCACTAACAGTGCTTTCAAGGACAAGAAGAAAGAAACTCTTGAGGACCTTGAGAAGAAAAAAAAAGAATCTCATGAGATAAGATATTGTGTAGATGAAGATGGTAAGACGATTGCAACGGATGACATGGAAAATTTTCGAGAAATTGCTTCTCTTCTTCAGGAGCAGAGTTGTGAATGCAAGGCCTGGGGAAGTTGTCCTAAAGATATTTGTTCCTGTGAAAAACTTTGTCCTGATAACTTCACAATCTTCCGGCGCTCTGAAGTTAAACGAACTCAGGATTACTGTATTGTTGACAACGACCTTTGCTTCAGGAATGAATCCATCGGACAATATGAAATGACGAATGGATACTGTTGGGGACATGCCAGACTTGCATCTCAATTCAATCGGCTCGCTTTTTTTGAACCCAAGACAAAAGCGCCTCACGATATCAAGAGTGAAGACCCAGAAGAGCAGAAGCGGGCCATCGCTTACTATAAAAAGCTCATCGATAAGGTTGTTTCAAATAAGGCCACGACAATTCCTGGGTTTAAAAACCTCGCGGAATTCTCTGACCATCCGGCGTTGCAATCTTATCTCGGTGATAAGATGGCCCTGACCTGGGCCGATAATGCCATGACTTATCAAGGGCTCAGAGTTGGACTTGGTTCAGAGCCCCGGCCAGTTGATGAGTATAAGAACACTTTGAAAGAGATCAAAGAGTTCATTTCAATGGGTGTTCAGCCTTCTATCGTTTTTACAAAAAGTGGACAGCCTTTTGAAACCCATACGGTGACAGCGTCACACGTAAAGGTTAAACCTGGCATAGGTGAAGTGATCTGCTTGCGGGACAATAACAGGTCTTCTTTTAGTAATTATAACTGCAATAATTATCTGGTCCTAGATGATAAAGGCAAGCTCTCTTATCCATCCTGGGGAGATATCGGAAAGATAGAAATTGCTCATAATGAAAAGCCTGATATGCTGGCCCAAAGCCAGTCTCTCCTTAAAAGATGCCGCAAAGACAAAGACTGTGTGAATTAAGCTACTCGATTCATCTGAAGTTTCATTAATTGTAACTGTATTAAGTATTCTTTGTTGTATTGTCGCTGTTAATAAGAAATTAACAATGCTGCTAACTGTTACTTCCTTCTGGAACTGACACTTTTTAATTCAACATAATTAAAGTAAAAGTTTCATGTCGTGATAAAATGTCCACGATTAATAAACTGGAAGGTTATACATTGAATCATGAAAATCATGTAATGGATCATGGGGCTTCAGTTGTCCAAAGTTCATCAATGTCCTGGTGGGATGCCACTTCATCTTATTTTTCCCAGGCCGATTTTATGCCTCACGGCCATTGTTATTTATGGAAGCCCGAGCTTGTTTATACGCACGTTGTTTCAGATTTCCTTATTGGAACGGCCTATGTGTCTATTTCTTTGATTCTTTATGGGCTGGTTAAAAAAATCAAACTTCCCTTTTCTCCCGTCGTTCTCGCCTTTGGCGTTTTCATTGGCGCTTGTGGGTGGACTCACTACAACGAAATCTGGAATCTCTGGAACTCAGATTACTGGTATGGCGGTATGGTTAAAGTGCTTACGGCCATAGCATCTGTGGCAACAGGTATATTTCTCTTTCGTCTCAGAGGTCCCATGCAGGAGTTTGCTGAAGCAGCCAGGCAATCTGAAGTGCATCGCCTGGAGTTGGTGAGATTGAACGAAGAACTCTTAAGACAAAAAGAGGCACTCGAAACCATCAATCACGAATTGGAATCGTTTTCATACTCCGTTTCACACGACCTAAGGGCCCCTCTCCGTGGAATGGATGGTTTTAGCCAGGCCCTGATTGAAGATTATTCTGATAAGCTCACTGATGAAGGAAAACAGTACCTGAATTTTATCCGCCAGGGTACTCAACAGATGGGGAAAGTCATTGATGACCTTCTTAAACTTTCCCGGATATCTAAAGCAGAGATTCGAAATGAGGAGGTTGATATAACCTCAATAGCAAAGGAAATTGTGGCGCGTCTTTCTGAAGAAGAACCATCAAGGAGAGTTGAAGTTTCTATCAGTCCGGACCTCATTGGACATGGTGATCCTGGACTCATCAGACTTGCCCTGGAAAATCTTCTTTCGAATGCCTGGAAATTTACCTCTAAAAAAGAAAAATCAATTATTGAAGTCGGAATGACCATAGATGATAATCGACAGGTCTTTTATGTGAAGGATAACGGTGCAGGTTTTGATATGGCCCATAAGAGTAAGTTATTTGGGGCCTTTCAAAGGCTTCATTCTCCCCAGGAATTCCTGGGAACAGGCGTGGGACTTGCCACTGTAAAAAGAATCATTCAAAGACATGGCGGCTCGATTTGGGCCCAAGCGGAAGTAGGGAAAGGGGCCACTTTTTATTTTACTCTTACTCGAGACAAATCAAATGAATAAGCAGAAAGTCATACTTTTAGTTGAAGACAATGAGCAGGATGAACTTCTTACTCTAAGAGCACTCCGGAAACATAACATTAAAAACCAGGTTATTATCTGTCGGGATGGAGAAGAAGCGATGAACTGGCTTTTTCGCAAGGGAATTCACAGTGAAAGAGATAAAGAGCTTGTTCCTCAGGTAATCCTTCTGGATATCAAACTTCCTAAGATAGATGGGCTTGAAGTTTTGAGGAGTATCAGGTCCCATTCTGAAACATGCCGGTTACCTGTCGTTATACTGACTACTTCTTCTGAAGAAAAAGATCTGATCCAAAGTTATGATCTCGGGGCCAACAGTTACGTCAAAAAGCCTGTTGACTTTAATAACTTCTCCGAGGCCATAAAAAGTCTTGGTACTTATTGGCTTGATATCAATCAGATTGAAGGGTCAGTATGAGTCCGGCGAGATTCATGCCTGCTGTCGTTCGCATCCTGATGGTGGAAGATTCCCTTCAGGACGAATTATTAATTCAGCGACAGTTGAAGAAAGATGGCTTCAACATAGAGGTGAAAAGGGTTGAGACTATTGAAGAGCTAAAAAAATCTTTGGTTAATGAGAAGTGGACTTTACTTCTTAGCGATTTTCATCTTCCAGGCTTTGAAGCTTTTGAGGTCCTGAAAGTGGTCAGTGAATATTCACATGAGACCCTTCCTGTTATCGTTGTTTCCGGGGCCGTCGGAGAAGAAAAGGCGGTTGATATTATCAGGGCAGGGGCCTCAGACTTCGTGATGAAAGATCGGTTACTGCGTCTACCTATTGTCGTGGAAAGAGTCTTAAAAGACCTCGCTTCTAAGCTTCATTCCAGAGCAGAACTCGAACGTCTGGCAAAGGAATCAAACCTTGTCATTGAGACAATCCCTCAGGGAATCTGGCGGTGTAATCCCGATGGTGCCGCAGATTATTTCTCCAAGCGGTTTTACTCATTGGTCGGATACTCCGCTGATGAGTTCCTTGGTTGGGGCTGGTCAGAAGTCCTTCATCCTGATGATAAGCAAAGAGTGATAGATGAATGGAAAGATTGCCGGGAAAAGAAGGTTCCGTTTTCAATAGAATTCCGAATTCAGATGAAAGACGGCAGTTACCGCTGGTTTCTTTCTCTTGGTAACCCTTTTTTCAATACTACAGGTGATTTGACTAAATATTATGGAACCTGGACGGATATTCACGATAAAAAGATAAGTGCTGAGGTGATCAAAAAAAGTGAAGAAGAGTTCCGTGAGTTAGCAAATTCCATGCCTCAGATAGTCTGGACTGCAAAATCCGATGGCACTGTCGATTATTATAACGACCGAATTCGGGAGCTACTTGGTGCTCAAAAAAATTCAGATGGCAGCTGGGACTGGTCAGGGATGTTGCATGAAGAAGATAGGCAGAAAACAATTGAGATGTGGGAGAACGCTGTCAAGAGTAGAAGACCCTATTCGATAGAACATAGAGTGAAACTCTCAGACGGATCCTTTAGATGGTATCTGAGCCGTGGAACACCTGTGGTAAAAGATGACGGTAGTGTCCGCTGGTATGGTACCGCAACAGATATTGATCAGCAGAAAAAGAATGAGAAAGAACTTAAGGAGGCCTTGAGGGCAAGGGATGAGTTCTTGTCAGTGGCCAGCCATGAACTAAAAACACCTCTCACTTCTCTTAGTCTGCAGTTTCAAATTCAGAAAAAGGGAATGGATAAAAAGGATCCTAAAATTTTAAGTGAGGAGAGAATAACTCAGCTGACTTCCCTGGGAGAGCGACTCATTAAAAGATTAAATGTATTGGTAGAAGATATGCTTGATGTTTCCAGGATCCGCACAGGAAACCTTAGCATTAATAAGGCCCCCATTGATATTTCAGAGGTATTGAGTGATGTTCTCGAAAGAATGGATCCTATGTTTATAGATGGGAAGTATTCTTTGCCACAGTTTAATAAGACTGAAATCAGAGGGTCTTTTGATGCTTACAGAATTGAACAAGTGTTTACGAATTTGATCAGCAACGCCATTCGCTATGGCAATAGCAATCCTATTGAGATTGAAATGTATCAGAAAGAAAACTATGTGCATTTTGCAATCAAAGACCATGGAAGAGGAATTCCACCTGAAATGAGGGATAAGATCTTTGATCGTTTTGAGCGAGCGGTGGACTCCAAGGAAATAAGCGGACTTGGTCTTGGTCTTTATATCACAAAAAAAATTGTTGAAGCACATGACGGCAAGATTTGGGTTGAAAGTAAACTAAATGAAGGATCAACCTTCCATGTAACTCTTCCGCTTTCATAATTCGTTTGAGTTACAAACTTACACCGATTAAGATTTGAGCTATTTAGTTCCATAGCCAGCCGGCAAAGATCTGAAGGGCATTAGGTCTCAGGACCCTCCCTTCATTTAAAGCATAAGTCCGTGCATACCCGATTCCCAGAAAGAAATTTGAATACTCAGGCAGATAGTTGATACTCAATGAAGTAGTGCCAAAAAGAGTAGCAGGAGGATCACTAAAGCCATTAAATTTGGCCAAAGTGACTTCCTGATCTGCTCTCATAAACCAGCGCAGGTGCTTAAAAAGAATGTAAGAGGTCACGGGCCCTGCCCCCATCCATTCATGGTCATTAAAATTATTGTAGAATCCGAAAGCACCCATAGCAAATCTGTTGAGAACATAATACTGATAGCGAACACTTGCTGAGACAGCAAATTTATCCTGTGATGAGTATCCAATTCCCAAATTTGCAAGACCTAATTCGTGGGTTCCTTTCTGGAATGCTGAGATTTCTGCTCTTAACGGGAAAGTCACCAAGAGAATCAGGAGTAGAATAAAGCGCATAGTATTCCTCCAATGAGAAAATACCATATCTTCTGAAGTTAACTATGTAACTGGGTTAGTTCTGACAACCAGCAACTACAGGATCATGAGCAGAATACCATTTACCCTCAAAGCAGATAGAAGTCGAGCCTTGGCAATGCTTGTAATTTCTTTTTGTGTACTCACTGTAGCATGTCTTGTTCTTGGCCTCTTCAGGATCACAATCAAGAACAGGTGGTTTTCCCAGAAGCCCTGCGATGAGATTATCAAGGGTCTGGACGGGGCCTGCAATGGTTTGTTCTTTTGGGATATAAACTCCAGACGCTATCAGGGGCTGGCTGTTTTTTATCATTTTTTCCGGGGATATAAAATTAAGGCCCAGGCATTTTCCAATATCAATGATGACAGGCACAGCTTCCTTATTGAAAGGTTTAATGTCATGGAATAAGGCCACTTGCATTGAATTCTTTGATGAACATAATGAACGAAGATTATCCAGAATATATGTCTTGAGTTTTTGTGGAGGAATGTCTCCATTAAGTGAAGAATCTTTTGAGTCATGGTTCCATCCAAGGTGGGAGAAACCACTGTGGGCAGTAACCTGTAAAGCAGGACTCAGTTGTCTGTATTGACTTAAATTCTCGGCATAAGTTCTTCCATTTAATTGTAGTTTATTTCTTCTCATCATCTCTTTGAGCTCTGCTTCTGAAGGCATGGCACCCCGTCCGTAGGGAAATCGGAAAAGTTTAGTCTTCTGTTTGTTAAATCCACCATGGGTGGCCTGATTCAGAAGTTTGATACTTTCCTCAACTTCATGTTCTCTTTCCGCATCACTCATCCCTTCCGATAAAACTTCACCGCTTCCATCTATTCTCAAGTCATGGGCATCATGATGATGGCCATGGCTAGCGATGAGGTGCCCTTCCTTCAGTGTTTCTGCGACTATTGACTGGTTTTTCTCAGAGTGATGATGCTTTCTTTCAAGATTCGCGGTGGTGATAAAAAATGTCGCTTTAATGTTTCTTTTTTTTAATTCTTTTAGCAGCTCAGGTGTAACTAATGGAGCTGGGCCATCATCAAAAGTGAGATGCACATCATGCGGATTACATCTTAGAGGAGCTTTCTTTATTTCTTTTATTACTTCAGCAGCAAGTGAATGATGACTAATTGTGGTGCAGTCCAGAGCATAAGCATGGAAAGTAAGGAAGAAAGAAATGAGATAAAGGTTTTTCACCTGTTACTCATCGGATTTTAATCAGAATCCTTGAATATTCAGAGGTTTAGAAAAATTGAAAAAAAGAATGTAAGTTATTGTTTCAGCACGCATTATTTACGGAGCAGGCATTATGTGGAATAAATTGCTCAATTTTTAATGGGAGGAATATTATGAAAGTTTTAATAGCTATGTTTGTTTTTCTTTCACTGAATGCTTTTGCATCTTTAGAAGGCATCAAATGTGATTTTTCTGACACGACCTACGTGAACCAGTTTTCCCTTTATGTGAATAAACTTGATGTGACTGAAGGTCAATTTCACAATGTTGAATTTGATTTTTCACTTCGTAAGACGGGCAGAGAGTCACGGTTAGAAAGATTTGCTGTAACACGTGACGGAAGCTTTAAAGTGTATGAAGCTGGAACGCTTTATTCCCTTAAAGTTTATCACATAGCTTCAACAGTAAAGGGTGCCGAGCTTGAACACATTAATCTACTTGTTGGGCCAAACAGTTTTTACAATTCAAAAATTCGCTTCCTTGATGGGATGACGTACTTTGGAACATGTAAGGCCCTTTAATCTTCATATTTAATCAAGATGTAAGGATGGAAAGACTCCTTTAGAATGCCCTCGCGAGGGGGAAATCATGGGGAGTCTTTTCTTTGAAGGTTTAATTTTACAGGCCAGTTTGATTTTCGCTCTAGGTTCTCAAAATCTGTTTGTTCTGGAAGCAGGTTTAAAACGGCAGAATCACATCATCGTTTCACTTGTTTGCTTTCTTTGTGATTTAACTCTTATCCTTTTAGGTGTTGCCGGGGCCGCTACACTTTTTAATGAATATCCCTATCTGAAAATCTTAATAGGGCTTTTGGGTGTTTCTTTTCTTTTTGTCTATGGAGTGAGTAAGCTCTTCTTTCAGGACTATGCTTGTACTCCCGTGAACTCACCTCAATTTGAGAAAAACATCAAGCGGAGCATTCTGCTGGCCATGACATTCTCAATTTTAAATCCTCATGCCTATCTGGATGCATTTATCCTTATTGGTGGTTTCTCAACGAAATATGAAGCTCTCGGTGATAGAATTACCCTTGGTTTGGGAGCTGCCGTATATTCAGGAATTTGGTTTTTAATTCTTTCTACAATGTCTTCGGCAATGAAACCCATCCTGGAGAATCCTTCGCGGATGAGACTCGTAATGTCTGTGGCAGGAATGGCCCTTATTTTCCTTTCTGGAAAGTTAGGGATCGATGTCATGAGCTGGATGGAACCACTGATTAATCCAGGTCTCGCCTTGAATGACTGGGTTACTTACCCAGGATCTCCGGGGAAACTTTTTACCAGTATCCTTTATTAATCTTTCTTTTTTTTCCAGGCTAGAAATCCTTCTATGAATTCCTTTGAAGAAAGTTGGGTGGAAAGATCTTTCCCCAGCTTTGCCATGGCATCCTGATAGAAGGCCACTTCCTCATCTTTTGAACTGAAATCCTGATGCACAGGCATTCTTGTACGCCAAAAAGGTTGATGTGCCAGATAGTGAGGAAGATAGTCAGCGATGTCGACAGCTGAGGAAGGCATAAGTCCTATTGAAATATGCATAGATTCTTTTTGAGTTCTTGCGATATGCCACCATCCGGAAGGGATATAGAGCCAGTCTCCTTCTTCCAGGGTGACCTTTATTTCTATTGGCGTTTTTTCTTTTTCATAGCCCATATCCTTTGGAATTGACCTGACCAGCGGATTGGGATGGACTGTATTAGGGCGAATGCTATAGGCTTTGCTTCCCTTGGTTTGAATGATGAAAACTTCCTCGACGTCATAGTGCCAACCAAAAGCATTATGACCTTCCGGAGTGCAATAGAGCTGGATGTCCACATCTGTATGGAAGCTTTTTGCAAAGTCCCGGGCCAGCTCCTGTAATTCATTCGATGATTTTTCCGCGTATCGAAGAAGCAAGGTGTGACCCTGTTCATGATGTTTCTTGGCCTCACCAAAATCTAGTTCGACATAGTCCTTAATGACTTTCCCATCCTGAACAATTCTTAAAACTGACTTTTTCTCTTTAAGTATTTTCTCCACCATTTCCCAATCCAGAAGGTGGCGAAACTTTTCTGCGGTCAGAGGTTTTGAGAAGGGAAGGCGAGTGAAGTGTTTGGGAAGGAATATTTTTTCGGGATCCTCCCCCAGTAATTCTTTCAGGATTTTCATACATGGTAGTTTAGCTCAAAAATCAGTCTAAGGCACCCCTTCCTTTACTGATCGAAATTCTACCGGCCCCAAGAAATGTAATAGCGATTGCTCCTAGAAGATATAAGGCGTTGAGCTCTATCATCCAGCCGCCCGTCGGATTAATTTCATCCAGCTGTGAGGAGTGGACCAGGAGAATGGCAATCAGCATATTGAGAGCAATTAAAAAACCACCTAAGCGAACTTTGTAGCCGATGATGACCAGGATAGGGGCCAGAACTTCTCCAACAAAAACTCCGAAGGAAAAGAAGCTCGGAATCCCCACTCTCGTGAGAATTTCTCCCACCTGTTCAGTCCCATAAATGACTTTATTGATTCCATGAAATAGCATCAGACCGCCAATGGCAATTCTCAGAAGGAAAATTCCCACATCTTCCTTCTGAAAACGGATGACATCCGTTATATCGTAATCACTTCTTTCAGGATGAAGTCGATCCCATTGATTCGTTCTCTCCATAATCACCTCCATGTTTATTTTAATTCCCTCTCTTGCAGAGGTCGAAGCATGGAAGGTAAATTAAGACTTAATTCAGGTAGAGGAAGAGTGAAATGTTCTTGTTTGACAAAAATGAGAAAAAAAAGGCCCTCATAAGAGGGCCCTTTTGCTTTAGTTAATCTGTTTAAAGATTATTCAGCAGCAGCTGGAGCTTCTTCTGCAGGAGCAGCTTCTGGAGCAGGAGCAGCTTCTTCTGTAGGCATAGCTTCTTCAGCTGGAGCTTCAGTAGCTGGAGCTGTTTGTTCAACAGTTGTGCCTTCAGCTGGAGCAGCAGTTTCTTCTTTCTTGTTACAAGCAACAGCAAGAACAACAAGAGCTGCAGCGATCAATAGATACTTAGACATAAAATTCTCCTT